>JASGFL010000018.1:0-46970 GCA_047605545.1 Asticcacaulis sp. | reverse complement strand
CACCATCGCCACCGGATCGCCTGCGGGCGTCGTGGCCGGATCAGACGGCGGCGTAGCGACCGGCGCTTCGGCAGGTGCGCCTTCGGCGGGGGCCGCACCCGGCTGACGCGAGGCGTCCGGTGCCGGAATGGCATAACCGGCAGAGCCCTGCGCGCGCAGATAGGCGATCAGATTGATCTTCTCTTCCTTGTTCTTGATGCCCGCAAAGGCCATCTTGGTGCCCTTGATGTGCTTGGACGGCGACGACAGGAAGCCATAAAGCTCATCATAGGTCCAGTTCGGTGCCTCGGCCTTATGGGCGACCATGGCGTCGGAATAGGCAAAGCCCGAATGCGCCACCAGAGGACGGCCGACAACGCCCCAGAGCCCAGGGCCGGTCATGTCCGGGCCACCGGATGCCACATTGTGACACGAGACGCACTTGGCAAAGGCCTTCTGGCCGGCGGCCTGATCAGCGGTCGGCAGAACCGTGCCCCAATCGGGCAGAAGCTCGACCTCGGCCGTCGCCCCGCCGCCAGCGGCTTCTTCGGGCACATCGACGAAGTAGCCGGGCTTTTCAGGCGCTTCGGTGTGATAAAGACCATCGACACCGACGCGTACGCCAACGATCACCAGCGCCGCCGCAAGGCCAGCGCCGAAAATTTTATTTAACTGAAGGTCTCCGCTCATGCCGCTCAGACGTCCTGACTCATTTCGGTGGTGCGGCGAAACTTAAAGCGGATGGCGGCCCTGTCAACAGAAGGGTAACGACACCACGCGGTTTTCGCCGCGAATTAAAGCTTTTATATGCGGCTCTCTGACACGTGACTGCCCAAGACGCAAGGTCGTTTTCCCGCCCAAACCGAAAATCCGCTACAAAACCGGCCCTTCCGTGTCAAATCGTCACACCTGCGCATAGGCATCATACTGCCCCAGACTTGAAATAACGGCAAAACTGGCGCATGCACGAAGCCTTGATATCTTAGTGACCGGAATCCCTCATGACGACGCCCGCCAGCCCGAACCTGAAAAAAATCGCCTATCAGGGTGAGGCCGGTGCCTTTAGTCATCAATCCTGCCGTCGCTGGTTTCCCAACTATGAGCCGACCCCGTTTGCCTCTTTCGAAGCTGCCTTTGACGCCATTGCCTCAGGCGAGTGTGCACTGGGGATGATACCGGTGGAAAACGCTCTGGCCGGACGCGTGGCCGACGTACACCACCTGCTGCCGCACTCTGGCCTTAAGATCATAGGCGAGCGGTTTTTGCCTATTGAAATGACCCTTATGGGCAATCCCGACAGCACGCTTGAGAACATCAAGGTCGCCTTTTCGCACACCATGGCCCTGATGCAGTGTCGCAAAAATCTGGCGACGCTGGGCATCCGTTCGGAGCAGTTCTATGACACCGCCGGTGCCGCGCGGGCCTTGAGCGAAAACCCCGATCCCGAACGCGCCGCCATTGCGCCGGAAATCGCCGCAGAGCTTTATGGCCTCAAGATCCTGCGCCGCAATCTTGAGGACGCGCACAATAACACCACCCGCTTTCTGGTGCTGACGACGCAGGGCCACGAGAGTGAGCCGGTAACCGACACCATGATGACCAGCTTCGTCTTTGCCGTGCGCAATATCCCCGCCGCGCTCTATAAGGCGCTGGGCGGTTTTGCCACCAATGGCGTCAATATGGTGCGCCTTGAATCCTACATCCGCGACGGCCTGTTTACTTCGACCTTCTTCTACGCCGAGGTCAGCGGCCAGCCTTCGGATACGGCCTTAAGACTGGCGTTTGAAGAACTGGCCTTTTTCGCCGATGAGGTCGAGATTCTGGGCGTCTATGCCGCCGATCCGTTCCGCCTGACCCAAACCGGTGCATGATCATTCTTCGCCTGTCACAGCCTGCCGATACGCCCGCGCTGGCGGACATCTGGACACGGTCGGTTCGCGCCACCCATCATTTTCTTGATGAGGCCGCCTTTGAGGAAATTTCGCAGATAGTGACCAAAACCTACCTGCCTGCGGCCCCCCTCTGGGTTGCCGAACATGAAGGCGGGATAGCGGGGTTTATGGGCCTTACCGGCCCCCATATCGACAGTCTGTTTCTTGATCCCGACCTCAGGGGGCAGGGCATAGGCCGCCAACTTGTCGAACATGCTTTTGCCCTCAACAGTGGCCAGAGCGTTGATGTCAACGAACAGAACCCCGAAGCCACGGCCTTCTATAAGCATATGGGCTTCAGGGTCGTGCGCCGCTCGGAAACAGACGATCAGGGACGCCCGTTTCCAATCCTGCACCTGACGCGATAGACTATTCTGCGTTCTGCTGCGCTTCCGAGAACAGATCATCGACACTGTTAGGAGCCTGCGCCTGAGGGGCAGGCTCGACCGTCACCGGCACAGGCTCACCTGTCCCCGCACTGGCCTCAGCCCCCAGCAGTTCCGTCACCGGATCAACCACAGGCATTTCACCCGCCGCGCCAGCCGGAATCGGACTGACCTTGATACGCGTCAGGGCTCTGGTCATAAACTCGCGCCAGATAGCCGCCGGCGTTCCGCCGCCCGTTACACGGCTCATCTGCGTATTGTTATCACGCCCGACCCATACCGCCGTGGTGAAGCCGCCCGTGTAGCCGACGAACCAGGCATCGCGGTAATCAGAGGTCGTGCCCGTCTTACCGGCAATGTCATAGTTCGACAGACGGACACCGGTACCGGTGCCGGAACGCACCACATCCCGCATCATCTGGTTCATATAGGTCAGGGACGGATTATTGATCACCTGCACCCGCTTGCCGTCTTCGCGCATACGGTACTGATAAAGAATTTTCCCCTTTGTCGTCCGTATACGGATAATCCCGTGGGCATTGGCCTTATAGCCGCCATTCGAGAAGGGCACATAGGCCTGCGCCATCTCCAGAGGCGTAACATCTGCGGTCCCCAGCGCCATAGCCGGATCGGTATTGATCTTGGAATCAATCCCCAGACGACGGGCCACCGAAGCGACATTATTACGCCCGACATCATTGGCCAGACGGGCCGCCACCGTGTTCACCGACTGGCTTAAGGCCGTCTGGAGGGTGATATCGCCCAGATATTTCTTGGTGTAGTTTTCCGGCGCCCAGTCGCCAATGGCATAGGGTTCGTCAACCACCGGCGTCATGGGCGTGTAACCGGCTTCCATCGCCGCCAGATAAACAAAGGGCTTAAAGGCTGAACCGGCCTGACGATGGGCTTCTGTGGCACGGTTAAACTGGCTTTCGGTATAGGAAACACCGCCGATCAGGGCGCGGATACGGCCTTCGCCATCCACCGCCACCAGCGCCGCCTGCTCGACCTTTTTACCGGCATCACGCGCCATCATGGCCTTAACCGCACGCTCGGCATCGGTCTGAATCGGCAGATCAAGCGTGGTTTCCACAATCAAATCGTCCTCAAGCTGGGACAGATCGATGACGCGGCGAATTTCCACATCCAGCCAGTCAACAAAATACTGCGCATGTTCGGTCGCCAGCGTACGCGTGACCTTGACGCCCTGCTTGAAGACCTCGTCGCGCTGCTCAACCGTAATGACCTTGGCGCGCACCATCTCGTTCAGAACAACGGTCGTGCGGTTGACGGCGCGTTCCTGATCCGACAGGGGCGAATAGCGCGAAGGCCCCTTCATCATCCCCGCCAGCATGGCCGCTTCGCCGATGCTCAGGTCTTTGGCCTGCTTGTTGAAATAGCGCTGCGAAGCCGCTTCGATGCCATAGGCACCGGCCCCGAAATAGACGCGGTTCATATAGAGCGCGAGGATTTCTTTCTTGGAATATTTGATCTCAAGCCAGACCGCGAGGATCAGTTCCTGCACCTTACGCTTCATGTTCTGATCGGCAGACAAAAACAGGTTCCGCGCCAGCTGCTGCGTGATGGTCGAGCCACCCGCCAGATTGCCGCCCTTCTTGGTCATATTCCGCACCAGAGCGCGGCTGATACCAATCGGGTCAAAGCCAAAGTGATGATAGAAACGGCGATCTTCGATGGCAATAAAGGCCGCAGGCACATAGTCGGGCAGCTCATCAATCGTCACCGGCGGCGCAAACTGAGAGCCGCGCACGGCAATCAAGGCACCGGAACGATCCAGATAGGTGATCGACGGATTGCGATCGACCTTATCCAGAGACGAAGTGTCCGGCAGACCGATGGCAAAAATCGCCAGAAACCCGACGCAGAAAATCACGCCCCATACGGCCAGCACCGATCCCCAATAGATCAGTGATTTGAAAAGCGGGCGCCTTGGTTTCGTGCCGTTTGCCATCAGAAGTCCCTTGTTCCCTCATCCGTCCATAGCGCCGGATCAGGGATGCAAATGTCAATTTAAGGTTAAGGATATATCACCACCGGAGACTTTGTGCAGTCCCGTCGCATCGATTTTCATCATCATCCACCTTACGTCCGTTCAGACCCGTTAATTATGGCAAAACTTCTGGTGAAAATTTTGGCGAAATCTGACCTGTCCCGTATGGTTCTTTCAAAAGTCATGTGCGCAGATAACACGAAACTGAACATCGTTCAATATGCATTATGAACATTGTTCACCATCCATCTGTCCGCATGGGTGAAAATGTCTTGCCCCTTTGCCCCCGAAGCAGCTTATAGGTCAGGCGTTCGCGTAATCCCCCCTCAGGCCCTTCATGCTCGATTCGTCACCCGCCGACTATCTGACTGCCGCCGAAACCGGTGCAGAGAAGGCCCGCGCGGTACTGCATAAGGTCTTCGGTTATAATGATTTCCGCGGGCGTCAAGCCGAGGTCATCAGCGCCATCCTTAAGGGTGCAGATGTGCTGGCGGTCATGCCCACCGGCGGCGGCAAGAGCCTGTGTTACCAGATCCCCGCCCTGATGCAGCCCGGTTTCGGTCTGGTCATTTCGCCGCTGATCGCCCTGATGAGCGATCAGGTACAGGCCCTTCAGGATAAGGGCGTGCGTGCCGTTCGGCTCGATTCGTCCCTGTCTATGGATGCACGTTACGACCTGTGGGATCAGGCCCGCGACGGACAGTTCGACCTTCTTTACCTGTCGCCCGAAGCCCTGCTGCAGCCATTTGTGCTCGATAAGCTGTCGCGCCTGCCGGTCAATCTGGTGGCTATTGACGAGGCGCACTGCGTCTCGCAATGGGGCCATGATTTCCGGCCGGAATATCGCGCGCTGGGGCAACTCAAAGGCCTGTTCCCCAATGTGCCGACACTGGCCCTGACGGCTACCGCTGACCCGCACACCCGCGCCGATATCAAACGCGCCCTGCATATCGATGAGGCTATTGAAGCCATCGACAGCTTCGACCGCCCGAACCTGTCTTTGCGCCTGATGCGCCGTCAGGGCAGCGCCGCCAAAACCATTGTCGATATGCTGCGTCGGCAAAAACAGGCTTCCGGCATCATCTATTGCGGTTCGCGCGACGGCTCGGAAAAACTGGCGCGTCAGCTAAACGCCGAAGGCTTCAAGGCCGACGCCTATCACGCCGGCCTGTCGGCACAGGTGCGTGAACAGCGCCTCAAAGACTTCATGAGCGACAAGACCCGCCTCATGGTCGCCACCATCGCCTTTGGCATGGGCATCAACAAACCCGATGTGCGCTTTGTCATCCATGCCGACCCCCCCTCCTCCATCGAAGCCTACTGGCAGGAGGTAGGACGCGCCGGTCGTGACGGCAAACCGGCCTCCGGTGTCTGCCTCTATTCCTCAACCGATCTAGGCTGGGCCTTGCGCCGTCTGGGGCTGCGGGAAAACGAAACTGGCGCAGACCTCGGCATCCAGAAACAAAAGGCCCGCGATTTCCATCAGTTCATGCTGGGGGCCACCTGCCGCCGTCAGGGCGTGCGCCGCTATTTCGGCGACACCACCGGTCAGGCCTGCGGCAGTTGCGATAACTGTCTGGCGCGCGGCGAACCCGCCGACGCCACCGAAGCCGCGCAAATGCTGATGTCCGCCCTTTATCGCTTCAATGGCCCGCGCGGACGCAAAAAGCTGATCGAGCATGTCTTAGGCAAAAACCCTGAAGACTATGGCGCCCGCCTGAGCACCTTTGGCATTGCCGCCGGTCAGTACAAGGCCGATTTCCTGACCCAGACCCTTGATTATTGCGAAGCGCTGGGGCTGGTGGCCGAAGAAATGTTCGACGGCAATAAACCGATCATCGGCTTAAGCGACGCCGATGCCCTGCGCGCCCTGTTCCGCAACGACACTCGTATCTATCTCCGCCCCTAGGCAGGGCCTCAGGCCCTGCACCCGTCAGAGCCGAGCCAGACAACCCTTTGGGAACCGTCTTTAATCCAGATACTGGATGTTCATCGACTTTTGTGTGTCCTCGAGCGCCATGCGGATCAGCGATTCCATGCACCAGCGGGCCGCGCTTGAATCCTGACGGGCAATGGCATCAAACACCCGCCGGTGATCCGGCACAGGATCACGCGTCAAAGCCTGATGGCGCTGCTTGAAGCGTGTCGACCAGGCCACCGCCGCGCCGATGGAATGCGACAAACTCGCCAGCGCCTCATTGGCCGTGGCATTCATCAGGGCATCATGGAAATCCAGATCCGCCTTGCGTCCCGCTTCGGTCGCCAGCGTATAGGTTTCCATATCATCCAACGCCTTACCCATAATCTTAAGATGGGCCTCACTGCGCCGCAACGCCGCCAGTTCCGCCGCTGCCGGTTCGGTGATCAGGCGTAACTCAAACAGACCCTTGACGAAATCATCCGAAGGCTCGGTTTCAAACATCCAGCCCAGCACTTCGGGATCAAGCAGGTTCCAGCGCTTGCGATCCGTGACCCGCGTACCGGCCTTGGGGCGGCTTTCGACCATACCCTTGGCCGCCAGAATACGGATCGCTTCGCGATAGGCCGAACGCGAAATATCAAGCGTGGCAGACGAATCAATCTCGTTCGGCAGCACTTCACCCGGCTGATAGACACCTTTGAGGATATCAACCCCCAGACGATGCGCCAACGCCCCGTGCAACCGCCCCTGAAAATTAAGCCCAAAGCTTTGTGCGCCTGCCGGAGGCGAGGCTTTGGACTGTCGTCTTAGGGGTTGCACCCGCGGCTTTGAGGTCGTCATGATCTTTATTATTATTCCCGAATGGCCCTATTTAAATCAGGCAATAAGCATAGCATAAACAGGATTTGACAAATTGGAAATGGGAGCCTATTTCCCTTTTAATTGTCTGAGTTATAACCACTGAGGAAACCCTATGACCTTACGTCTGATCCAGTATATCGGCAAAGATGGCGCGCGCGGTGTCGCGGCCGGTGAAGACGATGGCTCTGCCCGTCGCATTGAGGGCGTAAACTCGACCTACGAACTGGCACGCGCCGCCATTCTGGCCGGTCATTCTCTGGTCAAACAGGTGGCCACGCAGGGTCTGGGCGAAGATGTGGATATCGCACTGGCGCTGTCCGAAGGCCGTGTTCTCGCGCCTATCGATCATCCGGATCCCGCGCACCTGCATGTCACCGGCACCGGCCTGACCCACCTTGGTTCCGCCGAAGGCCGTGACAAGATGCACAAGGCCGCCACCGCTGGCGAAGAAAACCTGACCGACTCCATGCGCATGTTCCTGATGGGTGTTAAGGGCGGTAAGCCCGCCGAAGGCCAAGTCGGCGCGCAGCCGGAATGGTTCTATAAAGGTAACGGCAACACGCTGGTCGGGCCACGTGACGCCCTGACCTCGCCCTCATTCGCCGAAGACGGTGGCGAAGAGCCTGAAATGGCCGGCATCTATATTATCGGTGACGACAACAAAGCCTATCGCATCGGTTTTGCGCTGGCCAACGAGTTCTCTGACCACGTCACCGAAAAGCAAAACTATCTGTGGCTGGCGCACTCCAAGCTGCGCGTTGCTTCGATCGGGGCCGAAATCCTGACCGGTGAACTGCCGTCGCACGTCGAAGGCTATGCCCGCATCCGTCGCGGCAATGAAATCATCTGGGAAAAGCCGTTCATCTCCGGTGAAGACAATATGTCTCACACCATCGCCAATCTTGAGCATCACCACTTCAAATACGACCTGTTCCGTCAGCCGGGTGAAGTGCATGTCCATTGCTTCGGTACGGCCACCGCTTCGTTTGCCGATGGCATCCAGACCAGGGACGGCGACGTGTTTGAAATCGGCGCCAAGCCGTTTGTCCACGGCCTTGAAAACCCCCTCAAGACCGACGTTGAAAAAGACTCAAAGGTCGTTCAACTCTGAGGCATGGCCACCGCCTGACCTTTTCAAAGCCCCTCTCCGGGAACGGCAGAGGGGTTTTTCGTATTTGACGACCTGAGGCGTTTTACAGTAAGGCTTTGCCCAATATCCCCGTCAAAGTGGCCGATAAAATCATGAGCACCGTACCCGCCCCCGAAGTCATCTATGTTGATACCCATAAGGTTGCCTGTAATGGCGGCGGCGGCGCGCTTGGGCACCCGCTGGTCTATCTGGAACTGGGCGGCGATGGCGAAGTCGAATGTGGCTATTGCGACCGCAAGTTCGTCCATAAGGATCACGCGCATGACTATGCCGATCCGTCTCCGCGCCACGAAGAACACTAAGGCACCCTCATGAGCCTGCGTTACCTGCACACCATGGTCCGCGTCCATGACCTTGAGGCGTCACTGAAATTCTATCGTGACGGTCTGGGGCTTATTGAAACCCACCGTATGGAGTCCGAGAAAGGCCGCTTCACGCTGGTCTATCTCAGCGCGCCCTACGATGAGGCTGACGCCTGTGCCAAGCGTGCGCCGGAACTGGAACTGACCTATAACTGGCCTGACGAAAACGGAAACGCTGAAACCTATAGCGGCGGACGTAATTTCGGGCATCTGGCCTATCAGGTCGATGACATCTATGCCATCTGCCAGCATTTAAGCGACATGGGCGTGGTCATTAACCGCCCGCCGCGCGATGGTCACATGGCCTTTGTGCGCTCACCGGACAATACCAGCATCGAGTTCCTGCAAAAGGGCGACGCCCTGCCGCCGCAGGAACCCTGGGCCAGCGCTGCCAATATCGGTGAATGGTAACCCGCCTGACCTGAGGCATGCCCGCCTTCATGCCTTGGCATCCCCCCCATATGGTTCTATGAAGAAACACCCTGTTTCCTAAGCGAGCCACCATGTCTGCAAAACGCCTCGTCCTGATTGACGGTTCCGGCTATATTTTCCGCGCCTATCACGGCCTGCCGCCCCTGACGCGTAAATCCGACGGCCTGCCGGTCGGTGCGGTGTCGGGCTTTTGCAACATGCTCTATAAGCTGATTAAGGAAAACCGTGGCGAGGATGCCCCGTCGCATCTGGCCGTCATTTTTGATGCCGGTTCCAAGACCTTCCGTAACGCTATTTACGATGGCTATAAGGCTAACCGCCCGCCCCCGCCCGAAGACCTGATCCCTCAGTTCCCCCTGATCCGTAAGGCCACCAAGGCCTTTGGCGCGCCATGCGTCGAACTGGCCGGTTTTGAAGCCGACGACCTGATCGCCACCTATGCGCGGCTTGCGGCCGAACAGGGTTTTGAGGTGACGATCATTTCCTCTGACAAGGACCTGATGCAGCTGATCACCGATCAGGTATCAATGCTTGAGCCGGTCAAATCCCTGCCCATGCGCCGCGAACAGGTCATCGAAAAATTTGGCGTGCCGCCCGAACTGGTGGTCGATGCACAGGCCCTGATAGGGGATGCGGTCGATAATGTCCCCGGCGCACCGGGTATCGGCGTTAAGACCGCCGCCCAGTTGCTGATTGAGTATGGCGATCTGGATACGCTTCTCGAACGCGCCGGTGAGATCAAGCAACCCAAGCGCCGTGAAACCCTGATCGATTTCCGCGACCAGATTCTGATGTCGCGCCAGCTGGTCAGGCTTGATGATCAGGTGCCCCCACCCTATCCGATCGAAGACTTTGTGCTGCGTGACCCCGACACAAACGAACTGAGCGCCTTCCTCGCCGAGATGGAGTTCGCCAGTCTGGCCCGTCGTGTCGGCGGCACCCTAAGCGCGATGGAAGGGGCAGTAACACACAACCGTTCCATGGCCGCACCGGTCAACCGCCCGCTGTTCGGCACCAATGGCGCGGCTTCAGCCCCCAAGGCCGTCACCTCCGAAGCCTTGCTGGCACCGGTTAATTATGACGGCTATCTCTGTCTTCAGGACATCGACGCCCTGACCGCCTTTGTCGCCCAGTGTCAGGCCGCAGGCGTGGTCGCCGTCGATACCGAAACCGACTCCTTAAGCTCTACCCAGTCAGGCCTTGTGGGCGTGTCCTTAAGCTATGATGTCAACAAAGCCGCCTATATTCCACTGGGTCACAGGGCCGATGACGGTGGGCTGGCGCTTTCGGGCGATGAGCTGAAACAGATTCCGTTTGAGGTCGCCCTCGCCGCGCTTAAACCCCTGCTGGAAGACGAAGGCGTCCTCAAGGTCGGCCAGAACCTGAAATATGACCTTAGTGTCCTGTCGCGCTATGGCATCCGTGTCGCGCCCTATGATGACACCATGCTGATTTCCTATGTCCTTGAGGCCGGTTTGCACGGCCACGGCATGGATGAGCTGTCCGAACTGCACCTCGGCCACACGCCGATCCCCTTCAAGCAGGTCGCCGGTTCCGGCAAGGCGCAGAAATCCTTTAAGGATGTCGCGCTCAAAGAAGCCACTGCCTATGCCGCCGAAGACGCCGATATTACGCTTCGTCTGTGGCACGTACTGAAACCACGCCTGCAAAAGGCCGGTAAGCTGACCGTCTATGAGACCCTTGAGCGCGCCATGCCGCAGGTACTGTCGGACATGGAGCTTGAGGGCGTGCGCGTTGACCCTCAGGTACTGCGCCAACTCTCTCAGGACTTTGGCGTGCGCATGGGCGAACTGGAATCCAAAGCACACGAAATCATCGGTCGTCCATTCAACCTCAATTCGCCCAAACAACTGGGGGAAATTTTCTTTGATGAGCTGAAACTCGAAGGCGGCAAACGCACCGCCTCAGGCACATGGGCGACGGACGTTAAGGTGCTTGAGGAACTGGCCGAAAAGGGACAGCCTCTGGCCACATTACTGCTTGACTACCGGCAACTGGCCAAGCTTAAGGGCACCTATACGGACGCACTGGTTGAACATGCCCATAATCCGGCTCAACGCATCCACACCAGCTATCATCTGGCTGCGACGACCACTGGGCGTCTGTCGTCCAATGAACCCAATCTGCAAAACATCCCCATCCGCACCGCCGAAGGGCGCAAGATCAGAACCGCCTTCATCGCCAAAGACGGCCATAAGCTTATTTCCGCCGACTACAGCCAGATCGAACTGCGCCTGCTGGCTCATATTGGCGACATCGAACAGCTGAAAAAAGCCTTCCGCGACGGCATCGACATTCACGCCATGACGGCTTCTGAAATGTTCGGCGTGCCGGTCGAAGGCATGCCGTCCGAAGTACGCCGCCGCGCCAAGGCGATCAACTTCGGCATCATCTACGGCATATCGGCCTTTGGTCTGGGTAATCAGCTGGGCATAGATAATGCCGAGGCCGCGCGTTACATCAAAACCTATTTCGAGCGTTTCCCCGGCATCAAGGCCTATATGGACGCCACAAAGGCGCAGGTGAAAGAAACCGGTTACGTCGAAACCATCTTTGGCCGCCGCATCCATATTCCCGACATCCACGCCAAGGGGGCGGGTCAACGCGCCTTTGCCGAACGTGCGGCCATCAATGCCCCCATTCAGGGCACCGCCGCCGATATCATTCGCCGCGCCATGATTCGCATGCCTGAGGCCTTAAAATCCGCCGGTCTTGAGACGACCATGCTGCTTCAGGTGCACGACGAACTGATCTTCGAGGCCCCTGAGGCCGAGGTCGCCCGCGCCATTCCGGTGATCACTGAGATCATGACCAATGCCGCCCTTCCGGCGCAAGACATATCGGTGCCGCTTGAGGTCGAAGCCAAGGCGGCTGACAACTGGGATGAGGCCCACTGAGGTCATTCTAAAGTCCTTCGGCTTCGCCTCAGTGTACTTTTGAATGGAAAAGAGCAGGGTTTAAGGTTGCGAGCAAAAGCATTGTGTGGCCTCAATAGGCCCTCAGCTGACCAAAGGAGTTAAACCCATGACCTTGCGCCATCTGTTTACCGCTGCCTTTGCGGCAGGCCTTCTAGCCACAAGCCTCCCCGCTCTGGCCCAAAGCTGGCAAAAGGTTGAGGCCGAAGGTCAGCCGACCGCGCGACACGAAAGTGCTGCCGCCCATGTCGATGGCCGCATCTTTGTCATTGGCGGACGCGGGGAACGGCCACTGGATATCTATGATCCCAAAACCGGCAAATGGACGGTCGGCGCGGCCCTCCCCTCCGAAATGAACCACATGCAGGCCGTGGTGCATGACGACAAAATCTACATTATCGGGGCCTTGCGCGGCCCGTATCCCGAAGAAGAAATCCTCTCCCACGTCTGGACCTACGACCCAAATACCAATGTCTGGTCACAAAGCCATGAAATCCCCGCTGAGCGTCGCCGTGGCGGTGCCGGTCTGGTGGTACATGAGGGCCTGATCTATTTCGTCGGCGGCAATAAACGCGGCCATAATTCCGGCTTCGTGCCCTATCTGGATGCCTATGATCCGGCGACCGGTCAGTGGACAACCCTGCCGGACGCCCCGCGTCCGCGTGACCACGTTTATGCCGCCGTGCTTGAGGGCAAAATCTACGCTGCCGGTGGCCGCCTCAGTGCCGCCGATACCGGCGATAGCCTGAGCCTGACCATCCCCGAAGTCGATGTCTATGATATAGCCACCCAAAGCTGGTCAACGCCCACGGCCCCCATCCCGACCCCGCGTGCCGGTGCCTCGGCCATCACCGCAGACAACAAAGTCATCATTCTGGGGGGCGAAAGTGCCGCTCAGGTACCTGCCCACTCTGAGGTCGAAGCCTTTGACCCGCAAACCGGCACATGGCAGACCCTGCCACCCATGCCGGTTGGTCGCCACGGCTTTCAGGCGCTGGTGATTGACGGTGACATCCACATCATCGCCGGCAGCGGTAATCGCGGCGGCGGCCCCGAACTTTCCGATCACTGGATCCTCAAATAGATGACAGCCAAACACCTCGACCATATCAACATCCAGACCCACGACATGGCAGGCACCATTGCCTTCTATGCCGAGTTTCTGGGCCTTGAGGCGCGCACCGCCCCGCAACGCGACCCTTCTGAGCGCCAATGGCTGTATATTGGTGATCGTGCGGTGATCCACCTCAACCTGTTCGGCACCGACAACACCATCCCGCGCGAAGTCGTGCCCGGCGATCCGACCGGCGCCATCCACCATATTGCCTTTGAATGTGATGATTTCGACGGCACGATCGCAAAGTTAAATGCCCGCGGCCTGAGTTTTGGCCGCAATGACATTCCGTCAATCAACCTGCGTCAGGTGTTCGTCAATGACCCGAACAACGTCCTGCTTGAGCTGAATTTCCGCGGCTAAAGCCTATTCGTCCGGAATGATAATTTCCGGATTCTCCGGCAACTCAACCTCGAACAGACCGTGATCCAGCGCTTTTTGCGGCCTGTATGCCATCAGCGGCGCATGGGCCATCGCCCGCACCTCCTCAGGCGTCAGGGCCACATCCAGCGCTTTTTTACGCACGGCACGCGCCTGAAGATGCGGCTCAATCGATAACGGGGCCGCCTTGCGTGCGCGGGGAATGATCTTCCAATAGCTGACCACCAGCTTCCAGCGCACATCCGGCATAGCCACCGGCTCGCCCCAGCGCTTGCCATCCTTCATCAGCGGTTTGGCGGGCTTTGGTGGTTTGCGCGTTCGCTCAAACGTACAGGCCAGCCGCCCGATCCCCTCAGCCAGCACCGCTTGATAGACGCTCTGCGCCTCGGCTTCGGTTGCAAAGCCCGGCTCTATAGTCTCGTTAACAAAGGCTACGGTCTTGCCACTCAGGTCACTGGCCTCACGTTCACGCACAGCGCGGGGCAGGTTCTGTTTTTGCAGAACTTCGAGCGCATTATGGGCAACGGGATGTGCAATCGCGGACATAGATGCCTGCATACGACCTTCGGTGTTAAGCCGGAGTTTACAGGATCGCTTTGCCTCAGGCAAAAAATTCGCTCAATGCTTGACGAAAACCTTTATTTTGTTATTTTGGCAAATACCGAATTAAAGGTGCGCACATGTCAGAAGTCTATAAGGCCCTCAGCGACCCGACCCGTCGACAAATCCTTGAAAAACTGCGGGAGTCCGAGCTTTCTGCCGGTGATCTGGCGGCGCATGTCGATGTCTCGAAACCCACCTTATCGGGGCATTTGTCGGTGCTGAAAAACGCCGGTCTGGTTGATGTGACGCGTGACGGCACGCGCCTGATCTACCGCCTGAATGTCTCTGTCCTCGAAGATGCGCTGATGTCGCTCATGCGCGCTTTTCGCATAGGTCAGCCGGATATTTCCCCTTCGCCCCTTACCAAAGACGGACGCACCCTATGAAATGGCCCGTTTCCAAATCCCTCAGCCTGATCTGTCTGGCCTTCGCCACCGGCTTAAGCCTCTATGCTTCGCAAACCCTGCCGGATGTGCCTCTTGCTACTCACTTCAACGCGCAAGGCGTGCCGGATGGCTTTATGCCGCGAAATCAGGCCCTGTGGTTCGGCCCGATACTACTGCTGATCATGATCGCATTCTTCTGGATTTTACCAATCATCTCACCGAAGAATGCCCGTCTGGAACGTTCGGATAAGGCCTATGGCGTTGCGTGGATCAGCCTGATACTCATTCTGGGATTTGCCCATTTCTATATTGTGGCCCACGCCTTTGACCGCGCACCTGACGCACAATGGATGCGCTTCCTGCCCGGCATCCTGCTGATTGTACTGGGGAACTACCTGCCCAAGGTACGCTACAACTATGTGCTGGGGGTTCGCACACCCTGGAGCCTTTCGGACGAACGTGTCTGGGACAGGACACACCAGTTTTCCGGCCCCGTATTCATGCTGGCCGGACTGATGATCCTGATGTCCGCCCTGTTTGTGCCATTGCACCTTTTCACAAGCCTCCTGCTTACGTTCACCCTGGGGGCCGCCCTTATCTGTCTGCTGGCCTCCTTTATCTTCTCCAGACGCCTTAATATCCGATAGATCTTTGGCGATTCAGGTGGTTTTAGGTAGTATGGTTATTTAACTGATTCGTTTTTGAGCAGGATAATGACTGTCACCACCATAGCCTTCGCGGCGGCGGCAGGGGCTATGGCTCTGGCGCTCTCCACCACAGTCCTGTCCTGGCGAGTACGCTCGAAGCTGATTGGTGAGCGCAACAATCTAAAAAACGAACTCACCGGCGGTCAGACGGTGCTTGGCGAACTGGATGCCGCCACCTCGGCCTTTGATGAAGCCTTTGTCGCGGTCGAAGACGATCTGGTGCGGCTGGTCTGGGGCGAAGACACCCTTCAAACCTGTGCGCAGGCTCTGGGCCTTAAGGGCGACACCGTCAGTGCCCCTCAGGTGATCGAAGCCATCAGCGGCACCTCACCCGAAGCCGAAGCCGCCCTGAAACTGCTGATCACTCAGGGTAAGTCCTGCCATTTCGAAGTCTTTGCCGAAGGCTCCGGCCTGATACCGGCCCTGCGTCCGTCCGGTATTACCCTGCTGGTCGAAGGCCGCGTTTCCGGCGCGACCGCATGGATAAGGCTGGCCATTGCCGGTGCCCGTACCTCACTGTCTTCCGGCCCGTTTGCCCAGATGGCCAATCTGCTGCCCTATCCGTGCTGGGTAGCCACCCGTGGTTCAGCCGCAGACGAGATAAGCCAGATGGTCTGGGCCAATGCCGCGTGGCTCAAGGCCGTGGATGCCCAAAGCCTTGAGCAGGCGCAGGACGATCATCTGGGGCTTGACCGCTCCGCTGATGCACTGGTGAGCGAAGCCCTGAGCCAGAACATGCGCCGCGAAGGTTTCCGCTGGCTGACTATTGACGGTCAGAGACGCGCGTTTCAGGTCATTGTCGAGCCGTTATCCGACGGTTATGTGGCGGCCTATGCCATTGATGTCACCGAAGGCGAAGAAAGCCGCGAAGCGCTTAAGCGTCACGCCAAGGCCCATGACGAAACTCTGGATCGGCTCGAAGACGCCGTCGCCATCTTTGGGCCGGAAAAGCGCCTGAGTTTCCATAACCGCGCGTTTGAAACCCTGTGGGGCCTTGAAACCGCATGGCTGTCCGAACGACCGACCCACGGTGAAATCCTTGAGCGCCTGCGTCAGAAGCGCAAGCTGCCGGAAACCAGCGACTTCAGCAAATGGAAGGCGCAGGAGCTTGATTTCTACGGCCTGACCGACGCAGCCCCCGACGAGATGTGGTCGCTGCCTAACGGGCGGGCCTTGAGGGTTGTGCGTCAGCCGCACCCGCTGGGTGGTCTTCTGCTGCTCTATTCCGATAAGACCGGCGAACTGGCGCTTAAGGCACAGTTCAACTCACTGATTCAGGTGCAACGTGCCACGCTTGATCAACTGACCGATGCCGTCAGCGTATTTGGCTCTGATGGGCGTCTGCGCCTGCGCAACAAGGCGTTTGACGACTTCTGGAAACTGAACGCCGACGACATTACGCTGGATGCCGAATTCAGCCGCATCGCCGACATGTGCCTGCCATTGGTGCATGATCGCGGTTTCTGGTCAGAACTTAAGGCCCGCATCACCGATACGGACCCCATTGCCCGCGCGCCGCAAACCGGTGAGGTCAGAACCTCGGATGACCGTCTGGCGCAGTGGCGTACACAGCCTCTGCCGGACGGCGCGACCCTTGTCGCCTTTGCCGACATCACCAGCCGCCGCGCCCTTGAACAGGCAATCGAGGCCCGTGACACGGCCCTGACCGAGTCGGTGCGCCTTAAGCGTGAATTTGTCGGCAATGTCTCCTATGAACTGCGTACGCCACTGACGACCATTGTCGGCTATGCCGAACTGCTGCAACGTCAGACGGACACGCTTGATGGCCGTAACCGTAACTATCTTGAATCCATTCAATCCGCCGCTACGGCACTGGCGCGCTCGATTGATGATGTGCTGGATATGGCTCAGATTGATGCTGGTGAAATGGACATCAGCCTGACCGAAGTTAATCTGGCGGCCCTTGTGGCTCAGGCGCGTGCGCACCGCGAAGACGCACTGTCTGCCAAGGCCATTGACTTCAGCTATGCCGGACTTGACCCCCGCGCGCGCATTAAGGTCGATCCCCGCCGCCTGACGCAAGTGATCGAACACCTGCTGGATTACGCCCTGTTCAATACGCAGTCTTCGGGCCAAATATTCATCCGCAGCCGCAAAGAAGCCGATACGCTGGCGCTTGAGGTTGGCTATACCGGACGCGGCATTCCCTATCATACACAGGCGCATATTTTCGACCGCTATGTCGGCCGTGAGCGTGGCGGGCCGGGCCTTGGGCTGGCGCTCGTCAAGGCGCTTGTTGAACTGCATGACGGCTGGATCACCCTTGAGTCCGATCCGCAGACCGGCGCGACCTTCACCCTGCACCTGCCGCATCAAACCGGTGCCGGTATGGACACTGAACTGCCGGTGCTGACGCCCGCCCCTGCCCCGAAGGTGGAAACGCCCCCTGCACCGGAGCCAGAACCAAAGCCAGAACCGGCCCTGAACCAGAGTCAGGCACAGATCGAAACCAAGTCCGAACCTGCGCCTGAAATTAAATCTGAAACTAAACCTGCGCCTCAGCCAGAACCCCAGCCTGAGCCTAAGTCAGAAACCAAACCTGAGCCCAATCCTTTGGGCCTCAACGCTGAAACGCTCGCTGAGGCCCGCCGGATTCTAGGGATGATCTGAGCCGGACCCTTGTCCGGTTTCCTTACCGAACCAGTTAATGTTCCGCGTAAGGAGCATTACCGCTGCGATAACAAGGAAGGCCGAGATCGCCCCGACCATCAGGGCATAGTCTTCCATCCGCATCAGCAGGTAGATCAGGCCATAAAGGGCGCTGAATACCCCCAATGCCGCGACAAACCGTATCTTGCTGGCAAAGATCAGGCCCGCATAACCGGCAATCAGCAGTATGGTCGCGGTAGCGGCAATGGCGAAGGCTGCATCAAAGCCGATATGTTCGGCAAACGACAACAGCAGCAGATAAAAGGTAATCTGCGCCAGACCGACCAGAATATATTGCGCCGGATGCAGTTCCTTCTTCGATGTGCTTTCGAACAGGAAATAGGTCAGAAACACCAGACCGACAAACAGCATGGCATATTTCAGCGACCGGCCGACACTCTGATACGGATTGGTCGGCTCAACAAAGGTCACAGACAGTTCAGACGCACTCAGGCTCCCAAGCTGGCCGGCTTCGATCACCGCCGGAAGACCCCGCGCAATGAAGGGCACGGACCAGGTGGCGCTGAAGCCCTTATTGGAGGCCTGATCGGTTTCACGCGTTTCAGGCAGGAAGCCGCCGCCGAAGGACGGATGTTTCCAGTCGCCGGTAATAGTGGCTTTGGACGACTTGCCATAGGCCAGAATACCCAGCTTCTGCGCACCGGTGAAGTTCATGCGCACATCCACCTTTACCGGCTGGTCAGTGACCTCAAGCGGTAAGGCCGCGGCAAACAGGTCAAGGTTCGTCTGCCCGGCTTCGTTCTTGCCCGAAGGGGCTACCGACAAGGCCTTACCGTCTATTGTCGCTATGATATCGCGTCTGGCGCCACGCGAATCCGAGGCACCGGTAATCAGGCGCGCCTTATCCCACATGACCATTGCGCCGGGCTTGGTTGCCGCCACGGCCTTAAGGTCAAATTGCGCGGCAAAGTGCAGATCGGACGTATAGACCGGCACGCGGAAGATCGAGCGCGACCTGACTTCACTATGGGTAACCGCGCGGGCCTCTCCGGTTTCCGGAAAAATGATCAGATTGCCACGTTCACCGCCGATACGCGTTACATTGCCCTTGTCATCCGTACGTGTGGTCGGCGTGATGACATAGGGCACCTCAATCACCGGCCCCATAAAGACTTGAGGCCCGCCCATCAGCCCCCCGACCTCCGTAGCCACCTGCTCGGCCCGCAAGGTGCGCTCCGTCAGAAGACCAAAGACCAGTAAAGCCGGTATGGCCATCAGAACCGCCAGCGCACAGACGATCAATAGTTTGTTGCCTTTTGACCGGCTGGAGAGCCGGCCGGATTTTGTCACTGACTGCGTCATGACTGTCCCCTCAATGGAAATTGAACAATGTTCATTTTCAGTGCAATTGTGTCTTATCTAGGGCGATATCGCTTGATCGGCAGATTTTAAAACCGTCTCTTAGCCTTCGCGGGTCACATGATAGACGGCGCGCATGACATCCGATGCACTGATGATGCCGCGCAGATGCTGATGCTCATCGACAATCAGCAGATGGTGGCGGCCATGATCGGCAAACATAGGAATAAGGCTTGCCACCTCGGCCTCAGGCGTAGCCGTAATGAAATCGCCGGACATAATATCTGCGGCCGTCAGGGCTGGTTTGCGCATCAGACGACGCAAACCCTTCGCCAGCCCCACCGGCTCACTGACCGACACCCCAAGAAAGCTGTCGGCGGTGATGACCCCCAGAACCTGCTTTTTGTGATCTATGACCGGCAACACCCACAGATCCTTGCGGCTCATCAGGCTGTGCACCTTATCCAGCGCCGTCTGCGCACTGACGCTGATCGGCTCAGCCGTCATAATATCTTCAGCGCGCACCCTATCCATCAATCGTTGATAGGCGTGGCGTTCACTGAGGATCAGCAGTTTTTCGACGTCATCCGTGCTGATGTCCAGCACTGTATTGAACTGTCGCAGCGCGGCCTGAATATCTGCCTCGCTGACCCGATGCAGCGTATTGGTCTCGGCGACCGGCGCAGGCGTCACATGCGGATAGCTGCGCCCCGCCAGACGATTAAACGCAATCCCCACCAGCACCAGCAACAACGAATTGGTAAAGGCCGGAAACAGGGCATAGCTGAGATTATGCGCTTCGCTCATCACCACCAGCAGCGCCATGGCTCCACCCGGCGGATGCAGGCTGCGGGTGGCAAACATGACCGCAATGGCCAGCCCTACGGCCACCGCTGCCGACAACGCCTGATCAGGGATGAGCCAGACACAGATAACCCCGACTATGGCCGAAAGCGTATTGCCCCCGACAACTGACCAGGGCTCCGCCAAAGGTGACGCCGGCACCGCAAACACCAGCACTGCCGAGGCCCCCAACGGTGCCACCAGCCACAAGGACAGGCCATAATAACGGGCAATTAAAATACTGATGAGCGCCGTCAGACCTATGCCGACAAACGCCCCCGCCGCACTTTTCAGGCGCTCAGCAAACGATACCGGAAACGGCTTGGGTCTGAACGCTTCGAGCCATGTATTCCAGCGGGCAGACATGGCGACGTCCTGTATTAATGCTGGTTTTCAGGCAAACGCACGATCAGGCCATCCAGATCATCCGTAACCCTGATCTGGCATGACAACCGCGAGGTCGGCTCTACATCCTGCGCGAAATCAAGCATGGATTCTTCCATTACCGAAGGCCCGCCGGTCTTTTCAAACCAGTCACCATCCACATAGACATGACAGGTCGCACAGGCGCAGGCCCCACCGCAATCGGCATCAATACCGGGGATGTTGTTCTTGATCGCGCCTTCCATGACCGAATTGCCCGACCGGACATCGATCTCATGTTTGGTGCCGTTATGTTCAATATAGATGATCGTGGGCATGGGCGGCCTATAACAATCTTATCTGAAAAAAGCAAAATCCCCGCAGATCAGCCCTTAAAGGCCCCCACGAGGATTTCACCTGACATAAACCGAAGCTGTCGGGCCTATTTGCCCGGCATCATCTTCTTGATTTCCGCAATCGCCTTGGCAGGGTTCAGACCCTTGGGGCAGACCTGCGCACAGTTCATGATCGTATGGCAACGATAGAGCTTGAACGGGTCTTCGAGAGCCTCAAGACGGGTTTTCGTCTGATCATCACGTGAGTCAGCAATCCAGCGATAGGCCTGAAGCAGGGCCGCAGGGCCAAGATACTTGTCCTGATTCCACCAGTAGCTTGGGCAAGACGTTGAGCAGCAGGCGCACAGGATGCACTCATAGAGTCCATCAAGCTTGTCACGGTTCTGCGGGCTTTGCAGGCGTTCCTTTTGCGGATCGGGCGTCGTCGACTGCAGGTAAGGCTCCACTGACGCATATTGCGCATAGAAGCCACTAAGGTCAGGCACCAGATCCTTAACCACCGGCATGTGCGGCAGAGGGGCAATGGTGATTTCGCCCGAAAACTCGTCCCAGCCCTTGGTACAGGCCAGCGTGTTACGCCCGCCGATATTCATGGCGCATGAGCCACAGATACCTTCGCGGCACGAACGACGGAACGAAAGCGTCGAGTCGATAGAGTTTTTGATGTGAATCAGGGCATCCAGCAGCATCGGGCCGTGGGCCTTGGAATCCACCTCATACTTGTCCCAGCGCGGGTTTTCACCGCTTTCGGGATCAAAGCGATAGATCTTGTAAACGCGCACATTCTTTGTGCCCGAAGGGGCTTTGAAACGCTTGCCGTTCTTGATCTGCGAATGCTTGGGGAGTGTCAGTTCAACCATGATTCATCCTCCCTTAGTATACCCGCGCCTTAGGCGCGATATAGGCAATGTCATTCGTCAGAGTGTAGGTATGCACCGGACGATAATCAATATTGACCTTACCCGTATTGAGATCAATCCAAGCGAGCGTGTGCTTCATCCATTCATCATCATTACGGTTCGGGAAGTCTTCGCGGGCGTGGGCGCCGCGTGATTCCTGACGGTTGAGCGCCGAATTGACCGACACTACCGCCTGACCGATCAGGTTGTCGTACTCAAGTGCTTCGACCAGGTCAGTGTTCCAGATCAGACCGCGATCAGTAATGCCGATGTCCGCAGAGGCCGTGAAGATTTCCGCCAGACGCTCAACGCCTGAACGCAGGGTTTCCTCGGTACGGAACACGGCGGCATCTTCCTGCATGGCGCGCTGCATACGCAGACGCAGATCCGCCGTCGGCGTAGAACCGGACGCGGTGCGGAACTTCTCAAGGCGCGCCAGATGCGCATCAACTGCCGACTTGCCGATATCCTTGTGCGGGACGTTCGGCTTGACGATTTCCTTGGCTCGCAGACCACAGGCGCGACCAAACACCACCAGATCGATCAGTGAGTTCGACCCCAGACGGTTCGCCCCGTGAACCGACACACAGGCCGCTTCACCCACGGCCATCAGGCCGGGCACCACCGTATCGGCATTGTCGCCAACCTTGGTCAGGACTTCGCCGTGATAGTTGGTCGGGATACCACCCATATTATAGTGCACGGTCGGGATAACCGGAATCGGCTCCTTGGTCACATCGACACCGGCAAAGATCTTCGCCGATTCCGAAATGCCGGGCAGACGCTTGTGCAGCAGGTCAGGCGGCAGGTGATCCAGATGCAGATAGATGTGGTCCTTGTTCGGGCCAACACCGCGACCTTCGCGGATTTCCATGGTCATCGAACGCGATACCACGTCACGCGACGCCAGATCCTTGGCCGAAGGGGCATAACGCTCCATGAAGCGCTCACCCGCCGAGTTGGTCAGGTAACCACCTTCACCGCGTGCGCCTTCGGTAATCAGGCAGCCCGAACCATAGATACCGGTCGGGTGGAACTGAATGAACTCAAGGTCCTGAAGCGGCAAACCGGCCCGCAGCACCATGGCGTTACCATCACCCGTACAGGTGTGCGCCGAAGTGGCCGAGAAGTAGGCGCGGCCATAACCACCGGTCGCCAGAATAACCAGATGCGCCCGGAACACATGGATCGTACCGTCATCGAGCTTCAGGCAGGTGACGCCACGGCAAACGCCGTCATCCATGATCAGATCAAGGGCGAAATATTCAATGAAGAACTCAACGTCTTCACGCAGCGACTGGCCATAAAGCGTATGCAGCATGGCGTGACCGGTACGGTCAGCCGCGGCGCAGGTACGCTGCACAGGGCCTTCGCCGAAGTTCTTGGTCATACCGCCGAACGGACGCTGATAGATCTTGCCGTCTTCGGTACGCGAGAAAGGCACACCCCAGTGCTCCAGTTCGTAAACCGCTTCAGGGGCATTACGCACCAGATATTCGATAGCGTCCTGATCGCCCAGCCAGTCCGACCCCTTGACGGTGTCGTACATGTGCCATTCCCACTTGTCTTCGCCCATATTCCCCAGCGAAGCAGCGACACCGCCCTGAGCGGCAACCGTGTGAGAGCGTGTCGGGAAAACCTTGGTGACACAGGCGGTCTTCAGACCGGCCTGACCGGCCCCAAGCGCAGCGCGCAGACCCGAACCACCGGCGCCCACCACCACGACATCATATTCGTGTTCGATAACTTTATAGGCTTTGGTCATGTCAGGTTACGCCTTGAAAACTAAGTAAAGCCCGACCAGCGCGGTAACCACCACCGCCAGACAGAACAACAGATTGACGAGATTGAGCAGACCACGCGTGCCGGGCTTGCCAATATAGTCGTCAATAAGCACTTTCAGGCCCATGAACATGTGCCAGCCACTGATGAGGAACAGCAGGGCAATCAGACCGGCATTCAGGGGAACGCTCACAAACGCCAGTGACGCATCGTAACCCTGATTGCTCAGGCCAATGGCACTAAAGACCGCCCACAATACCAGAGGGATAAGCGCCAGCGACGTGCCACGCTCCGCCAGCCACTCACCGGCACCGTGCTTTGTCGATTTCTTCCAGTCCTTGGACGACCGGTCCGTCAGATAAGAGTCGCTCATAGCACCACCTTGCCCGTCGCAAACAGATAAAACCATACCGCGATGGTCGCCAGAACCGCCGTGATCATCCCCGACCAGGACATGATGTTCGACGTCTTGAGATCAAACCCAAGCCCCATATCCCAGATCAGGTGGCGAATACCGCCCGTCAGGTGCAGGAAGGCGGCCAGTGTCAGACCGAACCAGACCAGCATCCCCAGAGGCGAAGCGGCAAAGGTAATGAATATCGTGTAGGCATCTTCACATATGCCCGATGCCGTTGCACCCAGCGCCAGAAGCCACAACGCCGCCATCAGCAGGCCGACAATTGTCGCCACACCCGAAGCGCGATGCAGAATGGAAGAAGCCATGGTGACATGCCAGCGCCAGACTTGCATGTGTGGTGAGAGCGGCCGGAACGGCGCGGACGAGGTAGGCGGCTTTGACATAAGTACTCTGGCCTTGTGTTCATCGCCCTTTTTCAGAGCAAAGGGCATACTCGGTGCTTAAACATTTTGTGTGATAAAAGCGTTAGCCTTTATCTGTTTTGTGCCGTCTTTTAGACCTAAAGACAAACCTGTCAACAAGCGGGCGCGGTTTTTTGACGCGGATGGCCCAAGCTTTGCCAAAATTAGCGGGCAATTAGTATTTTTGGCACCACAAATATAAAATCAACCCGTGCCTCCACAGGATCAGAATATGCGTACATCCGTTTGTTTGGGCCGGATAGGCCTAACCACCGCCGCCATCGCCGCTACGGTTTCCCTGTCGCTTCCGGTTCAGGCCCAGACCCTGCCGTCCGCGCCCGTACCCTATCAGTCCATTCGCGGCACCTCACCCAATGTCCCCAATACCACTACACCGGCTGTGCCCGAAGGTGCTGTGACCGTCGATGTTTACAGCCGCAACTACGAAGGCGAAAAATCGGCCAGCGAAGTTCAGTACGATACCCGCGTCCAAACCGGCCACACCAGCCGCAATGCCCGCGCCGGCACCCTCGAAGGCGGCTGGGTCGTGACCGATGCGACCGGTCGCGGACTTGTGGCGCTGCAACTGCGTGACGGCGCCGCCGCCGAAGGGGCCTGGCGGTCGCTGGAAAATACTGCCGCCTATAACCGTTCCGGTCTGGTGGAGCGTATCGTCACCGGCAACGGCACCTTACGCATTGATTACAAAGGCTCCGGCAAAACCTATCAGCTTGATTTACAAAAAGAAACGGATCGACGCTGGAAAGGCACCCTGACCGATTCCGCCGGTCTGCGCACCGCTGTCACCATGACCGCCCAATAGATGCGGCCCTGCCCTGAGGCGGCGCCTGTCGTCTCAGGGGAACAAAAATTCCATCACATTATCGCCATGTTGCGGCGCAAGGTCTTGCGCGGTTTCATCAACAGGATTATGGGCACCCGTTAATCTTTGAACAGCCTCGCCGTCGGCGGGGGTGCAAACTCACGAAAAAAGGGATAGCTCATGGCACGTGCAAAAATTGCATTGATCGGTGCAGGTATGATCGGCGGGACTTTGGCCCACATCGCCGCCCGCGAAGAACTGGGTGACGTCGTTCTGTTCGACATCACCGAAGGCGTACCTCAGGGTAAGGCTCTGGACATCGCCGAGGCTTCGGCTGTGTTCGGTTCGGACGTGGCCCTTAAGGGCGCGAACGACTATGCCGACATCGCCGGTGCCGACGTCTGCATCGTGACTGCCGGTGTACCGCGCAAGCCGGGCATGAGCCGCGATGACCTGCTGGGCATCAACCTGAAGGTCATGAAGGCCGTTGGCGAAGGCATCAAGGCCCACGCCCCGAACGCTTTTGTTATCTGCATCACCAACCCGCTCGACGCGATGGTCTGGGCGCTGCAAAAGTTCTCCGGCCTGCCAACCAACAAGGTTGTCGGCATGGCTGGCGTTCTGGATTCGGCCCGCTTCGCCTACTTCCTCGCTGAAAAGACCGGCATCTCGGTCGAAGACATCCACGCTTGGACGCTGGGCGGTCACGGCGACGACATGGTGCCGATGGTACGTCACTCGACCGTTGGCGGCCTGCCTCTGCCGGAACTGGTGGCTCAGGGCTTCCTGACTCAGGAAGAGCTTGATGCAATCGTGAAGCGCACCCGTGGCGGTGGCGGCGAAATCGTTGCCCTGCTGAAGACCGGTTCGGCCTTCTACGCCCCTGCCGAATCCGGCATTGCCATGGCCAAGTCCTACCTTAAGGACAAGAAGCGCGTTCTGCCGGTCGCTGCGTTCCTCAGCGGTGAATACGGCCTGAACGACCTCTATGTCGGCGTGCCTGCCGTTATCGGTAAGGACGGCGTGGAAAAGGTCATCGAATTCTCGACCAATGACGACGAAAAAGAAATGTTCGCCAAGTCGGTCGCCAGCGTTCAGGGCCTGATCGAAGCCTGTAAGGGCATCGAGCCTTCACTGGCCTAATCCCTGCAGATCAGTCTGACTGATTTTTAAGCCGCTCCGTCTGACGGGGCGGCTTTATTTATGTGCCCTTCGGTGTCCCCCGTTGTATGACTGCCCGAAACGGGTAAACTGTGCCCCGAACTTGAGTCAGGTAAACCTGATCCGAATTGACCTCCCGTGCCATATGGCTTAGGCCCTTTCTGACAAGATTTAGGTTTTCCCAAAAACTGTATTTTTCCAAGGATAAAGCGCGTGGCTATTCATTATCACGAAGGTGACCTTCCTGACGGTCTGGATCTGGGGGGCGTGGTCGCCATCGATTCCGAAACCATGGGCCTGCGTTTTCGCCGTGATGACCTGTGCGTGGTTCAACTTTCTGCCGGTGACGGCGAAGCCCATGTGGTGCGCCTGAACCGTCCGGCCTATGACTGCCCGAACCTCAAAACCCTTTTGGCTGACCCCAAGGTGCTAAAGCTGTTCCACTTTGGCCGTTTTGACATCGGCATGTTTGAACTGCACCTCGGCGTCACCACCGCGCCGGTCTATTGCACCAAGATCGCTTCGAAACTGGCGCGTACCTATACCGACCGTCATGGCCTCAAGGATCTGGTGCGGGAACTGTTGAGCGTTGATATCTCCAAGGCCCAGCAAAGCTCGGACTGGGGCGCGGCCACGCTTTCGCCGGAACAACTGGCCTATGCGGCGTCCGATGTCCTGCACCTGCACGCCCTGAAGACCAGGCTTGATGCCATGCTGGCCCGCGAAGGCCGCAACGAACTGGCGCAGGCCTGTTTTGACTTTCTGCCACAGCGCGTCAAACTCGATTTGGCAGGCTGGGAAGATTGCGATATCTTTGCCCACTCCTGGAGTTAAGATTTAACTTCATTTTTTAAGCTAAATTCTCTGGCCAATGCCTCAACTACTTGATGACATCCATCCGGTCGCGACGCCTGAATCCCTTGATGCCGATATTAACCGGCGTCAGGTTCAGGCACGGGCATGGAAAAAGCGGGCCCGGCAAATTCACCGGCTGCGTATCCTGCTGCCCGGCCTTATCATCGGGATTGTGCTTTTGCTGGTGGCATGGGTCATCGTCCAGAGCGTACTGAACTCACTGAATGTGTATGGCGCAAATACGGGCGACATCCGCATGCTCAATCCGCTCTATACCGACCGTGGCGATGACGGCAGCCGCTACACCTTACGTGGGGCCGAGGCGGTACGGCGTGGCAATACGCCGATCATCACCCTGACGGCACCGCGCGTGGACATCCGCTCCGAAAGCGAGCGCGCCTCTCAGCTTGAGGCCGTCACCGGTATCTATAACAACAACGACCGTACTATTACCTTCAAAAAGGATGTGGTTGTCACCTCGTCGCAGGAATTTAACCTTAAGACGCAGGATGCCCGCATCGATCTTAAAAACTCTACGGTTGCCGGTAATAGCTTCGTCGAAGGCCAGTGGGCCAATGGCGACATACAGGCCCAGAGCTTCCGCATAGAAGACAATGGCAATCGTATCTATTTTAATGGTAAGGGTGAGCAAAAGGTCACCGGCACCCTCAAAAACGTCAATTAACAGAAGCTCATACGGCTTAAGGTCTGGCAGAATGAAAAACGCGCATAAGGCATTAGTTACGGCCCTGCTCCTGACGGGAGCCGCCGCAGGCGTCCCCCATGCGTTCGCTCAGCTGGCGGGCGGCGGTACCGGCAACAGCGGCGGGCCGATCATGTACAGCGCCGATAATATGCAGGCGGACAACACAAGCCACACCGTCGATCTCAGCGGCCGCGTACAACTGCTTCAGGAAAACGCCAGCCTTCAGGCCGATCACGTAAAGATCGTCTATTCTCAGGCGGCCAATTCCGACAAATGGGATCAGATTTCCCGCATCGAAGCGACCGGAAAAATCTATTACGTCATCGACGATCAGGTCATGCGCGGCAATAAGGCGGTCTATACGCAATCGAATGACACCATGGTAGTCACCGGTGATGTGGTGCTGAAACAGGGTCAGAACGTCCTGACGGGCGAGCGCCTGACCTATGTCGTCGGCGCGAAAAAGAGCACGATCGACGGCGCACCCGCCGGACAAAGCCGCGGCCGCGTCAGAGGCGTCTTCTATCCGGACGGCAGCGCGCCAGCCACTCAGCCCTGATCCATCGCCCCTTCTGATCCCTTAGCCGACAGGATTTCCTTATCGTGAGCTCTGACCTGACCACGTCCCTCTCTGCAACCGCCACCACCGCCGATAAGGCGACGGACGGTCTGGTCGTCACCGGTATCGGCAAGGCCTATAAGGAACGCGTCGTCGTCAAGGAAGTCAGCCTGTCCTTGCATCGTGGCGAAGTGGTCGGTCTGCTCGGCCCGAATGGTGCCGGTAAAACCACCTGCTTCTATATGATCACCGGTCTGGTCGAAGCCGACTATGGCAAGATCACCTTTGACGGCTATGACATTACCCATCAGCCAATGTATCAGCGCGCGCGTATGGGACTGGGTTATCTACCGCAGGAAGCCTCTATCTTCCGGGGCATGACGGTTGAGCAAAACCTTCTGGCGGTTCTGGAACTGCACCAGAAGGACAGGGCCATTGTCGCCGCAGAGGTTACGCGCCTGCTCGAAGAACTGCGCATCACCCATATCCGCACCTCACCCGCCACCGCCCTGTCCGGTGGTGAGCGCCGCCGTGTGGAAATTGCCCGCGCACTGGCCGGTAAGCCGTCCTTTATCCTGCTCGATGAACCATTTGCCGGTATCGATCCGCTGGCCATTGCCGATATCCGCGAGGTCGTCAGCTACCTTAAGCATCAGGGGATCGGCATACTGATCACCGACCACAATGTGCGCGAAACCCTTGATATCATTGACCGCGCCTACATTATTCACTCAGGTACAGTCCTGTTTGAAGGCTCTGCCGATGATGTCCGCAATGACCCCGAAGTGCGCCGTGTCTATCTTGGCAACACCTTCGATGAATAGGGCTTCCTAAGCCATGCGAACCACCTTAACGCAATGTAAGGGGTTAAGGTTTAGGCTTCGCATATGTCATTGGGGCAAAGGTTAGAACTTAGACAAGGTCAGGGGCTGGTTATCACGCCCCAGTTGCAGCAGGCCATCAAGCTTCTGCAATTGTCTAATCTTGAACTTGAGGCCGTGGTCGAAGCCGAGCTTGAACGTAACCCGTTGCTTCAGCGCGAAGACGGTGATCCCCTTTCCGATACAGAAACCGGCGATACTGACGCCCGCGACGCCGAAGCCCCGCCTGAGCATCGCGAACTGGAACTGTCCGATCAGGATTCCTTACGCGCCAATACCGATCTGGATGCCTCCAGCACCGATCTTTACGGCGATGATGCGCCTACGGTACGTGAAACCGACACCCACAATGCCGATGCCGGCGAAGGCCCGATGATCGACTGGAGCCGTGCCGGTAAGGGCGGCGGTTTTGATGGCGACGACGAAGGCCTTGAGGGCACGCATAAACGTGAAAAATCCTTAAGCGAGCACCTGACCGATCAGGCGCTGATTGCCGGCTTCACCCCGCCGGAAATGGCCATAGCCCAGATTTTGATAGATGCGGTTGATGACGGCGGCTATTTGCGGGCTGACCTCGGTGAGATCAGCGACCGCTTAGGCTGCGACATGGCCCTTATCGAAACCGTTCTGACCACCTGTCAGGGCTTTGAACCGACCGGAGTCTTTGCCCGCTCGGTGCCGGAATGTCTTAAGCTGCAACTGATTGAGCGCAACCGCTTTGATCCGGCCATGGAAGCCCTGATTGATAATCTTGAGCTTTTGGCGCGGCGTGACCTCAGCGGCCTGAAGAAGATCTGCGGCGTTGATGACGAAGACTTGAGCGACATGATCAGCGAGCTTAAGGCCCTGACACCGCGTCCGGGGGCTGCCTTTGGCGCCGAGCCGTCACAAACCGTAGTGCCGGATGTGTTTGTTCGTCAGGACGCCTCAGGCGGCTGGCGCGTGGATCTGAATACCGACACCCTGCCACGGGTGCTGGTTGACCAGAAATATCATGCCCGCGTCTCCGGTTCTGCGCGCTCTGACAATGAAAAAACCTATCTCAGCGAATGCCTCAATCAGGCCAACTGGTTGATCAAGAGCCTTGATCAACGCGCGCGCACTATCCTCAAAGTCTCGGCCGAGATCGTACGTCAGCAGGACGGCTTCTTTGTTTATGGCGTCGAAAGCCTGCGCCCGCTGAACCTTAAGGCCGTGGCCGATGCCATTGGCATGCACGAATCCACCGTCTCACGCGTCACAACCAACAAATATGTGTCAACGCCACGCGGTGTGTTTGAGCTGAAATTCTTCTTCACCTCGTCCATCTCCTCATCGGATGGCACTGCGGCCCATTCGGCGGAGTCCGTGCGGCACAAGATCAAGACGCTCATTGATGGCGAAAAAATGTCCGGCGAAATTCTGTCGGACGACCGTATCGTGGAAATCCTCAAAGAAGCCGGTGTCGATATCGCCCGCCGGACTGTGGCAAAATACCGCGAAGCCTTGCGTATTCCGTCTTCGGTCGAACGTAAACGCCTGATAAAATAAGCATATCAATAGGTTAATTCACCATATGTGTTCATCCATACACATTTAAGTGACTTAACACTTCTCCGGAAAGGTCTAATCTCAGGGGACGCGCCAACCTCCGGCGCGCAGACTCTGGACGTCAGCGTCCGGCCCTCAGACCTGACGCACGTCCCAAGAACGGAGCATGATAATTATGCAGATACAAGTCAGTGGCAAACAAGTCGAAGTCGGTAATGCCCTTAAGGAGCGTATCGAGGAGGAACTTACCCAACGCATTGACAAATATTTTGAGCGCGGCGGAGCCAATGCCGATGTTACCCTGTCGAAGGAGGGACATCTGTTCCGCATCGATTGCTGGGTCAGACTGGCCTCAGGTCAGACGCTCGTAGCGCATAATTTCGGCGGTGACGCCCATTCGGCCCTTGATGCGGTACTGACCCGCATGGAAACCCGTATTCGTCGTTACAAGCGCCGCCTCAAGAGCCATTACCCGACCAATGCCCCGCAAAAGCAGGAAATGGTGCCCCTTACCGTCATTCAGGGCGCTGATTTCGAGGACGAGGTCGAAGACATTGATGACGGCATGGATCACGACAGCCCGCCTCAGCCCATGATCATCGCTGAGACCGAGGCCCCGATCCGTACCTTAAGCGTTTCGCAGGCTGTGGCCGAGCTTGATCTGTCCAACTATCCGGTGATCATGTTCCGCAACGCGGCCCACGGCGGCCTGTCGGTGATCTATCGCCGTCCGGACGGTAATATAGGGTGGATTGACCCTGAGCGTACGCGCGCACGCCCCGCCGCCTGAACCCCGCGTTCAGTGCTGCACAGGCATTAAAATATAATAGCTGCACGCGCCGCAATCCTTTCCGGCTCAATCCGGCCGGAAGGGGTTGCGGTGACGTGCGAACTAAAGGGATGGTTGACTTAAGGTCAGCACCCCGCTAAGGGCGGGCCCGACAGGCGCTTACCTCTCTGCCCGCCTTTGCGATTTCTATACGGCCTGAGTCCTCAGACCGTAAACCTGAGTGGATACCCTGATGTTTTTAAGTCAGTTGCTTGAGCGTAATGCGGTCGTTGGCCCGATAGGGGCCAATTCCAAACGCCACGCCCTTCAGATTGTGGCGGATCTGGCCGAACGCAGCCTGAATATTGATTCCGACACCATTCTTCAGGGTCTGGTTGACCGTGAAAAGCTGGGTTCTACGGGCGTTGGCCTCGGCGTCGCCGTTCCCCATGCGGCCCTTAAGGGGCTTGAGGGTATGCGCGGCGTATTTGTGCGCCTTGAAACGCCGGTAGAATACGACGCCATCGACGATATGCCGGTCGATCTTCTGTTCGCCCTGTTTGCCCCCGAAGATGCGGGCAGCGAGCATCTGCGCGCGCTGGCCAAGGTATCGCGCCTGCTGCGCCATAAGGATCTGCGTGAATCCCTGCGTAAGGTGGACAACCCCGACGCCCTCTATGCGCTTTTGAGTGAAACCGCACATTCTGACGCGGCCTGAGATTTCCGCATACACAATAAAAAAAGGGGAGAAGGCTCAGACCTTCTCCCCTTTTTTCGTTCTGACACCCGCTCTTACGCCGCGCGGATGGTGCCCAGGAAATTCTGCATTTCCGCCTTCAGGTGTTCCGACTGCTGCGCCAGTCCCGAAGCCGCCTCAAGCACATAGGTTGCGCCCTGACCGGTTTCTTCGGCAGCCTGGGCCACACCCGTAATATTGGCCGTCACTTCACCGGTACCGGCAGACGCTTCGGTCACAGCGACCACGATCTCGCTGGTGGCCGCGCCCTGCTGGCTGACAGCCGAGGCAATAGCCGCTGCCACCTGATCAATGTCACGGATAGCACCGGTGATACCACTGATTGCCGCCACGGTCTTTTCGGTCGTCGCCTGAATAGCCTTGATCTGATCACCGATCTCAGCCGTCGCCTTGGAGGTCTGACCCGCCAGTTGCTTGACCTCGGCGGCCACAACCGCAAAGCCCTTGCCCGCTTCACCGGCACGCGCCGATTCAATCGTGGCATTAAGCGCCAGCAGGTTCGTCTGGCTGGCAATGTCAGAAATGATCGAGATGATCCCTTCGATCTTCTCAGCCGCTTCACTCAGCTCACCGACGACATTCATCGCCGAACCGGCTTCGTTTACTGCGGCCTGAGACATCTCGCTGGAACGCTCAACCTGACGGCTGATCTCGTTCACCGAGGCACCCAGTTCTTCGGCCGCGCTGGCCACCGATCCGACATTGGCCGAAGCCTGTTCCGCCGCCGCCGAAACGGTCAGGGACTGCGCCGAGGTTTCCTGTGCCGAGGCACTCAGTTGCTGGGCCGTAGCCTGCATATTGGTTGCCGCCGTGGACACGCTGTCGACAATTCCGCCAACCGCCTGCTCGAAATCATTGGCCATAGACAGCATCATCGCCTTGCGATCCGCTTCGGCCTGTTCTTTCTGACGCGCCGCTTGCGTTCGCAATTCCTCAGCCTCTAAGGCCCGGTCACGAAGCACGCGCACCGCCCGTTGCAACACCGCGATTTCATCCTTGGCGTTGGTTTCCGGAATGAAGGTATCATAGGCACCCTCAGAGATTTTTGTGACCGTCGTGCTCACATTTTGCAGCGGACGCGAGATGGTCTTGATCGCCACCCAAAGCGCCACAATGACCAGCAAAACAATGCCCGAAACCGCCAGCCCCATGAACAGAACTGCCCGTGTTTCGTTATAATCATTTACCGCATGAACCGATGCATCCAGATTGCCACGCACCGTTTTGACCATGGCGTCGACTTCTGCCTGAAGCGCGGTACGGTTCGCACGGTTGTCGTCATTATTACCTTTTTCATTGGCCGCCATCGGTGACACATCACGCGCCAGATCAGCGACTTCACGACGGAACCGGTTGAACTCAAGGGCCTGTCCGCGCACCTGCTCGAACTCAGGAATTTCATTCGGGCGCAGCTCCTTACCCCAAGTATCGAGCAACGCCATCATCTCATCAAGGCCCGCATCAATGCCATTGGCAAATCGCTCGGCATCCTGCGTATCCGTAGCCATATAGGCCCCGCGTGAATCCATCACCACAGCCGTGATAAGCCTGTTCAGACGCTCACCATTATAGGCGTTTTCATAGGCCTTGCCGTAATCATCTATCATCCGGTCATAGTCACCAATGGTAACAAGACCGAGACCTGTAATTGCCGCCGCCATCAGTGCAAAAGCGGCCACCAGTGCCAGAATACGTGTTTTAATAGTCATGAAGAAGCTCCTGCTCAGAAACGCTTCTGAAGGGTGAGGAAGACCGTGTCGTCAAATTTACCACCGCGTTCACGCTCACTTGTGGTCGTGAAATTGAGGGCGGCACTAAAGCTCGGGGTAACTGCATACTGCGCACCCGCCAGATAGCTGGCGTAATCGGTGCTGTTTTCGATATGACGGAAACCATTGGCGGCCTGCAAAGTCAGCTTTGGCGACGCCTTGTAGCTCAGGCCGATCTCGGCAAAGCTCGCGGCCTTGGCGCGGTTGCCGTAATGATCAGGCGTATAGGCCATATTCAGACGGCCTGAAAAACGCTCGGACAGCTTACGGCCCAGCGTCACCTCATATTCAATAAGGTCGTCATCCGTGCCCTTGGCCAGACCGTTATATTTCTTGTAATTGACGCGGCCATTGATGTCGGTGCCGGCCAGACTGGTGCGATAGCCGACAAATAGCTGGTACTGGTCATCCAGTCCCGTGGCACGGTCACGCATGGTCTTATACAATGTGCCGACATAAAGCCCGTTGCTATGCGCCAGTTGCGCCCCTGCGGTGAACTGCGCCGCGCCCTCGGTCTGGCTGACCCCGCGGAAGATACCGTCACTGAGGGCCGTTATATGCCCCGTCAGCCGGATAGTCCCCGCCTCCTGCGCTGCCGCGCTCACTGGCCCCACCACAATCGCACCTGCCACCAAAACAGCCGGAGCCATTTTGCGAAGCAGTGATCCAATTCCAGAATTCAATAGTGTCATTTTACCTTACGCCAAACCAAGAACGAAAAACACGCTCAGCACGCATTGCATTGGCCAGTGTCAAAATGACTACCTATCCCCGCCGCAGAACTTGTGAACCGCGTCCCGAATAGACATGTCTTGTAGCCGGTTTTGGTAAGCAAACTCTTAATGTAATATGATATACATTCCGCATATATATCCGTATCTTATTGAACGATAAGATATAATTCGTTCAACTTAAGGCCTGTAAAATGCTGCCGCAGGCGTTTGGCACCACGCTCAGGTCGCCTAAGCAGACAGGGCATCGGTTTTCGTTCACATACGCCCCCATACGGCGGGCCAAAAAAGACTTTCCTTTTTTTCCGGATGCGCTCTAGTGTCCACGGTCTGACCTTCGCCTGACATCTGACCCTAAGACCGTAGTAAAATCAGACGTCACACCGCCCGTTTTCGTTTTACCCGTTCCCCTGCATATGATTTCACCCGTTTCTGACGACACCGATAACCTGATAAAACTGAACTGGAGCGGTACGGTACTCAATGTCTATACCGTGGCGCTGCTGCTTCTGGCACCCATCTGGGCGGCCTCGGCTATCATGCGTGGTGAAGGCGGCGCGACATGGTTGATGTTGATATTGCTGGCGGGTCTGATCGCTCTGTCAATCATTGACAAACCTCTGTTTACCTACGACCCTGAGCGCAAAGTCTTTGTGGCATCCAATGGCGCCGAAATGCCCCTTGATCAACTCGCGACCATAGAGATGGACGCGCGCGACATCTGGTTCATTCCGAAAAATCACACCCAACCGGGCTGGCATTTGTCCCAACGCTGCTGGGTGCTTGTGCCGCGTCGCAGGCTGAAAGCACTGGCTGCAGCCCACGACTGGCCGCTGAAGGACATCTCAACGCCCCTGACGCGTTTCGGCTTCTGGATCGCCCCCTGAAGGCGCTCAGCTTCTTGAGATAATGCGGTGAACCCGTCCACCGGCACGGGCCACAGGCACACGATTGAGGCGCATCATGTTTTCCGGCTCGCCCCACAGATCATAGGCGTCTGCGCGGGTGACACGGGCCTTCTGATAGTCACCGACCTGCAGGCCATTAAAGCCCTTGAGGTAGATATGCCCGTCAATTTCCGGTGCATCGCCCTTGGTGCGGGCCACACCGACGCCATCGGCGCGGATTTCATCCACCAGCACATCGACGACCTGACCGACCTTTTGCTCCAGCTTCTTAGCTGAAATCCGCGAAGCCACGGCCATAAACCGCGCCAGACGCTCCTGCTTGACCTCTTCGGGCACATGATCGGGCAGGCTTTGCGCCGCAGCGCCTTCGACGTTCTCATAGGCAAAGGCCCCGACGCGATCGAGCTGCGCAATCTCAAGCCAGTCCAGCAGATAGTTGAAGTCCGTTTCCGTCTCACCGGGGAAGCCAACCACAAAGGTCGATCTCAGGGTGATGTCCGGCGCAATCTCGCGCCAGCTCATGATACGCTCCAGCGTGCGATCCTGATTACCGGGACGACGCATGGCCTTAAGCACCTTAGGCGAGGCATGCTGGAACGGAATATCGAGATAGGGCAGGATCTTGCCCTCGGCCATCAGCGGAATGACGCTGTTAACGTGCGGATAGGGGTACACATAGTGCATCCGCACCCAGATACCCAATTCACCCAAGCCCCGCGCCAGATCTTCGAAACTGGCCTTATAGTAATTATTGCGCCACTTGCCCTCGGCATATTTGATATCCAGCCCATAGGCGGACGTATCCTGCGAGACGACCAGCAGTTCCTTGACGCCGTTCTTGGCCAGCACCTCGGCCTCACGTAAGACCTCATCCACCGGACGCGACGCCAGATCACCACGCAGCGACGGGATGATACAGAACGAACAGCGGTGGTTACAGCCTTCGGAAATCTTCAGATAGGAATAGTGCTTGGGCGTCAGGCGGATACCGGGGTCGTTGGCATCGGGCACCAGATCGCGGAACGGATCGGGCTTGGGCGGGGTGATGCGGCGCACGGCCTCCATCACTTCTTCATATTGATGCGCGCCGGTAATCGCCGCCACATTGGGGAAACGCTGACGGATCAGGTCCGCCTCGCCCCCCAGACAGCCCGTCACCACGACCTTGCCATTCTCAGCCAGCGCCTCACCAATGGCGCTCAGGCTTTCTTCGCGTGCGGAATCCAGGAACCCGCAGGTATTGACCACCACCACATCCGCGCCGCCATAGCTGCCCGAAGTGGCATAGCCCTCACCCCTGAGGCGCGTCAGGATACGCTCGGAATCGACCAGTGCCTTGGGGCAACCCAGAGACACAAAACCCACCTTTGGCGCGTCGCGGTCCGAAGGGGTAGAAACATCGATTTTCAGAGAATTACTCATAATAACGGGCGCAAACATTGTGGGGAAGGTTGCGCCTCCATACACAAAAAGCGTTCCCGAACAAACCGAATAATATAAGTGATACTTTGTGGCATTTGCATAAATTATGCTTATATTGAAACCGAACCTTCGGAGAGCCTTCATGCTGCCGACCTTGCGTCAGTTACAATATCTGAAATTACTGAACGAACACAAAAGCTTCGTCGCCGCCGCCGAAGCCGCCTTTGTGTCACAGCCCGCCCTGTCCTCAGGCATATCCGAGCTTGAAAAAGGGCTTGGGGTGCGCCTGATCGACCGCGCCCGCGGTCAGGTCATACTGACGGCGATTGGCGAGGAGACTCTTAAGCGCGCCGAAGACATTCTGGCCCGCGCCGAGGATCTGGTGGAGGCCGCTCAGGGTGCCAACCGCCCCTTAAGCGGTCGCTTTCGTCTGGGGGTTATTCCGACCATTGCCCCCTTCCTGCTCCCTGAAGCCCTGCTGAAGTTACGCACAACCTTCCCGCAATTGCGTCTGTTCCTGCGCGAAGACCAGACGGCGCGCCTGATCACCAGCCTGAAAAACGGTGCCCTTGATGCCGCCGTCATCGCCCTGCCCTATGACCTGAGCGGCCTTGACCACGCCTTTGTCTGCAAGGACGAGATTGTCGCCGCCACGCCGGCCGATCACCCGCTGGCGCAACAGAGCGAAATCACCCCTGAAGCCCTTAAGTCCGAAGAACTGATCCTGCTTGAGGACGGCCACTGCCTGCGTGACCATGCCCTTGCCGCCTGTCAGTGGAACACACCGGGCATCAGCGACAGCCAGAACCCCGGTGGTGGATTTGCCGCCACCTCGCTTAATACGCTGGTGCAGATGGTCGGCTCCGGCCTTGGGGTATCGCTGTTACCGGCCATGGCTGCGGAATCGCATCTGACCCGCGACAGCCGCGTGATTATCCGCCCGCTGAAATCCGACCATGCCTATCGTGATATCGTCGTCATCTGGCGCACAGGCTCATCGCGCGCACCCGAAGCCCGCCTGCTGGCCGAAACCCTGCGGCCGGAAATTTCACAGGCCGCCTGAAACCGACAACCGGATACAAAAATGCCCGCCGATCGAAACCGGCGGGCATTTTAATTTATTATCTCAGACGATTAGTTCAGCAGGCCTTTGATGTAAGCCTTGATGTCTTCGTCCTGTGCGTTGGCAAAGAAGTATTCCTGGAACTTCTCACCGGCAACAGCGGCCTTCAGCAGATCCTGATCAACGGTCTTCAGAACCGTCAGGAAGTCCTTGGAGCTGGCGGCCTTAAGTTCACGCAGGATGCCACGGTTCTTGGCCATGATTTCTGCACGTTCCTTAGGATAGCCCAGACCGCGCTCGCCTTCGAACAGCTTGCGGAAGATGTCCTGCAGGTTCAGCTCAGCCGCCCAGCCGAAGCCCTTGGCGTAAGGCAGCGAAACCGCGTTACCGTCGTTAATCTGACCGAACAGGAAGGCGTCTGTTGGGTCAACGATCAGGCCGCAGAACACGCCCGGAACCGAGTTCGAAGCCAGCATGGCGCCCATACCGGTGCCGCAGCCGGTGACAACAAAGTCAACAGCCTTCGAGTTCAGCAGGATACCGGCCAGCAGACCGTTCATGACGTAGGTCAGCGACGCCTTGTCTTCGGCACCGTACATACCATAGTTGTATACGGAGTGGCCCAAAGGCTCGGCAACGGTTTTCAGGGCATCAAAGATGATACCGTTCTTCGCGGCCTGACTGTTTTCGTTGATGAGCGCAATTTTCATAATCACTCTTTCTATATCTGGCATTGAGGGTTAGGCGGTCGCACGGCGGAGCCACGAGCCGACTGTCTGAGTATATCTCAGTTGCGCACAGCCATAGGCCATATAGGCCCTGAAAGGCAACCCCTTAAGCCCGCCCCGCCAACTATTCCGCACTCACCGCGCCTGTACTCCAGATGCCCTTTAGCTTCATTGAGTGACTTCGTCAGGCAAAGGCGGAGGTGGCGAAGGCTTCCAGAAAACTTCCTGCACGATATATTTCGGTGAAGGCGTATACGGGCTGACCAAAACGTCCTTTGGCGGTGTGGGTGCATAATAAGGCTTACCCCTGTCCAGCCTTACCGCCTTGATCAAAGGCAGCAGAGCCGGTTCAATCTTGTCTACAGTCTCAATGTGAGGCGTACCGCAGACATTTTCAACGAACCAGCCTGAAAGCCTGAAATGCACGATGCAGCTTGGCGTATCAATTCCACCCACGCCTTCCCAATAGCCTTTTCTGATAGCTGAGGCATCAATCCGCCAGATGGAATGGATCGCCTCAAGAGGGCTGATCCGATAGGTTATGGCATCACTCAAACCTGTATTCTGGTAAACGACAGTCCCATCGCCAAAGAGGTCATATTGAAAGGCCGCACAGTGGGCGAAATCGCTATAGCAGGGCGTCTGCATGAGTGTGACGTGCGCCTTACTATACGCCATTATCCTGACAGGAATCCACACAGCCGCCACTACGACCGCCGCAAACAGCAGGGTTAAAAGAGCCGCTCTAAACTCCAATTTAGACATTCCACCCTCACGCCACGCTAGTCGAATCGCTGATGGTATTCTTCAACTGGCAGAATGCCCCAAAACCAGATGTCCAAAGTTTGAAAATCCCATTGCCCTTTTAGCATCAATTCCCAAGCTTCGAGAAGCGCCTTCAGTCCGTTAGCGTTCAGGTAGAAATCGACCGTGCCCGATGTTTCCTCAAATCGTACATCTACAGTCTGAGCCTCATCCATAAATATGCGCAGCTTGGTAAAGGTAATGTAGCGAGGGTCTCTAACCGACAGGATTTGTGTCATTCTCTCAGGTGCTAACCGTATGATGAGACTCACCTTTCTGAAACCCGCCTCACTGAGTTTAGAAATGATCAACCTGATTGTCGCTTCATCCGCCCTTAAATGATATTTTCCATGCTTCTTGGGCACGTTCCGATATCGCCATAGCCAAAGATTTATTTCTGACCGCACGTTCTTTTCCTAGCTTATGCCTAACTTTCGCTTCCGCATTGATTGCATAGGCGTTATGCGGCCCGCGCTATTCCACCGTCACTGACTTCGCCAGATTACGCGGCTGATCGACATCCGTGCCCTTATGCACCGCCGTGTGATAGGCCAGAAGCTGCATCGGCACCGCATAGACCAGCGGGGCAATAAACGGATCACAGGCTGGCCCCTTAATGACCTTAAGGCCGGAATTAAGGTTCGGCACCTTTTCCGTGGCATCGGTGATCATGATCACCGGCCCACCGCGCGCCGCCACTTCCTGCACATTGGATGCCGTCTTTTCAAACAGTTCATCGTCAGGGGCAATCACCACAACCGGTGTGTTTTCGTCAATCAAGGCGATCGGGCCGTGCTTCAGTTCACCGGCCGCATAGCCTTCGGCATGGATATAGCTGATCTCTTTCAGCTTAAGCGCGCCTTCAAGCGCCAGCGGGAACATGGCTCCGCGCCCAAGATAGATCACATCACGTGCCTTGGACAAACCATAGGCCGTGCGGGCAATGTCCGCATCCATGGCTACCGCGTGGGAAATCAGACCGGGGCTTTCAAGCAGAAGCTGCACCAGACGTGCCTGTTCCGTGGCGTCAATACGTCCGCGCTGCACACCCGCCGCCACCACAAGCGCCAGAAGCGCCGATAATTGCGCTGTAAACGCCTTGGTCGAGGCCACACCAATCTCAGGCCCCGCATGGGTCGGCCACAAGATGTCGGCCTCACGGGCCATGGTCGAGGTATGGACATTCACAAGCGCCGCCGTCTGGTGGCCTTGCGCCTTACACCAGCGCAGCGCCGCCAGCGTATCCGCCGTCTCACCCGACTGAGACACAGCCAGGGCCAGCGTCCCCGCCATAACCGCCGGTTCACGGTAACGGAACTCGGAGGCCACCTCGACATCAACCGGCAGGCCCGCCAGCTTCTCAAAGGCGTATTTGGCTATGTAACCGGCATAATAGGCCGTGCCGCAGGCAATGATCTGCAAACGGCTGATTTTTGAAAAATCAACACCTTCCAGAACCTCTGCCTTCAACCCACCACGTACCGGATCAAGATAGGCCGACAGGGTGCGCTGCGTGCTTTCGGGCTGCTCATGCACTTCCTTTTCCATAAAGTGCCGGAACGCGCCCTTTTCGACCAGTGCCGCCGAAGCCGGCACCGTTGTCACCGGACGGTTCACCCGCCCGCCGCTGGCGTCATAGATTTCGGCACTGTCCGTGCTCAGTACGACCCAGTCGCCTTCCTCAAGATAGGTGATTTTTTGCGTAAACGGCCCCACTGCCAACGCATCGGACCCAAGGAACATTTCCCCATGCCCCCAGCCAACCACCAGTGGCGAACCGCGACGCGCCCCCAGAAGCGTATTGGCCTCACCATCCACAATAATCGCCAGCGCATAGGCCCCATGCAGACGGTCAAGCACAGCCTTGAACGCTTCTCTCAGGCCCAATCCTGTCTTCAGGGTCACATCCAGCAGATGGGCAATAACTTCGGTGTCCGTATCCGAGCTGAATACATGGCCTGCCGCCTGAAGCTCGGATTTGATCTCGGCAAAGTTTTCGATGATGCCGTTATGCACCAGCGTCACAACCCCATAGCTGTGGGGGTGCGCATTGGCGACCGTCGGCGCGCCGTGCGTCGCCCAGCGCGTATGACCGATACCGGTCTGACCTGATACAGGTGCGGCCTCAATCTCGCCTTCAAGATTTCTGATCTTACCTGCCGCGCGACGACGTTCGACACCGTGCGGTGTAACCACCGCAATACCGGCACTGTCATAGCCACGATATTCCAGCCGTCTCAGGCTCTCAATCAGACGCGGTGTCGCTTCGGAGGTGCCGATAATACCAATAATGCCACACATGGACAAAAAACCTGTCTGAAAAAATGTAGAAAGCCTAAGGCCATGCCTTTAGCAAATAAGCGTTAAAGACCTATAATCACGAATGTTAAACAATCTTTGCCCAATTCAGAATCACAGAAAATTACCTTACGCTGGCTGACTTAGGGCTTGTGAAACCTGTACCTGACTATATACCCGCTCTTATCCAATCTTAAGGTGCCTTCATGCTGATATTCGCCGATACCGCCGACACCAAACTTCTGGCTGAACTCAATGCAACCGGCCTGATTGACGGTGTGACGACCAATCCCACCCTGATCGCCAAATCCGGCCGCGTCATCTCCGAAGTCATCAAGGAAATCGCCGAGATGATCGACGGGCCGATTTCTGCCGAAGTCACCGCCACCGACTATAAGCAAATGATCGCCGAAGGTGAAAAACTGGCGGCCATTGCCTCTAACATTGTCATCAAGGTGCCTTTGACCGTTGACGGTCTCAAAGCCACCAAGGCCTTTTCCGAACAGGGCCTGATGACCAATGTGACCCTGTGCTTCTCGGTGTCTCAGGCGCTTCTGGCTGCCAAGGCCGGCGCGACCTTTGTTTCCCCGTTCGTCGGTCGTCTGGATGATCAGGGCGCCGACGGCATTCAGTTGCTGCACGATATTCGCGCTGTCTATGACAATTACGATTTCGACACCGAGATTCTTGCCGCGTCCTTGCGCACCGCCAGCCACGTCGCGCAGGCCGCCATTGCCGGTGCCGATTGCGCCACCTTGCCGCCAGCGGTCTTCAACGAGCTGTTCAAGCACCCCCTGACGGACAAAGGTCTGGAAATTTTTATGGCTGACTGGGCAAAGACCGGCCAGTCGATCCTGTAAGCTTACGACTATATGCGTTTTTTCATAACCGGTACCGCAGGCTTCATCGGCTTTCATCTGGCAAAACGTTTGCTGGATGAGGGCCATGAAGTACATGGCTTTGACGGCATGACGCCCTATTATGACGTCAGGCTCAAACTGTCGCGCCTTGAGATCCTCAACGCCTTTGAGGCCTATGAGCACACCGAAGCCATGCTTGAGGACACCACGGCCCTCACCGGTTCAGCGACCGCGTTCCGGCCCGATGTGATTATCCACCTCGCCGCGCAGGCCGGTGTACGTTACAGCCTTGAAAACCCGCGCGCCTATATCGATTCCAACATGGTCGGCACCTTCAACCTGCTTGAAGTCGCCCGCGAGCTTAAGCCGAAGCACCTGCTTCTGGCCTCAAGCTCCTCGGTCTATGGTGCCAATCCCAAGGCCCCGTTCGAAGAATCCGATCACACAGATGAGCCTTTGACCCTCTATGCCGCCTCCAAAAAGGCACTTGAGGTCATGGCCCATACCTATGCCCACCTGTGGAAGATACCGACTACGGCCTTTCGCTTTTTCACGGTCTATGGCCCCTATGGCCGCCCCGACATGGCCCTGTTCAAGTTCGTTGAGGCCAGCGAAAAAGACACCGCCATTGATGTCTATGGCGAGGGCCGTCAGGAACGCGACTTTACCTATATTGACGACCTGATCGAAGCCGTGGTGCGTCTGGTTGACGTCGCCCCCGCTGAGGCCAACCGCGCCCCTAACGACACCTTGTCGCGTCAGGGGCCGTTCCGCATCGTCAATATCGGCGGCGGTCAGCCCGTTGGCCTGCTACCGTTCATTGACTGCATCGAAGAGGCCACAGGCAAGCCCCTGAAGCGTAACCTGCTGCCGATGCAAAAAGGCGATGTGCCCCGCACCTACGCCAGTCCGGCCCTCCTGCAACAGCTCACCGGTTTCTTGCCGCAAACGCCCGTCAAAACAGGGGTTAAGACCTTTGTTGACTGGTACAGAGGCTATAATCAGGACTAACGGCTTTTTTATCCACAGGCCCTGAGCCTGTTGTCCGCCCTTATGCGCATTTTGCTAGGCTCCCCTCCTCACCCCAAACTGAGGAGCCTTATTATGCGTGTTTATGATGTCATGTGTACGGACTTCAGGATTGTAAGCCCTGACACCCCCCTACAGGTCGCCGCACGTCTGATGCGTGATTACGACTGCGGTTATCTGCCTGTCGGTGAGAATGATCGCCTGATGGGAGCGGTTACGGATCGGGATATTGTCGTGCGTGGTCTGGGCGAAGGCCTTGATGCCAGAGCGGCCATTTCCGATGTGATGACTGACCGTATCGTCTATTGTTATGAGAATGACGATGTGCGTGAAGCGGCCGAACTGATGAAGGATCAGCAAATCCGCCGTCTGGCCGTTCTGAATGCCGAAAAGCGTATTGTCGGTGTGGTCTCGCTTGGGGATATTGCCCGTGAATGCGAAGACGCCGAACTGACCGGCGACATCGAGAATGCCGTCGCCGAAGACACGCTGATGGCTGCTGAATAGACATGACGAAGGCGGCCAGAACATCTGACCGCCTTACATCTTTTTAAGGCTGTGTTCTCAGAAAACGTGCGCTTAGCATACTAAAACGAAAGCGGCGTTGTGGAACCGTGCCAGGTTCAGCCCCCTGCAGAACAATATGTATTCTTGAGCCTTCCGCTTCGCTTACAAAGCCATAACGGATGGGCGTATAGCTGTCCGGTTTGTCACCGGCATCGACAAAGCTTAAGTCACGCTTTTGGATGATCTTTATGGCCGATTTGAAGGTTGAATCAACCGAAGCGCCATAGGTGACAACCTCACAATCCCCATCAGCCGCCTCAGAAACAATAACCTGCCCTGCGGCAGACTTTACGTCCCAGATTGGCCCCTTAGGATTAGTCGAGCCGGCCAGAAAACGCCCCTCCTCATTTCCGACCCTGACAAGGTTTTTGTAATTGGCTGGAAGCTCGCTAACCTTAACCCCCAGCAAACTGGCTTCAAGGCAAACGCTGACGCCCTCGACAAAGCCATTGGCCACCTGTTGAGGCGTCGCCGCAGACGCGCCCGTAGCCATCAGAACCATGACACCGGCTATGCTGATCATATGTTTCATTGTTTCCCTCCCCTGTATGTTCAGTATTCGCACGCTCCGGCAGAATTACCATACAAAAAAAGCCCTCCGGTAAAACCGAAGGGCTTTTTAATTCTATCGTTCGCAGGTCCTTAGTGAACCGTGCCGACATCTTCACCATATTCAACGGCGTGTTCCGCCAGAATGGTGATGCCCTCGGCGTTCACATCGGCAAAGCCGCCGCGAACCTGATACTGAATGGTCTTTTCACCGGTCAGAATGGTCACAGTGCCTTCAGCCAGCGTCGTCATAAACGGCGCGTGGTTTGCCAGTACACCGAATTCACCTTCGGAACCCGGCGCGATGACCTGATCGACATAACCGGAATAGAGTTCCTTTTCCGGCGTCACCAGCGAAACGTGAAGTTTGTCAGCCATTTTCCGGCTTCCTTGCTCCTGCGATTTGTCGAAACAAATCTAAAACAAATAAACCACACAACAGGACCACCGAGGCCAGAGGCCTCGGGACCTTTGTGTGAAGGTATTAGGCTTCCGCCGCCAGCTTCTCAGCCTTGGCAATAGCTTCCTCGATCGGGCCAACCATGTAGAAGGCAGCTTCCGGCAGGTGGTCATAGTCACCGTTTACGATGCCCTTGAAGCCCTTGATGGTGTCTTCAAGCTTCATCAGAACGCCAGGCGTACCGGTGAAGATTTCAGCCACGTGGAACGGCTGCGACAGGAAGCGCTGGATCTTACGGGCGCGGGCCACGACCAGCTTGTCTTCTTCCGACAGCTCGTCCATGCCCAGGATGGCGATGATGTCGCGCAGGGCCTTGTACTGCTGAAGGATTTGCTGAACCTGGTTAGCGACCTGATAGTGCTCTTCACCCACAACGCGCGGGTCAAGAATACGCGAGGTGGAGTCCAGCGGGTCAACGGCCGGATAGATACCTTGTTCGGCGATTGAACGCGACAGAACGGTCGTCGCATCAAGGTGGGCGAACGAAGCAGCTGGTGCCGGGTCGGTCAAGTCATCGGCAGGAACGTAAACGGCCTGAACCGAGGTGATCGAACCCTTGTTCGTCGAGGTGATGCGCTCTTGCAGCTTACCCATTTCGGTCGCCAGCGTAGGCTGATAGCCCACGGCCGAAGGAATACGACCCAGAAGCGCGGACACTTCCGAACCGGCCTGCGTAAAGCGGAAGATGTTGTCGACGAAGAACAGAACGTCTTTGCCTTCCTGATCGCGGAAGTACTCGGCCTGTGCCAGACCGGTCAGAGCCACACGTGCGCGGGCCCCCGGAGGCTCGTTCATCTGGCCGTAAACCAGCGTACAACGCGAAGCACCGCCACCGCCGTGCTCGTTCACCTTGGACTCGATCATTTCGTGGTACAGGTCGTTCCCTTCGCGGGTACGCTCACCCACACCGGCGAACACCGAATAACCACCATAGGCCTTGGCGATGTTGTTGATCAGTTCCTGAATGGTAACGGTCTTGCCCACGCCGGCGCCGCCGAACAGGCCGATCTTACCACCCTTGGCGTATGGGCAGATCAGGTCGATAACCTTGATGCCGGTGACGAGGATTTCAGCCGAGGTGGCCTGATCTTCGAAGGCAGGGGCTTCAGCGTGGATCGGGTTGAAGAACTGGGTCTCGATTGGGCCAGCTTCGTCGATCGGCTCGCCGATAACGTTGATGATACGACCAAGGGTCGCAGGCCCGACGGGCACGGTGATCGGAGCACCAAGGTCGGTGACTTCCTGACCACGGACCAGACCTTCGGTACCGTCCATAGCGATGGTACGCACGGCACCTTCACCAAGGTGCTGGGCGACTTCAAGCACCAGACGCGCGCCAGAGGCGGCATTGGTGGTTTCCAGCGCGTTCAGAATGGCAGGCAAGGTACCGTCGAATTCAACGTCGACAACGGCGCCGATGACCTGAGTGATGCGGCCCTTATTGGCCGTAATCTTTTGATGAGCGGACATGATTTATCCTTTAGAGGGCTTCGGCACCGGCGATGATCTCGATCAGTTCGGTCGTGATC
>JASGFL010000017.1:0-47840 GCA_047605545.1 Asticcacaulis sp. | reverse complement strand
GCTCGCTCAAACTTGACGAGCTAAACTACGTGTCCGTCAAACCAGGGACAGGCCACAGATCGATAATCTCGGCCAGTCACAGGCCGTCGCGCCTGCCGTGGCTGACTATCGCCCGACCGATCCCCAGATTGCCTTCCATCTCGGCCGCTTCATCGAGCAGACGCGCTCGATTCCGTCCGACGCCATCATCGTGCGGCAGAACTGGCTGCGCGCCTACGAGTTTACCACTGATCGGGGTGCTGCGACCCTCAATGATTATGCCCGTGCCAATGACCCGTTCACCAAGGTCGGGCGTCAGCAGATCGCGGTCGAGGTGTCGTCGGTGATCCGCGCTTCGAATGACAGCTTCCGTGTCGCCTGGACCGAGCGCCATTACGAAAATGGCCAGCTCTCCACCACCGAACGCTGGACCGCGATCCTGACCATCGTGATCCAGACGCCGCGCGATGCTGAACGCCTGCGCGCCAATCCGCTTGGCATCTACGTCAATGCAATTTCATGGTCGCGGGAGATGAGCCAATGACTCGCACAATGGTTCGCAATTCCGGCTTGCCGGTTTTCCGTAAACCCGCTTTGGCGGCTTTGTTGCTGTCCGCCACCATACTGGCCGGCTGCGCCACCAACCGCACCCCGCAGTTCAGCTATGATGCCGATGTGCCAGCACTTCCTGTCGTGCCGGCAGCCGTTACCGATGACCGGCCCCGGCCTTTGCACACGCCGCCGGCTTGGACTGTGGCGCGCGGCGGAACCGCTGCCGGAACACCGACTGGCCGCGTCGAGAATGCCAATGCTGCTGCCCGGGTCGAACCACGCCGGGAAGGCTACTACAACGCCATCCAGATCTACCCCTGGTCGGAAGGGGCGCTGTTTCAGGTCTATGCCGCTCCGGGGCAGATCACGACAATCGCGCTTGAACCCGGCGAAAGCCTGACTGGCGCTGGACCGATTGCAGCAGGCGACACCGCCCGATGGATCATAGGCGATACCGAAAGCGGATCGGGTGCAAGCCGCCGCGTTCATATCCTCGTCAAACCGACCCGTGAGGATATTGCCACCAATCTTGTCATCAGCACGGATCGCCGCGTCTATCTCATTGAGCTTCGCGCCCGCGCGGCACTTTATATGCCCGCAGTGGCCTGGGCCTATCCCGCGCTACCTGCCGGTCAGCGCGTGACCGTTCCGGCAGCCCCCATCATCCCTGTCGAGACGGCCCGAAACTATCGTTACGGACTGACTGGAGACACGCCACCATGGCGTCCCATCTCTGTCTTCGACGATGGTCGCCGTGTCTATGTCGTCTTCCCGCGCGGCATCGTGCAGGGCGAGATGCCGCCGGTCTTCGTCATAGGCTCCGACGGCGAAACGCAGATCGTCAACAGCCGCATCCACCAGAACATCCTGATCGTGGATCGCCTGTTCGGTGCTGCCGAGCTGCGCCTTGGCAGTGGTGATCGCCAGCAGACCGTCAGGATTGTCCGCGTTGAACAAAGGCAGGCCGCTCAGCCCGCAAAAACCGGGGAGAACCCGTCATGAGCGAAGATACGACCACCAACGCGCCTCCTATGCGCCTTCGCGCCGAGCCGCCGCGTGTCACGCGCTTGTCACGCAAGATGCTGGCTGGCATTGGAGCTGTCGCGCTCCTCGGCATTGGCGGCGCATTGATCTATGCGCTCCAGACCCGCGACATGACCAGAAATGGCGAGGAACTGTACTCAACCGAGAACCGCCCCACGGCGGACGGGCTGGCCGGCCTGCCGCGCGATTATACCGGCCCGCTCCTGGGACCAGCTCTGCCGGGCGACCTCGGCGGCCCGATCCTCGACGCTCAGAACAGGGGGCAGCCCGTTACGCCGCCCGCGATGGCAACACCAGCCCGCGATCCTGCCGAGGAGCGACGTCTCGCCGAGGAAGAAGCCGCACGTCTTAGCGCTGTGTTCTTCCCGTCGGGGCAGCGATCAGCGACGATGTCTGGTTCGGACATGCCGGGCCTTTCTGGCCTTGACCTTGGCGGTCAGCCCACAACGCAGGACCGACACACGGCTTTTCTGAATGGTCCGGTGGATCGCCAGACCGTCGCCATGGATCGGATCATGGCGCCAGCGTCGCCCTACATTCTTCAGGCTGGGGCCGTGATTCCCGCTGCGATGATTACCGGCATCAGTTCCGATCTGCCTGGCCAGATCACCGCACAGGTCACGGAAAATGTCTACGACAGCCCGACCGGCGCGCTGCTGTTGATACCGCAAGGAACGCGCATCATCGGCCAGTATGACGCCGGTGTGACCTTCGGCCGGCGCCGTGTGCTGCTGGTCTGGAACCGCCTGATCCTCCCCAATGGCAGCTCCATCGTGCTGGAGCGCCAGCCGGGTGCTGACGCTTCCGGCTATGCCGGTCTGGAGGATGGCGTCGATTACCACTGGTGGGATCTGATGAAGGTCGCAGGTCTCTCCACGCTGCTCGGCATCGGTACGGAGCTGGCGACCGACGACGAAGACCGCCTGATCCGCGCCATCCGCGACGGGGCGCAGGACACGATCAATCAGGCCGGACAGCAGATCGTCCAGCGCCAGCTGCAGGTCGCGCCAACGCTGACCATTCGGCCGGGCTTCCCGGTCAGGGTCATCGTCACCCGCGACCTGGTACTCGAACCTTACAGGAACTGACCATGACAAAGCTGAAGCTTGGGCCACTCGTTGAAGATAAGCCCGTCAAAGTGACGGTGGAACTGCCCGGTTCGCTCCACCGTGATCTGATTTCCTATGCAGAGGTGCTGGCCCGCGAAAGCGGCCAGCCCGCCACCGATCCCGTCCGGCTGATCGTGCCGATGCTGGAACGGTTCATCGCCACCGATCGCGGGTTCGCAAAAGCGCGGCGTCTCGGGAACTAATTCGCTTCGATGTCGTGCAAGGCACCATTTGCGTGTGCTTCTCGGAGCGAGGTCATGTACACGAAGACTTCGCATACGGCAGATGTGCTGTTCTGTTTACATGAGTAGAGCGGGAGGTTGAGGGTTCTTGGGGATAAATGTTTACGCCAACAAGACGGTGATTATCGACCACTCCCATCAGGAACTCGTGGATACCTCCATCGAAGGAAATCCGACAGAGGGCGCGATAGACGGGCTGCGGATTCAATATGTCTTCCGCCGCAAGACTACGAAGGGGCATGACCGTGACGGCAATCCGCTGGTTTACGCACTGAAGCAAATGAATGGCTACCGTATGCAGCCAATGTACCACCAGATGCTCTACAAGCGCGCTGATGAGATTCTGGCTGCGTTCGTCGGCGATCTGGAGGTGGATGTTCTTGTCGATGTTCCGTCGAGTAAGCCCCTGTGTCGTTTGTTTGCGAAGCGTGTAGCTGAGGTGTCGGGATTGCCACTCGTAGAATCGAACTTTTTGCGCAAGCGGACGGTCGGTGAGGTTCTGGGCGCCATTGACGCCAGCTTTCCGCAGTTCACGAAAGATCGTGATGAAAGAGCTTTCAAGGCCGAACTCGGCCAACTGAGGAGGGCGAAGCGGGACACGGATTTCCAGATGAAGGAAGTTGGCAAACCGATGCGGCACTTTTTCCAACCGTTTACCGTAAGCGGAGAAGTCCCGGCGCTGGCAGGGCAGAGGATTGCCCTGATCGATGATCTTGTGTCATCGGGAACATCGATTATCTCTGTAGCGGAATGTCTGCGAGAGCAGGGTGCGATCGTAGAGCGTGGGGTTTGCCTGCTGAGCGACTTGAACGCGGTGCGACCGTCATCATGATTGACATTCGAGGCCTGTTACGCTATGTCTCCACCCATCAAGACAGACCGTGCCTATGCCTCACGGTCTCAAAACATCAAGCACGGCGACGTGTAGGTCCGAGCGGCGCCCGAGGTGGCCATCCTGTAAGAGGAAAAAGCCTCACGATCAGGCATCGGCTGATCAAGTTAAGGAGGCCGTCGCACTGCGAAGTGTGGCGGCTTTTCCTTTCGGTCAATGTGTGTCGATGAATTCCGTGCCTCCTTGATGCTCTTTTGGCATGCAATAGCGCGCATCCCGACTGCGCTGAACGCGAGCGATCTGCCCGCGTCAAATACAGCCAGATCAACGCTTAGCTTCGATTTCGGGATCCTCGGTGATTCTTGAAGCCCTAGCCTAAACCACGCTCACAGATCCGCCGATGTCTCTGCAATCAGTCTCGTGATGAGGCGTCGCCAAGAACCGCTTAGGCTTGAGGCCGAAATTATCCCAGTGCTTGGCGCAGAACGTCCATCATGCGCTGTGGCGCTCTACCCAGGATACGTTCCATCGTCGGATCGACGGGCAGGAACTCCCCAGCGCGGGCACCCCGATAGTAGCCCAGTGTGATCTCCTGGACAGTTTCCGGCAACTTTGCTGCTTGTAAGTTTTCGATCAAGTCGACTTCGGTGATGATCCGGCGTGCGATTGCCCGGCCAGTGGCATCGCTTGCCAACCGGGCAAGATCGGCAAGGTCAAGTGCTTCGCTTCCCGTTAGCGGCGGTGTGGCACCCTCGAATGTCTCCTGCCCAGCCAGTAAACGTGCATCGACTTCGGCCAGATCCTCATGGGTTGCCCAAGCGACTTTACCATCCACCGGGCTTACCAGTAGTCCGCTCGCAAAGCCGCGAGCGTTCATGCTAACGGCGCTGTCCGCATAAAAGCCGTGACGCAGCGCAGTCCAAGCAAGGCCCGAAGCAGCGAGCATTTCCTCCGTTGCAGCGTGATCGCAGCCGGGAGGGAAATGCGCCTCTTTGCCACTCGAAATTTGGCTGGTGTAGAGCAGTCGCTCAATCCCCAAAACTTTGGCCACACCAATCGCCGTTTCGTGCTGCTTCAGGGGATCGCCGCCGTAGGCTGCAATATTCGACGATACCAGAAGCACGCGCGTTGCGCCTTCCCAGGCATGGCTTAGGCTGTCGCCATCGTCGTAATCACCCTGCCGAACGCGCACGCCCCGCTTTTCCAGTTCGGCTAGCTTACGCGGGTCACGCGCACTCACACCAATCTGCTCTGCTGGCACGAGCTCCAGCAGAGCATCCACCACCAGTCTGCCCAATTTTCCAGAGCCACCTGTCACAATCAGCATTGCTTGATCTCCGATCCTTGTGGTGCGCAACGAGCGCGCAATCCGCGTTGAAGACCGAACAATGATTGTTTTACACTGATTGCATAAGCAATGATCTTCAGAATAGGTTGTTCTCTATGAAGAACAATATGTCCGCCGACGATTTGAATGTGTTCCTCGCAGTTTTGCGAAAGGGCGGCTTCAGGGCGGCTGCGCTGGAGCTTGGAATCGCCCCCTCCAAGGTCAGCACCACAGTCACGCGCATAGAGAAGCAGCTCGGAACACCTGTGTTGCGTCGTACAACACGTAGTTTGCATCTGACGGACGCAGGGCAACTTCTCGCTGATCGGGTCACGCCGCTCTTTTTGGCCTTGGATGCCGCCTGTAGCGAAGTGGTCACCCTGGGCGGCGCGGTACAGGGCCGGCTTACCCTGAATGTTCCTGGTGCAGTCGTGCCCGACATTTTGCCGCCGCTGATCGCCCGATACCGAGAGCTTTATCCCCACGTGAGCGTTGAGATCATGGTAGAAAATGATCTGGTAGATATAGTTTCGGCAGGCTGCGACGCCGGCATTCGCTATGATAGCGTTCTAGAGCAGGACATGATCTCGATTCCTCTCGGTCCGCGCAGGCAACAATTGGCGCTCGCGGCAGCGCCGGCCTATTTGGCGACACGTGGAATGCCGCAGGTTCCTGAGGATTTGACGATTCATGACGCCATTCGTTATCGGCTCGGTGGTGGGCCCTTGTTGCCATGGGCGTTGAGAGACGGTGAACGCTCGGTGCTTGTCGAACCGATAAATGTACTCGTCTTGAGCGTGGGCGCTCTGGACACTGGCTTGCGTTATGCCCGCCAAGGAATTGGGGTAATTCACACTTTTCGTAACTGGCTAGACGACGATCTTGCTACCGGGGAACTGCTGCCCGTTTTGACAGACTGCTGGCCGTACATGGAAGGGCCGCGGCTATACTATCCCAGCCGCGTTGCGACACCCGCACTTCGAGCCTTTATCGAAATGTGCCAGTCTTATGCCAGCGATTAACAGACACATCTGAGCTTAGATCGCAATTTCCAAACAATGTCGGTATCGGTAGTTGCGGGCCCCCGCAACCAATGCCTTCAATTTACTCTTGAAAGCTACCGACGTAATCACAGATTGTTTTTGGCGCTAGAAGTGGCGTTCCAGTTTCAGGCTAATGGCGGTTCGTTCATACGAATAGAGCCATCCCACATTGCTGCGGACGCGATTGTGCTGAAGATTCACGCTCGGCATCAGCCCCTTTACTGACCAGATAGGTGCCTGAAAGACAACAATATAATTTTGTTCGTCATCGCGGCGGGTTGCGGCCAGCAATTCGCTGTAACCGTCGTAATCCCGTCTGCGGATGGCCGCCATAGCAAACACATTGAAACCAGACACGAAACTCTTGTTAAAACCTCCGCGAAAGCCATTCAGCCGCGAGGAATCGGCCGCAAGCGTGGTATCTCTGAGGTTGATATCTGGACCGGCAAACAGTGTCAGGCCGCGAGGCAGGTTTTGCCATAAGGTGACCGACACGTCTGTCTGACCTCCGGTATGGGCGTTGTAACGGCTCTGACGGTATTTCATATATTTGTGAGACAGATCGATTTTCAGTGCCGCCGAACTGGACAGCGGAAAGAACGCTTCAGCGCGGGCGCCCCACGCATCATAAAATGAACTATTCCCCAGAAGGCCCGCTTCGTAGGTTGGTGCAATTGACAAACTATATTTGCCTGTGCGGTATATATAACCGGCCTGAGTAACCAGAGTCGTGCGATTATAGCCGGAGTGGCTGTCATAGGCTTCGCCATATACCAGCCCACGCACGTGCAGGCCGTGGTGCCCTTTCAGAGGAAAGTGGCGATTGATCGAGGCTTCATAACTAAGGCTTTCGGCACCGATCGCGTCAGGCAGGCGACGCTCAAAGAAACATTCGCCATCCGTGCCGGGCAACAGACAGGTAATGTTTTCGGAAGACTGATTGAGGTTACTGTTATAGCCCAGTCCCACCGCAACAGAACCATGCCAGTTTCGGCGATACTCTAACGCATCAATGTAACTTCGTACCGTCGAGCGTACACCCGCTGCTTTGGTGTCGTCAGGCATCAGCCCCTTATCAATAGTGAGAAAAACGTCGAGCGCCTCACGGTCCTTACGGTTCTCAAACAGTGTACGTCCGAGTTCAAGTTGTCCCGGCAAGAACCCCGACTGTAAGGCATCAAGTTCACGGAAATAGGTTTCTGCTGCCGCAAGATCACCCCGTGCCCGCGCCAGCCCGCCCTGGGCATAGGCAACCAGCATTGGGTCGTGACCCGGCAAGTTCAAATAAGCCCTGAGGAAACGCTGCGCATCCGGCCATTGTTTACGCATGACACTGATATATAAGGCCTGTCCGGTTTCGCTGACGGTGTTGCCTACGGTATAAACCCTACCATCCACGGTCAGCGTTTCCGCATCTTCTGCGTCTTGCAATAGTCTGGCTTCGGTGCCTGCCGTATTGCGTTCAAGCTGCTGATCCAGTCGCAGGCGCGTATCTTCGGTGGTCTGGGCCTGCGCAACCGAAATGACACATCCGATCATCAGGACACTGAGAACGGCAAGGCGGTAACAAGGCTTCTGATGAACTGGCAATGGCATATGAATATGGCTTCTTGAAAATAAGGAAGGCGGACGGGTGTAAACCCATCCGCCTCGCAAGCTCAGTCAGTACTTACTGCTTGTCACCGCCGAAAGCCGTGTTGTAGATACGGTTGCTTCCGTTACCGAACGATACGATGCCGGCGAGGGCATCCGCGTCTGAGCCGAAGAACTTACCGTTAACAAAACCACCGTTAATGGTATTGGTTGCATCCGTATAAGAGCCGCTGCTGCCTACGAAATTGACACCGAAGATATAGGCCGTGCCGATGCTTACGGTACGACCGCCACCGCTCACACTGCCGGTCAGGGTGCCGAAGGTGCTGCTATCAAAGGTAGCCGTAAATTCACCGGCCAGATTGCCCTTATTGGCATAATCGTTGATGCCCTGCACCGTATAGGTAGCCGTGCCACTTGCCGGTGTTGCGGAGTTGCCGCCATCTTCGCCAACATAATAAACCGTATGTGTGCCATCGGCGATGTTCGAGGTCTGCTTGAATTCGCCATACCAGACGTCCTGACTGCTGGTGCGGGCAAACTGGAACACACCAAGTGAGTTGTGATCGCTGGGCACAGTCGCCGGGTAATCCAGTGTGCTTACGCCATTCAGATCACCGGGCGCGAAGGTGGCCAGACCCTGAAAATCGACGATACCGCTGAGGCCGGTAGCGAGGACGGCAACGCCCGGACGACCGGCTGTGTGGGTGCCGCCCGGACTGTTGATGACGCTCTCACCAACGACAAGCAGGCTTGTATCGCTAGATTGGCCGACTTCGTTCGCATAGGCGCCACCGCAAAGAGCCGTTGCCGAAAGCAGAGCAAAAGCCAGTGTTTTGAAGTTCGAGGGTTTCATGATAAATAACCTTTCGTTGTGAGATGAACAGATTGTACGCTTACACATCCAGTCGGTTGCCGCCGAAGCCAGTTGCATGGGGAATCGGGGGCAGCCGATGAATCACCTAATATCGCGCCGTCAGGCTGAATCTGACCGCTCGGCCGGGGGCAGGCATCAGCGAACGTGACAGCGGATCGATATAGTAACGGTCCGTGAGGTTGGTTCCGACCAGCTCAAGCTTGATCTTGTCGTTGACCACATAGCTGACATAGGCGTCAGCCGTCAGGATCCGGCCCCATGTATAGGGCGTGTTCAGTGCGTAGCCGCCCACCACATTAGGATTGAGCGGATTGCCGATAAAAAGATCCAGTTCGGCGTTGTCATACTTGCTGTAATAAACAAGCCGCCCACCGGCTTCGAGCCGACGATCAAGGAAGCGGCCACCGAATGTCCAGTTGGCTGAATAGTCAGGTGTGGCCTGCGCCAGCAGATAACCGGAAACGAAACCATAGTTTACGCAATCAGGCACTGTACCGGCACCGGGTTGCAGCAAAATGGCCACCTCTGCGTCGCAGACCTTGTTCTTTAAGGTGTGGGCAGCGCTGAAGTCGGTGAAAAAGCGGCCATTGTCATACCGCGCCTGAAACTCCAGACCTTCAATGACCTGTTGTTCAAGATTGGAATACATCAGGTTGACATCGCGTTCGATGACATCATCCGTTTCCGTTCTGAACCAGGTAAGTTTGATGTCGGCGCGCTGATCGCTATCCAGTTTCAGTATGTCGCGCAGGTCATGGACATAGGCGACTTCATAGGCGTGGATGTGCTCTGGTTTGAGCGGCCCTCTGGGGTTGACCGACGTAGCGAAACTGACCGTGCTTTCCCCAATCGTCGGATAGCGGTAGGCTTCGTCATAGCGCAGATAAACGCGGCTATTGCCTGTGAAATGCAGGGTCAGCCCGAGCCATGGTGCCCAGCCGTCAGCCTTCTTTTTATGATTCACCGGTTGGTAAATCGTGTTCACCGCCGTGGTTGAACAACGCCCGTTGTAATCTGCGATATCATTAAGCCAGCCGTTTACGCAGGCGTTATCGGCACGCAGAAAGCGCCCGTCCTCACCAGGCAGCCATGCCGGTGCCGTGCGATCAAGGGTATAGGATCCCATTGACCATGTGGCCCTTATCTGAGATTCCCAGATTGCCTGAATGGCTGGCGGCAGACCGCCTACATACAACGACCTGTAATATTCGATCCACGCATCGGGGCCAGTGTGCTCGGTCTGATAGGTAACCGTATAGCTTGTCGGGACATACTGGTTGAAACGACTACCATTGCCTGCGTCCAGCTGGCTTTGCAGGAAGTCATCAAAGGCCCAGTAGCTTGAATAACGCGCACCAGCATTGACCGTAAGGAATTGATTGGGGCGCCAGTCGAGATAGAGCGACAGGTCATATTCCTCCCGGCGGCCAGCCCGCGGATATTGCATCCAGCCGTTCAGCTGGCTGGCATTATATGTGTCCGGCGAAGAAATCTTCTCTTTCTGCCAGTTGCCTGCCAGAGTCAGATCAAGGCTCTGTAAGGGCTGAAAGCGGTTGCTGAAGGATATACCGGTACGGTTGTTCTGGGCATTGGTAAGGGCGGTGTTACGCAGGATCGGGTCAGATGCCCCTCCGGCCATGTTTGGATAACCGCCTGCACTATAGGTCGCGCTTTGGGTGCGTGTCGTCCACAGGCTCGCTTTCAGATCGATCCACTGGCTGTCTGGTCGCCATCTGTATTCAAGCGTACCGGCCTTGGCGTGCACCGAACTTAGGGGCCACTGACTGGTACCAAAGCCTTCAGCACTGACGATGCGCGATGGCATGACTTCGCCATAGTCGGACTGGCTGTCACGCAGGGTCAGTTGCAGTGACTGATCGTCGGAAATGCGCCACTTGCCTTTCACCAGATAGGAGGTCAGCTCACTTGAGGTATTCGGCGCTTCGCGGCCCGGGGCATAGTCAGTTGCCAGACGACGGATCAGGGTGAAGACGCTGTTTACATAATCGGGATTGTTATAATAGTCAGCCTGTTCTGAACCGACATAATAGTTACCCGCCGTGCGATAGGCGAACGCCGCCAGCCAGTCAAAACGCTCCGTTTTACCCGCCACAGCCACACGAACCGCGCGGTCCCCCAGGGACAGAAGATTTTTGTTGTCACGCGGAACGACTTTCAGGCTGGGGTCGCCCTTAGGGGTCGCCGGAGATCCTGACACGCCCGGTGAACCGGGAAAGCCCGGAACAGTGCGATAATCCTGACCTGTCAGCAGGGTTGGCAAACGTGGGCTGGTGACATTGTTGCCCCCCTCGATTTTCAACTCCATACCAAAGGTCTGATCAGCCGTGAGTATGTCGTCAGCACTGAGGGTATTGAGTGTTACGGCACCATAATTGCCCCCCCGAACGTCGCGACTGGCGTTCGGGCCTTTGAAGACCTGAACGCCGGCGATCAGGTTGGGATCAAGATAGCTACGGTTACTGACGCCATTATACCCGCGATTGACCGCAAGCGCCTGTTCGGTGCCATCAATAATCACCGGTACGCGGCTTGCCCCCGATATGCCGCGAATACTGGGGTCCAGAGCGCCGGAATTACGCACATCGCGACTGTAAACCCCGACCAGTCCTTTGAGAATATCAGCCGAACTGACGCCTTTGTAACGCTCAACGGTCCGGCGATCGGCGTAAACGGTCGAGAAGTCCTGATCGTAAATATCATCATGACCGATCACCTCGCGTTCCGTCAGACCTGAGGGGTTTTCAGCCACGCCTGTACCTTCGACGCGAATGGCCCCCAGATTGAAACTGTTCGCGCCAGACGATATGCCGCCTTGCGTCTTTTCCAGAGTAACGACGCCCGAACGCACCTGACGCGCTGTAAAGCCACTGCCCTGTAACAGTATCTGTAATGCCTGAGCGGATGTGTAACGGCCTTTCACCGCAGGCGCGGTCACGTCATATGGCTCATCCTGAGTATAAACAATCTCAAGGTCAGTTTGCAGAGACAGTTGTGCCAGCGCCTTGGACAGGGGCAGGGAAGGAATGTCGATATTATAGGTCTTTTGCTGCGGGCTTGCTGCATTTGCCGCTGTTTGAGCCATCGCCGGACAGGCGCCGCTGAGCAGTGAAAGCGACAGGGCGCTGGACAATAACACCTGTTTGAGAGATGGGATGGAGGATGAATGTTTTGATATCATGAGTGTGAGTTAGCTCGTCATCAGCTAATGCGAACGATACGCATTTACATGCTGTCAGTTAAAAGACGAACGAGCCAACGCACAAAAACCAAAAACAGGCCGCAATTCGGATATTATTTTTCCCCGTATCGTTGTCGATAGGGCGGTATTGTAAATAACCTGTTGTTTTTAATATAATATAACTAATTTATCGCCAATGCCGGCGTGACGCAGATTTAATGTAACCGCCAGTTTTCTCAGGCTCTCGTTCGGATCAGAGACATCGAATGCCCCTGAAATCGGGATCTGACGCGTTGTTTGTCCTTGTACAATTATAATGCCCTGATGATAGCGGTCGATCTCGGCGATGACCTCGGAAAGAGGGGTTTTAAAGAAAATCAGCTTTTTGTGCCGCCAGGCCGAAACCTCTAACGGATCCAGTTGGCCGTCACGCTGAACCCCCGCGCCGGAAAGCCATGCGCTTTGTCCAGCCGTCAGAGTGTCCTGATTTCTGATGTTCTGCGTTTTGTGTGTAAAGGCATTGACCTGAACAACGCCTTCGGTGACGCTGACACGTGTCCGGTCATCAAACCGGCGCACATCAAAACCTGTGCCCAAAACACGCACACTACCTGTTGTCGTATTCACGACGAAGGGACGTGAACGATCAGGTGTAACCTGAAAAAAGGCTTCGCCCCGCTCGAGCCTGACCCGTCGCTCTCCCTCACGGAACTGTACCTTCATGACGGTATCGGTGCCAAGTGTCACCGTGCTGCCATCAGCCAGAGTCACATTACGGACTTCGCCGGTTTGTGTGATGTTCACATCCGGCTGAAGATAATAATGCCCCCCCTGAGTGAACCATGCGCCGGCCATGACCGCCATCAGAAGGCTTGCGGCTACGACATAGTTACGCCAGGGCCGTTTTATCGGCACGGGTATGTGTTGCGCAAAGTCAGCGTTTGCAACAGCGGCAACCGGTTCCTCAAGACTGCCAAACAAGGCGGTCACTTCTTCGATGGCGGCTTCGCGATCAGGGTTGCCTGCCAGCCAGTCCTGATAGTCTGCCTCAGTGGCCGGATCGGTAGAGTCACGACGATACAGAAACCAATAGGTGGCTTCTTCAAAAAGGTCGTCATCACTGGGGCTGAGTGAAGTCTTCATCTATATCGCCTGCATCCGTCTGTATATAAGACGAATGACAAGATAAGAATGTACGGATTCTATCATTTTTTATCGTTTTCATGAAGCCGTTGACGACAATGTTTCATGGCTGTCGCCAGATATGTAGCCACTAACCTGACCGTTATATTTAATTCACCGGCGATTTCTTTCATAGTCAGGCCCTCCATTCGATAGAGTATGAGAACCTTCTGAACCACCGGAGGCAATTCAAGGATCGCCTGACGAAGAATGGCGAATTCCTGTTGTCCTGCCAGAGTCTGAAACGGAGAGGGCACCTCGCTGATGACCGTGTCGGGAACATCGTGGTTCGCAAAATACCGCCCCCTGATTGTGGTCTGACGCTGCCGGTCGATGATCAGATTAGATATGATGCGGTGAATATAACTAACCGGATTCTTGATCGATTCCGTATCTATTGTCGTATTCAGCTTTACCAGACGCAGCCAGACATCCTGCATCACATCGTCCGCCATAACTGCGGAACCGCATTTGCGTAAGGCAAACAATCTTAACTCAGCATAACGGTTTTCCAGTACCTGAGTCAGGCGTTGCGCCGGATCGGGTTCTGCTTTGGCAGGGTTTTCGGGCATTTCAGCGGTATACCCCCACTACTTAGAGCGGCATAATTGCGAACGATTATCAAAATCCTATATCGTGTCGCAATTGAGAAGTCATCATGCAAACGTGCGGTATGTCGCGCATTGGCCATGATGGCGGGCTGATGCGCATCGGGTAAGCCCATCAAAGATGTCACTGATGATGGCCACACGCGATAATGGGTACCGCTGAGCGGCACCCACCTTCAGGCAGTAGCTTATCCGGTATTATTTCTTACACAGAAGAACGGTTGCCTGCTTATTCATGCCACCCAGCTCAGAGGTATGCTTTTTGGTCAGGAAGATATCGGCGGCAGTCGCATTGGAATTGTCGCGATTACGCTTAAGGATGGCGGTAGACTGATGGTTGACCATCACCGAGGTAATATTGTCGTTGAACTTGATGGCATCAGGTATGGTCTTAACCTTCAGGCCTTCGCACGAAGCGGCACCTTTCCCGTCACCATCGGGGACCAGAACGGCGCATTCACCGGCCTGCAGCGCGACACGCGGACCTGTTTTATTTGCGATGAAGAAATCGCATCCGGCATGCGCCTGTCCGGTGAGTGCCACGAACGCCAGCGTTGACACTGCAATAATATATTTCATTGTATTATTTCCTTTACCTGAAGTCAGCCCCGCCCCAAATGACCAGGTCTCTGCTTCATAAAGGAAAGCTAATAACCCCGTTCTGAATGTGATATGAACATAAATAAAATCTTAGGCTTATCTTAAGGGGTAAGGTCACCGTTTACCCCTGTCATGCATTGCCTTCAGCCATAATCCAAAAGTCCGTTATGTTGAAAACTTGAGTCTATGCGGACTAAACGTCTGCGTTTCCGCCTTATGAATCGACAGGATAGCCCCCAGATTGCTGGCCAATACAAAGGAGGGCGGGATGGCCCAAATTTATGAACTTAAATTTTGCGATGAACCTTGGCGGGCGCTACACATCCCTAAGGGTTGGGATCATCCGATCGAAGAATTAATTGCCCCTGACGCTGTGCCCGATCTTAGGGGCGAGTGGGAAAAGTGTTCCTTGCGAGTGCGAAATACACCTGACATTACATACTTTACCCCCCGCTTTATCGCCTGCAGCAGTCGTGTGCGCAATCAGATCGAAGCTCTTGTCGAGGGCTGCGGGCGATGGCTAAAAATTAATGGCATTGATGATTATTGGGCATTCCAGATAACCAGAGTGGTGCCATTCGTCGACGAGGCCCGCTCGGATATTGATTATCTATCGCCCGGTCGACCACAGTATATATATGAGCGGGTGCATAATGGTGTCTATGTGGATGGGTGTCATATTTTCACCCCCTATGCATCCGTCTTCCAGTGGTTCGTTACGGAGGAGCTAAAGGCTTTGATCGAGGCTCATAGGTTTACGGGCGTCTATTTCGAGCCAGTCCCAGACCATTGAATTTCCTGCACACGAACGGCGGTCTGATATACGGGGTGCCGCCTAAAGAAAACGCTGTTCCACTTGATGGTCGCGCAAAAATTGTCGATACAACCGCAATGATCAAGATCGCAAGCCCGTTTGCAGTTGTCACCGTTCGTCTGGATCAAGGCGAACCGTTGGCGTGTGTGCAAAAGGCTGTGTCTCAGGATCGATAGATTTCTTTCAATTTCTGAATGCTTTCAGCCCTTTTGACCCGCTCAAAAGGGCATTTTTGTATGGATAGTTTCCATGTTGCTGACCATTTCGACCCGGCATGCACCCGCGACTGATCTCGGGTATCTGCTTCATAAAAACCCGCATCGTCTGCACAGTCAGGCCTTCAGCTTTGGGCAGGCGCACGTCTTTTATCCGGATGTGCGTGACGATCTGTGTACGGCAGCCTTGCTGCTGGAGGTCGATCCGGTAGGGCTGGTGCGCAAGAGTGGACCGGCAGGGGAGGGCTTTGCCCTTGAGCAATACGTCAATGATCGCCCCTATGTCGCCTCATCGTTCCTGAGCGTCGCGCTGGGTCAGTTTTTCCGCACCGCCATCAGCGGGCGGTCTAAGGATCGTCAGGCACTGGCCGACACCGCCATCACCTATGAGATAGGTCTGCCGGTCCTGCCGTGTCGGGGCGGTGAAGCTGTGCTGCGCCGGTTATTCGAACCTTTGGGCTATACTATAAGTGCCAAGCGGTTGGCGCTGGATGACGCGTTTCCGGCATGGGGCGACAGTGCCTATTTTGATGTGACCCTATCGGTGACGGCGCGTCTTGCGGAGGTGCTTAAGCATCTCTACGTGCTGATCCCCGTGCTCGATCAGGACAAGCATTACTGGATCGGTGACGACGAGGTCGAAAAGCTGCTGCGTCACGGTGAAGGCTGGCTCGACAGCCATCCCGACAAAGAACTGATCGCACGGCGTTACCTCAAGAGCTTCAAAGGCTTGACGGCACAGGCCATGGAACGCCTGTCTGACGGGGCAGCTGCGCCTGATCCGGTACGCGAAGATGGACAAGAAGAGACGCTGGAGCGCAAGATCAATCTTAACCAGCAACGTCTGGAATGGGTGCTCGCCACGCTTAAGCGACTGGGGGCAAAGTCGGTCGTCGATATGGGTTGTGGAGAGGGCAAGCTGATTGGCCTTATGGCCAAAGATATCGACTTTGACCGTATCACCGGCTGTGATGTCTCGGTGCGGGCCTTGGAGATCGCACGCGCGCGTCTCAACTTTGACCGTCTGCCGGAGTTTCAGCAGCAACGTATAACACTGATGCAATCGGCCCTGACCTATCGTGACCGGCGGCTGAGTGGCTATGATGCGGCAACCGTCATCGAGGTCATAGAACACCTTGAGCCTGAACGGCTGGAGGCCTTCGCGCGCGCGGTCTTCGACTATGCCAAACCCGTTACGGTTATCGTGACAACGCCGAACGCGGAGTACAACACCCTGTTTGAGAATTTGCCGGCGGGTAAGTTTCGCCATCCGGATCACCGTTTCGAGTGGACGCGTGCTGAATTTGAAATCTGGGCACATGAGACGGCCGAACGCTTTGGGTACGTCGTCAGCTTTGACACTATTGGTCAGGTCGATGAGCGCTTAGGGGCGCCGACCCAAGCCGCAATTTTCAGGAAACAGTCATGACCGACAAAACCATAATGCTGCCCGGACTGTCGCTGGTGCTGCTGATCGGCGCGTCCGGTTCGGGCAAATCGTCTTTTGCGCGCCAGCATTTTCTGCCGACCGAGGTCATTTCCTCGGACTGGTGCCGTGGGCTGGTCAGTGATGACGAGAACGATCAGAGCGCAACAAAAGACGCTTTTGAGGTGCTGCATTTTATTGCCGGCAAGCGTCTGGCCGCTGGTCGGATGACCGTGATTGATGCCACTAATGTTCAGCCCGAAGCGCGTCGCAGCTTGATCGCTCTGGCGCGCCAGCATCACGTTATACCTGTGGCCATAGTGCTCGATCTGCCGCGTGAACTGTGCCTTGAGCGTAACCGGCAACGGCCGGATCGCAACTTTGGCAAAAATGTCGTCTGGGGTCAGGCAGACTCTCTGCGCCGTTCATTAAAAGGACTGCGCAAGGAAGGGTTCAGCCATGTCACCATCCTCAAAACGCCTGAGGAGATCGATATCGTGCACATAGCCCGTCAACCCCTGTGGCCGGACAAGCGCACCGAGGTCGGGCCGTTCGATATCATCGGCGATGTTCACGGCTGTTTCGATGAGATGCATGCCCTGATGCAGAAGCTTGGCTATGTCATTGAAGGGGGCGCGCCTTATCGGGTTTCGCATCCGCAAGGGCGTAAGCTTATCTTTGTCGGCGATCTGGTGGATCGCGGGCCTAAGACGCCGGACGTATTACGGCTGGTCATGGATATGGTCGAGTCTGAGGTGGCCTTCTGTGTCACGGGCAACCATGACGACAAGCTGAAGCGGGCGTTGGAAGGGCGCGATGTTAAGGTCAATCACGGTCTGGCGGAGTCGCTGGAACAATTGGCCGGAGAAACGCCTGAATTCAAGCGGCGGGTTGTCGATTTCCTCGGTGGACTGATCAGCCACTATGTCTTTGATGGCGGAAGGCTGGCCGTATCGCACGCGGGTCTTAAGGCGCATTATATCGGACGTGGTTCACCGCGTATCCGCAGTTTTGCTATGTACGGTGAAACGACAGGTGAGACCGATGAATTCGGACTGCCTGTGCGTCATAACTGGGCGAAGGATTATCGCGGCGAAACGATGCTGGTCTATGGGCACACGCCTGTACCGGAACCGGAATGGCTCAACCGTACGATCAATATCGATACGGGTTGTGTGTTCGGTGGCAAGCTGACGGCCTTACGCTATCCGGAAAAAGATATTGTTCAGGTGGAGGCTCCGCAGGCCTATGCTGAGCCTGTGCGCCCCATCGCCCATGCAACAGATAGTCGTGCCGTCGACATGCTTGATCTGGAGGACGTAATCGGTAAGCGGGTGGTGGAAACCGATCTGGCGAGCAACACGATTATCCGTGAAGAAAACGCCATGGCTGCGCTTGAGGTCATGAGCCGTTTTGCCGTTGATCCGCGCGTGCTGATCTATCTGCCGCCGACCATGTCGCCGCCTGAGACTTCGGCCTTGCCTGACTGGCTTGAGCATCCGGCGGAGGCGTTTGCCTATTACAGCAAGCAAGGTGTCGATCGCGTTATTGCTCAGGAAAAGCATATGGGCTCGCGCGCCATTGCTGTGGTCGGGCGTGATGCCGAGGCTGTTCGGCAACGCTTTGGAACGGACACAGCAGGGCTGGGGACGATCTATACCCGCACCGGTCGCACTTTTTTCAGTGACAAGGCGCTTGAGCAGGCATGCCTTCAAAAGCTGTCGGATGCGGTGGGTAAGGCTGACCTGTGGACGCGTCTTGATACCGACTGGTTGTGTCTTGATACCGAGCTTCTGCCCTGGTCGGCCAAGGCGCTGGCCTTGCTTGAGCAGCAATATGCGCCGGTCGGCGCGGCCTCGACGCACGTCCTGCCGCTTGCGGCAGAGCTTCTGACCAAGGCGGGTCAGACCGAACTTGCCGGTAAGATGGCGGCACGGGCGGACATGGCTTCGGCCTATCGTGACGCCTATCGCCGCTATTGCTGGGACGTGCAGTCGATCGATGATTACCGCATTGCCCCATTCCACGTGCTGGCGCACGAAGGGTCATTCAATATGGACCGTGACCACCTCTGGCATCTGGAGGTGATCGACGCTCTGTACGATGCCGATCCGGCTTTCCTGAAGCGCACTGAACGCAAGGTCATTTATCTGTCGGATGCGGCGCAGGTGGCTGCGGCGACCGCATGGTGGGAAGCGGAAACCGCAGGCGGCATGGAAGGCATGGTGGTTAAGCCGCTGGCGTTTACACAAAAAGGGAAAAAGGGACTGATCCAGCCCGGCGTCAAATGTCGGGGCCGCGAATATCTTCGCATTATTTATGGCGCGGAATATACGGCACCGGAAAACCTGTCGCGGCTTAAGGCGCGCAATGTAGGCGGTAAGCGCGCTCTGGCGCAGCGCGAATATGCGCTGGGTTACGAGGCCCTGAAACGCTTCGTCGCCAAAGAACCACTCTATCGTGTGCATGAAGCGGTGTTCGGTGTTCTGGCACTGGAAAGCGAACCCGTGGATCCGCGACTGTGAGGTGAGTATGAAAACGATCATGCGTATCACCTTCGGGTCGCATCTCTATGGCACGGCTACGGCGGCGTCCGATCTCGACGTCAAGGCTATCTATTGGCCTGAGGCACGCGATATCCTGTTGCAACGCGTGCGTCCTTCTGTGTCCGGTGGACGCGAAAAGGCTCATGGTGAAAAGAACACGGCGGCGGATGTCGATTTTGAAGCCTATTCGCCGGCGAAGTTTCTGGAACTGCTGGCCGAAGGGCAGACGGTTGCGCTCGATATGCTGTTCGCGCCGGACGCATTGCATCTCGATCCGCCGCATCCGGTTTGGTCAGAGATACAGGCGCTGGCGCCACGTCTATTCAGCCGCCAGACAACCGCCTTTGTCGGTTATTGCCGTCAGCAGGCGCGCAAATATGTCGTCAAGGGTGAGCGTCTGACTGCGGTGCGTCAGGCGCTTGAAACCTTACGCGATATCGAAGCCCGCTATGGGGCCAATGAAAAGCTTGAGGTCGCGGCGGCGGAATTAATGGCCCTGACCGCACGGCATCCGCTGGTGCGGATCGTACACTTGCCTGAAGCGGGTGGTTTTGTGGCCACCTATCTTGATGTGGCGGGCAAGAAGGCGATCTTCTCGGCCTCAATCAAGGCCGCTCGCGCCATGACCGAAAAACTGTATGCCGAATTTGGCGAGCGTAGCCGCGCCGCCGAAGCCAATCAGGGCGTTGATTGGAAATCGATATCGCACGCCGTGCGTATTGCCCGTCAGGCCGTCGAATTTCTCGAAACCCGGCATATAGTTTTTCCCCGACCGGAGGCCATGCATCTGTTGGCAATCAAACGGGGCGAAGTGCCGTATCAGGTTGTTGAAGAGGAGATCGAATCCCTGCTGGAGACGGTGGAAACGATTGCCGAAACCTGTGATCTTCCGGACGGGCCACCTGAAAATCTGGCGGATGATTTTATTGCCGATCTGTATGGTCGGATCGTGAGGGAAGCATTCAAATGATTGAGCCGTCACAGATTTCACCTGACGCCCATACCTATATTCGCGCGCGACTGGAAGAACTGGCGGCCCGCGAAGGTGTGCGTATTCTCTTTGCCATCGAGTCGGGCAGCCGCGCCTGGGGCTTTCTTTCGGCCGATAGTGATTACGATGTGCGCTTCGTCTATGTGCGCCCTCAATCCGATTATTTGTCGGTAAGGGAATGGCGCGAAGTCATAGAAACGCCGACACTTGATGATCCGGTTCTTGGGGTGCCGCTAGATCTCAACGGTTGGGACATCCGCAAGGCACTGCGGCTGGCCTTGTCGTCCAACCCTGTTCTGCATGAATGGTTGACATCACCCATCATCTACTTCCGTGATGAGGCGGCTGCCGCCGCTATCCATAAATTTGCTGTTCAGGCCGCTATGACGGAGCAATTCCGTTATCATTATGATCGGCTTTGCCGCTCATCGTGGAATCAGATGCAAACGCCTGAGAGCGCGACCATCAAACGCTATTGCTACGCGTTGCGCCCCAGCCTGATGCTTTTGTGGTTGAACACAAGGGACGACTTGCCCCCGATGGACGTTCATACGCTCTGTAAGGGATTGAATCTGGAAGATGGCCTTCTAAAGGCGCTCTCTGAACTGATCCGATCAAAGCGTTCAGGCGCTGAGCGCGAACGTGCCACATCGGCGGATGCACTGAACGCATTTATCGGCAAGCAACTGGAGACCCCAGCGATCCAGCCGGATAAGGTCGATGTTTCAACGCACCGATACTTACCCCAGGCAGATCAGCTTTTGTCGGGCCTGTTTCGGCCTTAGGCGAAGGTTTTTGTCCTTTTGGGCCTTAGGCTGGTGTGGTCAGCCAAGTTGTCGTGTAGCGAGGCGCTCGACAAGGAAGTCAACAAAAACGCGGACACGTGCAGGCATATGGCTGCCTCCGAGAAAGACCGCATGGATGGGTTCGCGATCGTGCGGATTGAAATCGTCGAGAAGGACGACAAGCTTGCCTGAGGTGATTTCATCCGCGAGGTGGAAGTTGCCGACGCGGGCAATGCCAACGCCTTGCAGAGCCAGTTGCACCAGAGTCTCGCCATTATTGGCTTCGATGTTACCTGTAACCGGTAGCGCGTAATCGTGCCCATCCTTGCGAAATGGCCAGCCCGGTTCGATGCGAGGGAAGTCGAAATTCAGGCAGTTATGATTGCGCAAATCTTCGGGCACCAAAGGCGTACCCCGCTGCGCGAGATATTCTGGCGAGGCCACGATTGATCGTCCTGTGTCGCCAAGGCGTCGGGCTGTCAGAGGGCTGTCCGACAGGGGGCCAAAGCGGATGGCAATATCAGCGCGGCCACCCAGAATATCTACCAGAGTATCGCTCAGACTGATATCGACCAATATTCCCGGATACCTTTCCGAAAATTCCTTAAGCAAAGGCACTATGACCAAGCGACCGTGGGCCAGAGCCGCGCTGATGCGAAGGCGGCCACGCGGGACGCCCTGATCGGAGATGGAGTCTTCTACTTCGGTAAGATCGGCAAGAATACGGGCGGCACCACGGGCGTAGGCTTCCCCTTCGGGTGTCAGGGTGATCGACCGTGTCGTGCGCACAATCAGGCGCACACCCAGACGCGTTTCAATGCGGGTAATGGCGCGGCTTACGGCAGACGGCGTAAGCCCTAACCGCCGCGCTGCCCCTGAAAGACTTTGCTCGCGCACCACGGCGGCAAAGGCCTCCATTTCACCTGATCTGTCGACCATCTCACGTTTCATTTGTGAATCCTACGCACAGAACCTGATCCTGAAGGCTGTCTACACAACAAGCTTTGGATCATTCATATGCTTAGGGCACATAATCAGGATAATTTCAATGAAGCCTAACTTTCCTCTTCTGGCGCTGGCGATAGGCGCGTTCGGCATCGGTGTTACGGAATTTGCCCCCATGGGCTTGCTGCCTGTCATGGCGGCTGATCTGGGCGTATCGATACCCGCAGCAGGATTGCTGGTCAGTGCCTATGCTGTGGGGGTGTTGATTGGTGCACCGATCATGACCCTGACGACCGGACGCGTTCCACGGCGAACCCTGTTGATCGGTTTGATGGCGATCTTCACGGTTGGAAATCTGGTGTCGGCAATTGCGAGCGACTACAGCCTGTTGTTGATCGCGCGTGTCGTCACTTCGTTCAATCATGGGGCCTTCTTCGGCGTTGGGGCGGTTGTGGCCTCAAGTCTGGTGCCGCCGGACCGTCGGGCAGGCGCTGTTGCTGCCATGTTCATGGGCCTGACGATCGCGACAATTGGCGGGGTACCTCTTGCAGCCTGGGCCGGAGAGATTATGGGCTGGCGCGTGGCGTTCTGGGGTATTACCGGACTGGGTATCCTGACCATGATCAGTCTTCGGTTGTCTTTGCCGGAGCTTCCCGCCGATAAGAATACTGATGTGATGTCGGAATTGCGCGTCCTGAAACGGCCTGCGGTACTGGCCGCCTTGGCCCTGACCGTGGTGGGTGCCAGCGCGATGTTCACGGTCTTCACCTACATAGCGCCGATCCTGCAATCAGAGACGAAGGCTTCTACGGCGTTCGTGACGGCCATGCTGGTCATCTATGGGCTGGGACTGACCGCCGGTAACTGGCTTGGTGGCCGCTATGCTGACCGCTCGATTGATAACACCCTGATTGTGACACTCGCGGGCCTTATTGTGCTGCTGGTTCTGTTCGCGTGGGGGATGCGTTGGCCGATACCGGCGGCTGTCCTGATATTTTTGTGGGGCACAGCGAGTTTTGCACTGGTGCCGCCTTTGCAGACCCGCATCATGAATGTTGCGGCTGATGCGCCCAATCTTGCTTCGGCCATGAACGTCGGTGCCTTTAATCTGGGCAATGCTGTGGGGGCGGCGTTGGGCGGAGCGGTTATCTCGGCGGAGTTGGGTTATCCTGCGGTTTCGCTGGCCGGTGCGGTTATGGCAACCGCAGGGTTGATTATGGTGCTTGTTCTGCGGGAAAAACCTGAGGTGTCGGTGGCTGCGCCACAAAGATGCGGATAGGCTCGCCTTTAGCGCAGGAATGTAGCTGTAAAATCAGCAAAGATCACAGTCAGTTTAAGGGGCTGAAATAACACGCAGCCTTTACTGAATCCGGTATATAAAAACGATACCCCGACACTATTACCACTAGTGTCGGGGTATCTGATTTTTAAGCTGTGTAACCGGTCATCAATCTCAGAACCGGTAATTCACACCGACGCGCAAAGATTGAAGTGTCAGTTCGTTCTTCGCCGTACGGCCGTTGATGATATTGGAGGTACCGTCAATATTGAAGGTCACTCTTTCGGATAGGGTGGTTCCGGGAATAGGCACCCGATAGGTCCCTTTGAAGTCCTGAGTTACGCCCGCGGTAGCATTGCCAAAGCGGAAAACCGTATCGCCAAAACCAGCATGCAGATACTCAGCCTTGAACGACCAGTGGTTATCAATGGCCCGTTCAAAACCCGCCCCCAGTACCCAGCCGGAGCGACGGCGACTATCCTGTTCAGAAAACCAGACCGCGGTAAGGCTGCCATAGGGTGCGGTCGCGCCGGGTGCGGTCGAGCGATATTGGGTGCGGTCTTCTAACTCCTTGATGCTGGCGACACCCGCGGTCACATAACCGAGGGTCTTGCCGGATGCGTAGCCAAGCCGACCGCGCACCGTAGCAAGGTCAGACAGTTCATAGATCGTAGCTGCCTGATAGAAGTCCCCCCGCGCGACCAGTTCAGCCGGTTCGATCAGCGCGGTATGGGTGGTACCTGTCCATGTCCCCCAGGCATAATCGGCCTCGATACCCACGACGACATTGTTGGCGAACTGACGGTTATAACCAAGGCTTACCGTCAACTGACTGTCTTCCAGTTTTTGATTAGCCGATTCCGAAGCCGGAACAGCCCCCGGCGTGCCGTCAGCGGCTGTGGTTACGCCCTTGATACGGCCCTTGCTCCCTGACCGGCTCAAGCCGCCATAGACCCCGCTCCAGTCGCCGTCGAACGGCGTCAGTGCCAGGCCATCAACCCCTGCATCACCGGCCCCGAAGCTAGAGGTCAGAGACATGCGGAAGGTACGACCGGGTGCGGGCATGAGCGAATCCGACAAGGCATCCATGTAGTACAGATCCGTGACGTTATCGATGCTGGCATCCAGACGCGTGCGGTCATTGAGCTTATAGCTGGCATAGAGATCAAGCAGCGTATAGGGGTTCCACTTCGCCGGACGTATCGCACCGGTGACTCTATCCCAATCCGTCGCATCCTCATCAGATATACCTACGACCGGACGTTCACCGATATAGGTCGCCCGTCCGCCAAGCGTCAGGCGCGTATCAAAAAAACGCCCGCCCAACTCCAATGTCGCGGAATCCTTCGGTGGCACCTGATGCAGGGTGTAGCTGTTACGCAAACCACCTTCGGTGCACACAGGCTCAGTTGGCGAAAGCGTCCCATCATCCGGGCCGCAGAACATTGTCTTAGTATAATGATTCCAACTCAGCTTACCGAAGACATGACCGGCATCATATTCACCCGAAAGTTCCAGCCCGCGCATCTCGGCATAGTCGAGATTCAACATGCCCATGACATAGATTACCCGCCCCGGAATCAATTCCATACCAACATTCGAGCGCGTGATATAATTATCTATATGGTTATCAAAATAGGCCAAATGCAGACGCAATTTGTCATTAGACTTAAACACGTCATCACGTAGAAAATTGATCCCCCCTTCCCAAGATTTCGCATGTTCGGGCCGAAGCGACTTTTCTTGTGTCACATTGCCTATGGAAAACCCGCTCAGCCCCTCGAAAACACTCGGCAGACGCTTTGCCTGTGAGTGCTTGACATAGAACTGAAGTCCGTCTTTAGGCTCGACCAGCAGGCTGACGATGGGCGACCAGCCGCTGGCGGACTGACGGATCGGATTGCCGAAGGTCAGAATATAATCACTTGGGGTGGTATTGGCGCTATCCTCGACAAGGCTCGAATTGCGGTCAAAGGTTTCATATTCATTGTAACGGGTGCTTACCGACAGGGTCGCCCACTGCGCGGGCTTCCAGTCGAGCGCGGCGAAGGCACTCAGTTCGCGCCGCCAGCCCATACGTGGCCCGCCCGCAGTACCGCCATCGAAGCCATATTTTTCGTAATATTCTTCCAAAGACATGGGCAGGCCTGCCCTTTCGCGTTTGAAAGCGCCCCCATAGGACAGAGCAAAATCACCTATGTCCGTATAGAAACGTGACGTGTTGGAAACCGTCAGACCGAAACGGCGCAAGCGCTGATAATAATAGGCGGGGTGCGTCGTATCGGAGAAGTAGGTGGCGTTAATGCGATTATCGGTATCGGTAAAATAGGTGTCGATCTTCAGATCGAACAGGTCGCTGCCCGCCGGTTTCCAGTTATAGCGCGCCGTATAGGTGTCGAGATCGACCGCATCAATGTCGCTCTGGTAAGGTATGCCCCATATCTGGGTCGGCATGATCTGGCCGAAAGCACTGCGATATTTGCTGTAGCCCAGTTCCAGCGTTTGATCCTCAAGACGCAAGGTGCCCTTGATCAGGAAAGATTCGTTATCCAGTGAGGTATTCAGCACCTCCTCATGCGCACCATAGGCCGTCAATCCACCATTGATTACACGCACCCGCGTTGTAGAACCGCTGGCATAGGTTTGATATTCGGGATGCGCCGCATCGTCGCTCTTACCCGCATAATAGTTGCCGTTGCGCCGACGCGCATAACCGGCCACCACATCGAAGCGTTCGTTGCGCCAGGCCGTCACAACGCTGTAGCTTTCGCCGGTGGGGCTGAGCAGAGAACCACGCTTGCGGCGCTCGGACTTATGGGCCCAGAACGTGTTAATATCCGGCTCGCTACCCTGAACAAAGGTGCTGCCAGTGGTGACATTATCTCCTCCGACCGTGGCCAGAGGGGCCGTCGGGGCGCTGTTGCCGTTGAAACCGGCCTTGACGCGGATGCCCCAGTTTTCATCGGGCTTGAGAATATCAGCCGGTTTGATCGTGCTGATCCGGGCTACGCCGCCCGTAGCGCCGGTGGCGTCTGCGGCTGCGGAAGGCCCCTTTTCGATATCCACCGAGCCGATGAAATCCGGATCAATATAGGAACGGCCCGCCGCGCCATTATATCCGCGATAGGTCGTATGTTCCTGTGTAGAGCCATCGATAACCACCGGTACGCGGCCCTGACCCTGCATACCCCGAATGTTCAGATCGACCCCGCCGGTGTTACGGGCATTACCACTGATAACCCCCGGTACGCCGACGAAAATATCGGCCACCGAGGTCCCTTTGAACTTCTCGACATCATCGGCAGAAATATGGGCGCGTGAACCGGCGGTACGATAGGGCGCATCAGGGCCTTCGCCTGCGCTGTCACCTTCACCTGATACGGAAGTGTTCCCACCCGCAGAACCGGTTGCGCCCTCAACCCGAATGGCCCCAAGCTGAATGGCTTCGCCAGTCGCCGGTGCCCTTTCAAGCGTCACCCTGTTGCCACTGAACCGATAGCTCAGCCCCGTGCCATTCAGAAGCCGTGAGAGCGCTTCGGACGGCGTGTAATCGCCCGACAAGGCCTGAGACCGGCGACCGGCCACAAGCTGCGCATCGGCACTGACCTGAATGCCAGACTGACGTCCATAAAGCATCAGGGCTTCGGTCAGGCTTTGCGCCGGAATATCAAAACGTCTTTCAGACTGGCTCTGTGTCTGGGCCTGCGCCTGAACCAGCGGCATCCCGCTCAGGGCCGTTGACATCAATAAGGCGCCGGCCAGTACGAAACGCTTGCGTCTCGATCCTTTGTATCCAGCCGGTCTGTCCGTTATCCCGCTCATCCAATTACTCTCCACTCATGTGTTGTCGGAGGGCATTTTGATAATGCCTCTCAATATTTCCATGAGTGTGTGGACGCCGCCCGATGTCTCTTTTTCAAAACTTAAGGTAAGAAAAAGAAAATTATTTCACAATCCATTGAAATTTATAAATAAAATAATTAGCGCGAAATCACGATCAGCCAGGGCGTCACGCGGTGAACCTTGCCGCCATGCGCATCCGCAATCCCTTCAACCGCACCAACGGGGTCATTAAGGTCATAGATTCCGGTTACGCGGCGACGCCCAAGTTCTGCATCCGCCAGCACGATCCGGCCCTTAAACCACGGACGCAGTTCTTGTATCGCCTCTGATAAGGCACGGTCGCGTACGATCATCTCGCCCGTGCGCCAGCCGCCGATCAGCTCCGGCTGCACCTGTCCGCGTCTTAAGCGGTCTGTGCCACCAATGCGCAGCCATTGCCCGGCCACAAGCTCTTCACGTACCGCACCGGTTTCAACGCGGACATGGCCTTCCTGTACGGAGACGGCGATTTCCGCCCCGAAGCGCTGAACGTCAAAATGCGTGCCCAATACGGTGGTTGTCACATCACCGGATTTGATGCGGAACGGACGCGAAGGGTCGCGCGCCACATCGAACCACGCCGAGCCGGATAATAGCTGCACCTGACGACCATCGGCCTCATAATTGATGCGCACAGCGCTATCCGGCCCCAGATGCAGCTGACTGCCATCCTCTAACGCAACCGTTCGCACCTGACCGACCGGCGTAGTGAAATCGGCTATGGCTTGGCGATAAAACGCAGGCGCATTGACAACAAAGGCCAGCACACAGGCTGCAGCCAGACCGGCCACCACCTTGCGCGATATTCTTCCTGCCGAAGATATTGGGCGTCTCTGAGACGATGGATGGCGTGCGTTGCGTCGCTTAAAGGGCTGACTTTGTTGCTCAGTCGCCGGTTCGGGTGTCGCAAACCCCAGAACGTCAAAGGTCGTAACCATACTGTCCCAGGCTTTTGCATGGGCAGGGTCGGCTGACCGCCAGACCTCGAAACGCTCGCGTAGCGCCGTGTCTTCGGGCGATTCACGCAAGACAATCAGCCAGTCGGACGCCTCGCGCCGGATAAGATCGGTTTCGCTCATTACCGTCAATGCTCCGCGTCAGACACGCCATCGCCTGACGGAAAAGCCTGCCCATAGACAATGGACGTTCCGGTAAGCCGATTTTTCAATGACAGGTCAGCGATAATCATCAAAGCATTTCGTTGCGGCGACGGTCGCATTCAGCAAGGCCCTCTGAAATCAGCAGATGCACCAGCCCAACAGATATACCCAGCTGTTCGGCGATTTCACGCAGCTTAAGCCCCTTTAAGCGATACATGATTATGGCCTGTCGCTGCCGCTCAGGCAAGGTCGCCAGCGTATCCATGACCAGCCGCACCTCATCCTCGGCGATCAGGGCCGTCTCTGCCGAGGGCGCGTCGTCACCGATCACCGGTGTCACCAGATCCAGTGTTTCAGAAAAATGCGCTTTTTCCCGTTTGGCCTTACGCAGCCGATCAATCGAAAGATTACGGACGACACGATAAAGATAGGTCAGGGGGTGGTGAAAAGTAACCGCGCCCGCGGCCTTATCCATATGCAGCCAGGCGTCCTGCACCACATCTTCGGCGCGCTCGGTATCACCCACTATGCCGCGGGCGTACTTAACCAAATTGCGGCGATGGTTGATGTAAAGTTTGAGCGTATGATCTTGCGACACTACCCTTTACGCCCTTTACCTTTAACCAAACGCACAAACTGATAACCATTCGCAAATTACAGAACCGCGAACTGTTTGGCAAGCGTGACGGTGCTGAAGGATGCCTATTGTCAATTTCAAAAGGTTGAACTAAGCTCAGGGTTGCACGGGCGGACCGTGCGCACATTTGCAATGAGGGAGCCTCATGCACTACGATTATATCGCCCTTATCGGGCGTTTCGAGCCATTCCATAATGGACATCTGACGGTTTTGCGTCGCGCGCTTGAGGTGTGCGACCATCTGATTGTTCTGATCGGTTCAACCGGCGTCCCGCGAAGCTCACGCAGCCCATGGTCAGCAACGGAACGTGAAATCATGATCCGTGCCGCTGTCGGGGCCGATAGCGATCGCATTATCTTCCGGCATGTGTTCGATCACCTGTATAACGAAGGTGCCTGGCAAGCCGATATTCAGCAAAATGTCGATGAGGCGATTTTAGCCAAAGGACAAAAGCCGGATAGCGTCAAAATCGGGTTGATCGGTCATCAGAAATTCAGCACGTCATACTATCTGCATGCCTTTCCGCAGTGGGATCTGATTGATGTGCCGTTTGCCAGCACCTTATCAGCCTCAGAACTTCGTGATCATCTGTTCAGTGAGGACGAGGGGGCGCTGCGGCTTTTGCAGGCGCATGTGCCTGCAGAGGTATTCCAGATATTGATGGCGTTCAAAAAGACCAGAGCCTATGCGGCACTGGTCGATGAATATCAGCACATCCTCGGCTATAAAAAAGCATGGGCCGTGGCACCTTATCCGCCCATTTTTACCACGGTAGATGCCGTAATTGTCCATTCCGGTCACGTGCTTCTGGTCAAACGCGGCGCACGACCGGGGAAAGGACTGTGGGCCTTACCCGGTGGTTTTGTTGAGCAGGATGAGACCTTGTTCGAGGCGGTCATTCGGGAACTGAAGGAAGAAACCCGCCTGAAAATCCCCGCGCCGGTTCTCAAAGGCAGCCTCAAGGCGCGTCAGGTTTTTGATGAGCCGAACCGTTCGCAACGGGGGCGTACAATCACCTATGGCTTCTATTTTGAGTTCATCAGTGGCGACCTGCCGGCTGTGCGTGGTTCTGATGATGCGGCCCGTGCCAAATGGTTCCCGCTTGCTGAAGTGCGCCGCATGAGAGAGCATTTGTTCGAGGACCATTTCTTTATACTTGAGCACTTTTGCGGCGCGGCCTGAACGCAAACATCTTTACCTTAAGTTGAGCATGGCTTCGGCTGTTAAAACCCGTGCCAATACCAAAACCATTGCCTGAAAAGAGGGGTATTTTATGGCTGAGATCAGACACTATCCGTTCGTTCGCCATTTACGTGCGGACGCTTCGACCCACATCATCAGGTTCTCAAGCGGCCGAAAAACCGCGAGCGGACGTGGCCTTACTTTCTACTTCTTGCCTGACCGGACATCGGTTGCAGAAATCGCCGTCGACGACCGCGACCTGACCTATATTTTCACCGGACGCTCAAAGGATTATCAGGCGCTCAATGCGCAGGGTACCATGACATGGCGTGTGGAAAATCCTGAGCTGTTAGCGGATCGTGTTGATTTTAATATCGACCTTAAAACCGGTCTTTTGCGCGGCGAACCGAGACAGCAGATTGAAACCCTGCTGACGGGTCTGGCGCAGCAGGCGTCGGTGCAGTATTTCGCCGAACGCACAGTGGCCAATATACTCGAGGCCGGTGTTAAACCTTTGCAAGAGCGTATTGGCGCCGACCTGACGGCTTCGCCCTTATTGACCGAGATGGGCCTGAGGGTGATTGCGGTTCGCGTTACGGCGGTCAGCCCAAGTGCTGATCTGGAAAAAGCCCTGCAAACCCCAACCTTTGAACAACTGCTGCAAAAGGCGGATGAGGCCAGTTTTGCGCGTCGTGCTCTGGCGGTAGAAAAGGAAAGGGCAATTGCGGAAAACGAACTGGCCAATGAGACAGAGCTGGCACGTCGGCAAATGCAATTAATCGCCGAACAGTCTGCCAATATGCAGGCCGAAGCCGAAGCCGAGGTCAGGGCTATGAAGGTTAAGGTCGATGCCGAGGCCGAGCGTATCACCGCCCTGGGCGCGGCCAATGCCGAAGCGGAGCGGGCTATGCTGGCTTCTTATAAAGAGTTGCCGCCGGAAGCAATGCTGGCTCTGGCGGCCCGTGAATTTGCCACCAAGCTCAACAGTATTGAAAACCTCAATATCACACCGGATCTGTTGGCTACGGTCGTGGGTGAATTCAACAAAGCCAAAGGCGTTAAATGAGCACCCTGACGCCCAGAGTCGTGCTGGTGACGCGGGAAAGCGATTTTGAATGGCTTCTCGCGCATCACGCTACGCGCGGGCAGGCGGCGTTTTTCCTTGAACAGCGGGGGCAGAAGCTGGCTCAGGTCGAAGCCCGCCACCACAGGCTTAAGGAGGCCCTGTCTACGGTACGTTCGGCCATCCCGTCTGACTGGAGAAGCGCCCATGTCAAGCGCGCTGATCTTGACCGGTTCCTGTTTGCCGGTGAAGACATCGTTGTGCCTGTGGGACAGGATGGGCTGGTTGCCAATGTGGCCAAATATCTGAATGGGCAACCGGTTATTGGTGTTAATCCTGAGCCGGAGATTAATGCCGGTGTGCTTGTACCCTTTCGTGAAAACGGGTTGGCTGAGGTTTTGCGCGCAGCGCCTCACGGAGACTGGCCCACTGAATTGCGCACAATGGTCATGGCCTCAATGGATGATGGACGCCAGCTGATTGGGCTGAATGAAATCTTCATTGGCCATGCCAGCCACCAATCGGCACGATATGAAATCGATTATGCAGGATCGCATGAGAACCATTCGTCCAGTGGCATCATTGTGACGACCGGTACCGGTGCCACAGGCTGGGCCAGATCAATCCGCCAACAATCGTCTATGGTACACACAGAGGCACCGGCCCCGACGGATCGTGTGCTGGAATTTCTGGTGCGCGAAGCCTGGCCCAGTCGTTTTACACAGGCCAAACTGGTGGATGGGCTTATCGGCCCATATGTTTCGCTACGGATCACTTCGCGTATGAACGATGGGGGCGTGGTTTTCGCCGATGGTATGGAAAGCGACCGGCTTGCGTTCAGCTGGGGGCAGGGGCTGGAAATCAAGGTCGCGAACAGGCAATTAAAGCTGTTGAAGGCAGGCTGACACTTAGGCCAGAAACCGCGGCACAGACCTGCCCGGTTATAATCCCCCCCAAAGCCTGATCCGCCGCTAAGACCTTCGGCAGGTCATCATCTACGCATGTCTGCGTGCAAATTATTGCGCTGATCAGGTTCGTATTCCCGACCTTGAAACGTCTTGTCTTCTTAAAGGGCGCATAAAAAACCACATCGGGCTCCGGGAGGGTCCGGCGCTATCCGACGCCCGAAACCGTTCATCTGAGCGGTGGAATGCGACACTTTTCTATAGCCAGCCAAACCCGGGAACCAAATTATGTCAGTGTTGTCTCGCCGCTCTCTTTTACAAACTGCGGGTGCCTTGTCTGTGGTTCTGTCGGCACCGGCTATGGCGCAAACCGCCAACACCGGTGCAAAGCCTGTGCCGGTCAAGGATACGGTTCTGGCCTGGCTGGACGGCAACCCTCCGGCGCGGTTTGAGGGGGGAACGCTTGGGGTGCCCTGGCCGCGTGGCACGCTGATGCCTGTAAAGGGTAAGGTGCCGGATATGGCACTGTCGGGCGGAGCGGCGGTTCAGTCATGGCCGCTGGCCTACTGGCCGGATGGATCACTGAAATGGACGGGGCACGCGATCTCTGCCGGTATTACCGATACGCAGCTTTCTCTCATGAGGGGTAAGTCCGCCGCACCGGCAAAGGCCATTACGGTCAGTCAGGCTGAGGGTAATATTGTTATTGCCTCAGGTGATCTGACTTGGGTAGTGCCAACCTCCGGCCGGTATCTGATGGCATCGGCAGAACGGGCGGGGCGAACCACTTTTAAGGATATGGAACTGGTGGCGCTGTGGCAGGATCAACCTGACCTTGATGCCGCAAATGTCGTTCATCAGCAGCGCTTTTCCAGCCAGATCAGCAAGGTTACCTTAGAGCAGTGCGGGCCGGTGCGGGCGGTGGTCAGGGTCGAAGGCACTCACTCTGCGCAGGGCCGTGACTGGTTACCCTTTTCTGTGCGTCTATATTTCTATGCCGGTTCGGATGCCGTGCGCATCGTCCATTCATTCATCTATGATGGTGATCCTGATAAGGACTTCATTCGCGGTCTGGGGGTTACGGCAAAAGTGCCGATGAGTGACGCCACCCATAATCGGCACATACGCCTGAGCGGTGAAGGGGCGGGGGTGTGGGCAGAGGCCGTACGCGGTCTGACCGGCTCCAGCCGTGGCCCCGCGCCGGAATGGAAGCAGGCGCAGTTTGAAGGGCGGGAAATCCCCTATGACGCTTTGCCCGAAATTACACGCGGTCTGTTGAAGTGGATTCCTGAGTGGGGGGATGTCAGCCTGATTCAGCGCAGTGCCGATGGCTTTGATGTGCGCAAACGGACTCAGGCCGGTCAGTCGTGGGTCGAATCCAACGCAGGCACGCGCAACAGGGGGCTGGTCTATGCGGGCGGGGTGTCCGGCGGGATCGCGCTGGGTCTTAAGGACTTCTGGCAACGTGCCACGACGCAACTGGATGTACGTAAGGCCCAAACGGACATGGCCGAGGTCACGGCATGGCTGTATTCGCCCGAAGCGCCGGCGATTGATGTGCGGTCTTATCGCGCCGTCAATGGCATGGATACGACCGAGACAGAGCTTCAGGGGCTTGATGCCACATACGAAGACTATCAGGCCGGATGGGATACCCCCGTCGGGGTGGCGCGCACCTCTGAGCTTATGCTGTGGGCCTTGGGCACGACGCCAACCCATCAGGCATTTTCCGACATGGCCGAGCAGGTGGCCACTCCGGCCCGTCTGGTTCTGTCACCCGAACGTATTCAGCAATGCGCTGTCTTTGGTGACTGGGACGTTGCCAACAGTGCTACTCCGGCGCGTAAGCTGATCGAGGATCGCCTGACCTATCATATTGATTACTATATGAAGGAGGTCGAGCAGCGCCGCTGGTACGGCTTTTGGTCTTATGGCGATGTCATGCACTCCTATGACCCGATCCGGCATGTCTGGCGCTATGATGTCGGAGGGTTCGCCTGGGCAAATTCCGAGCTCTCACCCGATTTGTGGATCTGGTACACCTATCTGCGGACGGGTCGGGCGGATGTCTTCAGATTTGCCGAAGCCATGACGCGCCATACGGGCGAAGTCGATGTCTATCACCTTGGGCGTTTCAAAGGCTTCGGTACGCGTCACGGTGTTCAGCATTGGTCGGATTCATCGAAGCAACCGCGTGTGTCGACCGCTGCCTATCGCCGCATATATTACTATCTGACGGCTGACGAACGCGTAGGCGATCTGATGCGTGACCTGCTCGGCAGTGAATATACGCTTGAAAACGTCAACATAGGTCGCAAGCTGGCCGGTAATGCCCAGAAATCGGTCGCGCCCGGTGTCGTGCAACTGGCGTTCGGCACAAGCTGGAGCTCGTTTCTGGCTATGTGGCTGACTGAATGGGAGCGCACCAATGATCCGCAGTGGCGAGATCGCATAGTCAATGGCATGACGACTATTGCGGCGCTGAAGTGGCGATGGTTCGCCAGCGAGGCTAGCTTTGATCTGAAAAGTGGCCGCTTCCTTGAAGCCTCTGACCAGCCCAAAATCTCGCACCTGAACGCCGTGTTCGGTGCGGTGGAAATGCATTCCGAACTGCTGGCCCTGATAGATGTTCCGGCTTACCGTGAGGCATGGCAGGAATATTGCCGTTACTATAGCGCGCCCAAGGCTGAAATCGTCACGCTTCTGGGTAAAGACCCCGGCGGACGCGGCCTTACAGTAGGCCATTCACGCCTGACGGCCTATGCGGCCTATCATGAGAAAGACTCTGCCCTTGGCCTGAGGGCATGGTCGGAATTTTTCTCAGGCAAGGATGCGGGCGGAATTCAGTCCAGAAGCCAGACGACAGGTGGTGTGACGGTGTTTCGTCCGATCGACGAAGACCCGACCCTGTCGACAAACAGCGTATCTCAGTGGGGGCTGGCGGCCATTCAGAATCTTTCGCTGATTGGCAACAGTCTGGACGAAGCCGCACACAAGGTTAATCTGATTTAACCGGCGTTTGACGCATTAAATCGGCACGGAAACAGGAATTTCCTACCCCCTTATCGCCACTTCCATTGGAAGGATTCGGAGGGGATTGGGAACGCGTAAAAAATGAGGGAACAGATTATGTCTTCAAATCTATTTGTATCGCGTCGCGCATTAATGTCGGGAGTGGGTGCATTATGTGTGGCCGCGTCATTCAGAAATGCCGGTGCTGCCGAAGCGTCGGACAACCAGTATCTCCTGAACGGCACATGGCGGTTTGCGCTGGCGAAAACGGAGGCTGAGGCCGAAGCCTTGTCGCCTTTTTATGCCCGCAGCTTCAGTGGCACTGGGTTTCAGGCGACACCGGTGCCGTCTAACTGGGCGGTGCTGGGCTACGAAGAGCCGGTCTATCGCGGGTTCAAAGACAATCAGGCCAGCGAAGGTTTCTATATCCACGATTTCACGGTGCCTGCGGACTGGCGTGGTCGGCGGGTACTGCTGCATTTTGGCGGCGTCTGGTCGTCTGCCGAGGTGTGGTTGAATGGTAAGCCGCTGGGGCGGCACGACAGCGGCTATACAAGCTTTGCCTATGATGTGACGCGCAGCGCCGAGGCCGGTAAGGTCAACCGTCTGGCGGTGCGTGTGCGTCAGGTCACGCGTGAATATAAATACGATGTCTATGACGACTGGACGCTGGGGGGGATTTATCGGGATGTCTGGCTTGAGGCCATGCCCGGTAAGCGCTGGCTTGATCATGTCAATGTTCAGACAAGCTTCGATGATCTTTATGAAGATGCCGATCTTAAAATCCGCGTCATGGTCAGCGACACGCACAAGGGCTCTTTGCCGGGCAATTACACCAGTCCGGGCGAACCATATGAGGTGCGCTTTACCCTGAGCGACGCCGCAGGCACGCAGGTCTATTCCCGTCAGCTAAAGATAGAGGCCCACCCGTCCACAGATCGTGAAACCCGCCTGACAGCCCGTATCCCGCGGCCCAGTCAGTGGAGCGCGGAAACGCCCTATCTCTATAACCTCAAGATCGAATTGCTTGAGAAAGGGGTCGTGAGCCATACCCGCAGCGAGCGCGTCGGTTTCCGCGAAATTTCAACCCGTGACGGCGTTTTCCGCATCAACGGTCAGGCGGTCAAGCTGCGGGGTGTCAATCGTCATGATGAACATCCTGATGTCGGTCGCGCCACGCGCCGCGAGCATTGGCTCGAAGATCTGACCCTGATGAAGGCCGCCAATATCAACTATATTCGTCTGGCCCACTATACGCATGCCCGTGGCTTTATCGAGTTGTGTGACGAGATGGGCTTTTATGTCGGCAACGAAGTGTCGATCGGTGGTGCGGCACAACTGATCTATGATCCGTCATTCAATGCGGCGGTATTCCAGCGAACCTATGAGACCGTTATCCGTGACATCAACAGCCCGTCGATCATCTATTGGTCAGTGGGTAACGAAGATGCCCTGACGCATATGCATATGAGCTCGGTCAATATGGTCAAGGGGCTTGATCCGACGCGTCCGGTGCTTCTGCCCTGGCGTGCGGAAACATGGTTGCCGCCCGAAGTCGATATCATCGCGCCGCATTACTGGAAGCCTCAGGAATATGATGAACTGGCCAGTCGCTCGACCCGTCCGATCATCACGACCGAATATACCCACGCCTATGCCAACGAAGGCATGGGGGGCCTCGACAGCCGCTGGAAAGCGCTGATCAAGCATCCGGCCGGTGCCGGAGGGGCGATATGGATGTGGGCCGATCAGGGCCTGAAATCGCCCATCGCCAAAAAGGGCGACATCTCAAACGATGACCATTTACGCATGATCGAAGAGGGGTGGGACGGTATTGTCGACTCCTATCGCAAGCCCACCCGCGACTATTGGGAGGCGCAGGCCGTCTATGCGCAGGCCTATCCGGCGGTGGAGGCCGTATCTTTCCTACCCGGTCAGGAAACGGTGCAAATCCCTATTCAGAATGAATTCGACTTTACGGATCTTAAGGCCGTGACATTTGACTGGTCTATCCGCGAAGAGGGGACGGAGCTGGCCAGAGGTCAGGGTAATATTTCCGGTCAGGCCCATGCCCAGTCGGTTTTTGAGCTGCCGCTGGCGGCGCTGAAGACCCCAAGGCCGGACAAGACCTATGTGGTCTGGTTCACTTTCCGTCACAATGATGGCCGCCACAATGATGGCCGCGAAATCACCAAACGCGCGGTCGAGCTTCTGAACGAGGCCGCTGTGCCCCTTAAGGTGCGCGCACCGGTGCCCTTATCCGTTGCACGTGCCGCGACCCTGACGGTCAACGCCGGTGAATCGAGCTTTGTCTTCGATCCGAAAACGGGTTTGCTGGTGTCTGCGGCCATAGGGGGCGTGCCGGTCATTACGGGGGCGCAACCCTATCTGTGGCACCCGCTGGATGCCAATGAAACCTACACAATGGGTGCCATATGGAAGACCTTGCCTGATCTGAGGCACTTCACGCCGACGGTGCGCCGTTTCGACCTTAAGGAAGGAAGCGATGCCGTGACAATAGAGGCTGTCACGGACTGTGTGGTCGATGCGGATAATCGTTTCACGGCGACCTTCAGGTACCGGATCGGGACGGATGGCCGTCTGGCGGTAAGCTATAGCTATGACACTCAGCTCAAAGCGCCCTGGTTGCCGGTGGTGGGTGTGGCCTTGCAATCGCCGGCCTCGCTTGGGCAACTGAACTGGCTGGGTCTGGGGCCATACGACGCCTATCCGAACAAGCGACTGGCGCCTTATCTGGGCCTATGGGGCGGTAAGGCGGGGACGACGGATGTAACCGGCATCAAGGAAACACGCCGTATTGATCGTCAGAATTCTGCGGGAGCCGGTTTCAGGGTCTTCAGTCAGGGATATATCGAACACCGCACCGAAAGCGCAGACACGGTGGCGGTCTTGTCAGGGGTGTGGGGGCGACCGGAAAAAGGTCGTAAGGCGGACGAGTCTATTCCTCAGCTTGAGACTAATACGGGTCAGCCCTTTATCGGTGCCTTCACCATTGAATTGCGGAGTTTTGGCTGACCTGCAAGGGGTGGTAGTTTGATATATTATGGATGCCAGGTTCGCATTGTCTGGGGTGAAACGTCTTACTTTATTGACGCAGCCAAATGGCAGCGGTGGGAAAAAAGGGAACGGCCCAGAGGCAACTGCACAGGCAGTTACTCAAAACAGCATTACAGGTTAATGCGAACAGGTGCTTCGTTTAAGTCGCCTAACCGGAGGGCGGGATGAGCGTGGTAGCGGGTCGTTGTCACATATTGAAACGCTGAAATCATAAAGTAACGGAAACGACTCGATATGAAGAAGATGAGTTTTGCGGTTGGGTCTCAGACGCCAGCCATTCCTTCGCGGCGGGCGCTGTGTTTGGGGCTTGGGGCGACCATTATGGGCGTCGCGGGCGGGGCGGGAGAAGCCTTGGCTCAGGCGGCCAGGAAGACTATGCCTGCAACAGTAAAGGATCCGGCGGCGTTTAACGGGATGTCGCTAAACGGGGACTGGCAGTTTGCTTTGGGGGGGACGCCTGCGGAAGCGGACGCCCTTGGTGTAGATTTCTTCAAACCGGAGTACAATGCGGCAGGTTTTAAATCCATGCCGGTACCGTCAAACTGGGTGATGCATGGGTTTGATAAACCGCAGTACCGGGACTGGAAAGGTTTCGCTCCCGAAGGGTTTTATCTGAAACGCTTTAATGCGCCGGAAAGCTGGAAAGACCGCCGGATTGTACTTAATTTCGATGGCGTGTTTGCCTCGGCTGAAGTCTGGGTGAATGGCCAGATAATCGGTCGGGTGGATAACGGCTTTAACCGGATTTCATTCGTAATTAACAAGGCACTGAATTACGGTGCTGAAAATCTACTGGCGGTAAGGGTTCGCCAGAAAGTAGACCATTATGAACTCGACACCAATGACGATTGGGCGCTGGGGGGCATCTATCGCGATGTGACACTGGAAACCATGCCGGGCTTGCGGTGGCTTGATCGAATTGAGACGCACACCGAGTTCGACGATACTTACCGTGACGCCGATCTAAAGGTCAGGGTCATGGTCGGCGACACAAATAAGCGTAAGCTGTCGACGACGATTATGAACCAAGGCGAGCCCTATGTGTTGCGTCTGTCGCTTTTCGACGCGACGGGCAAGATCGTTCAGGTGCAGGACGCGGACGTCCTTGGCCACGACGGGTCAAGCGGTGAAACGGAAATTGCGATGCGGGTGCTCAAACCGCTCCACTGGAATGCCGAAACGCCGAACCTGTACAAGCTCCACGTGGAAATCGTCGAAAAAGGCGCGGTTACGCACACGCGAGCCATCAAAATCGGCTTCCGCGAGATTTCGACCAAGGGCGGCATTTTCCGCATCAACGGACAGGCGATCAAGCTTCGCGGTACCAACCGCCACGACGAACATCCTGATGTGGGTCGGGCAACGCGTCGCGAGCATTGGCTCGAAGATCTGGCCCTGATGAAGGCGGGGAACATCAACTACATCCGACTGGCCCACTATGTACCGGCATCGGGATTCCTCGACCTGTGCGATGAAATGGGGGTCTATACCAGTAACGAAGTGTCTTTCGGCTTCGGTGGTGACGAGTTGCAACAGCAGCCTGACATGTCCGCCGCGGTACTTGATCGGGCTTATCAGACGGTTCTGCGTGACATCAACCACCCGTCCGTTGTCATATGGTCGATCGGCAACGAAGATCCTCTGTCGACGCTGAGCACTGCGGCGCTGCGCACGGTTAAGGCGTTGGATCCGTCGCGGCCGGTTCTGTTGCCGTTGCGTGCTGACAAGACGCTGCCGAAGGAAGTCGATATCCTTGCCCCGCACTACTGGAAGACCCGCCGTTACGATGACGAGGCCGGACGCGCCGATAAGCCCATTGTGACAACCGAGTTCAGCCACGCCTATGGCGTTGAAGGCTTCGGTGGGTTCGAAGATCGCTGGACCGCTTTGACGCGCCATGCCGCGGGCACGGGTGGTGCCATGTGGCTCTGGGCGGATCAGGGCCTTATGCTTGAAAAGAAAAAAGCCGACGGCACGGTCGAGAAGGCCCTTAATCTTCCCTCAAATGGATTCGATGGGATTGTCGATGCGTACCGCAAACCAACCCGGGACTACTGGGAGTCCAAGGCCGTGTATGCTCAGGTTTATCCGGGCATAGATACGCTTGATTTTGCGCCAGGCCAGTCGTCGGTTTTGGTGCCGATTCAGAACGACTTTGATTTCACCGACCTGTCGAAGATCAAGATCGTCTGGCAACTGATGGAAGACGATCGCCAACTGGCGACGGCCACCACGTCGATCAACGGCGTGCCTCACGCGGCGCAAACGTTTGAGGTCCCACTTGCGGGCCTCAAGGCAATCCGCCCGGGCGCAACATATTACCTGTGGTTCACTTTCCTGCGCGAAGACGGCGGTGAAATCTCCAAACGAACCGTTGAATTGCGACCCACTCAGATCCCAGAGATCAGGCCCGTAATACTGACACCGACGGTTGCTAAGACGGCGGCAACTGTAACGGTGACGGCAGGAACCAACAGCTATGTGTTCGACACATCGACGGGGCAGCTTGTTTCAGCCAGCCGTGGCGGCAAGGTTCAGATTGGGGATGTAAGGCCGACCATATGGAGACCTTTGAACCATACTGAAACGCTGAAGATGAGCGAAAAGCGTGTGGACCTGAACATCTACAAGGCGACCGTCACGGACTGGAAAGTCAACGAAGGTGAGGGCAAGGTATCCATTCATGCAGAAGTGACCTATGTGGTCGATGCTGATAACAGCTTTAAGGCTGTGTATAATTACGATGTAAACCCTGGGGGCACGCTGTCCGTCCGCTACAGTCTGCTGCCTACTGTCAAGGCGACATGGTTGCCGCATGTCGGCGTGGATATTAAAGTGCCGTCCGGTGCGGATCGTCTGCGCTGGCTGGGGCTGGGGCCGATTGATGCCTATTCAAATATGAAGATGGCCGCCAATCTGGGTGTATACAGCGAAAAGCTGGTAAATCTGGCGGAAGACAGCATGAAGGCCACGCGCTGGGTTGAGGTCTCGGCGGGAACGGCACCCGGTGTGCGACTGGATCACAGGGGTTATGTTCGCTATCGTCCGTCACAGCCGGATCGTCTTTTGGTTCTGTCGTCTGTAATTGGCCGTCAGACCAAGGCTGATCCCCCTGAACCGCCATACTTGCTCGAAACCAATGACGGCAAACCGTATGTCGGTGCATTTGAAATAGAACTATATGCTTGATAAAATGCGGGCCTGATATCCAAGTGCATATCGGGCCCGTTTTTTTAGCCGGAGCCTGGAAATGGGCCGTAATAGAGCTCCTATCTTTTGTATGATAAGTGGCGTGAGGAAATTGTCTGATTTTATTTGTACGCTGGTTCGCATTTCAAGCGTTCACGCGTCTTACTAAACAACATCATGAATGCTCCCAGAACGCGCCTATGAAGACAAGATCAAGCATTGACATAGAAGGGCTGAACCGGCGCTATCGTGCGCCGCTGATGTCGTTTTATCGTCGCCGTTCGGTCAGTCATTCCGACGCGGAGGACATGACACAGGAAGTGTTCATGCGGCTGATCGCCTCCAGTTCCAGTGAGGTCGAGAATGTCGAAGCCTATATTTTCCAGATTGCCGGAAACATTCTGAAAGACCGTGGACGGCGGGCAATGGTGCGCAATTCCGAGATTGCCCGCCGGACGCTTGATGAAGTTATGGTGGTCGATGTTTTTGACCCGTCGCGCATATTGCTGGGGCGTGAGTCTCTGCAGAGGGTCGCGCGCTACCTCAGTGATCTGCCGGAACGTACGCGGCATATTTTTGTTTTGTACAGGATTGAGGGCATGCCTCAGCGTGATATCGCCGAAGGGTTCGGGATCAGCCTCAGAGCGGTGCAAAAGCACATTGCCAATGCCATTGAACACATTGTTCAGAAGGCCAGTGAAGAGGGCCTTGAATAGCTATGACGAATTCGTTTTCTCCCGAAGTGATACAGAGTGCCGCCCATTGGTGCGAGCGGCTGACCTCCGGCCCTATGGATGATGCGGAACAGCGGGATCTGAAGGCCTGGTTAAGTGTACACCCCGATCATCCGGCGGCGCTGGCGGCGGCTTTGAAGGTATGGGAGAGTTTCGATATGGATGTATTCCCATCCGAAATTGAGGTGATGCGCACCGAGGCGCTGGTCTATTTCAAAAAAGCCAGAGCGCGCCGTACCGGCTGGGTGGCGAACTGGGGGCGGCCACTGAGCGGGGTCGCGGCAGCCGTAGCCATCTTTATACTGGGGGCGGTTTCCTACGGCATGCTGAAGGCGGTGGAGCCTGAAGTTTACACCACCCAGCCAGCCGAGCGCCGGATTGTGGCTCTGAGTGACGGGTCGAAAATGACCCTTGATGCCAGCAGCGAGGTCGAGGTTCGCTTCACCAACAAGCAGCGTCAACTGCGGCTGGTGCAGGGGCGTGCGAATTTCGATGTCGCCCAGAACCCCATGCGCCCGTTTATGGTCGCTGTGAATGACCGGTCGGTGGTCGCAACCGGCACAGAATTTTCGGTTGAGAAACTGAACTCCCAGTTACAGGTCATCCTGTATCATGGGCAGGTGATAGTTATGGCCCCTGAAAAGCGAGCACCCAAAACATCAGCCAATGATACGGGTTCCAATATTGCCGGTTCCGGCAACTATGTCGAAGCAACCCTCAGTCCGGGTCAAACCTATATTCTGGCCTCGGATGTCAACCGGCCTCAGGTTTCCGAACTGGAATACAGCAATAAGAACGAGTGGCAGAACGGCGTGCTGGTCTTCCATAACGAGCCGCTTGTTCTGGCGATTGAGCGCGTCAATCGATATGCGAGCGATAAGGTCGAACTGGCGGCCACGGAGTTAAACCTTATTCAGGTCAGCGGCACCTTCAAGGCGGGCGATACGGCTGCGTTTCTGGATGGTCTTGTGGCGGTAAACGGGCTTCGCTTCAGAAAGACAAATGAAGGCTATGTGATCTATAAATGATCGGCCATTTTCTGTCGTCTGAGGCATGACGCAGAGGGTGAATTCGACTATAACTGTCCAAAGTGACGCCCGAATAAAGCGTAATCACAGGGAAGCGATTTGATGAAAGGGTGGCGCGGATGCGAACGCCATTACCTGTCAGGCAGTTAGGCATCATCTGCTTCGGGATTATGCTGAGCGTTCCCGATTTTGTTTACGCACAACAAAAGGTCAGTCTGGATATCCCGTCCCAGAACCTCAGCGCGGCCCTGTATCACTATACGCTTCAGTCCGGTCAGCAACTGGCGTTTGACGGGCACAAGATTCAGGATCTGAAAAGCCGGACGGTCAAAGGCCTTTACACGCCACAGGAAGGGTTGCGGCAACTGCTTGGTGGCACAGGCCTGAAATTCAGAGGGCGTGGTTCCGGCATATTGGTGCTCTATACGCCGTCCGAACTTGAGCGCGCGCCTGTCGCCAGCCCACCGGCGCCTGTAACGCCGCCGCTTGCGGATGACGGGTTGACCGAGGTCATCGTCACCGCAACAAAACGCCCGCGTAATATTCAGAATATTCCAATGGCGGTATCGCAGATGAAGCCCCGTCTTCTGGAAATGAGCGGCGCGGATCAGGTGGAGGATCTGTCCAAGGTCCTGCCGGCCCTGACGGTGATACAGGGGGACAGTCCGGCCAACAGTGCCTTGTCTATGCGCGGGATTGGTACGGTGGCCTTTTCCATTGCCGTTGAACCCAGTGTTCTGGTGCAGGTGGATGATGTAGCCGCCACTTTTCAGGCGCGGTCATTCGCCGATTTGCACGATATTCAGCGCATAGAAGTTCTGCGCGGGCCGCAGAATATGCTGTATGGAAAATCGTCCACTGCCGGTACAATCAATATCCTGACGAATATGCCGACGCGGACCCTGAAGGTTTCCGGTTCAAGCCTGATCACCTCGGATGAGGAATATCGCACCAGTTTGCAGGTGTCAGGCCCGCTGACGCCGAAATTGTTTTATCGCCTGTCGCTGAGTGCCGGAGAATATGCCGGGCCATCGAAAAATCTTTATACCGGCAAAAACGTCAACGGCTATCAGAACCGCGGGCTGCGGGCGAAGTTGTTGTGGAAGCCCGACGACAATACCAGCGCCCTGTTATCCCTGTGGCAGAATGATAATCGCTCGGATTGCTGCGCCTACAGCTATGCTACTGCGCCGCCTGTGGTGCGTCTGAATCCCGATATGGGGCCGGTCAGTGAGGCGGCGTCGGTGTTTCTGGAGGGCATAGAACCGAGCCTGACCAACCGGCGTTTGCGTCAGGATACGACGGCTTTAGCCAATATCGACGATCGGGGCGTTTCGGTAAAAGTCGAACATGACTTTGCCGATGGCTATAAACTGACCTCCATAAGTTCCCTGACGGCGTTTCGTATGGATGACCGGATCGATTCCGATGCCGGTTTAATCCAGAACTATGCCGCCCGCCAGATTGCCGCAGGACAGCTCACGCAGGCTGACTATGACCGCCTGCTGACAATTGAGCCGCGCTTTGCGCATTATGCCGCGCAGGGGAACGTGCAGTTCGGAACCTTCAGGGCGTCAACCAGGTCTCAGGAGCTCAGGGTTTTGTCGCCACCGGATGAGGTGCGATACATGGTCGGGCTTTTTGTTTCGGAGCAGGAAAACAGCCTTGAACGCGCCAGAGGGCCTGCCTTCATTCAGCAGCGCTGGAATGCCGTATCGGTCACTAAAGACACAGACATATTCGGGCAAGTGGACTGGTATGTGACGCCGTGGACATCCGTTTCCGGCGGTTCGCGGCTGCAATTCAGGAACGCGTCCTATAGCTTTGACGACAGGCTGGCCGGACAGGTTTACAAAGGTCAAAGCTCTGAATCCGCCGCCGTCTATCGCCTCAGTCTTCAGCACAGGCTCTGGCGCGAAAACATGGCCTATTTTGCGGTCGCCACCGGCCATAAAGGTAAGGCCTATGATCTTTCCAGCGGCTTCGATAAGGCACGGGCCGACCGTGGGCCGGTCAATCCCGAAACCTCGCAGTCCTTTGAGGTTGGCTGGCGCAGCCGGATTAACGAGGATCGCATGTTCCTCAATGTCTCTGCCTTTCGCGTGGATTATACCGATTTCCAGAGTCAGGCGATCGATTACGCTTCATCGACTTTCTTTCTGGCCAATGTCGGTAAGGTCAGAACCCAGGGCATCGAATTTGAAACATCGGGACTGATTGCGCCGCATTGGCGGGGGACCTTTAGTGCGCATTATCTTGATGCGAAAATTGTGCGTTATGACGGGGCTGTCTGCTATCCTGATCAAACTCAGGCGGCGGGCTGTTTTGGTGTGCCGGGTCGGCAAAATCTTGCCAACCGGCCTTTGCCGAATGCCCCGCGCTGGAAGTTCAGTCTGGTCACAGACTATAATTTCAATCCTGACCCTCAGCATCATCTGGCCGTCGGCATGGCTTACCGCTGGCAAAGCGGCACCGTCATGGCCATGAATCAGGATCCGGAAGCCTATCAGGAGGCATTTGGCATATTGAACCTGTCGGCTACCCTGATTAACCGGTCGCAGAAATATGCTCTGACCGCCTTTGTGAATAATGTCTTCGACAGGTTCTTCGTCTCGGCACGGGAATCCGGTGGGCGGACTGATCCGGTGTCGGTCATACAACTGCCCGCCAGAGATGCAGGCCGTTATTTTGGCCTCAAGCTGACCTTCAACTATTAGACGCCTGAGCGGGCGCTGGACGCCTTGGATTTTCCTGAAAAAACAATTCAATAAATCGTATGTCTGACGCAAGCCTCAATCTTTGCGCCTGACCCATGATGATTGGTTTTAAATAAAAATGAGCGCTTGGCGTCATTTTTGAAAAAACCACGTTCGCATTTTTTTGTGCCATGCGTCTTACCTTAACAAAAGCACAGATAAAGACAGGGTTCAGCATGACCAAGATTGTTGCTGGAAGCATGGAATATTGCCTGCTCCAATTAATCAAAAGAATTTTCTGACAATCCTATTGTCTATGCCGCTTTTCAGAATCGCCCGAATTCCCCTCGCGATCTGAACAACTGGGCGGATTACTGTGTGTAATCCGCCCAATTTTTCCAAAATAATAATGATTACTCATTCGGTTCGGGAATTTTAACAATAACCGATGGGGAAAAATGTAACGCAGAAGCGGAAATGCGCTTCTTAAGAGTAATGGAGGGACGATATGGAGGACGGAATGATCAAAAAAACGGAAAGATCACTTTCGCATTATCTGAAGGCGAATAGCGGATTAGGCGTGAGTGTTCTGGCGCTGATGATGGCCATGCCTGTGCAGGCGCAGGTGGCGTCTACGGCTCAGGACACGGATATTACCGAGGTGGTGGTGGTTGGTGCCCGCGCGGCCCAGCAGTCAGCCATCGACCGGAAAAAACGCGCGACCACACCAACGGATTCGATTGTGGCGGATGATGTGGGGGCGTTTCCCGACCGCAATCTTAACGAGGCCATTTCCCGCATCGCCGGCGTAGCGCTTAACCGCAATGATAATGGCGAAGGCGACGGGATTTCCATTCGGGGTAACGGGCCGGATCTGACGCGCGTTGAAATTGACGGCATGGGCGTTCAGAGCGCAAAGGGCGGTCTGGCGACGGGTGGCACCGATGGGGACGGGCGCGGCGCGGACATGCGTGAGCTGCCGTCAGACCTGATCAAAAGCGTGGATGTGGTCAAAGGCTCCACGGCGGACATGACCGAAGGCTCACTTGGGGGCGGGGTGATCATTCAGACGCGCACGGGCCTCGATTTCAAGAAGCCTTATTTCTCGATGCGCGTCGGGGCACAACAAAACTCAGTCGGGCGTACCATTACGCCTGATTTTAACATTGTGGCCTCACGCAAGTTCTTCAATAACCGGCTGGGTGTGATCTTCAGTGTGACCTCCAGCAAGGTGGAAAATAACTCGCATGCGGCGGAAACCGTAACCAGCGGCAGCGCCGGTTATGCGCGTTCGGTTGATTGGGATGGTTCGCCGGAAAAAACCTTCAGCTTCAATCCGGACACGGTTTCGGGTGATGTCGCTGACCTGCCTGCGGCCTCGTGGAGTGCGGCGACTAATGACGGTTCGACTATCGGCTGGAACACGCCGCGTCAGATCGTGACACTAGCCTCTCAGGCCCAGACCAAGGCAGACTGTAACGTCCTGTTCCCGTTCCTGCCCCAAAGCGAGCTGGACAAGATTGCCAATAACACCAACCAGACCAATCGCGCTGCGGCTCAGGCCCAGCGGACGAACGAGCGTATTTCCTGTCTGAATCAGTGGAACGATTATCATCCGTCCCTGATCCGCAATTTCATGAACTCTCAGACCGAAGAGCGTCTGGCGGCAGATATTCGTTTTGACTTCAGGGTGAATGATAACCTCAGCCTGTATGCAAAATACGCCATCGCCAACCGCGATCAGGACGAGCAGCGCCGTCTTCTGACTCCGGGTGGGGTCACGATTAACCGGGCAGGGATGTTCACAGACTCACTGGCGACCAACACCGATATTGCCGTGGGCACGGGTAATGTCCGCAGCGCCATACCGGGTTCGGGATATTACGGCTATAATACCGGCTATGCTACGGGTACGAGCACGCTTGATCGTATCGCCGGAAGCACCCGCTCGGATATGGCCTTCCCGATTATTGGTCAGGTGGTGAACGTTGATCCGGCGACGGTCGTCATGGACGAAAACCATCACGTGACGGAATTTACCGTAACAGATGGTATTCTGGGCAAGCAGCAGACCAGCAATGACCAGATATCCAACAGCACCTACATCACCTTTGGCGGCGAATACAGAAACGGGCCATTGAAGGT
>JASGFL010000016.1:0-48855 GCA_047605545.1 Asticcacaulis sp. | reverse complement strand
GCCGGTTATCGGTTCTGACCAAGCATCACGCAATTTTTCCTGAGCCACCTTTCTAATCCTCAGGTGGAAACTGCCCTGAGACGCACGAGCCGTCTCAGGGCTTTTTTACTCTTATTGTTTTGGCCCCATGTTAAGCACAAACGATGGCCCGATATCGATGGTTTGCTTGGTGTGCGCCATCTGAACGGCAAAGGCGGTGGTGTCCTTGGGGTAGTCCTTACCGGCGACGATTTCGACCGTGTACATTTCCCATGTCGGTTTGATCAGATGGTCTTTCTGGATCAGGCCGGTATAGGGTGCGCCGCTTTCCTGAAGGCGAAGCGTCACCTTGGCTGCGCCGTCGGATTCGACTGATTTCAACCACACAACGGCGACAATCTGATCGCCCTGCTTGATGCGGCCTTTGATGGCGGTCTGGGCGGTGGCATCCCACGGCTGGGCGCTGGCTTCGGTGACGACAACACGGCGGGCGTCGCCGCCCTGAACCGTTTCATCCTTGATGGCGGAGTTGGTCTGTTTCGCGCCATAGATGCCATAGGCTGAGACCGCCGGATTATTGATCGCTTTTTTGAGGATGTCCTCTTCGGCGACCGCAGTCGGAATGGCGATCACAGGCACCAGCAGGCTGGCGCTCATCAGCGCGGTCAGCGCTAAACGCAGTTGTTTCATGTTTACTCTCCCCTGTTGTTATTATCTGGTTTTATGTACGTAAGGCCCGATAACTGTGCCGACAAACCCTCCGGCCTTACGTGTACTCAGGAAGGTAGCGTCGCCCGAGGTGACAAGGGGGCGCATAGTGCCATCAGCCCCATAGAGGGCCTCAAGCTGCGCACCATTGAACCTCAGTTCCAGATTGACTGTGTTGCCATCAAATGGCGCACTGGCGATCAGTTTGCCTGTGGCCGGATCAGAAGCGTTTTCGCGCTGATAAAGCGCCACCACAGTCTGGTTATCCAGACGGGTCAGGCCAAAGAACAGATAGGCTTCATCGCTTTGGAGCGCCACAAGCCCTGCGCGGTCAGCGGCGGTTTCAGGCGCATAGGTCAGGGTGGTGGTGATAGTGGCCACATGGTGTTGCTGACGCCTGCCGATAAAGGCGGGGGCACCTTTGGTATCGCCAATCGCATCAGCGGTGGGTTTCAGGATCAGGGCACCATTTTTGAGGTTATGAAACGGTTCAAAAGGTGTGCGTACGCCTATCCATGCCGGAGACAGGGCGGCTTCGCTGAATTCATCGCTATAGCTGAAATCGCCAGTGATCGGGGTGGCCTCAGGTTGCGCGGGCAGGTTCGGCTTATCGACCACAAAGGCGATGCGTTTACCGTCTTCAAGGATGCGCGGCCAGCCGTTTTCCCATGTCACAGGCAACAGGAAGGTCTCACGTCCGATATTATACAGGTCAGGGCCGTAAGGCCGCGTAGCGAGGAAGGTTGCCCACCAGTCTCCGTTTTGAGTCTGAATGAACTTGGCGTGGCCTGCGGAGGTCACAGGATGGCTGCGGTTCGGATCGAGGGTGCGCTGGCTGAGGATCGGGTTTCCAGTATGCGGCACAAACGGGCCGCGCACATTATCCGAGCGGAAGACGACCTGTGAATGCTGATCGCCGGTGCCGCCTTCGGCTGCGATCAGGTAGTAATAGCCGTCTTTTTTGATCAGGTGCGGGCCTTCGATCCAACTTGGTTTGGTGGAGATATCCACGCCGCCATTGACGATCAGGGTGCGTTCGCCACTGAGTTTCAGAGTCTTCGGATCAAAGGCCTGAATCCAGATGGCGCGGTGGCCGTCATAAAGCGGTTCTCCGATCGGCGGGCCATTGTTGAGCATATAGGCCTGACCGTCTGTATCGAGGAATATCGACGGGTCTATGCCATCAAATTCAAACCATACCGGATCAGACCAAGGCCCCGCAGGGTCTTTGGCGGTGATGATGAAATTGCCGCCGCAATCAACGCAGGTATTGACGATATAGAAGGTGCCGTCTTGGTGGAAAATATCCGGCGCGAATACCCCGCGCGAGACGCCAATATTGCTGAAGTTCAGTTGCGATGGCCGGTCAATCGCGTTGCCGATTTGTGTCCAGTTCACAAGGTCTTTGGAATGGAAAACCGGAATGCCCGGAAAATGGGCAAAGGTGGAATTGATCAGGTAATAGTCTTCGCCGACACGCGTCACGCTGGGGTCCGGATAGTAGCCGGCGACAATCGGATTGATGAACTGAGAGGCGGATGGATTGACCTGAGCGCTCTCTTGAGACTGACCGTTATAGCCAAAGCGTTCAAAACGGGCTTCGGCGGCGACGGCCTTATCGACGCCACCGTAGAAGCCAGCGCATCCGCTTAAACAGAAGGCGGTAAGGGCTAAGCCGGTTTTGAGCAGGGTGCGCATGGTTTACCTCGCGGGGGCGGCTTTGAGGGCCGAGGCAATGGCTTCGCGGATAGGTTTTGGCCTGAAATCGGCATCGTAGGGGGTCGGTCGCTGAGGCTTTCCATCGGCGCGCGGTGCAAAGTCCTGAAGCCAGTTATAGCTGTCCACCAGACCCCAGCACAGAACGGATTTTAGCTGAGGGTAGGACAGCATGAAGTCGAGATAGTCTTTGGTAACGGAGGCCTGCTGGGCGTCGCGGGTTTTGATATCCGAGGGCAGATCCTTATCGTTGACATCAAGCTCGGTGATCAGAAGATTATAGCCCATGCCGACGATTTCATCGATAAAGGCCTTCCATTCCCTGTGCTGGATGTTGTCGATGCGACCGTCATTTCCAAGGTGGCTCTGGATACCAAACGCGTCGATAGGCACGTTCTCTTTTTTGAATTTTTCCAGTAGCTTAAGTACGCCATGACGATGGGTTTCGTTACCCTTTTCCCAGCCCATATAGTCGTTATAAACAAGCTCGGTGCCCGGTGCATATTCACGGGCGGCTTCGTAGGCAACGCGTAGCGCATCAAAGCCCATTGCCTTGGTAAAGGGGGTTTCGCGCACAAGGCCGGTTTGCGGGTCTATGGTCTCATTGACCACGTCCCATGAATAGATGCGGTCTTTGTAATGGTCGCAGACGGTTTCGATATAGTCGCGCAGGAAGCGTTCACATTCGGTGGCGGGGAAGGGGCCGAAATCGTAGTTCAGCACCCACTGCGGCAGAAAATCAACGCGGTTCCAGAACAGGGTATGACCGCGCATCTTCATGCCATTGTCGCGGGCGAAATTGGTCAGTTTATCAGCAGGCTCAAAATTATAACGATCCGGCTGTGCGGCGATGACATAGATCTTATGTTCGTTTTCAGCCACCAGCACATTACATTCACGCTTCAGAAGGTCACGGTAATGGGTATTTTCAAACGAGCCGGTGAGTGTGCCTGCCTTGCCAGCGCCGACAGCGGAGCCGAACAGTAGTCCCTTGGCGGCAGCCAGTTCCTTAAGTGGGGGCAGTGGCGCGGCAAATGCAGGCAGGGCCGAGGCCGCGACGCCTGTGGCCGTGAGACCGGCAAGAGTTTTCAGCGTCTGACGACGGGAAGGAAACTGTGATGGGGGCATCCGCTTCACCTGTACATTTTATGTATTTGTTAGCGCTAACAAAGCGCGTTTGAGGGTTTTGGTCAACTCTATTTGTGGGGTGCTGTGTAAAAATAAGTTGAGTGGGCGCGTGAATGAAAAAGACGCGCCGGAATGATTTCCGACGCGTCAGGTTAAGTGCAATTTATAGTGTTATTCAGGCGGTATTACTTAGAATGTGCCGCGAATAACGAAGGTTACACGACGATCATTCATGAACCACGACCGCGGGGCGGTTTGCAGTTTGTCGTTAAGAACGGCACGGGTGTGAACGATCTCGTTCGTCAGGTTCACCCCTTGCAGACCGATTTTGATCTTGGGCGTGACGTTATAGAAGATCGAGCCGTCAAGCTGACCGCTGGCTTCCTGCATGATCGGCTGGAACGGCGTAATAACGTCGCGCACCGTGATCAGGAAGTCGTCACGCCAGTTATAGGCGAGACGTGCCGAAAGGCCATATTTCTCATAGAATACAGCGACGTTGGCATTGTGCTTGGACAGGCCCTGAAGTGGCAGAAGGCTTGTGTCAACCACGGCCACGCGGCCTGCCGCTACGTCCGGATCGGTTGCCGAAAGCGTGCTTTGTGGCACGTTTGTCGAGTCGATATAGGAGTAGTTGGCGTTTACCCCCAGACCATCAAACGGAGATGGCAGGAAGTCATAGGTTTGCTGATAGGCAATTTCGTAGCCTTTAATCTTGGCCTTCTGCGATGAATTTCCGGGTTGGGTTACGACAACATCGAAGCCGTAACCATTGTCCGGATTAACGAAAGTGCGGCGTTCGGTAGAATTGGAAATGACGTCTTTCAGTTCTTTGTGGAACAGGGCCAAAGTCACAGATCCAACCGGTGCAAAATACCATTCAGCCGACAGGTCGATATTCTGGGAGTGGGCCGGTTTCAGGCGTGGGTTACCCACGGTCACGTTGCCCGTAGGTGCGCCGTCAACAATTACCGTGTTGCTCAGGCCCAGATTATAGTAGTTGCGCAACAGGCCCAGATCCGGATTGTTCAGCGTTTCCGAAAGCCCTAAACGGAAGACCAGTCCAGGGCGGGCTTCGAGTCGCGCATTGAAGCTTGGCAGCAAATAGCGATAGCTGACGGCCTCGTCGTTTTGAATAACGGCTCCATTTGCCCAGTCCCGTGCCTGATCACGTGTGGCCGGAGAAACAAGCTGGCACCAGGCACTGGAATATGCCGAGTGGGTTGGGTTCAGACAGTCTGCTTCGGGGGTGAAGTTACCTAGAGGGAATTTCATGAAGCCGCTGGCGGTGCGGTCTGTTTCTGTGTAGCGCAGACCAATATTGCCTGACAGTTTCATGCCATTGTCAAAATCGTGACGATATTTGACCATGCCGTACCAGGCTTTGTTCACCTCATTCATCGGGTTAATTTCCGATGGAAGGAATGGCGTTGCGGCAACGGTATCGCAGCGGTTAAACAAGGACACCCATCCCTGACCGCATGCAAAGTTGCGGTCGGGGTGTGAACGCCATTCATAGGACAGGTCTTCGACGAAATCCGCATAGGCCTGATAGTCATTGCTGCCTACGTAGAACAGGGGGGGCGTGGTGACCAGAGGGTTGGCCATATCGCCTTGCATGAAGTTATCAAAGCCAAACGCTTGTGCGTTATGGGCTGTGCCGTTCGGATTATTGCGCGCAGGCTCATCCATATAAAGCATGCTGCCCCAACGCTCGGAAATGACACCCCAGTTATAGGCCGAGAAGCGAGTCGTTTGATCGCGTTCGGCCCAACGGACGCCAAACTGGATTGCGTTTACCCAGTTGTTGTCATCGAATTTGTACTCAACATCCAGACGTGCGGCATTTTCCCAGCCTTCTGACTGTTCGATATGATCCATCGCCGCGCGCCAGAAGTTGTTATAGGGATCGGAATAGTCTGCATTTGCCCCTTGAAGGTAAACGTTTGTACCGCCTGGGGTGGCTCCATTGTGGGGGTTAATCTGTGTCGGCTTACGGAACTCGACGTCCGGCAAGTCTTTTCCGTTAAGTGTGATGGCGACGTCTTGCCATGTTGAAGCCCAAAGACCGGTGCTTACGGCATCAACTGTAGACTCGGCGCGCTGGAGGTCGAGGTTGACACCCCATTTATCATTGGGAGTCCAGCGGAAGTTAAAGCCAAAATCTTTTGTGATATTGGTTGTGCGTTCATCGCGCCGGATATTGTTGGATTGCAAGCCATAGGCTGGTCGGCGTGAATTGGCATCGTGGTCGGCGCTCCAGCCAAGGGTTTGTGAAGTAATGACGCCGCTGGTGAAAATACCTGAGTCATCGAAAGTCACATCGGAGCCCCAAACAGGGCGGGCATCCCCTGTCGGTTGCTGGTTGCCAACGGGGCCGGTGTCGCGAACGTTATCAGAGGCAACTTCGATGGCATGCTCCGTCCAGGCCTGAGTGGCTTCTGAGCGCAAGAACTGGAATGTGGCCAGCATAGTGTCGTCGGTTGAGCGCCACTGGGCAGCAAAGGCCTGCCCTTCGCGTGTGCGATCATGTTCCGAAGAGCGCATGGCCATGCCGCGAGGGAAGTAAACGCCGGCTTGTGTTGTGCCGTTGTTGGCGACGGCATCCGTACAAGCAACGCCCGAATTGGTATAGGCTGTGGGGTGACTTTGAGTGGTAATGCCGAACTGATTGTAGGTGCCGGTGCTGTTGTAACGGCAGGCAAAGTCGGTGATCTGAATGCCGTCAGAGCGGGTTTTCAGCTTGGAGTGAACCAGATTGAATAACAGGCCAAATTCGCCGTATTCGGTCTCCCAGCGGTTGGAGTACAAAACTGAGCCGGTTGGTGTCCATTCTTCGGCAAAGTCGCCGTAAGAGCCTTCAACCGAGAAGGCAATGGTTTGTCCGCGCGAATCAAAAGGCACGCGAGTGCGGAGGTTAACGGTACCTGCGATGCCACCTTCGATGCGGTCAGCGGACGGGTTTTTGAAAACGTCGACACCGGCCATAAGCTCGGAAGGCACATCGGCAAAGCCTAACGCACGGCCATTGTTGGCAGTGAACGCGTCGCGGCCGTTCAACTCCGAGCGGGTCATGTTCAGGCCGCGAACTGTGACGCCCGATCCTTCGACCGAGAAGTGGTCAGGGTCAACACCTGCGGCAAAGCGGTTGATGGATACGCCGGGGATGCGCTGAAGCGCTTCGGTCACCGAACGGTCGGGCAGGGCGCCGATATCTTCGGCCGTTACCGAATCAACGATGACATCCGAATTTTGTTTAAGGGTCTGCGCGCTTTGCAGCGAACGGCGGATGCCGGTGACGATGACCTCCTCCACCTCTTCGACGGCAGTGGTGTCCTGTGCAAAGGCGGGCATGGCAAACGCCGATAGGGCAACGGCCGAAACGCCGCACAGCATGGCCGCTGCGGATACATTTCGCCCGTATGTGCGCGGCAGGCCGCGCGTACGTTTTGAGTCTTTCATGATGTTCTTCCCTGTTTGATGATAACTTGTTAGCGCTATCATTCTGTTATTTTTTAGGTTAGTATAGGGCTTGTGTCAAGAATGAGTCATCAGTCATTAAAGGGGTAGTTGCGCTACTGTATATATAAAGAGACTGTATATGCTTATGTTTCCTGCATAGGAAAAGGTTTATCCTGAAACCAATACATTGGTAGGACAAAAAGCGAAATTATAATATAAATAAAGTTTCAGCCGTGCAAAAATAAAAATCGTGGCTAAAGGGTAGGGAAAGTGTCTGATTATAATGATAAAAAAATAAGACGAGTCGTTATTGTGGGCGGGGGAACCTCAGGATGGATTGCGGCTGCGAGTTTGTCTCATCTTTATAATCAGGCCGGTTTAAATATTCGTCTGGTGGAATCGCAAGAAATCGCCACGGTTGGCGTAGGTGAAGCAACCGTGCCACACATCAGATTTTTCAATGCACGCCTTGGGCTGGACGAGCAGGCGTTCATGAAAAGTACGCAGGCCACCTTCAAGCTGGGGAACGAGTTTCGCAACTGGGGGCAGGTCGGCGAACGCTATGCGCATCCTTTTGGCGTTTTTGGTGAACCGGCGGCGGGCGTTGGGTTTCATCACCATTGGGTGCGGGCGCGCCAAAAGGGGCTGGCCCCTGAGATCGGTGACTATTCCCTGTCGGTTCAGATGATGAATCGGGCGCGGTTTAGTTTGCCTGACAAGGACACGCAGTCGGTGCGGTCCAGTTTTTCCTATGCCTATCAGTTTGATGCCTATCTCTATGCGGCCTTTTTGCGTCAATATAGTGAGGCACGTAGGGTTGTGCGTACCGAAGGCAAGGTGACCGGTGTCGAGCAACATCCTGAGACGGGCTATGTGACGGCGATTCAACTGGCCAGCGGTGAGCGCGTTGAGGGGGATTTGTTCATTGATTGCACCGGCTTTCACGGACTGCTGATCGAGCAGACGCTTAAGACCGGTTATGAGGACTGGAGCCACTGGCTACCCAATGACCGGGCCTGGGCAGTGAACTGTGAGATACGCGAAGGCCATTTGCCTTTGACGCGAAATACGGCCCATAAGGTCGGCTGGCAGTGGCGTATTCCGCTGCAGCATCGGCTGGGGAATGGCTATGTCCATTCCAGCGCCTTTATTGATGAGCAGGATGCTTTGGATACGCTTATGCGTAACCTAGAGGGGCCGACGCTCACCGAGCCTAAGCTTCTGAAGTTCGTGACGGGTAAGCGTAAAAAGCAATGGAACCGGAATGTTGTCGCCATTGGTTTGTCGTCGGGCTTTCTGGAGCCGCTGGAATCAACGTCGATACATCTGATCCATCTGGCGGTGACCAATCTGGTGGAGATGTTCCCCGACAGGGATTTCCGTGACGAAGACCGCGATGAATATAATCGCATCATGAGCATGGAATATACGCGGGTGCGCGATTTCCTGATCCTGCATTATCACGCGACGCAGCGAACGGATTCCGAGTTCTGGAACTATTGCCGCACCATGTCGATACCGGATGCTTTGCAGTACGAGATGGATCTGTTCCGGCAGCGGGCCGTGGTGGTGGATTACAAGCAGAAATTCTTCCTCGAACCGAGCTGGCTGTCGGTCTATTTCGGGCAGGGAGTAATGCCGCAATCCTATGATCCGCTAAGCGAGCGTTTGAGTGATGGCGAACTGGCGGCGCTGATGTCGCGCACCAAGGCACGCATAGATGAGGCGGTCGATACCATGCCGTCGAACGGGGCGTTTCTGGAGGCCTATTGCCCCGGTTCAGTTACTCCGGAAAAGGCGTTGCACTGATATGAAAGCGCTGGAACATATTGTTATCATTGGCGGGGGCCATGCGGCGTGGATGGCGGCGGCCAGTCTGGGGCACGGTCTGAAGGCTTCGGACGGGCGGCAACTGACGGCGGTTAGTCTGATTGATACGCCTCGGAAGCAGGCGCCTGTGGTTCTGAGTGGCTCACCGACCTTACGTTATTTCAATATGCGTGCAGGTGTATCCGAAGCGCAGATGTTTACGGCGGCGCGGGCCTTGCCGTTCTATGGCACGCGCTTTGAGGGGCTGGGGCCGCAACCGTTCTGGCGGGCATTTGGTGAATATGGCGCGCGGTTAAATACAGTTGCCTTTCATCATTTCCTGACATGGCAGGCGGTGATTGAGGGAAATGTCAATATTGACGATTATACGCCGGCGGTGAAGCTGGCGGCGGCGGGGAGGTTTACGCCACCAGTAAAGAACGCGGATTCAGCCCTGGCGCGGGTGGGGCATGGTGTAAACCTTGAGACGGAAGCCTATGCGGCTGTGTTGCGGGCTTCGGCGCCTATGGTGGCCGTGACCAAAGGAGAGCCAGCCGAGGTGCGCCGCGATGAGGCGGGGCGGGTGACGGCGGTGCAGCTTAAGGGCGGTCAGGTCATTGAGGGCGATTTCTTTGTCGATACCGAAGGGTGGCTGGTGGAACAACTGAGTGTGCCTTTTGAGGTGGCGCAGGGCTTAAGTCATGATCGGTCGATACAGGTCAGCACGCCGCATGGGGATGAACTGGCGGCCAATCATCTGACGGTGGTTGAGGGGGGCTGGACACTGCGCCGCCCGATTGCGGGCGAAGACCGTATTCGTCTGGTGTACGACAGTCGCAAGCTGAGTGATCAGGCCGCGCGCGCAATGGTGGGCGCAGAAGCTGAGGCCGAGGTCACGTCATTTGTGCAGGGGCGGCGTCAAACCTTTTGGCATGGCAATGTGCTGATGATTGGTGAGGCGGCCGGTGTTCTGGATGGCATCGGGATGCATGAACTGGGGTTTGTGCAGCAGGGGATTTCGCAGTTTCTGGCGCTGTTCCCCGATCAGGATGACCGACCGGAACTGGCGCGGGAATATAATCGGGTTATGGCGCAGAGCTTTGATAATGCCGCCGATTTCACACGGTTACACTATGCGGAACCGGCTGAGGGCTGGGGGGAGAGTGTGGCGCAAAAGGTGCGTTATTTCCGCAGCCGTGGCCATTTGCAGATGCAGGATAATGAGACGGCCAGCGAGTCGGATTTCATTTCGCTTTTGTGGGGGCGGGGTATCCGACCGGAGCGTTATGACCGGATAATTGACGGTCTTCCCGAAGGTGAGGTGCTAAAAAGGCTTGAACAGATGCGCAATATCATAAACCATGAAGTCAATCGCCTGCCATCCTATGCCACCTTGCGGCAACAGATAGAGCAGGCAGCGTCACAGCGGCCATAAGATACCGCGACGCATACAAAAATATACAGGGAAGCAGGAGCGTAAAATTTATGCGTGAAAACCGGATTCAGTCGATCGTCATCATTGGTGGCGGCACGGCAGGGTGGATGACCGCCGCGGCCTTATCCAAGATTTTGGGTAAGGATTATGCGGATATTAAACTGGTCGAATCCGAACAGATCGCGACCGTGGGGGTCGGGGAAGCCACTATTCCGCAACTTAATGTGTTTAATCGCCTGCTGGGGCTGGATGAAAACGACTTCGTGCGACAGACCAACGGATCGTTCAAGCTGGGCATCGAGTTTGTTGACTGGGCGCGCAAAGGCGACAGCTATTTCCACCCGTTTGGCCCCTATGGCGTCGATATGCGCGGGGTGTCTTTCCATGCCTATTGGCAAAAGCTTCAGACGCTTGGGGTGGTTGATTCCATCAATGACTATAATCTGATGTCGGTGGCGGCGCGCGAAAACCGCTTCATGCGGGCTGATCGTTCAGCGAAAAATTCGCCTATAGCCAATATCTCCTATGCCTTCCATTTCGATGCCAGCCTTTATGCCAAATTCCTGCGCCGGTTTTCCGAAGCGCATGGCGTGACGCGCGTTGAAGGCAAGGTGGTCGATGTCGAACAGAATCCGGAAAACGGCTTTGTCACGGCCATCAAGCTTGAGAACGGTCAGCGTCTTGAGGCCGAGTTGTTTATCGACTGTTCCGGCTTTCGCGGGGTTCTGATCGAGCAGGTGCTGAAGACCGGCTATAATGACTGGTCGAAATATCTGCCGAATAATCGCGCCTGGGCGACGCAGTGCGAATATCACCGCGACGAAAACGGCAAGACGGTTGGCTTCACGCCGTTTACGCGGGCGACGGCGCGTGAGCATGGCTGGCAATGGCGTATTCCGCTTCAGCACCGTATCGGCACGGGTTATGTCTTCTCGAATAATTTTGTCGATGAAGATAAAGCGCGTGAGACGCTGATCAACAACCTTGATGGCAAATATATTCAGGAACCGCATCTGATTAAGTTTGTCGGCGGGCATCGCAAGAAATTCTGGAACAAGAATGTCGTGGCGATCGGTCTGGCGGCGGGCTTTATGGAGCCTTTGGAATCGACGTCGATTTTCCTGATCCAGAGCGGTATCGCCAAACTGCTGCAACTGTTCCCTGACCGGTCGTTTGAGCCAGCGGATCAGGAACGTTTCAACACCCTGAGCACGAATGAATACGAATATATTCGTGATTTTCTGGTGCTTCACTTCAATGCCACCGAACGCAATGACACCCCCTATTGGGACTATTGCCGCAGTATTCCTTTGCCGGATCGCCTTAAGGAAAAATACGAGGTGTTCAAAAGCCGCGGGCGCATTTTCCGCGAGGATGTCGAGCTGTTTAACGACACAAGCTGGTTTGCCGTCATGACGGGCCAGCGGATGCAGTCACGCAGCTATGATCCGGTTGTTGAAATGCTTTCAGACGAAGAAATCAAAGCGCGTTTGCATGACATAAAGGATGTCATCTATCGTTCTTCGCAAGTCATGCCCAGTCAGGCCGAGTTTATCAAACGGCACTGCGCATCGCCTGAATTTGTACACGGCTAAGGCCGGACAGATCGTAATACACACGCTCCGGCAATGACTGGGGCGTGCTCAAAAATAGCTACATAAAAACAAACCAGCATAAGGGAAGTAAGAAATGACCCAAGCCAAGGCTTCAGTAACCCGCAGAGGTTTCGCTGCAAATGTTAGCGCTACCGCTCTGTTTTTCGGTGTCGCCGGATCGGTGTCTGCGCAGGGCAGGCCGCTTTATAAGGACGCTTCGGCCTCGGTGGAGGCGCGTACCAATGATCTTCTGGGGCGGATGACCTTAGAGGAAAAGGTCGCGCAGATGCAGTGCATCTGGCTTGAGAAGGGTAAGATCAATAACGCCAGGGGTGACTTCGACGCGAAGAAGGCTTCGGCAGAATATCCGAATGGTCTGGGCATGATCGCCCGCCCCAGTGACAAGCGTGGCATGAGCGAAGGCAATGAGAACGCCGGTGCCGATGCCGAGGTGGTCAACCGCAATGCTTTTGAAACCGCAACCTATATCAATGCGGCGCAAAAGTGGGCGGTGGAAAATACCCGACTGGGCATACCGATCTTCATGCATGAGGAATCCCTGCATGGCTATGTGGCGCGTGACTCGACCTCGTTCCCTCAGGCCATTGCCATGGCGTCTGCGTTTGATCCGCAGATGGTTGAAGATATCTATGCCGTCTGCGCCAAGGAAATGCGGGCGCGGGGGGCCAATCTGGCGCTGACGCCGGTGGTGGATGTCTGCCGTGAGCCGCGCTGGGGTCGTGTTGAGGAAACCTTCGGCGAAGACACCTATCTGATGGGCGTTCTGGGTGTGGCTTCGGTTAAGGGCTTTTCGGGCACTGAGCGTAAGCTGGCGCCGGATAAGGTGTTTGCGACACTGAAGCATATGACCGGTCATGGTCAGCCGGAAAACGGCACCAATGTCGGGCCGGCGCAGATTTCAGAGCGTGTGCTGCGTGAGGTCTATTTCCCGCCGTTTGAAAAGATCGTCAATGAAACGCCGATCGCCGCCATCATGCCGTCCTATAACGAAATTGACGGGGTGCCGTCGCACGCCAACCGCTGGCTTCTGACGAAAATTCTGCGTGAGGAATGGGGCTTTAAGGGCCTGACGGTTTCTGACTATTTTGCCATCAAGGAACTGATCAGCCGTCACCAGTTGGTGCCGAACCTTAAGGAAGCCGGTTTCCGCGCCCTTAAGGCCGGTGTGGATATTGAGACGCCGGATGGGGAGGCCTATCCGCTTCTGCCGGAACTGGTGAACGAGGGCCGCATCAGTGTGGCGGAAATTGATGTTGTGGTGCGTCGTATTCTGGAATGGAAATTCCTGTCGGGGATGTTTGAAACCCCTTATGTCGATGCCAAAAAGGCTGACGGCCTGACGGCGACACCGGCGGCGGTGAAGCTGGCGCACGACTCGGCGCTTAGGTCGGTGGTGCTTCTGAAAAACAACGGCATGTTGCCGCTGGATGGCAAAAAGGTCGGCAAGGTTCTGCTGCTGGGGACGCACGCCAAGGATACGCCGATTGGCGGTTATTCCGACATTCCGCGTCATGTGGTGTCGATCTATGAGGGCCTTGAGCGCGAAGCGAAGCAGCAGGGCTTTACGCTGGAATACCGCGAAGCGGTGCGCATCACCGAAAAACGTGACTGGGCGGCCGATGAGGTGCATTTCGTCGATCCGGCGGTGAACCGCAAACTGATTGCCGAAGCGGTTGAGGCGGCGAAAACCGCTGATACCATCATCATGGTATTGGGCGACAACGAACAGACCTCACGTGAGGCATGGGCTGATAACCATCTGGGGGATCGCGATTCGCTTGATCTGGTGGGTGAACAGAACGAACTGGCCGAGGCCATTTTCGCGCTGAAGAAACCCACAACGGTGTTCCTGCTCAACGGACGGCCTCTGTCGATCAACCTGTTGCAGGAAAAGGCCGATGCCATTGTTGAGGGCTGGTATCTGGGGCAGCAGACCGGCTTTGCGGCGGCGGATATATTGTTCGGGCGTTACAATCCGGGTGGCAAGCTGCCGATCACGTTTGCCCGCAATACCGGTCAGTTGCCGGTGTTTTATAATCACAAGCCGACCGCGCGTCGCGGTTATCTTGGGGGCGATACGTCGCCGCTTTATCCGTTCGGGTTCGGCCTCAGCTACACGACCTTTGATATTTCCACGCCGCGTTTGTCGAAAGCCACCATTGCCGCCAATGAGACCGTTACGGTGTCGGTGGATGTGAAAAATACCGGCGCGCGTAAGGGCGATGAGGTGGTTCAGCTTTATATCCGCGATGATTTCGCCTCGGTCACTCGTCCGGTCAAGGAACTGAAAGGCTTTAAGCGCATTACGCTTGAGGCCGGAGAAACCAAAACGGTTGAGCTTAAGATCGGGCCTGCGGAACTTGAGTTCTTTGATACCAGTATGAAGCGCATCGTCGAAGCCGGTACTTTTACCGTAAGCGTCGGGCCGAACAGTGTTGATCTGAAAAACGTCACCCTGACGGTGGCGTAAATGAAGACGCTAATCAGTGTATTGGCCCTGAGCTTCGCCCTTGCGGGTGGGTCTCAGGCCGCCGCCCCGTATCTGAAAACACAGGGCACGACCCAGCAACTGATGGTCGATGATCAGCCGTTTCTGATCCTTGGTGGGGAACTGGGCAATTCGACCGGTTCCTATCTGCCTAATCTGGCGAAGCAGTGGGAGACGCTGAAAGCCGGTAATCTGAATACGGTGCTGATCCCGCTGACGTGGGAGCAGCTTGAGCCGGAGGAGGGGCGGTTCGACTTCAGCCTGACCGAAGGCATTATCCGTCAGGCGCATGAACAGGATATGCGCGTCGTGTTTTTGTGGTTCGGGGCGTGGAAAAATTCCATGTCCACCTATGTACCCGCGTGGGTAAAGCATGACCCGAAACGTTTTTCGCGGGCGCGTAACGGTGACGGTCAGGCGCAGGATATCCTAAGCGCGCACGATCCTGAAACGCTTGAGGCCGATCGTAAGGCCTTTGCTGCCCTGATGGCCTATCTGGCGAAGAATGATCCGAACCATACGGTGATCATGGTTCAGGTGCAAAACGAGATCGGCATGCTGCCGTCGGCACGTGACCATAGCCGTGAGGCCGAAGCTGCGTGGAAATCACAGGTGCCAGCGGCCCTGATGGGTTATCTGACGCAAAATCGTGCGCGGTTGCATCCACAGATGAAGTCGCTATGGGAAGCCAATGGCGCGAAAACCAAGGGCACTTGGGCTGAGGTGTTTGGCACGTCTGATGCGGCTCAGGAGGTGTTTCAGGCCTGGGGCTATGCGCAATATGTCGAGACGCAGGCCAAATCCGGCAAGGCGGCGCATAATATCCCGCTGTTCGTCAATGCGGCGCTTAATCAGGCAGGGCGTAAACCGGGGGAGTATCCTTCGGCGGGGCCTTTGCCGCACCTGTTTGATGTCTGGAAAGCCGGTGCGCCGACCATTGATATTCTGGCCATCGATATCTACTGGCCTGACTTTGTCCACTGGGTGCAGCAGTTCAAACGCCATGACAACACCCTGTTTATTCCTGAATCGAACCGTGCCGAACGGGCCGAGGCGGGGGCCGAAGCCTTCTATGCTTTTGGGGAACTGGATACGATTGGGGTCTCTCCGTTTGCCATAGAAAACCTGCCGCGTGACGGGCGTTTATCCGAGGCCTATGAACTGTTGCGTGACCTGTCGCCGGTTATTGCCGCGCATCAGGGCAAGGGCACCATGCGGGGCCTGATTGCACCGGTCGATGGTGAGGGCAATGTCGATACGACACCTCAGTTTTTTGAGCTGGGCGGCTATCGTTTCAAGGCGGTGTTTATTGATCCGTGGACGCCTAAGGATCAGCAAAAGCATGCGACGCACGGGGCGCTGATTATCCATACCGGCAAGGATGAGTTTCTGGTGGCCGGTTCAGGTGTGACCCTGACCTTTGAAGACCCGAAGGGCAGTGACCGTATTGCTATTGAACAGATCATTGAAGGCGACTTCATTGACGGGAAATGGCACGATGGGCGCTGGCTCAATGGCGATGAAAGCCATCAGGGTCGTCACTTGCGTCTGCCGCCCAGTCATTTCGGTTCGCAGCGCCTGAAACTGTACAGGTACAGATAAAGCGGACAGGGCGGTTTGAGTACGCCGTCCTGCTCAAAATAATCAGAAAACGATAGGAAACGACCATGCGATTTAAGTTCATGGCCGCATTAATGGCCGCCACGTTTATGACGCCGGTGATGGCATCGGCTTGTGAAACACCGGTAAGTGTCTGCGCGCGCGATATGGGTGCGTCGTTCGGCCTGATACATCAGAAAACACCGGTCAGTGTCTATGTCGCGGCAGGAGATGATCCGGCGGTTTTGCATGTGGCGGGTAACTTTGCCAAAGACCTTGAGCGGGTATCGGGCAAGCGGGCGATGGTGGTGCATGACCTCAAAAACGTCAAAGGTCAGGTGGTGATCATCGGATCGCTTGGGGGCAATCCTGTGATTGATGCGCTGGTGGCTTCGGGCAGGGTGCGCGCCGATGATCTGAGTGGCCAATGGGAAGCCTATCGTCAGGTGGTGGTTGAAAACCCCGTGGCGGGCATTGATCGGGCATTGGTGATTGTCGGGTCTGACCGGCGCGGGGCGGTGTTCGGCACCTATGATATTTCTGCGAAAATCGGGGTGTCGCCCTGGTACTGGTGGGCGGATGTACCGGTTGAGCGCAAGGCCGATCTGTTTATCACTGCCGGTGAGCGTCAGGATCAGCCTAAGGTCAAATATCGCGGTCTGTTTATCAATGATGAGGAACCGGCCTTTGGGAACTGGGCGCGGGAAAAGTTCGGCGGCATCAATGCGGATATGTATGAGAATGTCTTTGAACTGAACCTCAGGCTAAAAGGCAATTTCCTGTGGCCGGCTATGTGGGGTAAGGCGTTTAACGACGATGATCCGCGTAACTATAGGCTGGCGGATGAGATGGGGATTGTCGTCAGCACCTCGCACCATGAACCCATGATGCGGGCGCAGGACGAATGGCATCGCAATAAGGATCAGGGCGTTACCGGCGGGGCGTGGAATTACGTCACCAATGGCGAGAAACTGCGCCAATTCTGGCGCGGCGGCATTGAGCGCATGACCAAGCCGGACGGCACGATTTACGATAGTCTGGTGACGCTGGGGATGCGCGGCGATGGTGACGAACCCATGACCGAGGGGACGGCGACTGAGTTGCTGGAAACCATTGTTGGCGATCAGCGTAAGATCATCGCCGATGTTACCGGACGTCCGCCCGAAGCGACTCCGCAGGTCTGGGCGCTGTATAAGGAAGTGCAGGACTATTACGACCACGGCATGCAGGTGCCTGAGGATGTGCTGTTGTTGTTTGCCGATGACAACTGGGGTCAGATCAGGCGCTTGCCGGTCAAGGATCTGGATCGCAAGGGCGGCTATGGCGTCTATTATCATTTCGACTATGTCGGTGGGCCGCGCAATTACAAATGGATCGATACTATCCAGATTGAAAAGACCTGGCAGCAGATGGATCTGGCCTATGTCAGCGGTGCACGCGACCTGTGGGTGGTCAATGTCGGCGATCTGAAACCGGCTGAAATCCCGCTATCCTTCTTTCTGGATATGGCGTGGAATCCTGAGGCCATGACACCTAAGGCCCTGATACAGTGGCCGGAGAAGTGGGCAGCGCAGCAGTTCGGAGCAGATAACGCCAAGGCGATTGGCGATCTGATGACGCGCTACGCCACCATTTCGTCACGGCGTAAACCGGAACTGGTGGATGCAGATACATTCTCAGTCGGGTCGCTTGAGGAGCTTAAGGCGGGGCGCGGTGAATGGCAGCTGCATGTTGCGGAACTAAAGTCGCTTGAGGCCGAAGCCGAGGCGGTAGGGGATTTGCTGAGGCCTGATCAGCAGGATGCTTATTTCCATCTGGTCAGCCATCGGATTATCGCTCTGTCGAACCTGTATCAGCTTTATGAGGCGGTGGCGGTCAATCGTGCTCTGCATGGGTGGGGCTATGCAGACGCCAACGGATGGGCGGATCGGGCCGAGACCCTGTTTAAGCGCGATGCTGAAATTTCCGAACGCTATCACCGGATGAACGGTGGCAAGTGGAACCATATGATGTCGCAGACTCATATCGGTTACACCTACTGGCAACAGCCAGATGCGCAGGTCATGCCGGAGGTAAGGCGTAACAGTTATAAGAAAAAAGCTCCGGCTATTGTCCCGGCACCGGAGTCATTGACTCCGTCGATCCGTCAGGGCGATGAGTTTGGTGAAAGAGATGGCTTCATTTCAATTGAGGCCACTAATTTCAAACGTTTGATAAAACGCAGAAATGTGGGTTGGCAGGTCATCCCCCATCTGGGGCGGACGACTGGGGCGGTGGTGTCGTTGCCGCAGGACGCCCCACCGACAACGCCCGAAGACAATATTCGTCTGGAATATGACATCCGCCTGACCAAGGATGCCGATGCTGAGTTGTATGTCTATCTGGTGCCGACGCTGGATACGCGCGGGCAGGGGGGCTTGAAATTCGGTGTGTCCATTGATGGCGGGCCGGTGCAGATTCTGAGTTTTGACCTAATCCCCGATAAGCCTGACTGGGAAAAGGCCGTCAGCGATAATGCGCACATCGTCAAAGCCCCGTTCAAAGGCCTCAAGGCGGGGGATCACACGATCATAATCTGGCGCATTGATGCCAATGTGGTCATTCAGAAGCTTGTGCTCGATACCGGTGGCCTGAAGCCGTCCTATTTGGGGCCGCCCCAAAGCAATGCTTTGAACTGGAACTCGGTCTCTATTACCAAAACGATTGACTAGGGCAGAGGAATCCTCTGGTCGGGTTTGGTGGTTTATCCATTGGCGGAAAAAGCCTGTGAGGCAATCCTGAAGGATTGATCAGGCGGCGGCGTTTCTGGTAACAGGGGGCGGAAACATTCCGGAGTATGCCCCCTTGACGACCCTGACCGTTACCGAAGCGCTTGAAAACGTCTATGCGTCGATGATCGATGACAATGCCGATCTGGATACGCACATCAGCGCGCTGAAGAAGGCGCTGAGTGAAGCGGGTGAGAAGCAGGCTGTTGTTGAGCCGGAGCGACTGGCGCAGAATAACCGCGCCGGCCGCAAGCTGATGCAATCCTATTTCAAAAAGCGTGGCGTGAACGTCGTGTTTAAGGAAAACGCCTAACCGCCGTTTTTCGCCAGCCAGTCTGTGGCTTGGGTCAGGCCCTGGGCTGAGGATTTTCTGATCCACTGCTTGCCCTGTACCATATCCTGCGGGACACCACGGCCATTGTAATAGAGCAGGCCGACGAGGAACTGGCTTTCGCGGTTGCCTCGGTCGGCGGCGAGTTTGTACCACTGAAAGGCCTTGGCATAGTCCTGCGGGAAATATGTGCCTTCGAGATACATGCCGCCGATCATACTGGCTGACAGGGCATCGCCCATATCGGATGCCTTGGTCAGAGCCGGAACGGCCTTGGCATAATCACCGGCAAGGTGGAAATTAGCCCCTTCATTGAACCATTCCGCGGCTGTTTTGACATAGCCATCGTTTTTCGAGCGCCAGTCGATGGCCGCCGGAAAGCCTCTGTCGGCTGATTTCTGTATCCACTGACGGGCGGTGGTCTGGTCTTTGGCAATGCCGATGCCGTTCCAGTACATTACGCCCAAAGCATATTCATCAAGGGCGCGCCCCTGTTCGGCGGCTTTTTTCGTCCAGTAGAATGACTTTTCGTAGTTCGTCGTCACGCCTTCGCCGCTGAGGTACATGCCCGCCAGACGGCTCTGGGCCGCGCCGTGGCCGCGTTCGGCGGCTTCGGTCATCAGCGGCAGGGCTTCGGCGAATTTCTTCGCCGTATGCAGTGTCTGACCTTCGTTATAAAGCTGATCCGGTGTTTTGTTGGAACGTGGTGCGGGGTTGCTTTCAAGCCACTGTATGGCGATTTTGTTGCCGCTGGCGGCCGCCTGAGTATAAAGCTCGCGGGCCTTGGTGACATCTTTGGGCACGCCATTGCCTTCGGTATAGAGCGTGGCCAGAAGGCTCTGGGCCTGATGGCTGCCGCCGTCTGCGGCCTTACGCAGCCAGCTTACGGCCTTTGGGTAATCGGTGTTCAGGCCATTCCCGCCGGTTACATAAAGTGCGCCTGCCAGTGATTGCCCCAGTACGCTGCCTTTTTCGGCGGCTTTTTCAAACGCCTGCACAGCACGCAGATTGTCTTTGAGTTCGTAGTGGCGAAAGCCTTCCTGAATCCAGTCCTCAGCGGTTACGGGCGCGACGGGCTTGGTGGCCGACGGGGCAGGCTGGGCGATGGTCTGCGACGAAACAGAGGGCAGCCCCAGTAACAGGGCGGCCATTAAGGGCGGAAGTGATTTTTGCATGGCGCTTTTTCCGGTTATTCAGCGCCCGGAATCCTAATCCATGTGCCGGTTGCCACCTACCCCTGTTCAGGGAGGGTAGGTAAATAATGCCGCCGCTATATGCAATTGACTTGCAATCGGGCTGTGGGTTATTTATATGAAATCCATTCTCAGAAGCATTAACACCGCCAAAGGCATAAGGTCAGTCTGTGTACGTCTGTAATTGTAACGCAATTCGCGAAAGAGATGCCCAAAAGGCCATTTTGTCGGGCGCGGGTACCGTTAAGGCCGTATTCGACCATTGTCAGAGCCGTCCGCAGTGCGCCAAATGTGTTTGTGACATCCGGCAGATGATCGATGAGGTTTCCGCTGGCGCCCAGATGGCCGCCGAGTAATCTCTTTAAATCCCTTCACTGTCGCCCACGAACACTTTCCAAGGAGCGACTGCCATGAAGGGCAATCCTGACATTATTAAACTTCTCAACCGTGTTCTGACCAATGAACTGACGGCGATCAATCAGTATTTCCTGCATGCGCGTATGCTTGAAAACTGGGGCCTGACCCATCTGGGGCGCATTGTCTATCAGGAATCAATCGAAGAAATGAAGCATGCCGACATGCTGATCAAGCGTGTCTTCTTCCTTGAGGGGCTGCCGAATCTTCAGGATCTGAACAAGCTGAAGATCGGTGAAACCATCACTGAGTGCCTTGAGGCCGATCTGTCGGTTGAGGTCTATGGTCACGGCATTCTGGTGCAGGGCGTGAAGTTCTGTGAAGACAATGCCGACTATGTCAGCCGTGATCTGCTGAAGAAGATTCTGTCGGACACTGAACACCATATCGACTGGCTTGAAACGCAACTGGGTCTGATCAAGCTGATGGGTGAACCTAACTATCTGCAAAGCGCGATGAAGGAAATCGAAGGCGAAGCCTGATCCTTTGTGCCTGTATGCAGGTTGTGTTTTAAGGCCGTCTCCCGAAATACGTCATCGGGAGGCGGCCTTTGGTGTTTTTTAAGCCTTCCGGCGGGCGATTCGGCTTTGACCTTTGGGGGGGATGCCCCTAATTTCCCTTACCTTGGTTCGCAGGCACGGGGCTTGTGTACCATCCGCAGGGGAGCCTGCGGGCAAGAATGAGGTACGGCTTTTGACGGACGGGCGAACAGTTTCACAGAACAGGTATCTCAACCGGCGTGACTGGCTGTGGCGTGTAGGGGTAGGCGGGGCCGTGGCAGGGTTGCTATCGGCCTGTAGCAAGGCCCCCGAAGAAACGACGGCACCGGGGCAACCCGAAGAAGGCTCGCTGATCTGGGCCATTGAGGGAAGCTGGCGTAACCCGTCTCACCGTGATCGTGACCGTTATCGCCACCCCATAGAGACCATAGAATTTTTCGGCATTGATCCGCGTGATACCGTCGTCGATGTCTGGCCTGGCAGCGGCTATATGACGGGCATACTTGCGCCCTGGCTGGCGAAGGGAAAGGGGCAGTATGTGGCCGCCCTGATCGAAGCCGGAGACGGCACCGATGCCGATACCCTGAATGACCAGTATCGGGCGCATTTCGAGGCCGATAAGAAGCTGTATGGCGATATCGCCTACACAGCCTTTGGCCCGCAGACGACGGGGCTGGGGGAACCGGCCAGTGCGGACTGCGTGCTGTTTTTGCTGACCCTGCATGACTGGATGGCTGCGGGGATTGCCGAAAAAGCGTTTGCCGATGCGTTCGGCGTCCTTAAGCCCGGTGGTATACTGGGGATCGAGCAGCACCGCGCGGATGTCGGCAATGTGCAGGATCCGGCAGCGACGAATGGTTATGTGCAGGAACCTTTCGTCAAACAGCTGGCCAGTGAGGCCGGTTTTGAGTTCGTTGAGTCCAGTGAAATCAACGCTAATCCCAAGGATAACAAAGCCCACCCGTTCGGGGTCTGGACTTTGCCACCACAAAGGCTGACCTCACCGAGAGGAGAGCCGCCAAATCCGGAATTTGATGGTACACTCTACGAATCAATCGGTGAAAGTGACCGGATGACGTTGAAATTCAAAAAGCCCGGATAAGTACTCGTGAGTCGTATTGCTGCCTTGTCGTCTCAGGCCCCTTTGATGGCCATCCCTGAAGCACGTCCGCCTGCGGGGGGCGTAGGGGAGTGGTACAGAGGCGCAGGGGGCTTGCGTCTGCGTTTGGGGTTCTGGATGCCGGACGGCCTGGCCAAAGGTACGGTTTTCGTCAGTCCCGGCCGGACGGAACCTATCGAAAAATACTACGAAGTGATCGGCGATATTCTGTCGCGCGGGTTTGCGGTTGTTGCGCATGACTGGCGCGGGCAGGGCCTTTCGGCGCGATTGATGCCTGACCGGCTTAAAGGGCATGCGCGATCGGAATCGGAATATCTTGATGACTTTCAGCGGCTGCTTGATGCTTTTGAGGATCGCGCCCCCAAGCCCTGGCTGATGATTGGTCATTCCATGGGGGCGGCGCTTAATCTGGCGACGCTGGTGCGCGGCGAGACGCGTATTTCGGGCGCTATGTTTGTAAACCCGATGCTGAGGGTCAAGACCGGTCGCCATTCGCTCTGGGCTGTAACATTCCGCACAGACTGGAAGGTGCGTCACGGGTTGGCGTCTGACTACGTGCCCGATCTGTTTGATGATCCGTTTGAGCATACCTTTGAGCATGACGCCCTGACGCACGATGAGCGGCGCTACAATCTGTGGCGCGAGCAATTGTTTGCCTGTCCGCATCTGGGGATCGGTTCGCCTACATGGGGCTGGCTGCATTTTGCGCTCAAGCTGGGGGAAACCCTGATCCGCGATAAGGCGAAGCTTGCCAAAAAGGTGAAAACGCCGGTGACGATCATATGCTCAGGTGACGATAGCCTGATCATGAAGCAGCCTTCAAAGGCGTTCACACGTAAGCTACCGTTCGGGCGATATGTTGAGGTTCCCGGTGCGGATCATGAAATCCTGATGGAGCTTGATGAATATCGTCAGCAGTTCTGGGATGAGTTTGATGTACTTACGGGTCTCATCAATGAGCAGGCTGAGGAAAAAGCCAATGCGGAGACCGTGCTTACGGAAACTGCCGCGCTGGTGACGACCGAAGCCTTTGATTCTCGTCTGCTTGAGGCGAGTGAAGTCTCAGGTGAGGCCGGTGTGCTCGAAATCATTGATGCCGAGGTGGAGGAGATTGTCGTCGCAGAGGCCAATGTGCCGGAAATAGCGGACGTGTCTGAAGAGGTACTGGAAACTCCAGAAACTCCCGAAGCTTATGTGTCCTATGAGTTAACGGATGTGCCAGAGCGGGCGCCTGAAGCGCCCCCTGAACAGCCCAAAGCGTAAATCGAGACACAAAAAAAGCCTTTCCGAAGTGGAAAGGCTTTTTTATTTGGTGCCATTGGGGCGGATTAGCCGACCTTCTGTGCCAGACGTTCCTGACCTTCACGGATCAGTTGCGCGGCTTCATCGGGATCGCCCCAGCCAAGTACCTTGGTGGTCTTGCCTTTTTCCAGATCCTTATAGTGCGCAAAGAAGTGCGTGATCTGTTCGATCAGGATCGCAGGCATCTGACGATAGCTGGAAATGTTGGTATAGAAGGGGTGCAGTTTATCGACCGGCACAGCAAGGATCTTTTCGTCCTTACCGGCTTCGTCTTCCATCAGCAGCACGCCGATCGGACGCGAGCGGATAACCACGCCCGGATAAACAGGCACCGGCCCAACCACCAGCACGTCGCAAGGGTCGCCATCATCCGCCAGAGTGTGCGGGATGAAGCCATAATTGCCCGGATAGAACATGGAGGTGTAGAGGAAGCGGTCAACAAACAGAGCGCCTGAATCCTTGTCCAGTTCATATTTTACCGGCATCCCGCCTTGGGGGATTTCGATAATGGCGTTGATGTCCCACGGGGCATTATGACCAACAGAGATTTTATCGATATTCATATTCTTTATAATCTTCGATGTTTCGGGGGGCGTTAGTTGGGCTTGTCTTTAAGCGTTCAGTCCTTTCCGCACAAGCGAAGAGTGTGCTTAATGACGGACTGGGGGGCATATTTCGTTACAGATTATGGACAACTTGTCCTTTAAGCCGGACAATTAAGGCTTACGCATGGATAAAAGAACGGAGCTGCATTAGATTGAAGCCGATAATAACGGGAGATTCGGGTCGTGGAAAAGTTCGTTACCCTGTTCGGAAGCTGGTATGATTTTGCAGCACTTATGGTGTTTCTGATCTGCTGGATTGGTTATGAGCCTATTTTAAAGCTGTCATCCAAGGCCTCAGGCGTGCCGGTCAGGGACATGTCTTTTGTCCGTCGGGCATGGATGAAGGAAATGGTCATCCGCAGCTTCAAGATGTACGATTCCAACCTGATCGGCCACAGTGTCAATTCGACCAGCTTTTTTGCTTCGGCCAACCTGATCCTTATTGCGGCGGTCGGCGGTGCGATCTTTACGGGAAACCTCTCCTATAACAGCGTACATTCGTTGGGGATTGATACTTCATCGGAATTTCTGATGACCAAGCTGGCGCTGGTGATGGTGTGTCTGTCGCGCGGCTTGCTTGATTTCATCTGGGCGCTGCGTCAGACCAACTACTGTGTGGCCTGCATGGGGGCCGTGCCGGACAATGTCGATGATGAAACGGCGGAGGCCTTCAGCAAGGCGATTACCGATATTATCGAACCGGCTATGTCGAACTTTTCGCAGGGTGTGCGGGGTTATTATTACTCACTGGCGGCGGCGGCGTGGCTGTTTGGGCCGTGGGCACTGATTGCGGCCAGCCTTGGGGCGACGGCGCTTCTGGTATGGCGTCAGTCGCGTTCGCGCGCGTCACGCGGTCTGCGTCAGATGCGCGTGCTGCTGGCGGATCATCCTTATCCCACCCATACCCGTCCGATCTATGAGAACGAACTGAACGACAGCGAGAAGAAGCTGCGCGGCGAAAAGGAAAACTGATTTTCGCAGTGCAGCATAAGGGCGGCGTGCCCAGACGCCGCCTTCGTTCGTAAATATGGCCTTATTTTGTCAGGAATAATCACACGAACGCGCGTGAAAAGGCTGCAATTGTTACTATATGTGATCACGCTTGGGTCAGTTTGGCCTTGAGTTATTGTGCGCTGCAAACTACATTCAACTTGTTCGACGTTTTTACGTCGATGCCCTTCCTGGGCGTTTCCTCCCTGTAGACTTGGCCGCGCCGTGATGCGCGGCCTTTTTTTTATCTACAGTTCAGCCATCATCAGATCATCGATCAGCTTGTGCAGAATGGCCTGTAGCCTAGTGAAACCCTCATGCGGCGTCAGGCTGGCTTCGTCCATATACAGGGCGCGGTTGATCTCGATTTGCAGGGCCTCGACCCCTTTGCCGGGTTCGGCGTGGTGCTCAAGCGTATAGCCTCCGGCAAACGGTTGGTTCACTGCTACTTTCAGGCCGCTGGCCTGAAGATGCTTTTTGACAAATTGCGTCAGGTTGGGGCGGCAGCTTTCGCCGAACAGATCGCCTAAGACAATGTCCGCGCCGCTGTTGGATACAGACGAGGCTGGCATGGAGTGCCAGTCAATGAGGCGCGCATGACCACGTACGGATCGAGTGTCGGCAATAAGCTGACGCAAGGCCCGATGATAGGGCGCATGCACCTTTTGCAGCCTTTTGAGGGCTTCGGTGTAGGGTATGGGGTGTTGATGTATATCGCGACCGCCCGACAGGCTGCGCGGGATGACTCCGTAACCGGCCTTGACGCGCAGACTGTGGCTCAGGCTGCCCTTGGGCAGGCCATCGCGGATCAGGCGGGGATCAAGCTCCAGAGGGTGGCGGTTTACATCAACATAGGCCCGCCCATAGCGCGCACGTATGCAGGGCATGGACAGGGTGTCGAAACGGATCAGATCATCGACAAAGGCGTCTTCGGTGGCGCGAAGCGTGGTTTCATCATAACGCGCCATCTCGAGGAAATCAGCGGGCAGAACGCGACCGGAATGGGGGACGGCGAATACCAGCCCATTGACGCCGCCGTGGGTCGAAACCTGCCGCACTTCGCACGCCGGTATGTCTTCCGGCGGCGGCGTCAGATTGTCAGGTGGCGGCGAAGTGGGCATCAGAGCGCATCTCGGTAAGCGGGCGGAAGTTTCTGAATTCGAATGCGCGACATGATGAAAAACTTAGGCTACACTTACGAAAGGTGAAGGGCTTTAAGGCCTTGATAAGACAAATTTGCGATCTCTTCACCCCTAATTTACACACGCAACAATATGATTGCACAGTAGCGTACCAACGGGGGCAAGGAAAAACATGACCAAGATACTTCTGGCTGAAGACGAAGATTCCGTCCGCAGCTTTCTGACACGGGCTTTGCAACGGGCCGGTTATGATGTCGTAAGCTGCGCTGATGGCGACAGTGCCATCGAAGCGCTGGATCAGGGGCCTTATGACCTTTTGCTGACCGATATTGTTATGCCGGGCGCAGACGGTATTGAGGTGGCCAAGGTGGCCTCACAGCGTCAGCCCGGCCTTAAGATCATGTTTATTACAGGCTTTGCGGCCGTGGCGCTGAATGCGCAAAAGGCGGCGCCTGAGGCGACAGTGCTTGAAAAGCCTGTGCATTTGCGTGAAATCGTCACCGAGGTCGAACGTTTGATCGCGGCCTGATCGGGTAATTTCCTCAGGGAGTGTCAGGGATGACGCTTTCTGGGGAAAAGATACAGATTTGCGCTTGCTATGGCGCAGAGCGGGGGCTATACAGCGCGCCTCGCGAAGATAAAAGTGGACTCGTAGCTCAGCGGGAGAGCACTACGTTGACATCGTAGGGGTCACAGGTTCAATCCCTGTCGGGTCCACCATTTTCTCACTCACGCTCAATTCGCTTTGCTCATCGCTCCGTGGGGGCGGCGAACGATCGCCGACGCCCAGTCGGGCGCTGGGTGGATGGTTCAAGGCGCAGCCTTCCAAATCCACCATTGTTCCTTATTTTCTTCGAAAATCCGTAAAATGATTGTTTCCGGCGCTCAGGGCCAATGGCCCTTGGCGGCGCGCAGCCTGCGCTCCCTCTTGGTCGCTAGTTGCTCCGATCGTCTCTGTGTGGGGGCGGCGAACGATCGTCGGTGCCCAGAGAACAATGGCGTTAGGGCGAGTGTTAGATGCCCGCGTGGGTGGGTTATTCAACGAAGCTTTCGCTCATTGACCAGCTTTCACGTTGGGACTGAATCTGTTCCCCGATGCGCACATCGCGGATCGACAGGCAGGCGGCGCGCAGCACAAGACCGGTTTTTAGGCTCATTTCGTAATTGCAACGCGTGCTGAGTTCCAGGTGCACCTCGTTTACGGCCACATAGGGCAGGCCATATTGTTCCGCATCAAGACGTGCGGCGGTATCCAGTTCAGGCTGTATAGCCTTGGCATAGGCGTCAAGATCAGCCTTGGCCGGGCCTGACAAATAGGTGAGATAGGCCTTTTGACCGGCTTCGTCCCAGCGCGTTAGTTTCAGCGTTTCACGCGTGCGCAAAGGTTCGCCGCCAAATGGTGCGGCAATCGTCGATTCCAGAATGTAGGGCTTTTCAAGGCTCAGGCCCAGATTGCGCGGAATGGCCAGCAGTCCGTCTTCGGGCAGGAACAGTTCCGACGCCGCTTCGGGTGTAATACGCTCATAGAGGGCGTCGAAGGCGGCTTCCTGCTTTTGCTTCATCAGGCCTGCCTTGCGCATGGATTGTTTGATCCCGCGTCTGAGACGGGGCCAGTCTGCAATCCGCAGAGGCGTAAGATTGGGGTCGGCGATATAGGTGATCTCACCGACATCCGCGAGGGCTGCCGACAGCTTTTGCATATCGGCACTTTTTTCATCGGACACGTCGCCATCAAGGATCAGGTTCGAGGAAACCGTGGTTTTGGTGACGCGGTATCCTTCCTTATCAGGCGTAAAACGGCTGATATATTCGCCTTTGAAGGTGGCGGTTTCGGACTGATCGTTCTGACGGGTTTGGGTGGTTTTGAGGATGACCTGCCGCACGGCCGCTTTTTCAGGCAGTTTCAGCGGTATCTGATAATAGTCGGCTTCGGTAACGGTCTGTGAGTGAGCGGTTGTTGCGCTCAGACCTGTCACACCTAAGATCAGAATAAGACCGTAAAACCCCATGTTCGCCCTGATAACATTTTTTGCGTTATGTCGCTATCAGGGTGTTTTATGACCGGTTTTAGTCATTCATAAGGCGGCCTTACCCAGATCGTGAGTCATGGGGAAAAACGCCCGAACCACCTGTGTAAAAGACGGAACGGGCGCGGGTAGGCAGTTAAATTTACCGCATGAAAAAGGTTTCGTAGATCGACTGATCCGCCTGATTGAGGCTGAGTTGCAGATTGTCAATGAACTCATGCAGGCCGGTGGCGAGTATGGTGGTGGCGTCCGTCCTCAGGAAGCGCTGATTGAGGGCGTACATATCGCTTAAGGCCTTATTGGCGGGCATGCCGGAACAGATGTTCGACAGGGCCGCAGAGGCATAGTCGAGCGAGAAGTGCACTGACCGCGGGAAGCGCTTGGAAAACAGCAGGAACTGCGTCACGTCACGATAATTGATAGCGTGATATTCCTGACGGTACATCTCCAGCGCATTGACCGATTTCAGAACGGCGCCCCACTGAACGTTGTCATAGGGGCTGTCGATGGCTTCGCCCTTGGGCAGGAGCAGGAAATATTTCACATCCAGAAGCCGCGCGGTTTTATCGGCACGTTCCAGAAGCTGACCCATGCGGGCAAAGTGCCAGCTTTCGTCGCGCGACATGGCGTTAATCAGCATGCCGGCGAAATGGTTTCCTGAGCGGCGTACCTCGCTGTAGTAGCTTTCGAGCGCTTCCACCGAGCGTTTGCGGCTGTGGGCCTGAGTGAGGTGGTAAAGCTCGTTAATGCGCTCCCAGACCTCGACGGGGATGATTTCGCGGATGGTACGGGCGTTTTCACGCGCCTTATTGATGCACGACAGGATGGAGTTCGGGTTCTTGTCATCAAAGGTCAGAAAGCGAACAACCGATTTCTCGTCAGGGCGTTCGTAGCGTTCACTGAAGGCGGCTTCGTCATCCGAAGCGGCAATCAGCGGCAGCCACTGGGTTTCATCAACCGGCAGGGCCAGATCAAGCATCAGGTGCGTATTGACGTCGATGAAACGCGCTACGTTTTCCGCCCGTTCCAGATAGCGCGACATCCAGTAGATTGAGTTGGCGACACGACTAAGCAGCATGTGGGCGTTCTCCGGCGTAGCGATGGCTTTCGGCTGTATCAGACAGCACCCATGTGTCCTTGGAGCCGCCGCCTTGCGACGAGTTCACCACCAAAGACCCCTTTTTGAGGGCCACACGTGTCAGACCGCCGGGCAGGGTGAAGATGTCCTGACCATAAAGCGAATAGGGGCGGAAATCGACGTGACGGCCTTCTATGCCGCCGCCGACCAGAGTGGGGGCGCGCGAAAGCGACAGGGTCGGCTGAGCGATATATTCGCGCGGCTTGGCCTTGATGCGGGCGGCAAATTCTTTCTGTTCGGCCTTGGTGGATTTCGGCCCGATCAGCATGCCGTAACCACCTGACAGGTTGACCGCCTTGACCACCAGCTTATCGAGGTTATCAAGCACATAGGCGCGCTCTTTTTCGTCCTCACAGATATAGGTCGGGACGTTCGGGCTGATGGCGTCTTCGCCCAGATAATATTTGATGATCTTGGGCACATAGGCATAGACCGCCTTATCGTCCGCTATGCCGGTGCCGGGGGCATTGGCCAGTGCTACAGTGCCCTTGCGATAGCAGCGCATGATACCGGGAACTCCCAGCAGGGAGTCCGAGCGGAAAATTTCAGGATCGATAAATTCGTCGTCTATGCGGCGATAGATGACATCGACCTGCTTAAGGCCATTGGTGGTGCGCATATAGACCTTGTCGTCCAGCACCAGAAGGTCAGACCCCTGACACAGAGGCACACCCATTTGCTGCGCCAGATAGGCGTGTTCAAAATAGGCGCTGTTATAGATTCCGGGCGTCAGTACGACAATGTTCGGGTCGTCCTTACCGTCGGGGGCGATGTATTTCAGGGTCTTATACAGATGGTCGCCATAGTTGGAGACGGGGCGCACCTTCAGGGTCTGAAAGCCCTTGGGAAACAGGCGTTTAAGCACCGCGCGGTTTTCCAGCACATAGGAAATACCTGACGGGCAGCGCAGGTTGTCTTCGAGCACATAGAACTCACCGTCACCGTCACGCACAAAGTCGGTGCCGGAAATATGCGTCCACACGCCCTTAGGCGGCGACAGGCCTTCGCAGGGTTTGAGGTAGCAGGCCGATGAAAAGATCATCTCGGCGGGAATGACCTTATCCTTAAGGATTTTCTGGTCGTTATAGATATCCTGAATGAACAGGTTGAGGGCGTGCAGGCGCTGGGTGATGCCTTTTTCCAGACGCCCCCAGTCCGCACTTGAGATCAGGCGCGGGATGATATCGAAGGGCAGGATTTTCTCGGTGCCCTTCTTGTCGCCATAGACGTTAAAGGTGTTGCCGGACTGATAAAGAATGTCTTCGGCCTGCTTCTGGCGACGTTTCAGGTCGCGGCGGGGTAGCTGGTTTATCTGTTCAATAAGCGGGGCCGCAGACGGGTGGGGTACACCATCGCCGCTAAACAATTCATCGAAAAAACCGTTCGTTTGATAGGTTTCCAATGTCATGATGCAGGCCCTCCGTTATGTTTCAAAGAAATACCTCGTTGACCTTGACTTCCACCTTAAGGGTTTCACGCCCACCACCGCGATAGATGGTGCCTGAGGTTGGGGTGGCATCAAGGTAATTGCGTCCGCAGGCGACGCGCACATGATCCTGTGTCACGCGACAGCCATTGGTTGGGTCAAAACCGCGCCAGCCGACATAGGGGATATAGACCTCCGCCCATGCGTGTGACGCGTCTGACTGGAACTTGTTTTCGTGGTTTTCGCCGGTGTATATATACCCCATGCGATAGCGGGCCGGCACGCCCAGCAGGCGCGCCAGAGTGATGAACAGGTTGGCGAAATCCTGACAGACGCCGCGACGATTGGCATAGACATCGAAGGGTGTCGTCGAAACCGAGGTGGACCCAGGTACGTAGCCATAGTCGCGATAGATCGTTTGATTGAGGTCGTTCAGCGTATCCATCAGGTGATTGCCGTTACGCTCAGAGAAGGAGCGGGCGTAGTTCAGCAGTTCGACAATCTGGGTTTCCGGCATCTCCAGCACGATCATGTAGGGTTCCATGACCTGATTTTGCCAGGGCATCCATGAGATCGGCAGGCTGGTCTGACGACGGGTAGGGCCGTAATCATCCGGTGCCTGACCGAATATCTTGACCAGAGATCGGACCGATACGCTTAAGGACGAATAGGGATTGTTGATCGAATAGTGGATGTTCTGATTGCCGAACACATCCTCAAAACGCACGCTTTCGCCTTCGGCCGACAGGGACAGGGTCGAATGAATGACCTCCTGCACCTGATCTTCGACCGGCAAAAGACGGAAGGTGTGGGTCGAATGTTCTACGGGCTGTGCGTAGGTATATTCAGTGGTGTGCAGCACATCATACAGACGATAGGTCAGAGGGGTGCCGTCCGGCGAATGGGTGATCGAACGCGTATTGATGATATGCGTGTGGGCCGGAATGATGTGCGCCTGATGGGCGGTTTGCTGGCTCTGGGACTGAACGCTGGCAAACAGGGCCGAACGCTCGTGAGTGTGCTCTTTTAGGACCGTGGCAATATGCGCCTGCGTTTCGGCGGGCAGGTCACGCTGGGCCACGGGCGGGGCCTTGGGCAGGGCGTCTTGCTTGTTTGACCAGACCAGCGAACCGCGACGGGCGATGATCATCTGGCCGGGCTGCATGGGGGTCCAGTTGCCGGTGTTGAACGGCGACGAAGCAAAGACCAGCGCCGTGCGGAACAGGTCACGCGGATTATCGATCGCAAAGGACGCGGCTTCGGACTCAAAACCGGCTGAGTTGTGCGGCGGGCTGATGCGGCTGTAGTAGAGGCTGGCCTGAGACTGTTCGCTGTAGAAAACGACGACGCTGACGCCGTCCGAAATGGCGATGTCGGCAGAACCCAGATCATCAAGCTGCATGAACCAGCTTAACAGGACATGATGATCGACATCCGCCAGCGTACGTGCGCCATAGTCCTGAATGCGTCCCAGAAGGAAGACCAATGCCAGTTCGGAATCCGTGCGCCCCAGAGGCTCAAGGAAGATCGAGGTGTTGTCATGCAGCTTGCGCAGGGCTTCTTTATCAAGGTTGCCATTGTGCATGAAGACCCACTCCTGACCGGCGAACGAACGGGTAAAGGGCTGGGTTTCCAGATGGGTGTAGCCAGAGGCCGCGCCGCGCACCTTGCAGAAGAAGACGGTGGAGCGGAAGCCTTCCCAGTCGCTGATGGCACCCTTAAAAGAAACGGTATCTTTGGCGGCAGGATCCTTGGCGACCTGAGCGGCCTTATTGCCCGAAGGGTACCATGCCAGTCCCCAGCCAAGGGTGTGATCGCCCTTCTGCGGGCCGGAGCGAAACTTCAGGTCAATAACCGGCGAGCTTAGCCCGTCGAAACTGAAAGCAAATATGTCACTGGAGATATCGCCGAACACGTCTCGTCCTTTCACGCATCTGTACTAAACGGTGTTACCGCTAGCTTGTCTATAAGCTATGTGGCCTTGGTAATTACACATTTTTCTCGTGTAAATTACAGCCTTGTGACAGGATGTGAGCCGAGTTGATGGTCAAATTTCCGCCGCCATTGGGGCGGCAAATGAAGGCCTGATGTAACCAAAGGGGGCGAATATGCCTGTATCTGTTGCTAAATCTTTTATTGTCGCTGCGGGCGTTTCTGTACTGGCGCTTCCGGCAGCCGCCCAGACGGTCGCATCCGATTTTGACAAGGCCCCCTGGTGGGTGAAGACGCCGGTGATTACACAGGTTGGCTATGTGCGTACCGAAGTGCCTGCCAATAGGGCGCAATTTTCCGCTTCGTTTCTGGCGGTAGGCAAGACGGCAGATCAGGCGCAGGCCAAGGCCGTGGAACAAACGCGTGCTCTGACGGAGGCTTTGCGCCGTCTTGGGGGCGATAAGGTGCAGGTCAATACCAGCTTTTCCATGCGCGCACTCTATGAGCAGTACCGTGATCGGGATGGGAACCGTATCGAGAACGAGCGGGGGGACAAGATCGAATCCTATCAGGTGACCCTGACCGTTACGGTTAAGGTGCGCGATACGTCGGTGCTTGAGCGCGCCTATGCGCTGGTGCTGGCGGCATCGCCCACAAGCTCACAGCAGGTCTATTTTACGCTTGAGCCGGAAAATGAAACCAAGACATGGCTTTATTCTGAGGCGCTGAAAGATGCGGCGCGGCGGGCCAATCTGGCGACGGCGGCCACCGGTGCCAGACTTGGGCCGGTCAAGGTGATCGACCCGACGGGACGCGCCTGTCAGACGGATGTTCTGGCGCGCGGACAGCCCACGGATGGTGAAGATCAGGATGCCTATGAGGTGGTCGTAAGCGGTGCGCGCGGACGGGTACCTGCTCCCGCACCTATGGCGGCGCGGATGGCCGATGCGGGGTCGCCTGTAGAGCAGCTTGAGGCCAAGGCCGCGCAGAATGCGTTCATTCAGGAGCCACCGCTGCATGTGCTGACGGCGCAGGCCTGTGTTGTTTATGGTTTGAATTAAATCAGGCAGGCCGCGTCGGCTGATCTGCGTCAGAATGCGCGATCAGGGTATTTTTCAGCAAAGCGCTGCAACACTTCGGTTGCGGCGCGTGCGGTCTCATCAAGCGGTGTATATTTCCATTTGCGCAGTTCGCCGGAAAATGGGCGGGCTGCGCCATGATCCTGTAAGCCTTTGTGGAACAGGTCAAATTTTGCCCCTGATCCCAAACGGTCTGTTTCCAGAATATGCAGAGGCTTGCCCGTCGCCGCCGCTTCGGTAGCCATATTTACGGAATCGTCGGTCACCAGAATATGGTCTGCGGCCTGAAGGAAGGCGAAATAGGGGTTGGGGCCTTCGCCTGTGTAGATAATCGCTTTGCGGCCCTTAAGGGCGTTAATCAGTATATCGCGGGCGGCATCAGGCGTGCGGCGCGAAACGCTGAGGAGCAGGGTGGCTCTTTTGCGTTTAACGACAGCCTTGATCTGCTGCGCAAGGGCTTCGGCTCGCTCAGGGCTGATGGTGCGGGACTTGGATTTGCCGCCAATCAGAACGGTGACATAGGGGCCGCCCAAGGCATTGATCTGATGCGCAAAAGCGGCGTGTTCTTCCTTCAGGCGCTGAGGGGTGACGCGGTGTGTGGCCCCCTGAAGCGACAGGACATTATCACCGCTGACCTGATCGTGCTGAGGGGCAATCACAAGATCATAGTTTTTGAGCGCAGTGCGCGGGTTTTGTAATTGCACGACGAATGTCTTGTCGTCGGAGCGCTTCTTCATACGCAGGCTGTGCGGTAAGGTGGCGCGGCCGGCGGCGATCCAGATATCAGGATAGGGCGGGCCGATAAGGTCTGAGTCACGCTTAAGCATATGATCCGGCCACAGCTTAAGCGCCGTAGGCAGGGCGTCGAACATCCGGCGATAGCGGATGTGGCGGACGATAATCTGTGTAGGCACCTGTGCGGCGATAGCTTCGGCCAGACCGAGTACCTGATTATGGATACCGGCGCGTCCGTCCGACACCGCCCAGACAGTCAGTCTTCTGAGCGGCGGTATAATGAGTGAGTCTGCCGTAACGGGCGGTGCAATGATCACAGGATTACCCCCACGCCGCCCGAACCGCTTAGATCCACTCGACTTTCAGGATTTCATAGGCCTTAACGCCGCCGGGGGTTATGACCTCTACGACGTCACCGACTTCTTTGCCGATCATGGCGCGAGACAGGGGCGAAGACAGCGAGATACGACCCGATTTAACATCGGCTTCGTGTTCGCCCACCACCTGATAGCGGCCTTCTTCTTCGGTGTCTTCATCGACAACCGTGACGGTCGCGCCAAATTTCACCTGATTGCCGGACAGTTTGGAGACGTCGATAACCTGAGCGCGGCTGATCTTATCCTCGATCTCGGCGATCTGGCCTTCGATCCAGCCCTGACGCTCTTTGGCGGCATGGTATTCGGCATTTTCCGAAAGGTCGCCATGCGAGCGAGCCTCAGCGATCGCAGCGATCACCGCAGGACGTTCACCGGACTTCAAACGTTTCAATTCCTCGTCGAGAGCCTGATAGCCCGCGGCGGTCATCGGCACTTTTTCCATGTGCGATTAATTTTCTTAAATTACGCCCTGAGTGGATAACAAATAAAGCAACTACGGCTGAGGGCGCCTGCAACCGATTGAAAACATAGTGGTGGAAATGCTGACTTGCAAGTCATAAGCCCGCCCCCGTCCGAATTAGTCAGGGGGATAAGTCAGCCCCGGCTGTCACCGGGGCGCGCTATATAGACTAATGCAGCCGAAAAAGAAAGCTCAGGCCGTTTTAAGGCCCTTCGACCGCGATTTTCAGTTGGTCGCCGTTCTGCGGGATCGCGCTGACCAGTGGGGCCGCATTGGCTTTTTCGGCGGCTCTGGCGGCGGCCCTTGCGGCGTTACGCTCACGCACAGCCGCGTCTTCGATGGTCATGCGGAACAGCTTCATCCCCAGTTCCCGATCGTCATCACTTGAGGCCCCAAGGGACTTAAGAGACACCGGTTCATGCACGATGAAGGTCACGTTCATGGTGTGGCGATGGAAGACCGAGGCCGGAATGGCGATGTCCTGATAGGTCATGTTGGTACGCAGATTCAACGTATCGACTTTTCTGCCATTGACCAGCACATCAACCTTTCGCGGTTTGTAGAAGCTCTTGGCCCAGATGCGCAAAGACGGTTTCTCAGGGCGGACATCGTTTTCAAACTGAACATCCTGAATAGGCACAACAAGTTCAGAGCGTTCGCCCAGCGTCCATGACCCGTCAGCTTCGGGCGCTGACCAGTTCTTATCGAGCAGGCACGAACCCTGATTGAGGAAGCCAAACCCCATACGGGCGCGGATCGGTTTCCATTCTGGAGTAGGCAGATCAAGGTGACGCTTTGAGGCAGGCGGAATGATCCACACGCCGTCAACCTCACGCATCAGGGGCTGAAGGTTGTCCGGTGCAAGGCATTGATTCAAAAAGACATACAAACGGTCGTTGTCGATTTGACCCTCAAGGTAGGTTTCACGGCCTTTGAGTTCGATACGGGCCTGATCGCGGTTACCACGCGCGGCATACATGGTGTTGACTGGCTTTTGTTGCGACACCGAGCGCCAGGTTACTTCATAGAACAGCTTGTCGTTCAGGTGCACCTGAGCCGGATAGAAGTTCACGCCTTTCGAGCCGGTGATCAGGTCATCCCAGACCGGTGAGGGGGTCTGGTCATAGATGACTGTTGATTTGGCCAATGCGGTCTGCACGCGCATGGCGGGGATAAAGCCCTGAAGGTCGATCAACTGAATGATGATGATGGCGGGCAGGGCGATCTTCATCATGCGGGGACGACTTTTGTACACCACCACCAGCGCAATCAGGATCAGCGTATAGGCTATGGGCCAGAAGAAGCGGCCGGAAGCGCGCAGAACCGCCAGAACATCCAGCACTTTTTGCGGCAACGGGATTTTCAGAAGCGAAATATCATAGAGCTGAATGTGGTGGGAAACCGCGATGACCAGCAGCACCACATAGGGGATAATCAGCGGCTTGGCGCTTTCGATAAAGGGCCGTGCCTGACGTGCAGAGAAGGTGATCTGATAGAGGAGTAAGGCCCCCAAAAGCAGCCCCAAAAGCCCCAGTCCCATATACTGGAAGCCTTCAAAGGCCTGTCCCATGTCTTGCGGATGGGCCTTGATAAAGAAGGAAAATTCGGGGCTAACCGGATTGATCGGTGCGTCAAGGCCCATGGAATAGTAGCCATAACCGGCGGAGCCAGCGCTGTTGCCGGAATAGGCACCGGACAGGCCAAGGGTTATGATGGGGGCGAGGATAATCAGGCAGCAATCGCGGATGATCAGCAATATGGCCTTGCGATCCAGCGCTTTGGCGGCGGGGATAAATTTGCGTAGTACGTCACCGCCCCAGATGGCGGCCATGATGAACATCAGGTACGGATGGACGAAACCGACCGTGCCTAAGGCCGCAGCGTACCAGTAGTTTTTGTGCTTCTCGTCCTTGACGTTGAAGAAGATCCACATCGTCCAAAGGATGAAGAAGTGGGCCACCAGCGTGTCATGGCGCATGCGGTGATACATGGCGGGCAGAAGGCAGAGGATAATTGCGCCCGCCAGTGCCGCCCAGCCATTAGGGGCGTGGGGCCGGACAAGTTTCCAGGCAAAGAAGAACTGGAGCGCGACGCAAAGGCCGAACCACGGGCCGATGAACTGGAAGTTCTCAGGCAGGATGTCTTTGAAAACTTTAAAAAAGAAAGAGAAAAGCGGATTTGAATCCGTATAGATAATAGAGATGCCAGTCGGATGGGCCAGCAGGTCCTGATAGTTGAACGGCCACGCCCAGGGCACATTACGGAAGGCGTGCCAGCCGAGCACATGCTGCCCCCAGTCTTCGTCCAGCAGCCAGCCGATACGTGTCGGATCGAGGATTTCCACGTGGAAAAACAGCGAAAACAAGGCCACAGGAGCGGCCACAATAAGGGCGCGCAGTAACCATTTACGGGCTTCGGTCAGGTCCAGTTTCATACGGAAATTCAACAGTTTCGGCGACGGGTTATAGAAAAGCAGCGGCCCACCTTGCGCAGGCGGGCGTTAAAATACATTGAAATAAGGCAAAATACGGACTTTTAAAGGCGTAAAATGCTCTGTTTTGCAGGCGTTTTTTAGCGGGTTTTACGCCCCGTTCACCCATGCGCGGCACCAGCCGTGGCGGGGATAAGGGCTGGCTTCGCACAATCTGAAAACTGTCAGACGCTCAGAGCCTGTCGCCGTAGAGAAGGCTTAGTCCTTTGGCATCGGATTGCGCTGAAACACCGAGCGGGTGAGACACGAAAAGACCAGCCGTCCAGCTTCGTCCAGAAGGTCATGCTGGGCAATGACCACGCCCTTGGTGTCACCGACCGCATCCTTGCCCATGATCGTCAGGCGGCCACGCAGCAATTCACCGGCAGGCGGGTTGCGCGACCAGCGCAAGGCATCAACCGCCAGACGCTTGGTTTGCGGCCATGTGGCAGCGGCTTCCTGTTCCAGACGTGACCAGAGAGTGAAAATAAGGGCGTCAGGCAGGCCTTCGGCCAGATTCCATGTCGGCGCGTAGGTGTGGCAGAACTTTTCCAGTTCTTCCTGAGAGACGACACCGGCCCCTATTGAGGCCACCTGACCAATCCATAGGTCGTCGAACGCTGCGGGCATAGGGGTGATTCCTGTTTTTGAGTACTCGGTAGCCGTCGTTTTAGCGCCTGATATCAAAAACGTGCAACGGTTTTCCGAGATAATCAGGCACGTGACTGCAAATGGCTGTACGGAAGTGAAATTCAGCGTTACAGCCCGTGCCGGACAGGTTTTCTCAATTGATTCACAACCCTCACTGTGGTTTGGTCTGGCGCATTATGTCCGGCAACTTATGCGGACAATGCCCACGCCCCCTGAGGCCAATGCGGACAGCATGAATACGGACGATTCGACCAGCATTATTGAGGATGAACCTCATAAGGGAGCGCTTCAGGATGAAGGCTTTCAGGATGAGAGCGTGCGGAAGGCTGCGCCTGAAGCGCCGCTGACTACACCTGAGATGGCTGAGGCGGCACCGCGGGCTTTGGGCGAGATTCTCAGGTCAACGCGTCTGGCAATCGGCTATGATCTCAATCAGGTGGCGGACATTACGCGTGTGCGTCCGACCTATCTTGAGGCCATTGAAAATGGCCAGTATGAGCGGCTGCCGTCGCGGTCGTTTGCCATTGGTTATGTGCGGGCCTATGCGCGGGCCTTAAGGCTTGATGAAGAAACGCTGGCGGAAGCTTTCAAACGCCAGACGGCAGATGCCCAGCAAACAAGTCTGCGCGCGCCCATCGGGGCGGCGATCGAAGACCTTAAGCCGAAATATCACTTCATTATTGGTACTGTGATTGCGCTTGTGGGGGCAGTGGTGGTCTGGAACCTGTTTCAGCGTCAGCCGCAGCATGTGGATGATCAGGGCAATCCGGTGGCGATGGCGCCTGAGGTCTGGGCGGCCGGTGTGCCTTTGATTGCCGACGGTCTTATTCATGTGGGGGCACCTCTGGCGGCCCCTAAGGATCAGGACATGCCGGTACCCTATTATACGGCGGGGCTTGAGGAAGGGTTTGCCGCCATTGCGGCGGAGCGTCTGGCGGCTTCGGGCGAGCAACCGGCCGCTGCACCGGAACGGCGCAAGGCCTTTAACCCGCGCGGTGCCGTTTACGGGGCGCAACCCAGTGAATCCTCGGTGATCATTCAGGCGCAGAAAAGTGTCAATCTGGTGGTGCGGGGGCAGGACGGTCTGGTCTATTTCGCCCGTCAGATGGGTGCCGGTGAAGCCTATCGTGTACCGCAGCTTACCTCGGTGCCGATGGTGATCGATGTGTCTGATCATCGGGCGCTGGATGTGTTTTTTGACGGCGAATATGCCGGTGAGCTTGAGGCCAATACGACGCCAATCAGCAAGATCAATGCGCGTGCAGCGGCAACGGCACGGCTTATGGGGACGGATACGGGCGAAGACGAGCCGGTTCAGACCTCGGCACCGTCGCGGCCCAGCGTATCAACCGATGGTCTGCCTTCGGGGCCTATCCCTTATCAGCCTGCGGCACCGGTACAGGCTCCGCCATCTGAGTCACCCGCAGGGGTTGCGGAATAAAAGCTGTTTTCCATATAGCGAAATACAGCGCGACAGCCTAAATAGAGGCTTACCACCAATATTGAGTACGTACGATGTCACATGCTGATCACACCCACGTCAGGCCCTGGCGCATGATCGAGCGGCGCAAGAGCCGCAAAATCCGCGTCGGTAAGGTCGAGGTCGGGGGCGATGCGCCGATCACTGTGCAGTCGATGACCAATACCAAGACCCACGATGTTGACGCCACTGTGCGCCAGATTCATGCGCTTGAGGAAGCCGGTGCGGATATTGTGCGCGTCTCCTGTCCGGATGTGGAATCGACACAGGCGCTTAAAAGCATCGTTAAGCAGGTGTCGGTGCCGATCGTCGCCGACATCCATTTCCATTATAAGCGTGGCATCGAGGCTGCCGAAGCCGGTGCCGCCTGTCTCAGGATCAATCCGGGCAATATCGGCTCACCGGATCGGGTGCGCGATGTCGTTCAGGCGGCCAAGGACTATGGCTGTTCGATGCGGATCGGTGTGAATGCCGGATCGCTTGAGAAAGACCTTCTGGAAAAATATGGCGAGCCATGCCCTGACGCGATGGTCGACAGCGCCCTGTTCCACGCCAATATTCTGCGTGACCACGATTTCCATGAGTTCAAGATTTCGGTCAAGGCGTCGGATGTCTTCCTTACCGTGGCGGCCTATCAGGCGCTGGCGGAGGCGATTGACTGCCCGCTGCATATCGGTGTGACCGAGGCGGGGCCTTTGCGTACCGGCACGATCAAGTCGGCCATTGGTCTGGGGAACCTGTTGTGGGCCGGTATTGGCGATACGATCCGTGTGTCCTTAGCCGCCGATCCGGTTGAGGAAATCAAGGTCGGCTTTGATATTCTGAAGTCGCTGGGTCTGAGGCATCGCGGGGTCAATATCATTGCCTGCCCGTCCTGTGCGCGTCAGGGATTTAACGTCATCGATACGGTAGCCAAGCTAGAGGAACGGCTGGCGCATATTGCGACGCCCATGAGTTTGTCGATCATCGGATGTGTGGTCAACGGGCCGGGGGAAGCGCTTTATACCGATGTCGGTTTTACCGGCGGCGGGGCCGGTGCGGGCATGGTCTATATGGCCGGTAAGCCGGATCACAAGCTTAAGAACGATGACATGATTGATCATATTGTCGGGCTTGTGGAAGCGCACGCGGCCAAGCAGGTTTAAGGGCCGATCAGAGCCACTTCATGCGTTTGAAGCGGACATAAAGCAGGGCGCAGACCACAGCGATCACCCCCAGCACGACATAGTAGCCGTAGTGGCTGCGGAGTTCGGGCATATATTCGAAGTTCATGCCATAGATGCCGGCAATGGCTGTTGGCACGGCCAGAATGGCGGCCCATGCCGCCAGTTGACGGGTGATGGCACCGGTGCGTTGCTGTTCCAGAAGATTGCTGAATTCAAATACGCTGCTCAGGACCTGACGCAGGTCGTCGACCATGGTCAGGACGCGTTTGACGTGGTCAAGCACGTCATTGAAATAGGGGCGGACTTCGGGATCAATACAGGGCAGGTCAGTGCGGGTCAGCTTTCCGGCCACCTCGCTCATGGGGATCAGGATGCGCTGAAAACGGATCAGTTCGCGTCGCAGGAAGAAGATGCGGGTGATTTCCTGACGACCAAGAAAACTGTCGACCGTGTGCTGTTCCATGCTCAGCACTTCGTCTTCGATGGCTTCGATAACCGGCAGGTAGCCGTCGACGATGAAATCCAGAATGGCGTGCAGCACATAATCGACGCCATGCGCCAGCAAGGTCGGCGTGGCCTCAAGCTCGGCGCGTAAGGTGCTGTGGGAGCGGGCCGAACCGCTGCGGACGCTGATGATGTGGCTGTGGCCTATGAACAGGGCGGTTTCGCCATAGCTGATCGAGCCGTCATCAAGATAGGCCGTGCGGGCGACGACAAACAGCTGATCACCATAGATATCGACCTTGGGTAACTGATTGGCCTTGAAAGCGTCTTCGACCGCAAGGGGATGCAGATTATAGGTCTCTTTCAGAGTCCGCATTTCTTCGGGGGTCGGGTCAACCATCCCAATCCAGACAAATTCGGATTTGTCGGCGGCGCAATCGATCTTCTCGCCAATCTCGATGCTGCGGATTTTCTGACCGTTGCGGTAAAGATTGGCGGCAATAACAGGCATGAGGCGGTTCAGAGGGCCTTATGCATGACGTAGTTGGTCAGGTCGTAACCGGCAACGCTGATGGGTTCCTTGCGGACAAATTCAAAACCGGAATGACGGGCAAAGCCTTCGCCCTGATCGTGGTCCACGGGTACGATCAGAGACAGGCTCAGGGCCGAAGGGAAGTGATCAAGCGGGGCCTGCATCAGGGCCTTGCCGACGCCGCTGCCGCGATAGTCTTCGCGGACATAGACCTTATAGATGTCGATGCGATCGCCGTTCAGGGCCGCCGAGAGGAAACCGACCGGTTTGTTGCTGACCGTGGCGACCCAAAAGACATGGCCGCGTTCGTCCATATCGTCTTCGAGCGTATCCAGATCGAAGAGGGCGCTGATTATGGCGTCCATCTGCACCGGCGATACGACATTGCGGTACAGCCGCGGCCAGATGATCATGGCCAGTTCGCGGACAGTGGCCAGATCTTCCTTGTCGATTATGCGCAGGCGGGGTGTGGTGCTCATAAGGTGAATATAGCCACAAAAAAACAGGGCTATAAACGCCTAATTTCAGGCACGCTTTTACTGAGGGGCGTTTTTGGCACGCGACAGGATGTGATCCGTGAACGGATAGGGGCCCATCTGAACCGCGACCGTATCGATGATCTCAAAGCCCTGCGACTGATAAAAGCCTATGGCCGGAGCATTGCCGTCATTGACATAGAGGTTGAGGCGGCGGGCTTTGGGGAAGGCATCAGACAAAAAAGCGATCAGGCGCTTGCCCAGGCCCAGACCGCGCGTATCGGCCCGCAGATAGAGTTTCTTGATCCACACGGTATCGCCGTCCTGAAAAGCGGAGGCAAAGCCCAGATCGCGTTCCTCAGTTTGGGCAATCCAGTAACGGTGGCCATCGCGCTCAATATCAGCCTGAAGGACGGGCAGGGCATAGAGGCTGGCGACCATTTGCGGGATTTGAGCGTCATCCAGAATGCCTTTGTAACATTCGGGCCAGATTTCCTGAGCCAGTTTTTGCACGCGGGGCAGATCGGAGATCTGAAGAGGTACAAGGCGGATGGCATCGGGTGAGGTGTCTGGCAAGTTACAAGCTCATGCAAAAAAAAAGACGCTTAAGGCCAGAAGGGGGAAGGAAAGGCCTCAAGCGTCGCAAACCGGAACATTTGGGGGAGGATATGGTTCCGGCCCATAATAGTTATATAGGGGCCTGAGCCGGTGTTTCCAGAGGGCAGTTCTAAAAAACCGGCCCACAGGCCTGAGGCTATTGGCCGCAGGCCGGACAGTCAGGCTCAGAAGGCAGGGAAACGATGCGCGATGAAAGGGTCAGGCCATCGAAAATCAGCAGTTTGCCGATCAGGGTCTGGCCTGCGCCGGTAAGCAGTTTGATGACCTCAAGGGCGGCCATAGTGCCGATAATACCGGCTAAGGCCCCGACGATCCCCATGCGTTCGCAGGTTTCGGCATCGGGCGGAATGTCGGGCACCAGACACTGATAGCAGGGCTTGCCGACAAAGACGCTGACCTGACCGCTGAAACGGCCAAGCGCGGCGGAGATAAGGGGCTTGTTCAGCGCCAGACAGGTTCGGCTGACCAGATGGCGGGTCTCAAAATTATCGCAGCCGTCCAGCACCATGTCATAGTCACCGATAATATCGGCGGCATTGGCTTCGGTCAGGCGCAGATTGAGCGGGACGATTTCGCTGTGGGGATTGAGCGCCTTAAGGTGGGCGGCGGCGGCTTCGACCTTAGGGGTGTCGATGTCTTCGGTTCTGAAAATCACCTGCCGCTGAAGGTTGGACAGGGACACGGTGTCGTCGTCGATCAGGCCGATTGTACCTACTCCGGCGGCAGACAGATAAAGCGCGGCGGGTGCGCCTATGCCACCTGCGCCTATCAGCAAAACCTTTGCGGCCTTGAGGCGCATCTGGCCTGCGCCACCAATTTCTTTGAGGACGATATGGCGGGCGTAACGATCAAGTTCATCATCAGACAACATAGAAGCCATATAGGCCTGTCGCGGCGCGAATACCAGACGCAACAATTGCGGTTTGCAGGCTTGCGGAACCGGTAAGGTGACGCCTATGGTTTGTGCATGTCCAAAGGAAAAAACCGCAGATACAGCACACATCTGAGCGGCAGGCGGCGAACAAATGCCGGTGACCGGCGTTTGGGAATTGTGCTGGCCTTTGTGGCCGGTGCGATCAATGCCGGCGGGTTTCTGGCGGTCGGGGCCTATACCTCGCACATGAGCGGCTTTGTGTCGGGGGTGGCGGATAACCTGATCCTGGGTCAGTTGGGTCTGGCCGGTGCAGCGGTTATTTATATCCTTAGCTTTTTCAGCGGAGCGGTGACCTCAAGCCTGCTGATCAACTGGGCACGCTACAGGAAACTACAGTCCGAATTTGCACTGGCGATCATGCTTGAGGCGGTGTTGCTGCTGCTGTTCGGATTACTGGCGGCCAATATGGTGTTCAACATCTATCTGGGGACGGAAACGACCATTGCCCTGCTGTGCTATATTATGGGTTTGCAGAACAGTGTGATCACCAAGGCCTCTCATGCGGTGATCCGTACTACGCACATGACCGGTGTAATTACCGATATCGGTGTTGAGGTCGGGCGCTATATTTTCGGCAAGACAACCGGCGTGCATACCCGTTTTCGCGCAGGCAATTTCTGGCTACTGACGGCCTTGCTTACGGCGTTTCTGACGGGCGGTATTATCGGGGCTTTCAGTTTCAGCCGGTATGGCTTTGTCAGTGTGTTGCCGTTTGCGGGGGTTCTGGCGCTGGTCGGGATCGGGCCGGTCGCTGAGGATTTCCGCCGCCGCATCTGGCCTGCGAAAATGGACGCCCCTCTTGAAACCCCAGATAAAAACAGCCAATTAGACAGTCATGACCCAAGATAGTAATTTTCCAAACTGGCACGGGACAACCATTGTCGCTGTGCGTAAAGGCGGCAAGACCGTCATCGCCGGAGACGGTCAGGTGTCCATGGGGCCGACCATCGTTAAGGGGGGCGCGCGCAAGGTGCGTACACTGGCCGGTGGTAAGGTGATCGTCGGCTTTGCCGGTGCGACGGCGGATGCCTTTACGCTGCTTGAGCGGCTTGAGGCTAAGCTGGAGCTTTATCCGGATCAGCTGGCGCGGGCCTGTGTCGATCTGGCGAAGGACTGGCGCACGGATCGTTATCTGCGCCGCCTTGAGGCCATGCTTCTGGTGGGCGATAAGAACACCATACTGACCATTACCGGCGTCGGCGATGTACTGGAACCCGAAGACGGGGTGGCGGCGATTGGTTCGGGCGGCACCTATGCGTTGTCAGCGGCGCGGGCGCTTTTGGAATATGAGCCGGATGCCGAGGTCATTGCCCGCAAGGCCATGAAGATTGCCGGTGAGATATGTGTCTATACCAATGGTAATGTCACGCTGGAGGCACTTGAGGCTTGATCCGTTTTCGCCCCCTGAAAGATGCGGATGCGGGCCTGTTGTTCATCTGGATGTCATCGCCGCATGTCCGGCAATGGTGGCATCAGGATGGCTCAACCCCCGATGAGGAGGTTGAGGAGGCGCTGGGGCTTATCGGTTCGTCCGAAGGGGCGGCGTTTATTGTGGAATATGACCGCAAACCCATTGGCTATATTCAGAACTATGATCCCAATGCCTCATATGAGGGCTTCTATTTCGCCGGTCAGCCAAAGGGTGCGCAGGGCGTCGATATGTTTATCGGCGATGTGACCCTGACCGGTCAGGGGCTGGGGCCGCAGATACTGCGTCAGTTCGGGGACGGTCTGCTTGAAAAGGGTGCGCCGAAATTGCTGGTCGATCCCGATCCCGACAATGCCATAGCTATCCGGTGCTATCAAAAGGCCGGTTTTGAGATTTATGAAGACCACAACAGTCCCCGATGGGGACGCGTTACGCTTATGCACAGAGTGAAATCATGACTACTTTTTCCCCACGCGAAATTGTTTCGGAACTCGATCGCCATATCATCGGGCACAATGAGGCCAAGAAGGCTGTGGCGGTGGCGCTGCGTAACCGCTGGCGGCGCAAGCAGACCGCGGATGATATTCGTGACGAAATCACGCCCAAGAACATCCTGATGATCGGGCCAACCGGTGTCGGCAAGACCGAGATCGCCCGTCGTCTGGCCAAGCTGGCGCAGGCGCCTTTTATCAAGGTTGAGGCCACCAAGTTCACCGAGGTCGGCTATGTTGGCCGTGATGTCGATCAGATCGTACGCGATCTGGTGGAGGCCGCAATCCTGATGGTCAAGGACAAGAACCGTCAGGGCGTGCGCGCCAAGGCAGAGGCTGCGGCCGAAGAGCGGTTGCTTGACGGGCTTGTCGGGGCGACGGCTTCGGCGGTGACGCGTGACAGCTTCCGCAAGCGTTTGCGGAACGGGGAACTGGACGACAAGGAGATTGAAATCTCGGTCACCGATAGTGGCGGTGGCATGGGCATGTTCGAAATCCCGGGTCAGCCCGGAAATGCGATTAATTTGTCGGATATGCTGTCCAAGGCTATGGGCGGCAAGCAGAAGAATGTGCGCCTGACGGTCAAGGCCGCGCAGCCGATCCTGTTGTCGGAAGAAAGCGAAAAGCTGCTCGATCAGGAGGCCGTATCGCGTGAGGCGCTGTCTCTGGCGGAGCAGGAGGGCATTGTCTTCCTTGATGAAATCGACAAGGTGGCGTCACGTTCTGATCGCGGGGGCGCGGATGTGTCGCGTGAAGGCGTTCAGCGCGATTTGCTGCCGCTGATCGAAGGCACGACCGTTTCCACCAAGTACGGGCCGGTGAAGACCGACCATATTCTGTTTATCGCGTCGGGGGCTTTCCATGTGGCCAAGCCGTCCGATCTGTTGCCGGAATTACAGGGGCGTTTGCCGATCCGTGTCGAGCTTAAGGCGCTGACCGAAGCCGATTTCAAACGTATTCTGTCTGAGCCGGAAGCCAATCTGTTGAAGCAAAATCAGGCGCTTATGGCCACCGAAGGGGTGACGCTTGAGTTTGATGATGGCGCGGTGGCGGAGATGGCGGCGGCAGCGGCGCAGGTCAATGCCAAGGTGGAAAACATCGGTGCACGCAGGCTTCAGACCATTATCGAAAAGGTGATGGAAGACCTGAGCTTCACGGCGGCGGATCAGGCCGGTCAGACGGTGACCATTGATGCGGCCTATGTGCGGCAGAGGCTTGGGGAAATTGCCGGTGATGCCGACCTAAGTCGCTATATACTGTGATGAAAAAAGCCCTCTCCGAAAATCGGGGAGGGCTTTTTGGTTTTATCAGGCGTTTTCCGCTTCGGCCTTGGCGTATTCATCATAATGGTGGTTGAGGAATTCGCGGTACTGATCGACAGCCTTGGCGACAAATTCATCGCGTGAGGCGTTGAGCTTACCCTTGCTTGAGTTCTCGATCGACAGCAGGAAGGCATTGTAGCGGGCGGCGGCGTGCGTCAGGGCAATGCCGGACAGTTCATGGCCGTGCGCCTCGGCGTCCTTATTGGCCTGATTGATATGGGCCGATGCCATGGAAACAAAGGCGGTATTAACGGGATCTGACATTTCGTGTTCCTGAGCGTTTTTGTTCTTAGGTGAGTGATTGTGAGTGCCTGTGTGGCGCTTTGTCAAGGCGCGAAAACATGTTGATCACCGGTTAATTTAACCGGTTTTTAACCACGTCTGACGACTCTGGGGGCTTATACGGCCGGTGCAGAACCTGACAGGTTTGCCATATCGGTTTTCTGTCTAAATCCGGTTCTTACCATGCCACAGGGCTATGCTCATCCTTTTACACGCACCGACCGTTCGCCTCTGGCCATCTGGTGGTGGACGGTGGATCGCATTACCCTGGCGTCGGTGCTGCTGCTGATCTTTGCCGGTCTGGTGTTTTCCTTCTCGTCTTCACCTGTGGCGGCGCCCAAGATCGGCTCGGCCAATGATTTTTATTACACGCAACGCCATCTGATTTTTGCGCTGGCTTCGGCGGGACTGATGATCAGCGTGTCCATGCTGTCGCTCAAAGGGGTGCGGCGCGTCAGTACGCTGATCTATGCCGGTGCGCTGACGATCATGGCGCTGTTGCCGTTTATCGGGCACAAGGCCAAGGGCGGACGGCGCTGGCTTGATCTTGAGTTCTTCAGCCTTCAGCCGTCCGAGTTTATCAAGCCGGCCCTGATTGTGCTGATCGCGTGGATGTTTGCCGAAAGCCAGAAAGGGCGCGGCGTACCGGGGGTGACCATCGCCTTTGTGCTTTATCTGATGTGTGTGGCCTTGCTGCTCATTCAGCCGGATGCCGGACAGACCATCCTGATTACCGCTGTGTTCGGGGCCTGTTTCTTTATTTCCGGTGTGCCAGTGCGTTGGATCATCGGCATGATCAGTGCGGCGGCTGTGGGGATGATCGGGCTTTATTTCTCGCTGTCGCACTTCCGTAACCGGATTCAGGAATTTATCTCGCCCGAAGGTGACCGGTATCAGGTTGAGCGCGCCGCCGCCGCGATTGCCAATGGCGGTATCTTCGGCACCGGTACCAACGAAGGTACGATGAAGCGCCTGATCCCCGATATGCATACGGATTTTATCTATTCGGTGGCGGCCGAAGAATACGGGTTGTGGGTGTCTTTGCTACTGATTTCGCTGTTTGCCTTTGTGGTCATACGCG
>JASGFL010000015.1:0-51034 GCA_047605545.1 Asticcacaulis sp. | reverse complement strand
ATCGGAATTTTGTTCCACATTGTAACGACCACCGCCGCCACCACCGAGCTTAGCGCCCATCTTGTTACTCCCTAGTGTGCCTGTGCAGACACAGGTAAAAAAATTAGATGGGCGATTTATGCCCACTCAAAGCCAATTGTAAAGGCCATGAATGCAAAACTATTAGCTATAAAACCTGTTTTTTAAGGCTTGCGCGAAAAAATTAAGCGTTTTCAGGGTTGGCAAAAGCGAAGAAAGCGATCCTGCAACGTCTGATCGTTTTTGAACGCGCCGGTGAAGCGTGTGGTTACCGTAGTCACGTTCTTATGGTGTACGCCACGGGTGCTCATGCACTGGTGTTCGGCGTCAATAAGTACCGCTACGCCCAGTGGTGTAAGCGAATCTTCGATGGCGTCGGCGATCTGCTTGGTCAGGGTTTCCTGCGTTTGCAGGCGCTTTGAGAAGATTTCGACGACGCGGGCGATTTTGGAAATGCCGACGACCTTGGCGGTTGGCAGATAGGCGACATAGGCCTTGCCCAAAAACGGTGCCATGTGGTGTTCGCAGTGTGATTCGACATCGATCTGACGCAGCAGGACCATGTCGTCATAACCTTGCACGTCCTCGAAAGTACGCGACAGTTCCTTGGCCGGATCAGAGGTGTAGCCGTTGAACCATTCGCCATAGGCTTCGACAACGCGTTTTGGGGTGTCGATCAGGCCTTCGCGTGAGGGATCGTCACCGGCCCAGGCCAGAAGCGTTCGCACGGCATTCATGGCTTCTTCTTTTGAGGGGCGTTCGACGTTCAGGGTTTCACCGAAGGTTTTGGAACGGGTGGCGTTCAACAGGTTGGTGACCGGATCGCTTCCGGTGTGTTCGGCTTCTGACTGGCTCATGAAAAACTATCTCTCTCCGGAGGGCCGAGTAGCGCCGGAGCGAAGGCTCCGGAATGACGCGTGACATCCCTCTGTATGGCCCATTGGTAAACGCACGGGCCGCATGCGTATGTGAATTTTCAGGCGCGTTTTCGCTTAAATAGCATGGTGCTATGCCTGACGAGTGTCTATATGGGGCAAGGCAATAGAAGATCAACCCAAAAAAATCATGAAACTAAAGCTTCAGGATACCTTAAAGCGCGAAAAGCGAGACTTTGATCCCCGTGATCCAAAACGGGTGACAATGTATGTTTGCGGGCCGACGGTCTATAATCATGCGCATATCGGTAATGCCCGCCCCGTAGTGGTGTTTGACGTGCTGTTCCGTCTGCTGCGTGAGATTTATGGCGCTGAGCATGTGGTCTATGCGCGTAACATCACCGATGTGGACGACAAGATAAACCAGAAGGCTATGGATGAGGGCGTGGACATCAGCGTCATCACCAATCGCTATGCGGACATATATAATGCCGACATGGCAGCCTTAGGCGCGCTGAGGCCGACGATTGAGCCGCGTGTAACGGCCAATATGGACGCGATTGTTTCCCAGATCGGGGCATTGATTAAGAACGGTCATGCCTATGCGGCTGAGGGGCATGTGCTGTTTGATGTGGCCAGCTACAAGGCCTATGGCAGCCTATCGAACCGGTCGCTGGATGACATGATCGCCGGTGCGCGGGTTGAGGTCGCGCCCTATAAGAAGAATGCGCAGGACTTTGTGCTGTGGAAGCCGTCAAAAGAGGGCGAGCCGCGCTGGGATAGTCCGTGGGGCGAAGGGCGTCCGGGCTGGCATATCGAATGTTCAGCGATGATCGAGGCCAATCTGGGCCTGCCGATTGATATTCACGGCGGCGGGCATGATCTGATTTTCCCGCACCATGAAAATGAAATCGCGCAAGGGGTCTGTGCGCAGCATGGCCACAAGCACGAAGAAGACTATGCCCGTTACTGGATGCACAATGGCTTCCTGACTATGGATGCCGAAAAGATGTCCAAGTCACTGGGTAATGTGCTTCTGGTGCATGATCTGATTAAGGCTTATCCGGGTGAGGTGGTGCGGTTGGCGTTGTTGTCAGCCCATTATCGCGCGCCGCTGGATTGGAACGAGGGGCTGCTGACGCAGACGCGTAAGCGGCTTGACGGGCTTTATGAGGCGCTGCGTAAGGTCGGTGATATCGAAGCAACTTCTGCGGATGCGCCCTATGCGGTGGCGGAAGCCCTGTGTGACGATCTGAATACGCCCAAGGTTCTGGCGGAACTTTCGACACTGGCGCGGGCGCTTGAGACGGCGGCAGCCGAAGATAAGGCGGCGCGCAAGGGCGAACTTCTGGCGGCGGGGGCCTTGCTGGGTATCCTGCAGCAAGACCCTGAAGACTGGTTCAAGGGCGGGGCTGATGACGATTTGTCGGCCAAGGTTGAGGCGCTGATCGAGGCGCGCAAGACGGCGCGGGCCGAGAAGAACTGGGCTGAGGCGGATCGTATTCGTGACGAACTCAATGCGCTCAATGTCGAGGTCATGGATGGCCCGCAAGGGGCGACTTGGAAATTAAAGGCAGTATAGACAGATGGCATTCAAGGTTGAGCAGCGTATCGGCATTTCGCGTCCGGTGGATGATGTCTATGAGATTGTGTCTGACCTGAAAAACTGGACGGACTGGAGCCCGATTCACAAGGTCGTTGAAGGTGATCTGAAGTTCGGTGCGCCTATTCGTTTCGAAGAACATTATGATGGGCTGGGCCTGTGGGAAATCGGCGGGTTTGTTTCCGACTGGTCGCCTTTGTCTCATATCCATATTGGTGTGCCGAAAAAATTCTACGAAGGTTCGCTGATCCGGTTTTTTGAATTTGAGGATCTGTCCAAAACCGGATCATCCTTTGCGATTGGTGCGGTGTTTTCGGGCTTCTTGTCCGAACGTGAGGGGCGTCGTTATGCGAAGCACCTGAAAAAAGGCTTCAATGCCTATTGCGAAGCGCTGAAGGTCAAAGCCGAAGCCCTATGATCGACGATCTCTATTCGCGTGAAATACTCAGGCGCACGACGCAGCTTCAGCATGTCGGGCATCTGGAGCGCTTTGACGGTTCCGCAGACCGGACGGCGAAGCTATGCGGATCGCAGATACACATAGAGGTCGTCATGGACGGCGATGTGGTTCGTGAGTTTGCTCAGGTCGTCGAAGCCTGCGCGTTAGGGCAGGCGGCGGCGGCTATACTCAGTCAGCAGGTTGTTGGCGCGACCACCGATGAGGTTGTGCAGGCCCGTGACGCCATGCGGGCAATGTTCCGCGGGGACGATTATCAGTTTCCGCCGCGGTTCGCCGATTTTGCCATTTTGCAGTCGGTGAAGGATTTTCCGGCCCGTCACGCCTCTACGCTTCTGGCGCTTGAGGCGACGGTTGAGGCGATCTCTCAGGCGGCGGCGTCCTGATTCATTTCATTAAATGTGAGCCTGTATTGGGGCACCGCTATGGGGTTATGCCCTGATGCGTTGCGTTTATCGCAAAGTTATGCACGCATTTGTTGTAAAAATACCACCGTTATATCTGGTGTGCTGCGAAAGTGCTGACGTGTGTTGACGTCAAATAAACCTATGGGTAATGGCGCGGCATAGTTTTTATTACGGAGAATCAAATGTTTAAAACTATTTCAGCAGTAGTTGTTGCGTCGGCCATGGCTGTGTCTGCACAAGCACAGGACGCGGGCAGCAAGTACTATGTCGAAGCCGGTCTGGGTAATGCCATGGTTGAAATCGACGCTCTGGAAGTAGACGGCGATTTTGGTGTGCTGCACCTTGGTGCCGGTTATAACTTCAACCGTTATTTTGCAGTTGAAGGCAACCTGGCCTATGGCATCACCGAAAAGACCTACCAACTCGATGGTGGTAAGGTTAAGGGCAAGGTCGATTACACCGTTGGCGCATTCGCCGTTGGTTCGCTGCCTGTTTCGGAAAATGTTGACCTGATCGGTCGCGTTGGTCTGGTTAAGGCGCAGCTTAAGCTGAGCGCAGATGGTTACTCGGAAACCGATGATGACACGGCTGTGGCACTTGGGTTTGGTGTTCGTTACTTCCCTAACGGCGGCCTGAACGGCGTGCGTGCAGACTACACCTACCATGACTTTGATAACGTAGACAGCAGCGTCATTCAGGTTGCTTACGTTCGTCGTTTCTAATCTTTCGGAGGGCTAAGCCCTTTGAGATATGAAATGTGAAAGGACGCTCCTTATGGGGGCGTCCTTTTTTAATGGGCGCGCGGCGCCGCTTTCGCCAATAGCGGGTAATTAAGGGGCGTTAATCTACTTAAGGGGGTTTTTAGATTTAATTGCTACCTTAAGATGTATTTTTATGGCTGGTCGTAAAAATACATCGGGAGGTGCAAAATGCCCATACGTGCATTCACAGAAAACGACATCACTGCGGTTAATGCCTTGTGGCAGTCAGTCTGGTGGCCGGAACGCAGCCGTGCCGGCTGGCGATGGCTTATGGAAAATCCGGTGCTGAAAGAAGCGCCGGTACCGGTCGGATGGGTTCTGACGGATGCCCTTGGGGAGGTTCGCGGGTTCCTTGGGGCGATGGTGCAAAAGTTCTGGCTGAATGACGAAGTGCATTACGGGCTGACGGGACACTCATTGGTGGTTATGCCTGAGGCGCGTGGCTCAAGCCGCCATTTGCTGCATCACCTTCTGAGCCAGCCGGGCTTTTTCGCCTGTTATACGCTGAATGCCAATGCGCTGGCCTATCGGCTTTACTGGCGTTATGGATTCAGGCCCTGCCCGACGGAAACGGCTGAGTTGAAGCTTTCGTGGGTACTTGATCCGTTGACCTGTCTTGAGGGGCGCTTGTTGCGCTGGGCGGTCAGTGACCATCCTTCGCTGGTGCGTCGTGTGGGTGAGCGCTTGCTACCCGGTAAGGTGTGGAATCGGGGACGGGTTATTTTTGATTATGGTGTGCGGCCCTTGCATCCCTCCGATCCGGCCTATGAGCTGTTCTGGAAAAACATGCGGGCGCAGGGGCGACTAGTGGCGGATCGTAGTCCGCAGGTTCAGCGCTGGCGTATGAAGGACCCTGACCTGACTATTCCGCAGGTAATGCTGGCCTATGCGCCCGAAGGACAGGTAAAGGCCTATGCGACGGCTATCTTTGCCAAGGGTAATTCTATCGAGCCTTTGGTGCTTGAGATCATCGATCTGGTGGCACTTGATGACGCACCGGAGGGCATACCTGCACTGATGGGGGCTTTGTTAAAGGTCGGGCGGGCGCATGGTGCGGCTAAGGTGCGCCTGTCGATGGTCAATTCGCAATTGCTGGCCCAACTGGGAGAGTATGCGCAGTCGGCGCGACGTGAGGGCGGCTGGAATCACGCGCAGGCAATTCCGCGTCTTGGCGGGCCGGACATCAATCTGTGGCAGCCGACCCCCTATGATGGCGATCTCAGTATTTCATTGCGTCCGCCACCAAAGCGGGCAGCGTAATAAGACGCAACAGGTGAGGGGTTATCGACCGGGTGTTTCCACGATCAGTGTTGCCAGTTTGCGCACAAGCGGCAGGATGCACAGGACCGATGGGAAGGCGATAACCCAGGCAATCGCCCATGCCCTGATCCAGTCCGGCAGAAGGTGCGAGGTCAGACCTCCGTGCAGGATAAGCATCACCAGAGAGATCAGTCCGCTCATCATCAGCGACAACAGGAACGGCATGACAATGGCCATGTAGCGGGCGGGCAGCTTTTTCATAGGCAGGCTTTCAGGGAGGGGCAGGCAGGGAGGGGCAGGTACTATATGCAGGCGCATATGGGGCTGATGTTGCACTGCGCAAGGGGAGAGGCCGTTAATTTATGATCATTTCAAGCGGTTGCCAGTCAGGGGCAGGGGCATCTTTGAATGATTTTATCTGATCGTATTTTTTAAAGATCAGAGGCGTCACCTTATAAGCTTCGGTGAGGCTGTTGAATTCACAACTGCCTGCTTCAGGTTCAAATTCTGCTGCATAGGTTTTGCTGGCATTGGCAGGGTCATGAGCCTTGACCGGTAATCGCGCGATTTCAAGATCGTCGCAGCTTAGTTCCTTATACTCTATAGTATGCACGACGCCTTTTTCCATTTCCAGACCGTGTGGAAAACGGATCACGGTATAGATGGATCGGTCTGGTGTACGGGTAAGATTGAGGCCGACAATCCAGTAATCTTTACGATCAGCGTTGGTTTCCGCAACGATAGGTATAAACGGGTGGTAGGTAACGCCCGCCAGATAAGGCTTGGTTTCGGACAGGACGCGGGTAAGGGTTGCGACGTCTTCTTGCGGACTTTTGGTAATCTGGATATGCAGGGCCTTACCGCTGGGGTCATTCGGAGGCGTTAATCTGACCTGATTGAAATCTCCGAAAGGCCCTTCAGGAGCCATGTCGGGGCCAACCACCTTGTCCGAATATACAGGCTTTGCGCATGCGGTCAGACTAAGGAGCAGGAGAAACGCTGACTGAATAAAGACTGTGCGCATAAATATCCCCCTCTGGCCCCCTTTGGGGAGGATAATGCTTCACGGTTTCGTGATGGTCAAGGGTTGGGGTGGAGCGTAGGCTGGAGAGGTTTGTCACATGGGCGGAATATATGAAAAGACCGTACGAGGTGCGTTGCGTACCTATAAGCTGACCCTGTCGATGTTTATCGGGCAGCAGTGCCGCTTCCTGCCCACCTGTTCGGAATATACCGCTGAGGCGATGATTGTTCATGGGCCGCTCAAAGGGTCGTGGATGGGCGTGAAACGTATCTGCCGTTGCCGTCCCGGCGGAGGTTCAGGCTATGATCCGGTACCGCCAAAGCCGGAAAAAGAACAAGAGCGCACTTGATAAACCCTTGTGGGCTGTCGTAAACGGCATCATCCTTATAATCATTCCAGCCTGTCGTAGGGGCGGAATAAACCGAGAGAATTACAATGATCGACCTGACCTTTCCCGATGGCGCCGTGCGTTCCTATGAGCAGGGGGTCACAGGTCGAACCATAGCCGAGGGGCTGTCGAAGTCACTGGCGAAAAAAGCCGCCATGATCCGCCTCGACGGGGCGCTGTATGATCTGGATCGTCCGATTGAGGGCAATGGCCAGATTGAAATCCTGCTGCGTGATGCGCCAGAGATGCTTGAGGTCATTCGCCATGATGCGGCGCACGTGCTGGCTGAGGCGGTGCAGGAACTGTTCCCCGGTACGCAGGTGACGATTGGCCCGTCGATTGAAGACGGCTTCTATTATGACTTTGCCCGCGATGAGCCTTTCAGCCTTGATGATCTGCCCAAGATCGAAAAGCGCATGAAGGAAATCGTCGATCGCGACGAAAAGATCGTGCGTGAGGTCTGGGATCGCAACGAAGCCATCGCGCACTTTGAATCCATCGGGGAGCATTATAAGGCCGAGATCATTCGTGACCTGCCTGAGACCGAAACCATCACTGTCTATCGTCACGGCGATAAGTGGAAAGACCTGTGCCGCGGGCCGCACTTCCCGTCGTCGAAATTTGTCGGCAAGGCATTCAAGCTAACCAAGCTGGCCGGTGCCTATTGGCGCGGCGATCAAAATAATGCCCAGCTTCAGCGTATCTACGGCACGGCATGGGCAACTGAAGAAGATCTTCAGGCCTATGTGACGCGTATTGAGGAAGCCGAAAAGCGCGATCACCGTAAGATCGGTCGCCAGATGGACCTGTTCCATATGCAGGAAGAAGGTCGTGGCATGGTGTTCTGGCACCCTAAGGGCTGGACGCTGTGGCAGACGCTTGAGGCCTATATCCGCCGGAAACTGAACAAGGCCGGTTATGTTGAGGTGCGTACACCTCAGGTGCTCGATTCGACCTTCTGGCAGAAGTCCGGTCACTGGGACAAGTATCGCGCCAATATGTTCGTCTGTGAGACGGTTGAAGGGGAAACCCTTGCGGTCAAGCCGATGAGCTGCCCCGGTCACGTTCAGGTATTTAATGTGGGCCTGCGTTCCTATCGGGAACTGCCGATCCGTATGGGGGAGTTCGGCTCCTGTCACCGTTATGAGCCGTCAGGGTCGCTGCATGGTCTGATGCGCGTGCGTGCCTTTACGCAGGATGACGGTCACATCTTCTGCCGTGAAGATCAGGTGGTCAGCGAAGTGGCTGATTTTGTTACCCTGACCCAGCAGGTCTATGCCGATCTGGGCTTTGAGGTGGATGAAATTGCCCTGTCCACGCGTCCCGCGCCGGATGTCCGTGCCGGTACAGATGAGCAGTGGGATCAGTCCGAGGCCATGCTGCTGGATGCTTCGCGCAAGGCAGGGGTTGAGCCGCGTATCGCGCCGGGTGATGGCGCTTTCTATGGCCCGAAGCTTGAGTTCATCGTACGCGATGCAATCGGACGCACATGGACCTGCGGCACGATCCAGTTGGATATGGTGCTGCCTGAGCGTCTGGATGCGGAATATGTAGCTGAGGATGGATCGCGTCGTCGGCCAATTATGTTGCATCGTGCCATATTTGGGTCATTTGAGCGCTTTATTGGCATAACCATAGAAAATTATGCAGGGAAGTTCCCTCTGTGGCTGGCACCTTTGCAGGTCATGGTGGCGCCAATTACGTCTGATACTAATGATTATGCGCAACAGGTTGCGCAAAAATTGAAAGATGCCGGTATCAGGGTTGACACAGACCTGCGTAATGAGAAGATAAACTATAAAATTCGTGAGCATTCTTTAGCCAAAGTGCCCGTTATCGCTGTCATAGGCCGCAAAGAGGCTGAAACCGGTGAAGTTGCCCTGCGTTATCTGGGGCAGGACGGACAAAGTATATTGTCGCTTGATGAAGCGGTCAGAGTATTGACGACGGAGGCTTCGCCGCCGGACTTATAATTTTTTTATAAAGTATTTTGATCATATGCAGCAGCTTCTTTCCCCCACTATAGCAGAACTATTGAAGTTACGCCGTTTGGAGGATGACGAAGCGCGTTTGTACGGCCCTGATATTCGGGTGCGGGTTGCGCCGGAACCTTCGGGTGTAAGCGTGGTCATGGTCTGCTACCACACGGGGGCAATACTTTATCAAAGCATCGAGCGCGTTCTGGCGGAGCCGTTGGTGCATCAGCTTGTGCTGGTGGATAACGGATCTTCACCTCAGGCGTCAGAAGCGCTGCGTGAGCTTGAGGCCGATGATCCGCGGGTGCTTCTGGTGCAGGGGCAGGGGAATATCGGTTTTGCCCGCGCGGCGAATCTGGGGGGGCAACTGGCGGGGCAGCCCTGGCTTTTGTTCCTGAATCCGGATGCTCTGCTTTGTGATGGTGCCATCGAAGAGCTGGTGCGTACGGCGGCAAAGGCGACGGGTCCTTGTCTGGTGGGGGCGCGGGTGCTCAATACAGACATGACGGAACAGCGCGGCGCGCGCCGTGGTGAGGTTACGCCGTTTACGACCCTTGTGTCACTGACGCGTTTGTCACGTGTCGTTCCGGCGCTAAAAAAATTCGAGATACACCTTGAGGATCAGCCGGTGCCGGAAGCGCCTGAGCCGGTGAAAACCGTTTCCGGTGCCTGTTTCCTGATGTCGCGTGCGGATTTCATGCGTATGGAAGGCTTTGATACCAGCTTCTTCCTGCATGTGGAGGATGTTGATCTGTGCTGGCGCGTGCGTGAGCAGGGCGGTGAAGTGCTGTTCCATCCGCATGCCCATGTCATTCACGAAGGCCATACGTCACGTGTTGAGCCAATATTTGTTGAACTCAATAAAGGACACGGCCTGAACTATTATTTCCGTAAGCGTGCCAAGGGCGTGTGGCGTAAGGCCTATGTGGCGGTGCTGGGGCCAATTATTCTTGGTGTCTCTGTTCTGCGGGCCGTGGCGCGTCCACGTCTGAGGGAAGATGAGGATGCCGCGCCGGAAGCGGCTTCAAAATAGGATAATTCAAAAAATCAGGGGGCCGAAGCCCCCTTTTTTTATTGTGACTGATAGAGGGTCAGGGTCACGGCCTTACCGTTGGAATAGTTGTGGCCTTCGACCGTAGTGACGCGTCGGGCGCTGATGCGTCCGGCGTGAAGGGCCGCGAGGAACTCGTTCTCGAAACGGGATTCGACATAGACCGGACGGTTTTGTTTAAGCGCGGCAATGGCTTCGGAAACGGTTTCCGCCAGCTCCGTCTTGGTGCCCATGGCAAAGACAAAGCTTGGCTCTTCGTAGCCCAGTATGGCGACCGGTCCCGGATGCAGCCCCTGACGCGGGTCGAGTTTGGTGTCGATCAGCGCCTGTTCAAGGGACTGTGTGACCCATAGGGGTTTGAGTTGGGACAGGGTGGTGACAAAGCACAGGTGTGCGGCAATACCGGCCCCGAGCAGGCACAAAAGCCCCGTCCGCTTATGGTGACGCCACAGGAAGAACGCACCGAGTCCGCTGACCAGAAGACTTGAGGCTACGGTAAGAGTCACCAGCGGGGTTACGCTGGAGTTGCCAAACTCACTCAGGCCGTAAATCGCCAGCAGGCTGATGATCAGGCCGCCAAACAGGCCCAGTACCGTATTCATCACTTTTGCCCACGTTTTCAGCGGCATGGACAGGCTGACGGCAGCAAGAATCGCCAGACCGCCGTAGGTCGGCAGAGGGTAGTGCACCAGCTTGGTGGGCGAGATTTCGAAAATCAGGAATGCGGGCAGGAACCAGCAGATCGCAAAGCGAATGGCTGGTTCCCTGAAGCGTGACAGGGCGGCCTGCAATGCGCCCCCAAGCAGGAAGCTGCCGGGGAAGAACAGGAGCGGCAGCAGAAGCGTATGGGTGCCCGGCCAGGCGAAGTGACCTTCGTCGCCGCTGACCAGTTTGGGCGCCAGATCATCTCCGATAGAGGTTTGCCAGAAGCTGCCGTCTGTGGCGATGGTGATGGCGATGGCCCACGGCCCGACCAGCAGGATCACCAGCAGGATGCCCCAGCTCCAGCCGAGGTGTTTGAACCATTGGGCATTGCCGTTCTTGGCTCTGAAATCCCAGGCCAGAAGTGTCAGGGTGCTGGCGGCGAAAACCATCGGGCCAATCGGGCCTTTGACAAGGATAGAGCCTGCGAGAGCCGCCCAGAAGATGAATTTTTCTTTGAAAAGTTTGGGTTTTTCTGCATCGGGCGGCAGGTTTTTCCAGCGCGTATAGATAATAGCCAGCGCCGCCATAAACAGGGTAATCAGGCCCGCCTGTACCGCGTCGGTTTTCGCAATAAAGGCTTCGGTGGAGAGAAGGAAACTGACGCCGAAAATAATGCCCGCCTTAAGGCCGCGTCGCCGGTCAAACAGGTGTCCGGCACCCCATGTCAGGGCAAAGGCGGCAAGTGCGGCCCCCAGCAATGACGGCCAGCGGTAGGCAAGCACATCGCGCGCGCCTTCGGCGGAGGTCAGGGAGGCACTGGCGGCCTGAAGCCAGTGGATGCCGACGGGCTTTTTGTGGCGCGGGTCGTCCTGATAGCTGATGTTAATGAAGTCGCCGGTTTCCAGCATCTGGGTGCTGGCCTGAATGAAGCGTGATTCGTCACGGTCGAGCGGCGGTACGATCATGGCGCAGGGCAGGCCCACAAGAAACGCCAGAAGGGCTGCGATAAACGGGCCTCTCAGACCGGTGGTGGCGGCTTGCAAAAGGCGTTGCGGCATGGTGTGCAGTTCCCGACGGTAAAAGCGCTGTGGGCGTAAACGGTTCCCCTCTGGGGTGTGTGTTTACGCTCAGGTTCAAAAGTGTTAAGAGGCCCGCCTTGTTAAAGTGCGCGGAGCGTCTGCGCCAGACCGTAAACGGGTTGTCTCTTATGTCCTTAGTCGTCTCTGTCGTCGTAGCTGTCAATAACGAAGAGGGCGCAGCGGTACAGGTTGCCCGCGAGATTGATACAGTTTTTGCCGGTACCTATGGGCCGGATCAGTACGAAATCATCTTTGTGGATGACAAAAGCACCGATGCCACGCTTGAGCGGTTACAGGCGGTGCGGGCGGAGTTGCCTAATCTGAGAATTATTCGTCACCGTCAGAATACGGGTAAGAGCGGCGGTGTGCGTACCGGTGTGCTGATGGCGCGTGGCGAGCTTATTGCCATGCTGGATGGTGACGGGCAAAATCCGGCTTCGGATGTACTTAAGGTCACGACAGTGCTGCAGGCCTCAGGCCCCGAGGTCGGTATGGTAGCTGGTGAACGTCGCAACCGTCAGGACAATCAGTCAAAGCGTCTGGCGTCACGCTGGGCCAACAATATCCGCAAGTCGCTGCTGAATGACGGCTCGAATGATACGGGCTGCGGTATCAAGGCGATTCGCCGTGATGTGTTTTTGCGTCTGCCCTATTTTGACAATATGCACCGCTATATGCCGGCACTGGTTACGCGCGAAGGATTCGAGACGCGTTTTCAATCCGTTGAAGACCGTTTGCGCACGACAGGTCAGTCGAAATATACTAATATCGGGCGGTTGCTTGAGGCCTTGACGGACCTGCCGGGCGTGATGTGGCTTAATCGCCGTTATCGCAATCCTGGTAAGGTGACAGAGGTTTAATTCCGACTTCAGGACTTATCAACGAGGGGGGAGCATGGCGCGTAAACCTGTTCAGGACGATAGGCGCGCGCTGATGACTCACCATATGATGGGGGCGGGAGACAATATGGCGAGTAATTCATCCAGACAGACCAGCCCGCTGACAGCCTTTCCTTTGCTGGCTATTCCGGTGCTGGTTTATAACCTTCTGGCGTTTATTTCGCTGGTGGGGGGCGATCCTGACAGCGCCTATAATGGCCTGACGCAGGCGTGGTTCAGCATTCCCATGCCCAGTGAAGGGACGCGCTGGATCGTTAGTGTCGGGGATGTGATTGTTCTGGTCGGGCTGTTCATGCTGTTTTTTGAACTGCTGAAATCAACCTCGTCGGATCAGGTGGCTATCGTCAACCACTCGTTTTCGATGATCCTGTTTATCATTTGTCTGGTTGAGTTTTTACTGCTGCGCCCTTTCGGGACATCAGTCTTTTTCCTGCTGACCATGATGACTTTGCTGGATGTGCTGGCGGGCTTTATTGTCACCATCATTACCGCACGTCGGGACTTCGGGGCCGGTTAGGCCGTCAGGCGAACAGGGTAAAGATCGTCGCCACCAGAAGAACGTCAAAAGTTTTAAGCAGCACAGGGTAGATAAGCGACATAACAGGCTCCGCAACAACTGTGCGGATGATCTGCAAATCCTGTGCCGTTTGGTTAAGCGCCCGTTAAGCCTGTATTTCTTATATTTTTTGACGTGTTACGCGGCCCGGACGCGGGCGGCGGTCAAAACTGCCGGAAAATTCAGCCTGCAAATAGGTCGATTTTGCCGCATCAAGCGTGTTGCGTCCGCCCCTCAGGCCACGCTTTTCACCTTCGCCGAGGCGCTGGACGGTATAGCCCGCATCTTCGCCGTCCGGTTTTGGTCTGGTGTGATCTTTCACAGGGCCAACCGGAACAGGAAGTGTTGTATTCGTGTACGCAGAACGTTTCATAAGGGCTTCATTGCAAAAAACGCACCACCCAAGCCTGACCCGCAAAAACTGGCGGGTATCGGGTTGGGCGTAGGCGGGGCGACATTCGTTCTGATCGCACCGCCTGTTTGTAGGGGGACTGTAAGGGGGATGCCCTTAGGAATCAGGGCTTTTTGGCCAGTTGATCCAGTTGCTGCTTCATCGCTTCGATCTGATGGCGCAGTTCGGAAACCTGATCATTGCTGGCAGACGAAGCGGCCGCAGGTGCGGCGGCGGGCGCTTCGGTCGCAGCCTGAGCCGCCGGTGCTGAGTGAGTGGTTTCCGGAGACAGGCCAGAGAAATTGAACGGAGAGAACATGCGCATGGCCCGATCAAACATGGCCAGATTTTGCGTTACCTGTTCATCAAAATAACCAAGGCTTGGGGCCGCGCCGAAGGTATTGGAGAATTGTGAACGGAAGCGTTCCTGTTGCTTGGTGAAGCCGTCCAGAGACATTTCCAGATAGGTCGGCAGCAGGGTCTGCATCGAGTCGCCGTAGAAGCTGATGAGCTGACGCAGGAACTGGATCGGCAGCAGGTTTTGACCGCGGCTTTCTTCTTCGAAAATGATCTGTGCCAGAACGCCACGGGTGATGTCGTCGCCGCTTTTGGCATCGTAAACCACAAAGTCCACGTTCTGACGCACCATCTCGGAAAGGTTGTCGAGGGTGACGTAGGAACTGGTGGCCGTGTTGTACAGCCGTCGGTTTGCGTATTTTTTGATGATGACCTTATCGGTGTCGCCGCGTTTCGTTTTGGTTTTGGCCTCGGTCATTATATCCCCTTGTCTCCTGCCCGGCATGATGCCGGATTATTGCGCAATATAAATTATTGCGCACTGCCGAAATGATCGGCGTCTATGTCCTGTGCACATTGTTGGCCGGGTGACAGATGCGCCTGACGACCAATGTGCGGGTAAATTGTGCCTTTACCGCAAAGTCTTTTGATAAATAGATGGCTTTTTAGGCAATTGTTCAAGTCCAATCGTTTGTGCAGTCGCACAAAAAGGTAAAACCGGCGTGATGATGACACGCGCACTGCAACAATAGGACACTCAAATTGGCGTTATCACTGCGTGAGCGGTGCATTTGGCTGATGACTTGGGGAATCCTTTGGGGCAGGGTCTGCAAACGAAGGTATCACCTGCCACGCAAGGGTCGGGACTATCTGAGGAATATTTTAATGCGCTACCGCTTCGCTGCTTAAGCGGGGATTTTATAGGATTGAGGAAATTTCATGACCAAGTCTGTGTCTGACGTGGTGATCGTGGCGGCGGCGCGTACGCCGGTCGGGTCGTTTTTAGGCAGCTTATCGAGCCTTACTGGCGCGGAACTGGGGGCGCATGTCATTCGTGCGGCGCTTGAGCGTTCAAAACTTACGCCATCCGATGTGGATGAAGTGATTCTGGGGCAGGTGCTTCAGGCGGCACAGGGGCAGGGGCCTGCGCGTCAGGCGTCCATTAAGGCCGGTCTGGCGCAGGAAACACCGGCATGGAGCCTGAACCAGATCTGCGGATCGGGTTTGCGCGCCGTGGCGCTTGGGGCGCAGCAGATTGCACTGGGGGATTCGGCTATCGTTATTGCCGGTGGTCAGGAAAGCATGTCTCAGGCGGTGCACGCGGCCTATCTGCGCGGTGGGCAAAAATTCGGTGATGTCAGCTTTGCTGACACCATGATCAAGGACGGCCTGTGGGACAGCTTCAATAACTATCACATGGGGCAAACGGCTGAAAATATTGCGGCAAAGTGGGAGATTTCCCGCGCCGCACAGGACGAGTTTGCCGTTGCTTCGCAGAACAAGGCCGAAGCCGCGCAAAAAGCCGGTAAGTTTGATGACGAAATCGCGCCGGTGACCATTAAGGGCCGCAAGGGCGATACGGTTGTCGACAAAGATGAATTCATTCGTCACGGCGCGACGGTTGACGGGGTTTCCGGTCTTAAGCCTGCGTTCATTAAGGACGGCACGGTGACGGCGGCCAATGCGTCGGGGCTAAATGACGGGGCGGCGGTTCTGGTGCTGATGTCAGCCGAAGAAGCGCAAAAGCGCGGTCTGAAGCCTTTGGCGCGTATCGTGTCCTGGGCCAATGCCGGTGTTGATCCGGCGATCATGGGCACAGGGCCTATTCCGGCATCTAAAAAAGCGCTGGAAAAAGCCGGTTGGTCCGTTGCGGATCTGGATCTGGTCGAATCCAACGAAGCCTTTGCCGCGCAGGCACTGTGTGTTGTCAAGGAACTGGGGCTGGATACGTCCAAGGTCAATGTCAACGGTGGCGCGATTGCCATCGGGCACCCGATCGGGGCTTCGGGCGCACGTATCCTGACGACGCTTGTGTTTGAACTCAATCGCCGTGCGGCAGAAGCGGGTAAGCCGCTCAAAGGTCTGGCGACCCTGTGTATTGGTGGCGGGATGGGCGTTGCCCTGACGGTCGAAACCGTCGGGTAAATCGCCCTGACGGAATTTCAATAAACATCTGATCGTGATCCGGTGTGCGCTGACCTGTTGTCTTTGAGGCGGCCCTGTTTTGGGGATTTGTGTCAGGGCAGAGGGTGTCGGGCACCGGATTGCGGCAGACAATCATTTTCGCCTCGCCATAACGGCTAACGGGCAGGCTTAGGAAACTAAAGGATAATTATTATGTCGAGAGTAGCATTTGTCACCGGCGGTACGCGCGGTATCGGTAAGGCCATTTCAAAGCGTCTGGTGGATGCCGGTTTCAAGGTTGCGGCAGGCTATGCCGGTAACGAGGAAAACGCACGTAAGGTTGCGGACGAACTGGGGGTATTTGTTGTTAAGGGATCGGTGGCTGATTTTGCCGATTGTCAGCGTGCCGTAGCCGAGGTTGAGGCGGCGCTTGGGCCGGTTGAAGTGCTGGTCAACAATGCGGGTATCACGCGCGATGGCTTCTTCCACAAGATGAGCCAGTCGCAGTGGCAGGAAGTCATTCACACCAATCTGGACTCGATGTTCAACATGACCCGTCAGGTCATCGAGGGGATGCGTGAGCGCAGCTATGGCCGCATCATCAATATCTCGTCGATCAACGGCCAGAAGGGGCAGGCCGGTCAGAGCAACTATTCGACCGCCAAGGCAGGCGTGATTGGTTTCACCAAGGCACTGGCGCTGGAATCGGCCGCCAAGGGGATTACGGTCAACTGCGTGGCTCCGGGCTATACCTCGACCGAGATGGTCAGCGCGATCAATCCGGCGGTTCTGGAAAAGATCGTGGCCGGTATTCCTGTCGGTCGTCTGGGGACGCCTGAGGAAGTGGCTGAAATCGTCGCGTTTCTGGCGTCGGACATGGGCAGCTTCATCACCGGTGCTACGATTGCCGTAAACGGCGGTCAGCATATGGCCAGCTAAGATGCGCAAAGGCTTTGCGGCACAGGTTTTGCTTAGGGGCGGAGACCTGTGTTGCAAAGCGGACGCACCTGTATGAAAATTAATGTTTGTCTTAAATCTGCCCCTTTCGCCGCCTAACTGTGCCAGTGATGACGTACTCCGGGTTAACATTGGTAAACGCTGCAGAAGGCAAGAGGACGGTGGGACGGTTCACGGCATTATTATGCCTGTGTATCGCGGCCCTTAGTCTGGTTTTTGCAGATGCTGCCTTCGGGCAGGGGGTACGTACCCTTCGGGAATCCCTTACCGGTCAGACGGCTAATGACGGTCGCACCCGTACGGCACCACCGGTTGCTCGGTTTACTTCGGATCGCGGGGCCAGCTTTGTCTTTGATCGCAGTCAGCGTAACCCGCTGATACAGTTTGATGGCGAAAACGAGGTCTGGGCCCTGACGCCGACACCTGGCCCGATGGGCGACGTAATCTTCAAAAATGACATGGGTGAGCCGGTACTTAAGGCCACGCGCTGGGGCGGTATGATCCTGTTTTCAAAGGATCGCCCGACCGGTGATCCGGTGGCCATAACCGGACAGGCCGAAGCCTTTGAACCCGGACATATTTCACCGTCGCAACTTTTTCAGCACATGGTGCGTACCTCCAAACGCGTTTCAGGGTCATTCAAGCGCCTGATCCGTTTTGAGGGCGATATTGACACACCGGGTGTGGAATACCTGTTTGCCGATGCCGCCAGTGTAACGGCGGATGCCATGATCGAACTGTCGACCACCCGCGAAGGGCGTAAGCTGCTTGAGCCGGTGCAGGAGGTGCGTCTGATGCACGGGCGTCCGCCCGGTGCGCGCATCGAGGGCGATACGCTTGTGGTCAAGCTGGATGTCAGCCGTGGCTGGAGCGGGCGTCCGTCGTCCAAGCGTGTGGCGAAGCTTTTGACCTCAGGCAAATAGGCTCAGAATCGGCCATTAGAAGCGGTCCTTGGCTGCGCGCAATGCGCCAAAACGGGCGGCTTTGGCTGCGAAACTCTCTTCCTTTAGCGGAAAATACAAAAACGGATTAGCAGCAATTTCGTCGCTCAGGCGCGTAGGTACGGTAGGCAGGCCGGCGTCACGCAAGGCACGGATGCGCGCGGCCGCTGTTTCTAACGTAGGATAGGCTTCCAGACTTTCGGCAAATTTCAGGTTCGCCAGCGCATATTCATGAGCGCAATAAAGCTGCGTGTCCGGCTCAAGCGCCATCAGGTGTTCAAAGCTTTGCCACATCTGTTCGGGTGTGCCTTCGAACAGTCGCCCGCATCCCAGCGGAAACAGGGCGTCGCCAATAAAGGCAATGGGGGCGCTGGTGCTGACATAGCCGATATGGCCCAGCGTGTGGCCGCTAAGGTCGATAATATCAAACAGCGTGTCGCCAAAACTGAACCGGTCGCCTGCGCTCAGGATGTGGTCAATCGGGGCAACGCGCGCCACTTCCTCAGGGCCATAAATGATGCAGTCAAAGTGCGCTTTTAAGGCAGCATTGCCACCTGTGTGATCGGGGTGCCAGTGGGTGTTGAGCAGGTAATCAAGTTTCCCGAACCCGCTTGAGGCCAGTTCAGCGATAATCGTGTCGGCATGGGGGGCGTCGATACTGGCGACCTTACCGCTTTTTTCATCACGGATCAGAAAGCCGTAATTATCGTTCAGGGCACGGAACTGGTGGATTTGCAGGCTCATCACGCGGATTTCACTCATATGACCGGAATTCTGCCCTATATGTAGGGAAGATTGGTATGTGTTGACAGTCCGGATGGTCAGATTTGCGTCGCCCCGTTGAAGATATTGGCTTGTTTTATGCCACGCCCGAAGGGCGGGTGGCCCAGAGTGTGGTGAGCCGGAAGCTGAGCGAAGCCTGGCCGGATGTGGCGGGTCTGGATGTGCTGGGGCTGGGATACACGACGCCTTATCTGGATATGTTCAATACGGCACGACGGGTGATATCAGCCATGCCGGCAGCGCAGGGGGCCGAGATATGGCCTGAGGAGCTGAAGTCGCGCACCGTATTGGTGGATGAATATAATACGCCGTTTCCGTCAGGATTATTTGACCGCATCTTCATTATGCACGGTCTTGAGGAAGCATCGAATGCGTCGGCATTACTATGCGAAGCGTCGCGTCTTCTGGCACCTAATGGCCGGATGATTCTGGCGGTGGTGGCCCGCGGCGGTTTATGGACCCATGCCGAGCGCACGCCCTTTGGACACGGTCAGCCCTTTTCACGTTCCCAACTTGAGATCATATTGCGCAATGCGGAGCTTGAGCCGGTGGCCTGGTCGCATGCGCTCTATGTGCCGCCGATGCGTTCACTGTTGCGGTGGGCGCAGATTTTTGAAAACTGGGCACCGAAAATATGGGCCTGTCGCGGGGGGCTCGTGCTTATCGAGGCCTGCCGTCGATCGGTCAGGGTGCCGGTGAGGGGCGCGGCGGTATCGGTTATTGATGAATTGCGGGATGTGCTTGGGGTAAAGGCACCGACACCGGCGGCTAATTTTGAAGCGGGCAATCGTGTAAAACCGCTACATACAGCTTGAGTAAAACCGGACTTGTGGCCATATGGCGCACAGATCAGAACAGACGACTGAAGCAGGGTCTAAGTGAAATGAAACGACTGATTGTAATGCGCCACGGCAAGGCGGAAAAAGAAGCCGAATCCGGCGAGGATTTCGATCGGGCGCTGGCGGACAGAGGGATTGCCGAAGCCAAAGCTGTGGCGGAAGCGCTTAAAAGCTATGGCGTGAAGCCGGACTATGCGCTGGTGTCAGAGGCGGCGCGGACGCAAGGCACGTTTAAGGCGGTTCAGTCTGTGCTGGGGGATATTCCATCGGAAGTTCGCAAGGACATGTTCGATGCGGATTCTTACGCGCTGAGGGACCTTATTGAGGCGCATGAGGCTGCCGGAGAGACGATACTTGTGGTCGGGCATAATCCGGCGGTACAGTTTCTGGTGCTGGAATATATGGTTGAAGCCTCGGCCTCGGTGGTGGATATGGATAAGGTGCGGGCCGGTTATCCGACGGCGACGGCAACCTTGTTTGATATTGATGCGGCCGGTCGGGCGCAATATGACGGCCTGTTCAGGCCACGTGACCTTATCGGGGCATAAGGCACAAACGCGGTAAGCTGTGTTGCCGCATGTAAGTATTGAAGGAAACGGGATGGACTTTTATCTGGCGGCGTCAAAAGCCCTGCATGTTCTTGATGCCGAAGATGCGCATGCCGCGACGGTTGCACTTTTGCGTGTCGGCATGGGGCCGCGCAATGCCTATAACCCGCTGGAACTGAGTGTAGATATTCCGTTTGACGGCGGCAGTCTGCATTTGCCGAACGCCATTGGTCTGGCGGCGGGGTTTGATAAAAATGCCGATGTGCCGGACGCTATGTGCCGCGCTGGTTTTGGCTTTGTGGAATGTGGCACCGTGACGCCGCTGCCTCAGGCCGGTAATCCGCGTCCGCGCCTGTTTCGTCTCAGCAAGGATGAAGCTGTCATCAATCGTATGGGCTTCAACAACAAAGGGCTTGAGGTCTTCGCGTCGCATCTGATGCGTCATACAGGCCGTAGCCGCAGCTTTGTAATCGGGGCCAATATCGGTGCCAACAAGGATGCCACTGACCGGATGGCGGATTATGTGACCGGTCTGAAGCGTCTGTGGGGCTTAAGTTCCTATTTCACGGTCAATATTTCTTCGCCCAATACACCGGGGCTTCGGGCCTTGCAGGGGCGGTCGCATCTGGATGAACTGCTGGCACAGATTGCGGCGACGCGGGCTGATCTTTATCGGGCGACAGGGCAGAATTATCCGGTGTTCCTCAAGATTGCGCCCGATCTGACCGAAGCTGAAATCGTCGATACTATTGAGTCGGCGGTGGCGCATGGTCTGGATGCGGTGATTATCTCGAATACAACCATCGAACGGCCTGCAAGCCTGCAATCGCTATATGCCCGTGAGACAGGTGGTCTGTCAGGGGCACCGTTGTTCTCATTGTCCACGGCGGCGTTGCGCATTGCCTATGGCGTGGCCAAGGGGCGTCTGAAGCTTATTGGTGCCGGTGGTATATCCAGCGGCGCGGATGCCTATGCCAAGATCAGGGCCGGTGCCTCGGCGGTGCAGCTCTATTCGGCGCTGGTCTATAAGGGGCCGGGCCTTGTGACCCATATCAAATATGATCTGGTTGAGCGGCTTAAGGCGGATGGCTTTACGCATATTTCTCAGGCGGTGGGTACCGAAGCCTGAGGCGGGGGCACGACCAGCTAAGCTATACAAGGCTTTAATATTCCTGCCTTGATCCGTCAGGGCAGGGGACTATGTTACGCGGCTTGTGTAACAGGGTAGTCCCATGCTGAAATCCGTCCCTTTCTGGCTGCGTGTGCTTATTGGCTTTGGTCTGGGCACGATAGTCGGCCTGTGGTTCGGTGAGGCGGCCCTGCCGTACGTGACGCCGATCGGGGACATATTTATCCGTCTGATCAAGCTGCTGGTTGTGCCGCTGGTGTTTTTCACCATTGCCGCCAGTATTGCCCGTCTGGGGGATAATGCCTCAGGCAGCAAGGCACTGAAGCTTGGGGCGATGACCATCGGCTGGTTTGTCATTACCTCGGTTCTGGCGGTTGGGCTGGGGTTTGCCATTGGTGGGTGGCTGCAACCGGGGCAGGGCCTGAGTGGTCTGCCGCTGGCGGATGTCAAACCAAGGGATATTCCGTCGGTTGCCGAAGTGCTGACCGGTGTTGTGCCGTCCAATATTTTTCAGTCATTTGCCGAAGCCAAGGTGTTGAGCGTGGTGTTTGTCGCCTTGCTGGTGGGGGCGGGCCTGAGCGCGCTTGGGGACAAGACGGCTGATCTGCGCCGCATTGTCGATCAGGCCAGCCAGTTGATGTTTACCCTGACGCGCTGGGTGATCTGGCTCACGCCGTTCGGTGTGTTTGGTCTTATTGCTTCGGTGGTCGGCAGCTATGGCCTTGAGAGCCTGAAGCCTTTGCTGGGGTTTATCGGCGCGATCTATCTGGCGTGTCTGATCCATGTGTTTGTCGTCTATTCGCTGTTGCTGAAGTCGCACGGGCTTAGGGTCAGAGGGTTTTTCAAGGGCATATTCGAGGCCCAGCAGACGGCCTTTTTTACCTGCTCAAGCATTGGCACATTGCCGGTGTCGCTTAATGCCGCGATTAACTGCCTCAAGATCGATCCGGCCTATGCCGGTTTTGCCCTGCCGCTGGGGGCCAATATGAAGATGGATGCCTGTGGGGCAATATATCCGGCGATAGCCGCCATTTTCGTCGCCAACTATTTCAAAATCGATCTGACGACCAGCCATTATGTCACGATTGCTCTGGCGTCGGTGCTGGGGTCGCTGGCCACGGCTGGTGTGCCGGGGGTGGCGACGGTCATGCTGACGGTGACGCTGGCGGCGGCCAATCTGCCGCTTGAGGGGATAGCGCTTCTGGCGGCGATTGATCGCATCATCGATATGGTGCGAACGGCGACAAATGTGACAGGTCAGATACTGGTGCCGACATTGGTTGCGCGTGAGAATGGCCTTATTTCTACAGACTCTGAGTTGTTGGTTAAGCCAGATTCGCGTGCCGTTTCGGGATAGGTATAAGGTGCATTTATCGGGCCTTTATATTTGCCCCGATGGCCGCGCATCGTATTCTTTTTATGGCGGGGATAGCTTTGGTCTATCACATCTGCAGCGGTCATTTTGACACGGATATCGGAACAACGTACCCCACCCCCAGCGTTTTCCGTGACAGTCCACACAGTCTTCCGTGTCAGACATCCCCCCCCCCCGCCCCATGACCACTGTGGATGTGACCCGTTTTCGCTCCCTTGTAGCAAATCAGGAGGTCTCAATGTTATCTTCCGCCACTAAAGCCGCCGCCGGTGTAACCAAGGTTCTGGCTGAACACGATGTGCGCTCGAAACTTGATAAGTCACTTGACCGGGCCGGTGAAGAGGCGCGCCACATGGTTGATGATCTAAGTGATCGCGCCAACGAAGCCGGTGCCAAGGTGCGGCACCTGTTTGATGGTGCTTCGGAAAAGGTGGGACATGCGTCCGAACGCCTTAACCGCGAAGTGCACGACAATCCGGTACGTTCAACCCTTGTTGCGCTTGGGGCCGGTGTGCTTATCGGTTATCTGCTTCGACGCTGACCGGATGTGCGGAGACCTGGGCCTGAGTAGGGATCGGGTTTCGCAAAGGCTTTCCCCGTAAGCGATTTTCACAATTTCGGGGTGCGTTTTAAAGGCGGCGGTGCTCCCTGTGCTGCCGCCTTTATTTTTGTCTCATGTCTATGTCTGCCATGACGAACATTATCCGAGGAAGCATCATGTCCATAGCCACAAGCCTGATCGAACTGTTGCTCGCGCGTCATCATATCAAAAGCTCGCGTCCCTATGCTCTGGAGGCAATGGGTGCGGTTGCGGGTCTGGCGGCGCTTATGATGTTTGCAGCTTCTGCCTTGTCGCTACTGTTGTTTGTGGCTCTGTGGATGAGCTACAGGGTGATGACTGTGGCGGGGCTGAGTGACCTGAGCGCGGCATTGTTTGTATGTGTGGGCATTGTGCTGATTGCTGTGGCCGTTGTCTGGGCGATGAATAAGCTCAGGCTGACCCTGATGCGGGCCTTTAACCAGCTCATTAAGGCCAATACGACTGTGCCGGGGCAGGAAACGCTTACCGGTGTTGTGAGTCGCACAGCAAAGGTCGCAGGCGCTTTTCGTAATGGCCTTATGCAGTCAGGTAAGGCGACGCGGCGACGCGGAGAGCCGCATCCGGCGGCAAAAGCCTGAAAATAACCGCCTTGGGACAGATTTCCGAAACATAAAGCATAAATAAAAGCCGTAAATTTTTACGGCTTTTTTATTTGGCGCATTTGAGGGGACTATAGCCCCATTACCGCTTTTCCCTCAGGTTGGACGCAGGTGATAGATTGGCTTCACCAGGGACAATTAAGAGGTGCATCATGCGCTCTACAATTACCAAACTCTTTCTGATTATGGCGCTTGGATATTCTGTAACGGCATGCAACACAATTTCCGGATTCGGGAAAGATGTGCAGGCAGGCGGTGAGGCTGTGGAAGGTGCAGCCGAAGAAGCCAAGCCCTGAAATTAATGCCTCGGCATTAAAAAGACTAGACTTGCAGATTCGCCGGAGGTCATAGTCCTGAGCTTATCAGGGCGGTGTGGCCTCCGGTATGGGGCAGATTGGGGACTCTATGGACAGGCCTTTGAGGCTGAAGCGTAAGTATCTGTATATGGCGATGTTCGCTGTGCTTTCGTTTGCCCTGGCCGGTTTTTCGTCGATTGTCTATCAGCACTATGAACGTATTCAGAAACTGAATGATTACGCGCTTTATCAATACGAAGTCATCCGCCAGAGCCGTGTGGTTCTGATGGACCTTGTTGATATGGAGACCAGTGTGCGCGGTTATCTCATATCCGGTGACAAGAGCTTCGTTCAGCCCTATCAGGCGTCGCGCAATATGCTTAATGCCGACATCACCATCCTCAGGAACCATACTTTTCGGGAAGAAGTGGCCGCGAGAGAGGTTTATGTCTGGCTTGACCGGATCCGCACCTTTCGCAAGGTGCTGGATGATCAGGTAGAAAACAAAACCGTCAATCCGCGCAGTCGCGTTTCCATGGCCGATCTTGATAAGCAGCGTGCCGAGATGGATCAGATCCGGCGCATGATGGAAACCAGCATCGTCAAGCGGTTGATCGAGGTGCGCAAACAGATTGCCGCCAAACACAGCGAACGCAGCAATTTCATTTACACGATCATTATCGGCAATGTGATCATCATCGGTATTTTGCTGATGGGGACGCTGACCATCGTCAGTCTTGAGGGACGCTACGAGCGCAGTGTGCTCAGGCATGAGCAGGCCGAGAAGCGCTATCGTGAGGTTATCGAGGGCATCAATGATGGCCTGTTTGAATATAACTTTGTCACCGAGAGTCTGTATTGTTCGCCGGGTTATAAGGCGCTCTTGGGGTACAAGGAGCACGAGTTTGAAAGCAGCTTCCGAAATTATGAAGCGCACCTGCACCCTGACGACAGGGATATCGCCCTAGGGGATATCCGTCGCTATGTCGAAGGTGACTCAAATCATTACAACTCGATTTTCCGCATGCGCCACAAGAACGGCCATTATATCTGGATACTGGCGCGGGGTGTCGGCGTTGGTGATGATTTCAGCGCCATTAAGCTTCTGGTCGGTACGCATGCAGACATCACCGATCAAAAGGAACATGAAGAAGAGCTGAAGCAGGTTAATGGCGAGCTTGAGACCTTTACCTATATCACCTCGCATGATCTGCGCTCTCCGCTGGTAAACCTGAAAGGGTTCTCGCGTGAACTGGAACTGTCGGTGAAGGAGGTCAGCGAAATCGTCTGGCGCTATTCCGATAAGATTACAGAAGACGATGCCAGAAAGCTGAAGCTCACACTGGATACCGATATCCCCGAAGCGCTGGGCTTTATTGCCAAGGGCGTGGAGCGTATGGACAGCCTGACCAAGGGGATACTGGATCTGTCGCGTATTGGCCGACGCGTATTCCGTTTGGGCGAGGTTGACGCTCAGGCTGTCTTTGACAAGTGCAAAGGCGCGCTGGGTTATGACATCACGCAAAAGCAGATCGAGATCACCTGTCAGCCCCTGCCGGTGCTGGTGACGGATGCGCTGGCGCTTGAGCAGATATTCGGCAATCTGCTGGATAATGCGGTTAAATATCTGAGGCCGGATGTGCCGGGACGGATCGATGTCACCTGGCGTGAAACGTCGGGGGCCTATGTCTTTACGGTCGCGGATAATGGCCGCGGTATTGATGAGGCCGATCGGGCAAAGATATTTGAAATTTTCCGCCGTGCCCGTAATACCGATGGGGTTACCGGTCTGGGCTTAGGCATGGCCTATGTCAAGGCAACCCTGAGACGGCTTTCGGGTGGCATATGGTTTGAATCAGCACTCGGTGAAGGCACACGTTTTCACTTCCGTCTGCCGAAGCGTATTGAAACGGCAGATATCGTGGAGGAACTGTCTCCTGACGGGACAGTGGAACCTATAACAGAAGGTATGCGTACATGATGGGGATTTTCAACGAGCAGTTTACACTCGTCATGGTCGAGGATGACGAAGGGCATGCGCGTCTGATCCGTAAGAATCTGGAGCGGGCAGGTATCGGGAATCCGGTCATTCATTTTGATGATGGCGCCAAGGCTATTGATTATTTTTTCCATCGTGGCGTCACCAAGGACCAGCACGACAAGACGCTGGTGCTGCTTGATCTGAATCTGCCGCATATTGATGGATATGAGATTCTGCGCCGCATAAAAAGCGATCCGACCACACGTGCCATTCCGGTGATTGTGCTGACCACTACGGACAATCCGAGAGAAATTGATCGTTGCTATGATCTGGGGTGCAATGTCTATATTACCAAGCCGGTAGAATATGACAGTTTCTCCGACGCCATTCGTAAGTTGGGGCTGATGCTTGCGGTCGTTAAGGTGCCGCATAGTGCAATAGGGTAATTCATGCCGAATACACCGCTGAAATATATTCTCTATGTCGAGGATGATGAGGCGTTGGGGCGGCTTTTGCAAAAGCGTATGCAAAGGCACGGCCTTGAGGTGGACATTGTCACCACGGCTGAAGCCGGTTTTGAGCGCCTTAAGCAAAAGAAATATCAGCTCATTCTGCTGGATTATAATCTGCCGGGTATGAGTGGTCTGGATCTTTTGCCCCTGATCCGCGAGATCACGCAACCGCCACCGGTGATCATACTCACTGCGGGCGGGGATGAGCGTATCGCCCTTGAGGCCATGCACCTTGGGGCGGCTGACTATGCGGTCAAGGATGTCAATCAGACCTATTTTGATCTGTTACCCGCGATCATGCAGGCGGCCTATATCAAGGAGCGGCTGCTGCGGGAAAACGAGCGGCAGAAGCAGGAGCTGCAGGCGGCCAAGGAAAAGGCCGAGGCGGCCTCTCAGGCCAAGACTGACTTCCTGACGACCATGAGCCATGAAATCCGTACGCCGCTGAATGTGGTTACGGGGCTGACGGGGATATTGATGCGTTCTCCGCTGAATGATGATCAGGTCAGGATTGTTGAGACCCTGCGTACAAACGGACAGCTTTTGTTGCGGCTGATTAACGACCTGCTGGATATCAGCCGGATCGAAGACAACCGCGTTGAGTTCGAGAAGGTCACTTTCAATCCGGCCAGCATCCTGTCCGATATCCGCATGATGTTTGCTCAGGAAATAGAGCGCAAAGGCGTTCATTTCCATGTCGATGACCAGATGGGCGCGTGGTCGGTCAGCGGCGATCGCACCCGTCTGCAACAGGTCATTATGAACCTGATTTCCAATGCGCTCAAATTTACCTCGGTGGGTGAAATCGAGTTGATTGGTAAGGCGGAGCCTGCGGGCGAAAAGCTTGAGATGGTGTTCACTATCCGCGACACGGGTATCGGCATAGCCGAAGAAAAGCGTCTGGTCATATTCGACAAGTTTACGCAGGCGGATGCATCCATCACGCGGCGGTTTGGCGGTTCGGGGCTTGGGCTGTCGATTGCCCGCGCACTGTGCGAAAATATGGGCGGCAGGATATCGGTCGAAAGCAAGGAGGGGCAGGGGTCTGTGTTTACAGTTCGTCTTGCGCTGCCTTTGGCCACCAGTGAGAAGCTGCCGGATGCCCAGCCTATGGTGCGGCCTTCGGAGGGCAAGGCGCCGAAGGTTCTGATTGTCGAAGATTACGAGCCGAATATTATGGTGGCGACCCTGATGCTTGAGGATCTGGGGTATGAAGCGGACGCGGTGGAATCGGGCCCCGAAGCGCTTGAACGTATCGCCAGCAGAGATACACCGTACCATGCCATACTGATGGATGTTCAGATGTTCGGTATGGATGGTTATGAGACAACGCGTAAGCTCAGGGCTATGGAGACTGAAAAGGGATTTCGCCATAAAATCATTGGCGTAACGGCGCATGCTCTGGCCGGAGATCGTGAGCGTTGTCTTGAGGCGGGTATGGATGATTACATGTCCAAACCAATTCAGTCTGATCTTATGGCCCGTAAACTGGGGGCTATATAGACAGGCGTTGTGCCTGAGCGGGATTGGCGATAGGGTAATATAGTGCAAACGGAGATGTCACATGTCCTCTGAACCGGCCTTTCCTAACGCCTCAGCTGTTGTCGAGGCTATTCGCCACCTCAAGCCGGAAGCCATGCGCCTGCTCAGTCGTTCCGAAGCCAGCCTGCTGCGCGAAGACCTGCGGGCGGATATTGCGCGCTTGCAGGCTCTGGCCGAAGGTTATGACGATCAGGAAAAGGCCTTGTCTGAGGATGTTCTTGAGACGCTCAAGGATGTGCGACAACGCATAGAGCAGACACTGAATGATTTTCTCCGGCTGGGGGACGAAAGCCAGCAACCGGCACCACCGGAGCAGGGTGTTCTTAACGAAGACCTGAGGCAGATATCTATTCGGCTTGAGCGATTGATCACTGCCGCTGAGGCCTGGTTCGCCTAGTTTTTTATCGTTGCCTTATATACCGCCTATGGCTCAGGCACTGAGCCTTTGCCAGTTGCGGATTACATTTTACGTTCATACCTGACGGCAGTATTCGTGTCCGGCTTACGGGCGGATATCGCGTTATGGAAAATGAGAGACACGACAATGGATGACGCTTCGTCAGACCTGATCAAAGAAACCTTGTACCGTAATATGTTATCCACCGTATCCCATGACCTCAAAACGCCATTAGCGACCATAATCGGGGCATTGGAGGTCTGTACGTTGCTTGAGGCCAAGCTGACGGAGGAAAAGCGGCGGACACTGGTGTCTTCGGCTTTGTCCGAAGCCTATCGGCTGGATAAGTTTATTACGAACATCCTTGATATGGCCAAGCTGGAAAGCGGGGCTGTGGTGCCGCGCCCGGAACTGACGCATCTGACGCCGCTTATTCGTGATTCGATTACCCGCCTTGGGCCGCTTAAGGACAAGGGCGACATCCGCATGCATAATCTGGGGGGAGACAGCTTCCTGACCGATGGCATGCTTCTGAGCCGCGTTATTGGTCTTGTTATCGAAAATGCCCTGAAACACACTGGGTCGTCACCGGTCGTGGACATCGATTACGGGGTCAATGAGGCCGGTGTCTTTGTCCACGTGCGCGATCATGGGCCGGGTGTGCCTGAGGACAAGATGCGCGCCATCTTCTCCAAATATACCCGTTTGAAAAAGCAGGATCAGCAAACCGCCGGTACAGGCCTGGGGCTGAGTATCGCCGAACAGATCATGGCATTGCTGGGTGGTCGGGTTGAGTTGAAAAACCATCCGGAAAGCGGCGCGGTTTTCAGTCTGCTGATTCCCGCCTGATATTCTTCACCAGGCTCCGGCATCTCTGAGGGCGGCCACCAGTTCCGGCGGCAGTGCAGCACCGTCATCCCCCTGAGGCAGATCGCGGGGCGCATCCTTGTCCTCAAGGTAGCGCCAGCCCTGAAAGGCCCGACGCGGCTGCGGCTCGGTGGCGATATGGCGGGTGGATAAGGTGATCAGGCATTGGGGCGTATCGCCCTCAAGGGTGTCCATGCGCACAATCTCGCGGCGGGCAATGATAACGCCCTTGATGACCCAGTACAGCGATCCTCCCGCCAGAAGCTCACTGGCGCGTTTGGGTGTCTGACGGGTGTGAATGGTGCGGGTTTCGTGGCCGCGCTCCCATTCCAGCAAGTCTTCTATGGCCTCGACACCGACGCAGAGTTTGACCAGATGCACCATTACGCCTACCTTGATAAACTGACTGTCCTTGTACAGAATTATGGCGACGTCACAAGCCTTGCGAAGTGTCTGTAAGCCGAACAACTTTTGAAGACGGGCGTAAATGACCGCACCATTGGCCGAATCTCCCCTGACCCTCGAAGCCGCACTGGCGAACCTGTTTCAGACCTCAGCGGGGCTGAAAGACGCCAGTTGGATCACCCTGACGGGCGGAACGCGATTGTTTTCCGAAGGCGATGAGTCAGACCATTTTTATCTGCTGATTGCGGGCAGGCTTGGGGTGTTTCGCCATGATGAGGATCAGGCGGGGCTGCAACTGTTCGGCATCATAAAGCCCGGCGAACCGGCGGGTGAAATGTCGCTGATTGCGGGTACGCATCATTCATCGACGGTCATTGCCCTGCGTGATTGCGAACTGATGGTATTGCCTAAGGCAGCGTTTCTTGAGGCCATATCGACGGCACCGGATGTGTTGTTGTTACTGGCGCAGCAGATGATACTGCGGGCAAGGTCGGCCTTGCCATCGCACGGGCGTCGCCACAACACCCCGAATGTGTTCGCCTTCTTCGGGCTGAATGACTATCCGGTCAAACCGCTGGTGGATGAGGTGGTCAATGCCATCCGTGTGCTGGGCTATCAGGTCTGTTTATTTGACAGCTTCTTTTATGGATCGGCGGTAGAGGCTTTTTCCGAAGCCGAGGCCACGCATGATTACGTGTTCTATGTTGCGGAGAAATCCGAACATCACTGGCGGCAACTCAGCTCCCGACAGGTCGATCATACCTTCTGGGTAGGGGATGCCCGCAGCCACAGTCAGGGCGAGACGGCGGGTGTCAGTCCGGTTGAGGCAGGGGCGCTGACGCTAGAGGACTCGCAGGCGCTTGATCCGCTGGGGCTTTTGCGGGCGCCCGATCTGGTGCTGATCCAGAACGAAGCGCCTGATGAGCGCGGGCAGATGCGTAAGCAGATTGCCCATACGATTGACTGGATCAAAGCCTACAAACCGGCGCGCTGGTTTCATGTGGCCGAAAATAACAAAGCGGATATGGCGCGTCTGGCGCGGATCATCACCGGCCATAGTGTCGGGCTGGTGTTTTCCGGTGGCGGGGCGCGGGCCTTTTCGCATATCGGCGCGGTGCAGGCCCTGCGTGAGGCGCATATTCCGATCGACTTCGTTTGTGGTTCCTCAATGGGGGGGATTATCGCGGCCTGTGTGGCGCAGGAATGGGGCGAGGCGCAGATCGATGACAATATCCGCAAGGCCTTTGTCGAGTCGTCGCCGCTGGATGATGTCACCTTTCCGTTTATCGCCCTTACCGGCGGCAAGAAGGTCGATGAGCGGTTGCAAATCTATTTCGGCGATACGCTGATTGAGGACATGCCCTTGCCCTTCTTCTGTCTGTCGTCGAACCTGACGACCGGCACGGTAAAGGTACATAAGACCGGCTCGGTGGCGCGGGCGCTGAGGGCGTCCATTTCCCTGCCCGGTGTAATGCCTCCGGTGATTGAGGATGATCAGGTGCTGGTTGACGGGGCCGTCATGCGCTCATTTCCGGCCGTCATGATGCGCAATACCCATCTGGGGACGGTGGTCGGGGTCGATGTGACCCGCGCAAAAGGTATTGACCCTAAGTCGGTTAAGGTGCCGAAAAACCTGCCGAGTTGGTTTGCGACCGGAGACTGGCGCAAGGGGCCGCCGATTGTCTCGATACTGATGCGCTCGGCGACCATTACGACGACGGCAGAGCTTGAGCAAAGTCGTCGCGCCAGTGATCTGCTGATTATTCCCGAGCCGCAGGGCGTCGAGATCAGAGACTGGCATGCCTATGATGAGGCGGTGGAAAATGGTTATCAGACGACGGTAGATAGTTTGTCGCGGCTGGAATGTCCGGTCACCAAGCTGAGGAAGCTTGGGGTAAGTCTGCATCCTAATATTCCGGCCTTTACGCCGGACGACAGTTTCATCACTGCGCCGCGTACTGAGAAGCTGAAATACGCTTTCAAAAAACCGGCAAAGCCGCACGGCAAAAAAGGCAAATAAAAAGGACGCCCGCGGTGACACGGGCGTCCTTACTATATGCGAGTTGGGTTGCTTATTGTGGTGCAGCCGAAGACGACGCGCCGACATCAGCCAGCAGCTTTTCCATTTGCTTGCCCAGCAGGGTCAGGCCGTTATTGATGTTGGTCAGGCAGGTTTCTTCGCCCTGAGCCGGCGTAGCGGTTGCAGGCAGGTCGTTGAACTCACGCCAGCAGGTCTTGGTGTCCGGGCAGCTTTCCTTGGCCAGACCTTCAATCAGGTCGACGAACTCATCGGCCTTGGTCTTATCCTGCATGATGGTTTCGGTCATGGTGTGCGTAAGATTCTTGATTTCGTTGTAGTTTTCTACGCCGGTCACTTCCTGACAGCTATAGGACAGCAGCATCAGGTACATGGTGGTGGCCGGAATGTTTGCCGGATCGTCGATCGGCTTATCCTGAGCCAGCAGGCTGTCCTGCGCCTGAGCGGCCATAGGGGCGAGCGTCAGGAAAAGCGCGCTGATAAAAAGTCTGAAAAGCGTCTTCATGGTGTGCCTTCGTTTTTTGTTTGGCTGGTTTTGACTGGAGAGAAAAGGGGCGGTGGCTTTCTGCAAAAGAAGAGACGCCGATTTCGGGTTAAGGTAGGCGAATAACGGTTTCAATATTGTGATCATAACATGGCAAAATGTAATTCACGCCCCCCTATTCAGGGGGAAGAAGAAAAAAATACCTGCCTGCGGATTCAGAAAATGATCAAAGAAAACCGCTGCATGAGGGGGCTTTAATCGGGGCTTGCCAGCCTGAGTTAAAATAGGCATTATATTGGTTATGTAAAAACGGGGAATTTTATAACCAAAATGATACCTATAACAAAAAGTGCGCTGGCCCTTACGGCGGCGATGATGGTTTATACAAACGCACCTGCGGCTGTTGCGCAGCCCGCGACCGGAGCGCAAAGGCCGGTTGCCATTGGTTATGTGCCTGCGTTCAAAAATATGGATGCGGTGATGGCTCAGGCGGATCTGAAGCAATATACCCACCTGAATATTTCCTTTGTTAATCCGGCAGCGGATGGGGCGATTCTTAATGGTGATCGGTTCGCCTGTATGAATGACGCCAGCGGTCAGCCGGTGACAGACAGCGATTTTCGCGCTGCGGTTAGCAAGGCGCATGAAAACGGCAACAAGATACTGGTCTCATTGGGTGGCGGTTATATTCCCGAATGTTCAGGTAACTGGGCAGAACTGCTTAAGCCTGAGAACCGGCCTGAGGTTGTCAGGCACCTGATTGCGCTGGTGGACACATATGATCTGGATGGTCTTGATGTCGATATCGAAGGGGTGTTGCTGACTGAGATTGATCAGGCGGGTAATTACACGCCATTTATCGCCGAACTTAGTCAGGCATTGAAGGCGCGGGGCAAGCTGCTGACCTGTGCTACCGCGTCCTATGAAGGCGGGATGATTCCGGTGTCTTCCATTCCCTATTTCGATCTGGTGAATATCATGGCCTATGATGCCATCGGGCCGGGCTGGGGGCAGGCCGGAGACGAGCATTCACCCTATGCGCAGGCGGAACGTGACATGGCTTTGTGGCGTGCGCGCGGTGTGGCGCAGGACAAGCTGGTTCTGGGGGTGCCGTTTTACGGTTATGGCTATGGTCAGTATCGCAGCGGCTACAATTTCAGGGATTTGCTGGCCGAATACGGGCCTGAGGTTTTTGATAAGGATGTCTGGGGCAAGCGTTGTGCCGGATGTGATTACATCACCTATAACGGCCTTGAGACCCTTAGCCGGAAGGCTCAGTTGGGGGTGCGTTCAGGGGCAGGCATCATGGTCTGGGAAATATCGCAGGACACGGATGATCATCGCCTGATCAGAACCCTGAATGAGGCGATGCAAAAGGCGCGGGACTAAAAAGGTATTAAACCGCGATATTGTCGATCAGGCGCGTCTTACCCAGCCAGGCTGCGGCCAGCAGGCGTAAGGCGCGACTGTCACCTGACGGTATTGCAAGCGTATCGGCGTCACGCAGGGCAATATAGTCGATCGGGCCAAAGCCTGCGGCCTCAAGGCGGATTTTTGCCCTGTCGATCGAAGCATCGGCATCGCCACCGGCACGTACCGTCTCGGCTATGGCCTGCATTTCGGCGTGCAGCCTTGTGGCGGTGTCACGCTCTTCGGCGCTGAGATAGGCATTGCGCGAAGATAGCGCCAGCCCGTCGGTTTCGCGGATGGTCGGCAGGCCGATCACCTGAACAGGCATATCCAGATCACGCGCAAAGGTTTGAACGACCTTAAGCTGCTGATAGTCTTTTTCCCCGAAGATGGCGACATCGGGGCTGACCTGATTGAACAGTTTGGTGACAACGGTTGCAACGCCGCCAAAGAACTGAGGCCGGAAATCCGTCTCAAGCCCAAGAGCCGGGCCGGTCAGGTCTATTTTGGTCGCAAAGCCTGCCGGATACATCAGGGCGGAATCGGGCAGCCACACCAGATCGGCCCCCGCTTCGGCCAGTAGCGCGGCATCGGCGTCTTCGCGGCGCGGATAGCGGTCAAAATCCTCGTGCGGAGCAAATTGCAGGGGATTGACGAAAATCGATACCACGACCCTGTCGCTTAAGGTTTTCGCATGTCTGACCAGCGCCAGATGCCCTTCGTGCAGAGCGCCCATGGTCGGAATAAAACCGATCTTCTGCCCCTCGGTACGCCATCCGGCTATGGTCTGACGCAGGGCAGACAGGTCGCGCACACGCGCGGGGCCTGAGGCGGACGGAGATGTTACGGGCTTAGGCGCAGACATTAACCAATTTTCCTAACCGGGATTTAAAAGCCATGCTTTATGACAAACATATGCGCTTTTCTTATCCCATTTCCCTGACCGCCAAGCTTGGGCTTTGTCTTATGGCTTTGAGCCTGAGCGGATGTGGTGCGGCCACTGAAGACGGCCGTTTCTTCCAGAATTTGGCAGAGCGTTTATCGGAAATTGAAATCGAAGAAAAGCCCAAAGATGTTGCGGTGCAAACCGATGAGGCGCCCGTTACCAAGGGGCAGGTGCTGAAAACTGCCGGATTGACGGTTGTGGATATGGCGCTGGATATGGCCGGTTCCGAAACCGCTAAGCCTTCGGGGCAGAAGGCATCGACCCTGATCCACATCGTTAATCCGCTGGATTTACCGCGACCCGATGCGGACACTGTGCTGGATACCGGTATTGATGCGAGCACTGTGGTTTCATTGGTCGCCAACAGATCGCCAGCGCCACAAAAGCCTGCGCAGGCGGCGGCACCAACTGTTGCATTGGCCGCGGCACCGGCGAATGTCTTCAAAACCATTCAGATCGGTTCGTTCAGTTCCGAGCAGAGGGCGCAGCAGGCCTGGCTGAACCTTCAGGCGCAATATCCGGATATGGAACGCCTGAAACCGGTGATGCAGCCGGTGACGCTGGCGTCGGGGGCAAGCGTGGTGCGCCTGAGACTTGGGCCGGTCGAAAACGACGATCAGGCCCGTCGATTGTGTGCGCAGCTTGAAATTACCGACAACTGGTGCGCCAAGGCCGGATAGGCCTTTATAGACAGGCAAAACACGTATAATACTCTGAGGTTCACTCAGGAAAGTCTATCCATGAAGCATCGCGCCGACACGCGGCAAATTATTGCCGAGTCCTTGATTCTTCTTGTGCCAAAAATATTGGCATTGCTGATGCTGGTGGCGGGCGGATTGCTTCTGCTGTCGGTGCTGGCGCCGATTAACCCTCAGGCCTTGCCGTTTGTGAAGCGCTGGTTCCCGCTGGAACTGGTCGAGCTTTCGCATGCTGCCGGTGTGGTGAATGGGGTGCTGCTGATCTTTGTGGCGCGGGGGCTGTGGGAGCGGATCGATACGGCCTGGTATATGGCGCTGGGGCTTTTGCTGGCCGGTGCAGTGGTGTCGCTGACGCGTGAATGGGCCGTGGGCATGGCGATATTCATGATCGTCTGTGCGTTGATCCTGTTGCCGTGCAAGCGGGCCTTTGCGCGGCGGTCAACCCTGTTGAGTATGAACATCAAACCCTTGTGGCTGATTGTAGGGGCAGGTGTCCTGATCTTCATCGCCATAGGCGGCTTTTATGCTTACGAAAAAGTGCCCTATGCCCATGATCTGTGGCAGGACTTTGCCTATGAGGCCAGTGTATCGCGCTTCCTGCGTGGTCTGGCGATCATCGGCATTACGGTGCTGCTGTTCGCGCTCTACCGGCTGTTCGGGATTGCGCGTGCTATTCCGGGGCTGCCGGATGAAACCGACCTTGCCGATATCCGGCTTGTGGCGGCGGTGTCTTCGGATCCGGCGGTGTGGCTGGGGTTGACGGGGGATAAGCATATTCTCTGGAACGAGGCGCGTACCGCCTTTGTGATGTACGGCGTTTCCGGCCGTCAGTGGGTCGTCGTCGGCGCACCTGTGGGGGCTGTGGCCGAAGGTGAGCGCCTGTGCTGGCGGTTACGGGAAATGGCGTCCTTGGCCGGTGCGCGGCTGTCGTTTTATCATATTGATGCGTCGGAACTGCCCCTCATGCTGGATCTGGGGCTGAGGCCTTACAAGATCGGCGAAGAGGCGCTGGTGGATGCACAAAACTTCGATCTGGCGGGCAAGAAGGGCTATGCCTTCCGTCAGGTCTGGCGAAAGTTCGAGCATGTCGATTTCGGAGTTCTGACCCCCGAAGAGGTGGAGGGGCATCTGCCGCGCCTCAAGGCGGTTTCCGATGGCTGGCTGAAAGAAAAAAGTGCCAAGGAAAAAGGCTTCTCCATGGGCTTTTTCGATGCGGACTATCTTAAATGCACGCCCATTGCGGTGATCCGCATCGACGGTGAGATCATGGCCTTTGCCAATCTTTGGCCTACGGTTGACAAGTCGGTGCTGGGCATTGACCTGATGCGCTATGATCCGGCGTCACCGCCAAGCATTATGGAATATCTGTTCTTACGCCTGATCTTTTATGCCCGAGACGAAGGCTATGCCTATTTCAGTCTGGGCATGACGCCGCTGGGTGGTTTTGGTGGTGAACGCGGTGGTAAGCCCGTCAGTACGCCCTGGCACCGGATTGCCAGCCTGATCTATACCTATGGCGGGGATGTCTATAATTTCGATGGTCTGAGGGCCTATAAGGAAAAGTTCAAACCGCAATGGCGTCCGACCTATGTGGCGGTGCGTGGTTCTGAGCCGGCGCTTATGACGGCGCTGGGGGCGGTGGTCGCACTTGGGGGGCGCGGTGATCCTGATCGGATCGATGCGCGCCTGTTACAGAACCTCAAGGCGATGGCTGAAAGCCAGACCCTGTTCAGAAAACCCGAAGCTTAGGGCGATGACTTCGACGCCCTGCGCGCGGGCAAGGCGATAGCTTTCAGCGAATTTGCTATCCAGATCGGCGGCCACATCAAAGGTCTGGCAATCGTCACGCTGAACGCAGAAAACGACAACGGCACGGTATCCGGCGGCAACCATTTCCGCCAGTTCATGCAGGTGTTTTGCACCGCGCGTAGTAACGCAATCCGGAAACTCTGCCTTACCGGCTGTGCGCATCAGGTGGACGTTCTTGACCTCAATATAGGCATCGGGCAGGTGGGCGTGGCCTTGGCCAAGGAAATCAATGCGTGAATTCTGGCCGTATTTTACTTCGGGGCGCACGGACGCATAGCCGCTCAGTTCGCTGATTATGCCGTCATTTATCGCCTGACCGATCAGGCGGTTTGGCCACTGGGTATTTACCCCGACCCAGACTCCGTTTTCCTTGAGCGCTTCGAGGCGGTATTGCAGCTTTTTTGCCGGATCGTTGATATGGGTCACAAGGGCCTCGGTGCCCGTATGCAGCAGGCCCATCATCTTGCCCGGATTGGGGCAGTGAGCGGTTACGGTTTCACCTGAGCTTAAGTCTATGTCGGCGAAAAATCGTTTGTATCTTGAGAGCAAACGGCCTTTGATAAGCCCATCCATAACTATCATGGTCTGATCCGTTCCTGTGTCGGGACATCAGCCATTAGGAGCCATGCCTGTGACGGTCAATGATCAATCTGACCCAACCGCCGCCATTGTTATTATTGGCGACGAAATCCTGTCCGGTCGGACGGCAGACAGCAATATCAACACCATAGCGAATTTTCTCAATGCACTGGGTGTCGATCTGTCCGAGGTGCGTGTGGTCGGCGATACCGCTGCGCACATTATCCGCACGCTCAATGATCTGAGGGGGCAGTATGATTATGTGTTTACGACCGGCGGGATCGGGCCGACCCATGATGACATTACGGCCGATTGTGTAGCCGAGGCCTTCGGAGTGCCTATTGATGAGCGTCAGGATGCACTTGATATCCTGCTGGAACGCTATGGCGGGGACGCCAGCCTGCTTAACCCCAACAGCCGCCGCATGGCGCGCATCCCCGAAGGGGCATCGCTGATCCTCAATCCGGTATCGGGTGCGCCCGGTTTTCAGCTTGGGAATGTGTTTGTGATGGCAGGGGTGCCGCGCATCATGGCGGGAATGCTGAATGATGTGGCACCACGCCTGCGGCAGGGGCGCAAAGTATTGTCCCGTACTATTAAGGCGACCTTTGTGCCCGAAAGTCTGGCGGCGGATATCTTGTCCGAAGTGAATGATGCCTATCCTGACCTGTCGCTCGGCAGCTATCCGTTCGGGATATTCCCTGAGGAATTTGGCACGCAACTGGTGATCCGCGGGCGTGATAAGGCGCAGCTTGATGCCGCCGTTGAAGCCCTGATCGCCGGTCTGCCTGAGGTGGTGGAAAAGGCGCGACTGAGATTTCCAGAAGCGCGTTTTGAGGAACTGAATCCGTGAAAAGACTGAGTGTCTGGGTCGGGGCAGCGATCCTGTCTTTTGCGCCGCTACATATGACAATGGCTGAGCCGGCTTCTGTGGCACGTCAGGCGGTCGGCCTTCGTGATGCGGCCCTGACGGCCAATGATTCCTACCGGTTTGTTGAGGAACTGACGACGCGGTTCGGTGCCCGTCCGGCAGGGTCGGACTCTGAGCGCAATGCCGCTCTGTGGGCGGTCGATGAATTAAAGCGACAGGGGTTCGAGAATGTACGCCTGCAAAGCTTTCCGCTGCAAATCTGGGAGCGGGGGGAAGAGCGGCTTGAGATCATTGGACCCTTTGCGCAGACCATGGTGGTAACGGCGCTGGGTGGTTCGGGGGCTACACCGCCCGAAGGCGTAGAGGGGGAGGCGGCCCTGTTTGAAACCTGGCAGGGCTTTGTTGACTATAACGGCGATCTCAGGGGCAAAATTGTCGTCATCCTGCAACCGACCCCGCGTACGCAAACCGGTGTGGGCTATAGTGTCGGCGCGGGCAGTTTCCGCCGTCATGGGCCGGATATGGCACGTGAACGCGGAGCCATTGGCTATGTGATCCGCTCACTCGGCACCGAAGATCATCGCTTTGCCCATACGGGGGCAACGCGCTGGCTTGGCGATGAAGGGATCGCGGCTCTGGCTATCTCGCCGCCGGATGCCGAACAGTTTGGCCGCATCCTTAAGCTTCAGACCGAGGGCAAGGCAGGGCCGGTGAGGCTCAGACTGTTGTCGCGTCCGGTGTTTCGTGGGGAAGGTCAGTCGCAGAATGTTATCGCCGAAATCAAGGGGCACGCCTATCCGGATGAGGTCATTCTGATCGGCGGGCATATCGACAGTTGGGACCTTGGGACCGGTGCGGTGGATGACGGTGCAGGCATGGCTGTGACCTATGCTGCGGCTAAGCTGATCATCGATAGCGGGCTTAGGCCTGAACGCACGATCCGTCTGATTTTCTGGGGTGCGGAGGAGGTGTCACAACCGGAAGATAAGGGACTTGCCGGTGCCAATGCCTATGCCGAAGGGCATGTGCTGACGCAGCATATTGCGGCGGCGGAATCGGATTTTGGTGCCGATCTTATCTATGCGCTGCGTTTGCCGGTGAGTGACGACCCTGCCTTTGTTAAGGCACTGGGGGAGGTGCTGATGCCTTTGGCGGTTCACATTGACAAAGAGCCATCAACCGGTGGCGGGCCAGACACGGGGCCGCTTAATGCCCGCAGTGTGCCTGTGTTTAACCTCAGACAGAATGGCTATGACTATTTTGATGTGCACCATACGGCGGACGATACGCTGGATCGTATCGATCCGAAAAAGCTGGATCAGAATGTGGCGGCATGGGTGTCAACTGTCTGGCTGATGGCCAATAGCCGCGTGAAGTTTCAGGCAACGAACAAATAGGTGCGCAACAAGAAAACGCTCTCGACGCGGATAAAGGGGGCCGCTATAAGGGCCACCGGTTTTAAGCGGGCGTGGCGGAATCGGTAGACGCAACGGACTTAAAATCCGTCGGGAGTGATCCCGTGCCGGTTCGAGTCCGGCCGCCCGCACCATTATTTTCCGCTTACGCTTATGCTCGTGGCACGCCTCAAAGTAAGGCGTGCTGTTCACTCGCCGCTACGTGAGGGCGGCGAACGGTCTCCGATGCCCGCTTGGGCGTTGTTTAGTCTGTTTTTAGAGGCTAGGTATTGGTTCATGTCTGCATACAGAGGGGCGTGCCATGACCTGTCACTGGCGACAAATGGGCCTGCAGGATATTGACGCGGCGTTTGATGTGGCGGCGGTGGCGCACACAAGTCTGCCTGAGCGATGGGAAGTTTTTGCGGAGCGACTGAGCCTGTTTCCCCAAGGTTGTCAGGTGCTTGAGGCCGACGGCAAGGTAGTTGGCTATGCCTTGTCGCATCCCATTCGGCGCTTTGAGCCACCGGCGCTGGATAGTCTGTTGGGGCAGATCGCTGTGGATGCCAATGATTACTATATCCACGATGTGGCTATCCTGCCCGAGGCGCGGGGCGGGCAGGCTGCGGCGGTTATTGAGCGTTTGCTTAAGGTCGCGGCAGATTACGAGACGGCGTCTCTGGTGTCGGTCTATGGCACGTCCGGCTATTGGGGGCGGTTTGGCTTTGCGCCTGCGTCGCACGACATGACAAAGAAGCTTGAGCCTTATGGCGACAGTGCCGTCTATATGATCAGGCAAATGTCTTAAACTGTGTGAACTTATTTCAACTGATATTAAACTGACATGAAGCGTCGCTATTGGCAGGCCCCGACCGGCATGTAGTTGAGGCAAACCAGAACACGGCCAATAAATATTGGCGGGATTTGTTTTCGCTGTCCGGAAAACTCGATTTTTGGGGACAGTGATGAGAAAGCATATCCTTGGTACGACGGCGCTTGTGGTTGTGAGCGCGGCTCTGCCTCAGATTACGATGGCACAGACGACCTCGGTCGAAGCCGAAGAGATTCAAACCGTAGTGGTCACAGGCAGCTATCGCCGCAGCCTTGAAAAGGCCGTGGATATCAAGCGCAAGACAATCGGATTTTCGGATTCGATCGTCGCTACGGACGTGGTCGATTTCCCTGAGCAAAACCTTGCCGAAGCGCTTCAGCGTATGCCGGGTGTTACTATTGAGCGCAGCAAAGGTCTTGGGAACCGCGTGATGGTACGCGGCCTGCCGAGCGAATATACGCATGTGTCGATCAATGATCTGGCCACCGCCTCAGGCAGCGGTGAGCGCGATGTTGAATTCGATATGTTCGCTTCGGAAATCATCCAGCAGGTGACCGTTCATAAGTCGCCGACGGCGGCGGACGAAGAAGGCGGGATCGCCGGCTCCGTGGACATCACCACGGCGCGCCCGTTTGATTATTCCGGTCGCAAAATTGTCGCTTCGTTTGAAAGCGCGCACAATTCGATCTCGGCTGAAAACGATCCGCGCTTTTCATTTCTGGCCAGCAATACCTGGGGTGACTGGGGCGCGTTGATGTCTTTTTCGAAGACGCAGCGCACCAACCGTACGGACGCTAATTCGGGAATCAATTTCCGTCCGGCCTTCCGTTTCCTTGAGGCGTCAGGTGTACGCGGTACGCAGGCTGCCGAAGTTCTGGAACGCGATGCCGGTGTGATTGTTACCGACCTGCGTGACCGTGAACAGACCGGCCGCATCATCTTTCAGGACAAGGTTGGCGATCGTGTCTATCTGAATGATCAGGATAAGTGGGGGGCGACCTTGTCGCTGCAGTATCGTCCGTCATCACGCTTCAATCTGGCGTTTGACGCTATGCTGGGCAGCTATGATGCAACCGAAGACGAATACGATGCCGCCGCCTATTCGGCTTCGAGCCGCAGCACGTTTGAAACCATCCATGAATATGATGACCAGACCTTGTCTGACTATGGGATCGTTGTCCTGCGCGACGTTTCCTATACGGCGACACAGCATGAATTCCTGAGTAAGGAACGCATCAGCGAGACAGACTATAAGCAGTTTGGCGGGGAACTGAACTGGCGCGGCGATAGCTGGAAGCTCAGGGCGCTGGCCGGATACTCCGGTGCAGAAAAGACTATCGACTATGCCAACCTGAAGCATGTGGCCTATGCGCCTACGCGTACACGCTGGACAAGCACCGGCGGTGAGACAATCCAGAGCGATAATCCGGCCAGCATCGATATGTACGATGCGCCGGAATCCTATCTCTTTGAAGCTTACGAAACGACTCTGGAAAAGGTGACGGACGATAAGTTTGCCGCTCAGGCGGACTTTACTTACAACTTTAATCTGAACGCTTTTCCGGCGCTTCAGGCCATTCAGGTTGGCGCACGCTACACCGATAAGACCAAGGAGCGCGAGTATGGCACTCTGAATATTCAGGGGCCACGCGCCGGTGATGCGTCATGGGTCAATACCCGTACGCTTGCTGACAGTGAACTGCAGTGGATCAGCGATATTGTACCGGGCGGCGAATATACGGCGCGTGATCTGGCCTGGGAGCAGGTGTCTAATGATTATGCGCGCAAGACCTTCCGCTATGCCGGTTTCCAGACGCCGTTCGATGACGGGCAATATTACGAAGTGTCCGAAGAGGTGATCAGCCTCTATGCGATGGCGGATTTCGGTTTCAGCATCGGTCATGTGCCGGTGAATGTGAACACGGGCCTGCGCTATATCGATACGACGGTTAATTCATCGGGCTTCCATCAGGTGCAGAACACCGATGGTTCGACCGGTTATACGGATGCGGCGGTGTCGAAAGAAGGCACCTATCGCAAGACCCTGCCGAGCCTGAACTTTACCGCTGAGCTCATGCCTGATCTGATCTTGCGTGGTGCGGCTTCGGAAACGCTTATGCGTCCGTCGCTGTCCAATCTGGCCTATAAGCGTACCGCAAGCTGGAACTCATTCCGCTTCACGGACGGCAATCCTGACCTGAAGCCGACCTATGCCAAGCAATGGGAAGTAGGTCTTGAGAAGTATCTGCCTGAAGGTGGTTTGCTGGCGGCGTCTTACTTCTGGAAAGAAATCGAAGGCGTAGTCCGCAGCGCCCTTACCGGCACGGTCGCGGATGTCACGAAATATAACGCCAATGGCACGATTGACGGTGTCTATGACTTTGATGTCTATCAGCCAATCAATGCTGAGGGCGCGTTTGAAGTCAGCGGTGTTGAACTGGTGGCCGTTGTGCCGTTCGGTCTTTTCAGCGAGCGCCTGAAAGGCTTTGGTATCAATGCCAACTACACCAAGCTCGACAGCTCGCTGACGGGTGAATCTGATCTGAATATCCCGACGCCGCCAATCGGTCTGGCGGATAATACCTATAACCTGACGCTCTATTATGAGAACGCCGGTTTCGATGCCCGCGTGTCCTATAATTACAAGGATAAGTACGTCGAAAACATCGGTTATGAAATGTACCCGATCTGGCGCGATGGTTACGGACAACTGGATGCCTCGGTGTCCTATCGCTTCGACAACAAGGTGCTGGTGAGCCTCAAGGCCATCAACCTGACGGATGAAGCCACGACCGGCTACACAATGGATCCGTCCTTCCCGACCATGTACGAACTGTCGGGGCGTCGTATCAGCATCGGTATCCGCGCCGAGTTCTGATAAGGCGCTAATACGCATAATCGTCAGCAGGGGGCTTTCGTCAGGAAGGCCCCCTGTTTTTGTGTCTGAGGGTACGGAGAACGCGGTATTTGCAGCTTTGTCAGTAATGCGTATAGTGCATCCTGAAATATATCAGGGAGTAGGTTTTGTACGCGACGGTTTCGCATACGGATGAAGCGTCCGTCCACGATCAGGTTTATGAAAGTCTGGCCGAGGCGCTGATTCAGGGACGTTTCGCGCCGGGGAAGTCGGTGTCGTTACGTACACTTGCGCACCAGTTGGGCGTCAGTGCTATGCCGGTGCGCGAAGCGGTACGCCGGTTGATTGCGCAAAAAGCGCTTGAGCTTCAGCCGGCCAACAAGCGCCTCAGGGTGCCGTCACTGTCGGAAAACCGCCTTCAGCAATTGATGATCGCCCGTCAGTGGGTGGAACCTGAGCTGGCCTTTCGCGCCGTGAGCCACATGACGCCTGAGACCATTCAGCAGTTGAAAGACGATGATGCGCGCCTGATGTCGTCACTGTCTGAGGGGGATGTGGACGGCTATATGCAGGCCAATTACGCCTTTCACTTTCATATCTATAAGCTGGCCGAAGCTGATCTGTTTCTGGATATGGCGCGGTCATTATGGTTGCAGTCCGGCCCTTTTATGCGCGCTGTCTTTGGGCGCCTGAGTGCCGTGCAATTGCCGCAGGATCATCATCTGGAGTTGATCGGTGCCTTTGAACGCGGCGATGCCGAAGCGGTGCGCCGTCATATGTCCGAAGACGTGCACGAAGGCATGGAACTGATGATGGAAGCGCTTAAGGCGGCTGACTAACTCACGCTGAGTTGAGTATCCCGATCTTGACAAGTCGAGCGGCGGGTCACAGTTTGTGATCACAGTTTTTGACAGCGGGATAATGCACCATGACCTCCCTGAAGGCCCCACTGAACGCCGCCAAGGATAAAGCCGGAGTGATCGAAGCGCTGGGGCAGGTTTTCGTGCCGTCTCAGGGCTTTGTTGACGGGCAGTGGACGGGGGCGAAATCCGGCAAGACATTTGATAATATTGCTCCGCGTGACGGTACGCTGATCAACCAGATTGCGGCGTTTGATGCGTCCGATGTGGACGCAGCGGTGAAATCGGCGCGTACGGCATTTGAGGACGGGCGCTGGCGTTTCAAAGCGCCTAAGGAAAAGAAGAAAATCCTGCATCGTCTGGCCGATCTGATGACAGCCCATGCGGAAAATCTGGCGCTGCTTGAGACGCTGGATACCGGTAAGCCGATCCGTGATGCGCGGGCCGTCGATATTCCACTGGCCATTCAGTCGGCGCGTTATTATGCCGAAGCGCTAGATAAGGTCTATGGTGAGGTGGGGCCTTCGCCGGAAAGCCGTTTTTCCTACGCGGTGCATGAGCCACTCGGGGTGATTGGTGCGATCGTGCCGTGGAACTTCCCGCTGCATATGGCCATGTGGAAGGTGGCGCCGGCTCTGGCGATGGGCAATTCGGTTGTGCTGAAGCCGGCGGAAAATTCCAGCCTGACGGCACTCTATACGGCGGCTTTGGCGGTTGAGGCCGGTGTGCCCGAAGGCGTATTCAATGTCGTTACAGGGCTGGGCACCGAAGCCGGTGACGCGCTGGCGCGGCATATGGATGTCGACATGATCGCCTTTACCGGTTCGGGGCCGGTGGGGCGGATGCTGATGCGGGCCTCAGCCGATTCAAACCTTAAGCGCGTGTCACTTGAGTTGGGTGGCAAGTCGCCTCAGATCGTGTTTGCCGATGCACCTGATCTTGAGGCGGCGGCGCAAAATGCGGCCTGGGGCGTGTTCTATAATCAGGGGCAGGTCTGTACGGCGGCGTCACGCCTGTTTGTTGAAAACAGCATCAAGGACGACTTCCTTAATCGCGTCATTGAAATCGCCAAAGGCATCAAGGTCGGCGATCCTTATGATCCGGAGACGCAGTTCGGGGCGATGATCTCCGAAAAGCAGATGCAGACGGCCTTGGGCTATATTGAAAAAGGGCAGGCCGAAGGCGCGCGGTTGCGCCTTGGGGGGCAGAGGGCACGGGCCGATAGCGGCGGCTATTATGTTGAGCCGAGTCTGCTGGATGAAATCGCGCCGGACAATATTCTGGCCCGCGAAGAAGTGTTCGGGCCGGTGCTTTCGGTTCTGGGTTTCGACAATGAGGCCGAAGCCTTCCGATTGGCCAATGATACCATCTATGGATTGGCGGCAGGCGCGTGGACCTCTGATCTCAATCGGGCCATGCGGGCCGCAAAGGTGCTGCGGGCGGGCTTGGTGTGGATCAATGGCTGGGATAGCTGCGATATTACATTGCCGTTTGGCGGGTTCAAGCAGTCCGGTTTTGGCCGTGACCGGTCGTTGCATGCCATGTATAAATATGCCGACATGAAGTCCGTTTCGATAACATTTCAACCCTAGGGTAAGACCATGAAACTGACGCCTGCGCTTATTGAGATTTTAGGTCAGGATATTTCCTTATCTAAGCCTGATTATTCAGCTTTTCCGGTTTTGAATCCGTCAACGGGTGCGGTGCTGGCCTATGTGCGCGAACAGGGTGCGCCTGAGGCGGCGGCGGCGGTCGAAGCCGCGCATCAGGCCTTTCCGGCATGGGCGGCGAAGCCCGCCAAGGAACGGGCGACGATCCTCAAGCACTGGCATCATTTGCTGATGGCGCATCAGGCTGATCTGGGGCTTTTGGTGGCCCTTGAGCAGGGGCGTGCCATAACCGAAGCCCGTGGCGAAGTGGCCTATGCCGCCGGTTTTATTGAATGGTTTGCCGAAGAAGGTAAGCGCGCCTATGGCCGCACCATTCCGGCCGTAGCGGCAGGTAAGCAACTGGTGACTATCCGTCAGCCCATCGGTGTGGTGGGAGCGATCACGCCGTGGAACTTCCCGCTGTCAATGTTGACTAGAAAGCTCGGGCCTGCGCTGGCGGCGGGCTGCACGGCGGTTGTAAAGCCTTCGGAAGAAACGCCGCTTTGTGCAATTGCGCTTAAAAATCTGGCGCTTAAGGCCGGTGTGCCCGTGGGGGTTATCGGTATTGTCACCACTACCCATGCCAAGCCCGTAGGGGACGTGCTGACGGGTGATGAACGGGTGAAGAAGTTTTCATTCACCGGTTCAACACCGGTCGGTAAGGCGCTCTATGCCCAGTGCGCCACTACGGTGAAGAAGATTTCGCTGGAACTGGGGGGCAATGCCCCGCTGGTGGTGTTTGATGATGCCGATCTGGATATTGCTGTGCCTGCGGCGATCCAGTCGAAATATCGTAATTCGGGTCAGACCTGCGTGTGCGCCAACCGCTTGCTGGTGCAATCGGGGATTTATGACCGGTTTGTCGAACGCTTCACAACCGAGGCGGCGAAGCTGAAGCTGGCAATTGGCTGGGACGAAACCTCTAACCTTGGGGCGCTGATCAACGCGAAGGCTATTGAGAAGGTCGAACGACTGGTGGCGGATGCGGTGGCTAAGGGCGCAAAGCTGAAACTGGGCGGAGCGGTTGATAAGGCGATCGGCGACCAGTTCTATCCGGCGACGGTGCTGGCGGATTGCACGCCGGATATGGCTTTGTTTGAGGAAGAAATCTTCGGGCCGGTCGCGGCCATTTATAAATTCGAGACCGAAGCCGACGGCGTCAGGCTGGCGAATGATACGCCCTTTGGTCTGGCGTCTTACCTGTTTACCGATAGTGTGGCGCGGGCCTGGCGGGTGGGGGCGCAGCTTGAGGCCGGTATGGTTGGCGTCAATGACGGTGTGATGTCCACTGAGGTCGCGCCATTCGGGGGCGTCAAGGAATCCGGCATTGGCCGCGAAGGGGCCGTTGAGGGGCTTGAGGAATATACCGAGCTAAAATATCTCAGCTTTGCGGGTATTGGCGCATGATCGAGGCGTTCTTGGCGCAGCAGGTGGTACAGTTCGAAGCCACGCACCCCAAGACGCGGGCGCTGGCCAAGGCGTCGGCTGAGGTCTGGCGCGGCGGGGTGCCAATGCACTGGATGGGGGACTGGTCTTCGCCGGTGCCTCTGTTTGCCGAACGTGCCAAGGATGCGACCCTGTGGGATGTGGATGGTCATGCCTATGACGATTTCTGTCTGGGGGATACGCCCTCGATGTTCGGGCATGGGCGTGAAGAACTGCAAAAAGCCATTGCCGCTCAAGCCCTGAACGGGGTTGGGTTTATGTTGCCGACCGTGCGATCTGTGCGTGTTGGTCAACTATTGACGGAAAGGTTTGGTCTGCCGCTTTGGCAGTGTGCGACCACGGCTTCGGATGCCAATCGGGCGGTGATCCGCTGGGCGCGGGCGATAACGAAGCGCAATAAAATCCTGATCATTGATGGCTGTTATCACGGCATGGTCGATGAAGCTTTTGTCGTGCTGAAGGACGGTAAGGCTACCGCGAAAAAGGGCCTGATCGGGCAGGTGAGTGACCTGACGCAAAACACCGTGGTCGTACCATTTAATGATCTGGGTGCCATGAAAGCGGCCTTGCAAAGCGGCGAGGTGGCCTGTGTGTTATTAGAGCCGGTGATGACCAACTGCGGGATGATCCTGCCGCACGAAGGTTATCACGAAGCCTTAAGGGCGCTGTGTGATGAGACGGGTACTTTGCTGGTCTATGATGAGACCCATACCCTGTCGTCGGGCTTTGGTGGTTATGTCCGTGAACATGGTTTGCGGGCCGATATTCTGACGGTCGGTAAGGCCATTGCCGGTGGGGTACCCGCGGCGGTGTGGGGTGTGACGGCAGATGTCGCCGCACGCATGGATTCGGCTCAGGCAGAGATTGGCGGAGGCTCATCGGGCATCGGTACGACTCTGTCGGGTAATGCCCTGGCTATTGCCGGTATGGAGGCCATGCTGACCGAGGTCATGACGCCTGAGGCTTATGACTATATGCAGGGTGGCGCGGCCTATCTGGTTGAGGGCTTACGGGCTGTTATTGCGCAGCACGGCGTGGACTGGAGCGTGGTGCATGTCGGGGCGAGGGCGGAACTGGTGTTCGCTTCACCGGCCCCGCGAAATGCTGCTGAGATGCGACCTGCATTGGATGGCGCTCTGTTACCGGCTTTTCATCTTTATCTGATCAACAAAGGCGTGCTGATTGCGCCGTTTCACAATATGATGCTGATTTCCCCCAAGACGCCTTACGCGGCCATTGATCGGCTGTTGGCGGCGGTCGAGGCGTTTATCATTGAATATAAGGCTTTCTGAATGACCCTGCCGTCCCATCCTATGGTTGCCGATATTGCCGAAGCCGAAGCCTTTCTGGAGGCGCATCCGCATATCACCTATTTCGAGATATTGTTTACCTCGATGACCGGTGTGCCGCGTGGCAAGCGTTTGCGTCGGCATGAGCTTTTGCCGATCTATAAGTACGGTCGTTTTCTGCCCGGATCGGTGCTGGTGGTAGATACGCTGGGGGCGGATTGTGAAGATACCGGTCTTGTGTGGGAAGATGGCGATGCCGATCGCGTTTGCCGGCCGGTGCCGGGGACTCTGGTGCCTGCGCCGTGGTTGGGTGACGATGTCGGTCAGGTCATGCTGTCGATGTATGAGCTTGATGGTACGCCCAATGATCTTGATCCGCGCCATGTGCTGCAGCGGGTGCTGGACCGATATAAGGCCGATGGCCTGACGCCGGTGGTGGCCTGTGAACTGGAATATTATCTGATTGACCTTGAGCGCGGGCCTGAGGGGCAGTTGCGTCCGGCGGCGACCTTTAACACGGGACAATCCCCCAAAGGCACACAGGTTTATGGTCTGCCGGAAATCGAGCAGCACGGGGCCTTTTTCCGTGACCTGTGGGAGACGGCGGACGCGCAGAATATTCCGCTTGAGGGGGCCATCTCCGAATTTGCCCCCGGTCAGGTGGAACTGACGCTAAGCCATAAGCCCGATGCTCTGCGGGCCGCGGATGATGCGGTGATGTATAAGCGTCTGGCCAAAGGTGTGGCGCTGTCGCACGGTATCGAGGCAACCTTCATGGCCAAGCCGTGGGCGGATCGTGCCGGTTCGGGCTTCCATGTACACATCAGTGTTGCTGATAAGGATGGTAAAAACCTCTGCGCCTCGGATGATCCGCAAGGTTCAGACCTCCTTAAACAGATGATCGGCGGCATGAAGGATCATCTGGCGGACGTGATGGGCATTCTGGCGCCTAATGCCAATAGCTTTAAGCGTTTCAAGGCCAACTCCTATGCGCCGGTCGGCCTGACGTGGGGCGTAAATAACCGCACGGTATCGCTTCGGGTTACGGCGGGGCCAGCCCATACGCGCCATGTCGAGCACCGCGTAGCAGGGGCCGATGCTAACCCGTATCTGGTGCTGGCGGCCATATTGGCGGCGGCGCACCACGGCATTACGCAAAAGATTGATCCCGGTCCGGCAGTGGTCGGTAATGGCTATGCGGTGGCGGCGGAATCGGGGGCGACCTTGCCGACCAACTGGTTTGCGGCGGTTGATTATCTCAATGGCTCAAAAGTGCTGCGCGATTATCTGGGGGAGCGGTTTGTCGACATGTATGTGTCGGTGAAACGTACCGAGCAGGCGCGGTTTTATGAAGAAGTCACAGAACTTGATTACGACTGGTATCTGCGGAATGCCTGATCGGGGGTTGCTGTTTGGCGGCTGAACCCGATATAAGGCGCGTTTGTTTTGCGTTATTATACAGGGAGATTGGCTATGGTAGCTTACCGTAACAAGGCTTCGCGCCGTTCGATTTTACAAGGTCTGGGCGCAGCAGCGGTCGGGATCAGCTTCGGGGGCCTTAGTGCCTGTTCGGGCGGGGCCAAGGTTGGCGAAAACGGCGAAGAAACACGCCTGAACTTCTATAACTGGGACACCTATATTGGTGAGACCACCCTTAAGGACTTCAAAACCGCCAGCGGCATAACGGTCAATATGTCGGTGTTTGCCACCAATGACGAACTGTTTGCCAAGCTGCGGTCGGGTAACTCCGGCTTTGATGTGGTTGTGCCGTCCAATGACTTTGTGACACGTTTGTCTCAGGCCGGTCTGTTGCAGGAGCTGGATCATTCCAAGCTGCCTAACTTGAAAAACCTTGATCCGGCGTTTCAGGATCCGGCCTATGATCGTGGCTCGAAATATTCGGTCGCCTATGCGTGGTTGCTACTGGGGATCGGCTATCGCAAGTCGAAGATGCCTGCGGGCTTCGTGCCGGATTCGTGGAAGTATCTCTATGACTCAGATATGTTCAAGGGACGCATTGCCCTTTTGTCGGAAGCGGGCGATCTGATCCGTCTGGGGGCCAAATATCTGGGCCACAGCGTAAACGCCATCACGCCTGAGATTGTTAAGCAGGTTGAAGATCTGCTGATCAAGCAAAAGCCGAATATCGGTTCGTTCCATGCCGATGACGGGCAGGATCGTCTGCTGGCCGGTGATGTTGATGTGGTGATGGAATTTAACGGTGACATCGCTCAGTCCAAACTTGAGGATGACGACATCGAATTTGTGATCCTCAAGGAAGGGTCACAG
>JASGFL010000014.1:0-53398 GCA_047605545.1 Asticcacaulis sp. | reverse complement strand
TCCGCCATAGCCTTGGCCGCTACAGTCCTGTTCTGGCTATGAGTCCTGAGCCTAGGTACCGATGTCCGCTTACGGGCATTACGGTATTCACTGGAACGATGTCCGGTTTGGGCGCAGAACCTGCCTGCATGCAGTCGGCTCATTTTGGTCCAAACCGGTCATTGTGCCGTTTGGCGGGAACCACAAGAGCGGACATTCTGATATGGTCACCGACACCCAGAAAGCAAAACTTGGGATTTTGACCGAGCTGCCGATGGCCTATGATAAGATCCCGAACGAGGTGCCGCAACTGGGCACACCTTTGCCAGGTAAGCTCGCGTTTGACCGCGACCGCTGAACTTATAACAAGCCAAGGTTTCAGCTTAATTTCTGGCATCGCAAGGATTTCATTGCGCGAGACACTCATACGACCATTCGCGAAAGATTGTGAAATGGCTAAGGACCTGAGGACTGATTTCAATAGTCGCGCATGAGGTGGGAAATTACTAGAATTCAGGCCGACGTTTTCGCCTTGCTCATATTGAGCAGGGGCTGGAATATAGCCTCTAAGGCGTCGTCATCGAGAGTCTCATCATCGATATCGCTAAATGGATTTTTTCCGAACGATTCAGTAGAGGTTGAGCTTACAGGGGCATGGTCTTCTATTTCTTGGGTGCGGTCGGCGTACGAATCCAACACCCGGCGAAGCGTTGCTTCGCCAATGTCGAGTACTGGTGCGAATTTTTTTATGATTTCGACTTCTGTATTCGCATCGGAAACGGACTCGACATTCCCCACATTGAAATGTGCGTTCACAATCGTCGCCTTAAGCGCAGTATTGCACGCCTCTTCGATGGCAGGTGGCAAGCTGTCCCTGAATTCGACGATGTCCTCGTAAAGGCTAGCCAGCAATTCCAGCCCTTCAGAGTCGAAAAGCTCAATTAGGCTGGTCTCCAGCCCGGCATACAAATCAGTGCTAAGTTTTGCCTCCCCGGAATTATGTCTCGCCATCAGCTTGATCAGGCTTCGCCCATCCAACCAGGCACTAAATCGGTCGGAAGGATGGGTAGCGATCTTGATCGCGCAGTGGTCAAATTCGGGGCTACCCGTCAGTTTCTTGAGCTCAATCAGCAAATTTATACGAGCGGAATTGTTCGCATCGTTAATCTTGAAATGCGAGGGATTGTTGCGGTCACGCCGCCAAACCGGAGACTTGAGAAAGACGGGAAGAATTTCGAGGAAGCACAATGCTGCGTCACGCACCTCATCTGGAGACGACTCAAGCTTTTGGATTTTCCGAAAAATCAGTTGGGCGAAATTGATGGTTATTGCTGTAGGAATGAGGCTGGCAAGGAAGCCGATTTCGGTGAGGTAGCCATGCAGAAAGTCGCGGACCGACGGGTTAATGAATGAGACCTCATGGCCTGATATTTTGAGATACCCCCCTTCAAGTATTTTTAGGGAGCTTTCAAAATCGCTTGGGGAATAAGGTAGGTTGTATTTGTTCGACAGAGACCCGTGCAGTGATTCAAACGCAGGCCGTACCCTGTCTATGTCGACCCCGTACTCCGATGAGAAATAGACGGTGTAGATCAGATTCCGAGACGCATTTGATATGTGTTCCCGGAAGGACGTCTCCCAGATTAACTTAGGATTATCTAGCAGGTCTATAAAGTTCTTTGGATAATCAACCGCATTGGTTTTTGACAGGGTCAACGTATCCGTCATATCTTCGATGAGACGCGGGTTGTAGTTTTTATGGTCGACAATTCGCTTGATAGCCTTCTGGCTCAAGAGTGCTTCGATATATTCTCTTGGAACTCTGTGGACGTAAAGGTGATTGTGGAGAATTCGCGCCTTAATTAGGCGCGTATACACACTGACGTCCAATAGATACCTGCTGATATCAAGGCGTGGATCGCCCAGATATTCGCTGATTCTACGCGCCTCCTCGAATATGGGCGACCGGGTGGTAAGAATAAACCTTGCATTGGGGCTGGATCTAACGCGAAAGATAAAACGCATCAGTTCGGAATCGCGATTTGCCAACGCATTTCGGTCCAAACTGGCTCGACCTAAGAAGTCGTCGAAAAGGAAAATCTGTTTGCGATCGTCACGAATGGCCGCAAACCCGTCGACAAGGCTCCGAATGGAGACCAATTCCCAGCCTTCGCCCATGTAAGTGTAAGACAACATAGATGCCAAAGTTGTCTTACCGACACCGCCGATGCCGGCAATAATCAGGATATGGCTGTCCTCTAAGATTTCGATGCTTTTGGGGAAGCTCGAGTTTTGTGCGTACAGACTAACTTTATGCTCAATCTCTTGTTTGGTCGTTTCTGTGTAGGCCGCACTTGATGCGTGAACGATCCGCTCAAGTAAAGTTGCATCGGACAGCCAAAGCTTTATATGGGCTTTTGCAATGTCTGGGTTTCGCAAGGCTGCGCGAATGTCATCCAACCCGTAGATATCGCACGTTTGCATGCCCTCTAAGCCAATGACCTTCAGCAACTGGGATTTATGTTTATCGGTGATTTTTTGTGACGTTACGAGGATGTAACGGGACGGCTTAAGCGCCGCCAATGCAACGGCCGCGTTCTTCATCGATTTTTTTAGATCGGAAAACGACGAGCCGATATAGTGCTTAGCCTGTAGAACAATTGTACCATTAGATGAGGCATGGCGCCCGTCAATTCCCCCGTCAGGCCCCGGGGCAAATGCCTCAAAACGTATGGAAAGCTCTTTGCCTACGATATCGCGAGCTAGGTCTTCGAAGTCGATGTGAGAAAGATTTGTGAGGTCATAGCTCATAGAGAAGGTATGGTCCCAACAGGAACAGTTGCATCGAATAGGATATGTTTTAGATTCTCCCCGGAAGTCCACAGCCCATTGTGGACTCGTTCATAGGCTTTGCAAATAGCGATAAGTTTTTTTCCCGTGCCCAAATTCACGGGGGGCAGTATCTCGGCGATACCTTGGTACACGTTGGTGGCGACACACGATGAAATTGACGAAAAAGCTGACCATCTTTAGTGAACCGCACCGGGTTTGCCGGAGCATTTAATTCGTGAGTAGATATTACGGGATCGTCGCAATGTCCGCTAACAAGCGGGATATCGGTTGGGCCTCGCGATGTCCGGTATGGGCGCAGTTGGGTCTAAACTGACCAGTCGCAGGCGCGAAGGTTCAGCTTTTCGAGAGTTCTATGGTTTCCTGTTTGTTTTTATCTAAATTCTCATGAACTCACATTCATCGGAGCGGGCGTGTTCAAGAAAATCAAAAGACTGTTGCTGCAAAAGGCTAACGAGAGCCCTGGTTCAAAATCCCAGCCAGTAAAAGTGAACGTTGAAAATGAGGAAGGCTTTGTAGACATAACATTGCCTATCGGCCGAGTTGAAAGGCTGGCCCATGGTGCGGTGTTACCAGACGTCCTGAGTATGAATGATGGCAGAGAAATTGGGTTCCAAATAGAGGTTCTGACCGACTGGAGCTGCGAAGTGAAGGGTGAGGTCAATCTCTACTGGGGCGAGGTACGTTTTCACTCTTTGGGTGATGTTAGCGATAGATTTCTAGCAACACTAGCCAGCGCCTACGGGCAAAATCCTGGCGGCTATACAATGACAAACATAATTGACTTTACAGCCGTGGGATTAAACACGGATCCTAGGGAAATAGGTGTTTGCCGGCAAGATTTGAAGCTATTCTTCGATGAGGAAGCTTCGGGCATATATGCCGAGGTTTTTACAAACATTGATCTGGAACGTGGAATTGTCGAGTTCCGCGAGAAAGATCAGGCCTATCGCCTGCCCTTGCTGTCAGCGCTTACTGTCAGCAACGAGTTTGCGATCCATTAAGCGACCCAAAGCGCGCGTCACTCAAAATCGACCCCTGTCAATTTTCGTGCCATGCAGTCTGAGTGGTCGATAGTGCCCAATTCCCTGACCGGCTAAATAAACGAAAATAGGTTGCCGATGACCGTTTTCGGGCACCCGAGGATTCTGAGAAAAATATTATATTGTTGCGTGGTGCAACTTTTTGCGTTATTGGCGCTACGTCGTTGCTTTTGTGACGATCTTGCAGTGGTGTAGAAAGCGGTTCCTTCGTTAATCTGTGTGTCGTCGGTTCGAGCCCGACCGGAGCCTGCTCCGTAGCTCAGTTGGTAGAGCAATAGACCGGCGCTTTCGTCCGTTCCCTGTAAGTTAGCAAGTGGCGCAGATGACGCTTACATCAGCCTGTCACGCTGCAGCAGAACCTGTTCTGCCGCTATGCGTTATCGCTTATTCCCTTGCTGCCGGTGGCGCGGCGATCACTTACATCGTCTTTGAAACGACGTGATCGCAGTTTTTCCCCGACATAGTTAGTTCAGCTTTCCGTGGCGATGGCTCCGGCTACTTCGCTCACACAGGGATATGGCGGCCCCGGATGTCAGGTAACTGACAAGCCGGATCAGCCCGAACGTGGCGACGTTCGGCGGAAGCGTCACCCACCGGTACCGATTATTCCCGGAAGGCTGGATTAATAATTGAATTTTTTTGTTGCACAATGCAACAAGTTGAATTAGTAACCATGTCATCGTTTGGATAAGCCCGTTCAGGGAACTGTCCGGGCGCTCTACTCAGGTGGCGTAGAGTAACGTCTTCTTCGATCTGGTGAAGGCTTAAGGCCGGGGTTCAACTCCCCAATCCCGAAGCGGTTTTCTGCTGAGGGGCTGACGTTCTCGCCTGTTCCCCTGAGTGCCACCGATAGCCGCCGCAGGCGTTCTACTGCGGTCACGCGTCCAGTTTAACACGCGATCCTTTCGCCTCAACCCCAGTGCCATTCACACGCAGAGTACGCTTGACATGCGGTCAGGCGGATCATGCCCTGCGCTCAATATTCAAAGATGCAGAGAAGAGGTGCGGTCATGAGACTGAACATTTTCCAGAAACGCCCGAAGTGCATCACGCATGAAGGGGCTCCCGCCGCGATATTATCGGCAGAGCAGAGGCTGCGCCGGTCGGTGCTGTCGTGCCTGTTGTGGGAAGGCGAATTCTATGAGGACGGCGAAAGCATAGCCGAACGTATCTACACGCTTGCCCTTGAGGTGGAGCCTAGCAGGGTTGCTGCTCTGGCCATAGAGGCCCGCGAAGAGATGAAACTGCGCCATGCGCCGTTGATCCTGCTTTGCGCCCTCATAAAGTCGGGCGGGGCTCTGGTGGCCCCTACCATAGAGCGGGTTATACAGCGGGCAGACGAGCTTTCTGAACTGGTCGCCATCTACTGGCGAAACGGTAAAAGGCCGTTATCAAAACAGATGAAGCTGGGGCTTGCCCGCGCTTTCACCAAGTTCGATGCCTATGCTCTGGCCAAATACGACCGGTCAGGGCCTGTGCGTCTCAGGGACGTTCTGTTCCTGTCGCACGCCAAACCCAAAGACGAGGCTCAGGCCGAGCTTTGGAAGCATCTGGTGGCGGGTACCTTGTCTTCGCCGGATACGTGGGAAGTGGCGTTGTCTGGCGGTGCAGATAAGGCGGAGACGTTTACGCGTCTGCTGACTGAGCGCAAGCTCGGTTATCTGGCCCTGTTACGCAACCTGCGCAACATGGATCAGGCGGGAGTTGATGAAGATCTCGTGAAGGCGGCTATAGTCGCCCGAAAAGGAGCCGAACGCATTCTGCCGTTCCGGTATGTGGCCGCAGCGCGGGCTGCACCCCGGTTCGAGCCCTGGCTTGATCAGGCCCTGAGTGAGACAATTCTTGAGCAGCCTGTGTTCACTGGCCGAACAATCGTGCTGGTAGATGTGTCTGGGTCGATGGATTGTCCGCTGTCGGCGAAGTCGGATCTGACCCGAATGGACGCGGCGGCGACGCTGGCAGCCATTATTCCGGGCGAGGTTCGGGTATTCACCTTCTCAAGTGACGTCGTCGAGGTACCACCCCGGCGCGGCATGGCGGGGGTAGATGCGGTTATGCGGTCGCAGATCTATGGGGGAACTGAACTCGGTAAGGCTGTGACAAAGGTCAACGTCATTAAACATGACCGTTTGATCGTTATCACCGACGAGCAGAGTTCTGATCAGGTACCTCAACCGGCGGCGAAACTGGCCTACATGATCAATGTGGCCTCAGGTCGCAACGGGGTTGGCTATGGCGGTGCATGGACGCACATCGACGGATTCTCCGAAAATGTGCTGAGCTATATTCGCGAGCAGGAACAGCTCGTGAAGGAGGCCTAAGTCCATGACGGCGGAGGAACTGAGGGTAGCGGCAATTTTGCTTTTCGGGGAGCGTGGCTGGCAGTCGCGTTTATCAGAAGCACTCAATGTCGACCGATCCTCGGTTTCCCGCTGGTTCGCCGGTCTGCCGGTTCCAGGCCCCGTTGCGGCGGCCGTCAGGGCCTGGCTTAAACTTTATGAACTGACGGGCGAGACACCATATGAACTCGCCGGTCTTATCGATCCGAAAAAATAGGGGCGCAAAGGGTGCCCCGGAAAGAGGGGTAACCTCATGCAAGTATTCGAAGGGGCCCGTGGCGGGCTGATTAAGGCGTGGATCGACGGCGTGGCCGTCGAGGATCAGGCGCGCAAGCAACTCGATAATATCGCCGCCATGCCATTCATCCATAAACACGTTGCCATTATGCCAGACGTTCACTGGGGCATGGGGGCGACCATAGGCTCGGTTATTCCAACCAGGGGTGCGATCATTCCGGCGGCGGTCGGAGTCGATCTGGGTTGTGGTATGATGGCGGTGCGTACGACACTTAATGCGTCTGATCTGCCTGATAACCTGTCCGGACTTCGCACGGCGATTGAGGCGCGCATTCCGCATGGGCGCACTGACAACGGGGGGCACAACGACCGTGGTGCATGGGGGGAGACTTCAGAAGTTACCGACGCGGAATTTTCGAAGCTTTCCGGCGAACTGCATAAGATCGTTGAAAAGCATCCGAAGATTTCTCAGGCGGCACATCGGGCACAGAACCACCTCGGTACGCTGGGGACCGGTAACCACTTCGTCGAGGTCTGTCTCGATGAAAACGACGCTGTGTGGATCATGCTGCATTCCGGTTCACGCGGGATTGGCAACCGTATTGGCTCCTATTTCATCGAACGTGCCAAGCACGAAATGAAGCGCTGGTTTGTCAATCTGCCTGACGAAGATCTGGCATATCTGCCGGAAGGATCGGAGCTGTTTGGTGACTATATGGGCGCGGTATCGTGGGCGCAACGCTTTGCCCGTACCAACCGCGAACTAATGATGTCAGCGGCGCTGGAAGCGCTTTCGGTCACGGTGCCGAAGCGTTTCACCTGTGACTGTGAGGCTGTGAATTGCCACCACAATTATGTGGCGCACGAACGGCACTTTGGCACGGACGTGCTTGTGACCCGCAAGGGCGCCGTACGTATTACGCCGGAGACGCTGGGTATCATACCGGGTTCAATGGGCGCATGTTCGTTTATCGTTCGCGGTATCGCGGGACAAGCCATGGCAGAAGCCCTGTGTTCGTGTTCACACGGCGCGGGACGGGCGATGTCGCGCACAGAGGCCCGTCGTCGTTTCTCACTGGAAGACCATGCCCGCGCAACGGCGGGGGTGGAATGCCGTAAGGATGCTGAGGTCATCGATGAAACACCGGCGGCCTATAAGGATATCGACGCGGTCATGAAGGCTCAGGCCGACCATGTCGAGATTGTCCACACCCTCAAGCAGGTCGTTTGCGTTAAGGGCTAAAGTCAGCGCGGTTCTTGGAGACAGGAACCGTGCTTCGTTTTACCCAGAGTATGTCCGCTTACAAATCATCTTGCTCTTCAAATTATCATGTCCGGAATGGGCGCTGGGAGGAAGTGCCTTAGGCGCAAGCTACGGCTCTTCCTCAAGAATCTTTCTGGTGATTAGCCCACGCCAGCGGCTCGCATACGCTGAATAAACGCATCCCAATCGAGAATAGGCTTATGAGGGTCGAATGTCCCTGTATTGATTTGGCTCAGGTATGTCACGGCGTTCGTTAAATAGCCATTTTCGCGCTTTTCAAGTTCTGTGAGTGCGTCGGCGGGTGCCTTGACGGTCGGGTTGAGTGCGACCCAGGCATTCAGCGCCTGCAGATTGATTTGCCAGGGCAGGAGCGGATCAAGCAATGCCGTGAGCGCGGTTATGCCTGCGTTTCTTGCACCCGTGCCTTTCGTATCGGCCCGGATGAGTGTTTCAGCTAAAACAACACGGATCTGTGGCACAGCTTCTTTATAGAGTGTCGCCGCAATGGATGGCGCAAAAGGTTGAGCGTTCTCAGCCAGTATCAATAAACCGGTCGCCGCCCAATAGCGAATGACCGGATTATCATTACTTAGCTTGCTTACAAACAGTGCCGCATTTGCAGGATCGCGGTGGCCCGCCAGATTGGCCAGCGCGATGATGGCCTTAAGCGGGTAGGTTTTGCTGTCCCGGCTTTCATGATAGCCCTCTCCGGGCAGGGCCTCAGGGATGAAGCCATTATCGTTGATCCGGATCATGTGGCTGTCCAGCGCATCAGATAGTCGTGTCAGCATCACGCGATGGGCGGAATCCGTGGCCAGATTCCGAACCTGATCAGGATCGGCCTGAAGGTCGTACAGTTCTTCAAACGCACGCGGCAGAAAGAAGGCTTTTTGCACGGCATTGAGTTTACCAGCCCGAAAGGCGGCATCCCAGTCCTGATAGCCTCTGGCGGCCCATTCAAACACAATATGCTGACCGGCGGGTCGGTGCGGGAAGTAATTGCGGATATAGCGATATCGGGTGTCCGTCACCGTGCGCACAAAATCATAGTTTTCATCCATGCGGTTGCGCATGGCAAATGCATAGGTCGCGGAGGCTTTTTTGTGCTGACCGAGAAAGGCCTTGCCCTGCATGTGGGCGGGGGCTTCGATGCCCGCCAGCGCCAGAAGCGTCGGGGGGAGATCAACGAAGGTGACAGGGTTGTCAATTACGCTGCCGGGTATAGCGGGGGCCAGATGTGCCCATTTGGGTGGAATATAGACAATCAGGGCGGTCCGCAGGCCCTGTTCATAGCAATGGCGTTTGCTGCGTGGCAGGACGCCGCCATTGTCCGAGTAGTAAAAGACGATGGTATCGTCGCTCAGACCCGCATCATCAAGTTCTTTCAGCTTGCCACCGATCTCGCTGTCCATAACCTCCATGAGGTTATAGTAGCTGGCGTAATCCTGCCGGATGCCCGGTGTGTCGGGAAGGAAAGCGGGCAATGTGATCTGATCGGGTGTGATGCGCCCTGTGGTGGGTTTGAAGATGCGGCTTTCGTGCGTGGTTTCATTATTGAAGACGGCCATGAAAGGCTTGTCTTCGGGACGGTTCTTCCAGTGGCCGTCCTTACCCTGAACGTCCCATATCGCGGCCGGATCGACATCACAATTATAATCGGTCTTGCTGTTGTTCGTGACATAATATCCCGCCTTGCGCAGAAGTTCGGGATAGGTGGCAAAGGCTTTTGGCAGTTTGCCTATCGCCCGCATATGGTGGGCAGGCGCGCAGGTTTCGGGATGAAGACCGGTCAGGATGGCAAAGCGGGACGGGGCGCAGACCGGTGCTACGGAATAGACATTTTTATACAGTAGCCCCTTCGCCGCTAGCGCATCGAGATGCGGCGTGTGCGCAAGGTTATCGCCATAGGCACCAATCAGCGGGTTATTATCTTCGCTCACCAGCCAGAGGATATTGGGGCGTTCGGGTGAACCGGTGGCCGCCTGTGCCACATTCGTCAATGCAGGGGCGGCTAATGCAGATGCGGCCAGCGACGCGGATACAACGGTGCGCCGCGTAGGTTTAGATTTTGTCATGAGCTATATCCTGAAGCAAATGGCTGCGGCGAACGCAGCGGAAACCGATATGAGAGGTTGAGGTGTCTGCGGCCTGAAACGTGCGCGCCGCCGGACGGTAACGCTGGCAGTAGCTTGGGGCGCACAGATGCGATCCCCCCTTGAGCACATGCGCCGTAACCGTAGCAGGCCTGTGAGGGGATTCGTTTGAGTGAATGCGTGGATTACGGGGTGCGCAGCAAGGTTTGCTCGCGGCCTTTGGCAAGGCCCAGATGTCCAGAGTCCATTCCCAGACATTACCGATCAGATCAAACAGGCCATAGGCGTTTGGCGGGAAATGCCGGACCGGTGAGGTGCCGCCAAATCCATCTGTTTCCAGATTTTGATAAGGAAAGGCACCTTGCCAGAGGTTGGCCATATGAACGCCCTGTGGTGTCAGTTCATCTCCCCATGCATAGTCTGCTTCCGCAAGGCCACTGCGGGCAGCAAACTCCCATTCGGCTTCCGTGGGTAAATCCTTGCCTGTCCAGTGGGCATAGGCCTGAGCATCAGCGATGGTTACATGGGTCACGGGGTGATCCGGCTGTGCGGCTATGGAACGGGCATCACCTTCGGGGTTTCGCCAGCAGGCACCGCGCTGGTAACGCCACCACTGCGCAGGGTCATTGAGATTCACGGGGTGGCGGATGGGCGTGAAGACCAGTGATCCGGCAACCAGCGCTTCGGGCGCTATGCCGGGACAGGCCGCTGGATCCGGTGACCGCTCGGCCACAGTTACATATCCCGTTGCCGCGACAAATTCGGCAAATTGCCGGTTGGTAACGGGGGTTTCGTCCATCCAGAAAGGGTCGACCATGACGTATCGCAGCGGCGCTTCTTCGGGATAAAAGCGCTCAGAGCCCATGAGGAAGGTGCCACCGGTGATCCGGCGCATGGCCTTTGGCGGGCCTTGCACCGGATCGTCTCCTGTCGGATGGAGCGTTTCCGGCATCGCCTAGAAGGTCGTTGAGAGGCTCAGGCCGACATAACGGCGGGAATCGCGGGCCTTATGAGCGTAGAGATCGTTCGGCGAAGCGGCCGTCGCAAAATTAGCGCTGTGGCTCATGGAGACGAAATAGCTCTCATCGAAGAGGTTTCGTACATAGCCGGTGAGGGTGTAGTTCCTGTAGGTAACGCCCGCCGTCAGATTGACAATCGTGTAGGCCTTCTGACGCAGTAGAGGGTCCTGCTCCAGCGAGAAACTCTGTTTGCCGGTATAGTTGATGTTGGCTTGCACAAATCCTGAATAGTCGTCGCCAAACTGGGTTTGATAGCGCGGGTTGACGCTCAGTTTCCAGTGCGGTGACGCGGGTAAGGTGCCGTCGCGGACGTTCTGTACGAAACCGCTGGTCACCAGTGCACCGGCCTTTGTCCGGTATTGGAACCTGTAGCAGGCATTGGTCGGATGTGCCGCGCCTTCTGCATAGGTTGTTACGCTGGCGAGCTGATCCTGAAGCGGGCAGGCCAGGCCGTCGATGTCCGCCTTGACGTCGACATAGGCCAGCGAGCCGTTAAGGCTGAAGCGTCCATCCGGACGCCAGGTGGCTTCGAGTTCGGCACCTTTGACCTTGGCCGTGCCGGCATTGGTTTGCAGTGTCGCAGACAAACCGGTGACCGGATCGAAGGCCTGTGTCTGTACCTGCATGTCCGTATAATCGGCATAGAAGGTGCTGGCGGCAATTGTGTAGCGACCATCGCGGGTACGGGCCTTGTATCCGACCTCGTAGGAGGTTACGAATTCAGGTCTGGTGACACGCTGGCCACCGAAGTCTGCACCGGTTTCGGTATCATAACCTGCGCCCTTGTAACCCCGTGTAACCGAGGCATAGGTCTGGGCGTTGCGGTTGAATTCGTATTGCAAGCCCAGTTTGCCAGAAGTGGCATTACCCGTATGGGACTGACCGGTTTTAACCGTGTCAGCAGGCCCGAACACGCCATCGCCCGCCACCATTGGCCCGAAGCGCTGGCCGGAAATAGTAATCTCGTCTTCCTGAACCCGAAGCCCCGCGAGCAGATTCAGTTTGTCGGTCAGTTTGTATTCGATCTGACCGAAGGCTGCGAGACTTTCGGAACTCATATCCGAGTGCATCGAGAGCGAAGACCATGCAATCGTATTGGCGGCACATGGCTCAAAGATAGTCGTGCCGGAAGCGCAGGTGGCCCGGCGACGGGCAAAATCACGCGCGACGTTCAGGCGGTCATAATAGATACCGGCGACCCATGTCAGGCGTTCCCCCGCCTTGCTGTTCAGTCGTGTCTCATGTGACCAGTCCGTTACCGCTGTAAAGCCGCGATTATAATCAAACAGGGCGCTGGCGTTGGGTGCGCCCATCCACACCGGCACATCAAACGGGGCGCGATCAGGTTCAAAATTATTACGGATGCTGAAACGTTGATAGGCAGAAATCGAGGTGAGGTCGGCGAAACCCAGATCGTACCTGACGTGCAGTGATGTGGTATTTGCCTTCACATCCGACCAGGTCGCGCTGTTGTTGCGGGTCGACAGATTGTCCTTGCCGCCGCCCGTACCGTCCAGTTGTGCCACAAGCGGATTCACAGCGTTGATCAGGACAGGTTCGCAGCACCGCGCATAGGTGTGGCGGTAATCGCTTGTCAGAAGAAAGCTGAGTTTGTCCGTGGCAAACCATTCCAGCTTTCCGCGCAGGCCGCGCGTATCGGTGCCACCACGTTTTGAGCCATCGTGGATGTTGGTAATATAATCGCCGCCTAAGGCGTTATAGCCACTCAGACGAAAGCGTAAGTTATCCGTCAGGGGGCCGGAAATTGTCCCGGCCAGACGGCGCTCATCGTGGTCGGCAACGGTCGCTGTGATCTTACCGGTCAGGGTCGCGGTAGGCGCGGCCGTGACGACATTGATGACACCTGCGGTGGCGTTTTTGCCAAGCAGTGTTCCCTGAGGGCCGCGCAGGACTTCGACACGTTCGACATCGACAAGATCAGTGAAGCTCTGTGCCTGACGCGCCGCAACTACGCCATCGATCACAACGGATACAGACGCCTCGGTTCCCTGTCCGAAAAGTGAGGTGCCGATTCCGCGAATACGAAAGGACGCATTGGTCGGATTGTTTCCCTGCTGAAAGGTCAGGCCGGGGACAGCATTGATCAGCCCCGTTGTGTCCGTGATCTGTGCTGCGCTCAGTTCATTGCCCGATATAACGCTGACGGCCAAAGGCACCTCGATCAGGCGCTGCGTACGCTTTTGCGCCGTAACAACGACTTCGCTTGGTTCTTCCGCTTCGGTTGCCGCGGCGCTGTTGCGGGTAATAATCAGGGCTCCTTCGGCATTGCGGACGGCATTGAGGCCGGTGCCGGCGAGCAACCGGTTCAATGCCTCGACATTAGACAGCTGACCCTGCACACCGGAGGTGGTTTTTCCGGTTAAATCGTCGGAGCGGTAGATCAACTGCGTGCCGGATTGGCGAATATAGGCGTTAAGCGCTGTCTTCAGGTCCCCCGAAGGGACATTGTAGCTGGCCGATTGCGCAAGGGCAGCACCAGCAAAGACCAGTGCGCAGGCGCTGCTGATTAGGGCGGCCCGTAAGGACGTTCTGAGAGGAAATTTTTGTTTCATTGTATACCCCGTGGGCGAGTGCATCGCCGGTTCAGGGGTAAAGACAAACGGCCTGAAAAAAGCCGTAACAAAAATCAGCGTGAGACTTCGATTTTTTTATCGGAGGTTTTGATGCGCAGCCCGAACCCTTGATTCAGAAGCTGGCTGAAGGCTTCAACATTGGTCGCTTCAAAGCTGCCGCCAATGCGTATGTCGGCGGTTTGTGTATCGGTAATAAGCAGTTGTTTCTCGTTATAACGGTTAAATTCTGCTGCCACCTCACGCAGGGGCGTCCGGTCAAAAACCAGACGACCTGTGCGCCAGCTCAGTTCATTCTGAACGCGCGCCGTCTCACCACGGGCAATAACGTGGGTGGTATCATTAAGCCGGATAATGTCACCTGCCTGTGCAATTTGCATGTCCGAAGGTGCGTTGGCCAGTCCGTTCTGAACACGAACGCGGCCTTCTTCGACCCGAACCTCAAGCTTGTCGCCTTCTTTTCTGACGGAAAAACGGGTACCGAGCACGGTGACCTTGTGTTTTCCGGCATGGATGACAAAGGGGTGGGCCGGATCGTGGGCAACAGTGAAGAAGGCCTCTCCATTTTGAAGCCACACGGCCCGGCGGGTGGATGTCACGGCTGCCCGCAGGTTTGTTTTCGTATTCAGCTCAACCGTAGTGCCATCGGCTAAGGGGATGTGCTTCTGAATGCCAACGGCCGTATCATAGGCGTGTCCGGGGGTAATAATAGTCGAATAGCTTCCCCACAGGCCCAGACCGATAATGAGCGCGGCGGATGCAGCAATAGCCGCACGCAACAAGGGTGCGTTCTGGTTGGCAGCTTTGAGGTGGATTGAATGGTCGTCCTGCCCCATAAATTCAGCACGCCACAAGGCGATTTTGTGGGCATCAGATTCCGACAGCCATATCTCAAGTGCGGCCTGATCGGTTTCGCTCCAGTCGGGAGATTTCCGAAGTGTGTGCCAGCGGATCGCTTCGCGTTCAATGTTTGCGGCGGAAATCATAGAGCGTCAGCCGAACTCTGGCGCGGCACTTTCCGGAAATGGCCGAGGTCTGGCCTTGCTGCGTTGAATGCGGCCATTGCCGCCGAGCATGAAATCAACGAGCGCACGCATCCCGTGGCCCGTCTGTTGTTCGACCGTATCGATTCCGACATTGAGACGAGCGGCAACTTCACGGGTGGACAAACCTTCGATCTTACGGAGTGTGATGACTTGTCGGCATTTCGGGGGAAGCCGGTTAAGGCCAGCCTGTACGCGTTTCAATTCTTCGCGCGCCAGAACGTGCCGGTCAGGTGTCAGACTGTCAACCAGAATGTGCGTGTTATCTGTTTCAGGAAGGGGATGAAAACGTACTAACTGTTCTCGCCGGTTGCGATTTATCAAATGGTTGCGCGCACTGGTGAATAAAAAGGCTTTCGCATTATCGGGCAGGCGCTTGCGTGCGGCTTCGTAAAGGTTTGTATAAATTTCCTGCCTGATATCGGCTATATCGGCGGGATTGCGCCACCTGCCGCGCAGGTATCGGGTCAGCGCCTGCTCATGCGGAAATATCTCACGGAAAAACCATTGCTTTAATTGGGAATCGTCAATGTGCTGGTCGCACGCTGAAGGGAACGCATCCGCTGTCATCTCTACAAACTCGGTATAGAAAACATCCGGAAACAACAAAGCAATGACACCTTAAACAGCAGGTGTGAGGCCATCTGTTATATGCGGACGATTGTGAGAATTGAAGGACGCCGGCTCGCGTGAGGTGTACCGCCCACGCCCTAATTCCTATAATATTGGTTTGGTTACAACTCAGGAATTCTGACGTTCATCATCATTCAGGCTAATTTAGGACTTGGTTTTCGGAACCAAGGAATGAGTCTGTCGGGAATAGTATAATCTCAGTATCTACCGGATGACTGCTTGGGGCACAGGATAGTGGTGGTAGCAATCACGTCCGCTTTTGGGTGAATCATTATCAAGTTGATGTTTTTTTTCTGCTATGGGCGGCGATGCCGAATGGCCCCTTATATCTATCTTGCCGATTTGCGATGGGATGAAAGCCGAACTTATGCAGATTTGCCGAAAATTGACTCAGTTTCGAGTTTAAACTTCGCGCTGAGCCGCTAATCCGTATCGACAAAAACCTCCGGCAAACCTGGGGCGGTTCAGTCTGGCAGTTCGGCGCGGAGCCATATTAACAACCACACCCCTCCGTTCATACCAATGACTAACCACAGCGGTAAGGTCGGCATCATTTCATACAATAAGGTTGAAAGCAGTGGCGCGGTAATAGCGCCCACACCTTGTGCAGTTGTGGTTAGACCAGCAACGGCACCCTGATGTGTAGCTTCCACAGTAAGTGAGGCACCGGAAATGAAACCCGGCATGGCCAGACCCGAGCCAATGCCGAACAGCCCGTAAGCCAGATAATAGGTCGATGCGGAAGTCGTGACGATTAATATAAGCATCCCAAGCATCCACAGGGGCGTACCGATCAGAATCATGGTGCGCGAAGACAGTTTGAGAAAGCGCACCTGTATGATCTGAGTGGTGATCAGAGCCAGCCCGACCACGGTGAGGGCAACTGCTAGCATGGGGCCGGTTTCTGCGGTCGTCAGGTTCAGGCTGTCCTGAAAATAGAAACCGGCACTGATCTGAACGGCCACGATCGAGAACATGTTGACCATTCCTGCCAGAAGCCAGCGCCACAGACCATGATGCATCAGGTTCAGAGGCGGTGCTTTTTGGCGTTCGGAGGTAACTTGCGTCTGTGGGATGAACAAGTAAACCAGAATGGCCCCGATGGCGCAGGTGAAGATGGTCAATACGAGTGGCCATATCAGGCCATATAGCGCCAATATGCCCCCTATGGCCGGGCCTACGACCAGACCGACGCCTGCGGCTGCGCTGATGATGGCCATGCCTGAGCTACGTTGTTCCGGTGGCGTGGTATCGGCCATAAGGGCCTGTGCTGCTGAGGTAACCGCAGGAAGAAAGGCGCCGACCATTGCGCGCCCCAGCATCAGGCAGATAAACAGCCACAGGCCGCTGAGGTGCCCGTTGAAGCCGGTGGCGATAACCGAGGTGTAGACAATATAGCTGAGGCTCAGGCCGATAAAACCTATCAGCAGAATTGCTCTGCGGCCCAGACGATCACTGAGGTTGCCCCAGAAGGCCCCCAGAAGGGCCATGAAAACAGACCCCAGAGACACCATCCATCCGCCCTGGCTCTCGCTGAGGTTTAGCTCCCTGATCAGCGGGGCCAGTATAGGCAGGATGACAGCGGTTGCCAGACCGGAAAAGGTCATGATGACAAACAGAGTGACCTTTAACCGGTTCATAGTGATATTTTTCTTCAGAGAGTGGCGTATTTACCAGCAAAAAACAGAAGTGGCGAAGTAGCATCGCCTGCGTCTTCGTTCAGGGCCATGACCTCACACACATAAAGCTGATGATCACCGGCCGGATGAATATCCTGAACCCTGACGGCCATTTGCACCAGTGCGTCTGAAATGATAGGGATAGTATTCAGATGAGAAAAGGTCTGAGCGGCTGCCTCTGTCGGCTCTTTGGAGGCAAAGCGGTGGCTTATGTCCTGCTGGCGGGCGTTCAGAAAGCTTATGCCGAACAATGCATCCTTATGGACATGGGTGTGAAAGCGCCCGCCGGTGCGCACGGAGACGAGCACGAGCGCAGGTTCCAGTGATACCGACATGAAGGCATTAATGGTCGTGGCACCGGTCGTATCATTCTGTGCAAAGGTCAGTACGGCAACGCCCGTGGCGAAACGGCCCATCAGGTTGCGAAATCGGATCGCATCAAATGGAGGCGGGGAAGAGACGAGATGCGAGGTGTTCTGGCTCATGCGTTGCGTCTCCGGTTCGTATTATACAACACTGAAACTACAGCCAGAGGGGCCTGCGGTTCTTGTCATCTGACGCATGCAAACTTGTTGGATGGTGTTTGTCGGAGCCTGTCCTGTGCATATTGGGACAAGTTTGGAAAATCAAAAAATGGGGGGGATGCAGACAAGACGCGAGGGAGTCAGACACCTTAGTCTCAGGGCCAGAGACCTTTACCCGCTGTTATTGTGGAGTACGCCCGTGTTGCAGACACTTGTAAACACCCTGCCAACGGTCAAGCCGATGACCAAAAATATCGGTGCTGAAATATTCGATATTGATCTGAGCCAGCCCCTGACGCCTGAGGTAACTGAGGTTCTGCATCAGGCGATTATGACGCATCAGGTGATTTTCTTTCGTGATCAGGAACTTAGCCACGAAGCCCATAAGGCGCTGGGGCAGGCGTTTGGTGAACTGGCGCTGCATTCGGCCGTAGCCGGTATTGAGGGGCACCCTGAAATCGTCGCGATTCATGCCGATGCCAATTCAAAATATGTGGCCGGTGAAAACTGGCATTCGGATCTGAGCTGTAACGCGGAACCTCCAATGGGCAGCATACTTTATATGCACACCCTGCCGGATTATGGCGGGGATACGTTGTGGTCGAGTATGTATGCCGCTTATGAAGCGCTTACGCCAGCGATGAAAAGTTTCCTTGGAGGGCTGACGGCAGTGCATGATGCAGACCATGTGTATCGACCGCTCTTTAACGATCCGACCAAGACCTATCCCTGTTCAACCCATCCTGTGGTGCGGACGCATCCGGTGACAGGGCGTAAGTGCTTGTTTGTGAATGCCTCTTATACAATCCGGATTCCTGAGTTGTCTCAGACGGAGAGCGATGCGTTGCTGAAATTCCTGTTTGAGCACGTCAAGGATCCGAATTTTCAGGTGCGTTTCCGCTGGCGCAAAAACTCTATTGCGTTCTGGGACAATCGCTGCACGCAGCATTTTGCGGTGTGGGATTATTTCCCGGAAGTGCGCTCCGGGTATCGTGTCACCATTGCGGGCGATAAGCCGTTCTGATTATTATTTGAAATATATTCTTATTAAATTCAAAAGCCTGCGCACTGCGCGGGCTTTTTTGTTTCGCTGTATTTAAGGCGTAAGAAGCGTTTTTGCAGTGCGAAAAATAAATGCTGAAACGGGGTGTTCATGCGTGCATTGCAAAATACTTAGGCGCTGTGCGCAAAGACGCAAACCCGTTTCAGTCCCAACACTGAGTGCAGAGGTGCCGAAAAAGGCACTTGTACGATAACCGCCACACAATGGCATCGAGGATTGGGAAAGACTATGACTGGAGACTTTAAGAAGGCAATGTTGTTATCCGCCAGTTTGATGATACTGGCGGGGTATGCACAGGCGGCAGATGTGGTCGAGGCCTCCGATGCTGCGGAAGCCGCATCGGATCAGGGCCTTGAAGCAGTTATTGTTGTGGGTGAAAAGCGCTCAGGACGATTGCAGAAGGTGCCTCTGGCGGTGACGGCCCTGTCAGCGGACACGCTTCAGCAGGCCAATGTTAACCAGATCAGTGATGTCAACGGGCTGGTGCCTGGCCTGACCGTTGCCAAGAATGGCGGGGCCGAGCGTGTCGTATCGATGCGCGGTATCGGTTATGAAACGGCTCAGAACCCGAACTCGCAACCGGGCGTTGCCTTCCACATTGACGGTGTCTATGTTGCACACGTAATGGCACTGGCGCAGGATTTGCTGGATGTTGAGCGCCTTGAGGTTTTGCGCGGGCCGCAGGGGACACTTTTCGGTCAGGCTTCTACCGGCGGGGCAATCAATGTCATCACCCGTCAGCCGCGTCTGGGTGAATATGGCGGTAACCTGTCGGGCAGCCTTGGCAATTATGCCTACAAAAAGGGCAGCGCGACGGTCAATGTACCGATGGGGGAAACCTTTGCCCTGCGCGCCAGTGTACAGGCTATGAAACATACCGGCTATGGCAAGGCCATCGGTGTGGTCGGTGTCGATGAATATGATCTGGATGACGCCGATACCATTGGTGGGCGTGTGTCTTTGTTGTGGCAACCGACGTCTGATTTCCGCGCAACCCTGAACGTTCAGAGCTTCTCGGCTAATCAGGGCGGGGCGCTGCAAAAGAACGTTACCGATACCCATGCTGATCCGCGGGTTGTTTATCAGGACTACCCCAGCTTCTTCAAAATCCGCACCAATATGGCCTATCTCAATATGGAGAAGGATTTTGGTGACCTGACGCTGAAATCGGTCACGGCCTATCAGCAGATGTACAAAAATCAGGGTTCGGACAATGACCGTTCGGCCGGTGCCCATTATGACCACATCGTGAAATGGACGGACACCTCACGCGCTCTGTCTCAGGAACTGAGCCTGTCCAACGGACGTGATGCGCAGTTCGAGTGGGTCGTCGGGGCCTTTTATCTGGTGCAACATGCCCGTCAGGACATCCTTGAGCGCATTGGCGATGACGCGAATCCCGACTGGTCACCCAGCACTAACGGTATTCCCTATAACCTGAAATATGCCACCAATTCCCCTTATCAGCACTATACGCTGGCGGGGTATGCGCAGGGCACCTTCAAGGTCAGTGATGATTTCCGTATTACGGCGGGTTTGCGTTATACGTGGGACAAGACAGCGGCCCAACCGGTCAACTATTTTGATATGTACGGCCCGACCGCGCCACGCAAGGTCAATGGCACTAACGTCACCGGCAAGGTCGGTTTTGAATACGATCTGACACCGAATAATCTGATCTATGCCACGGTTTCCAAGGGTTATAAGCCCAAGGGCGTAAACTTTACAACCGGTGTGGTGGTGACACCTGACTTTGATGATGAAACCGTCTATTCGTTTGAATTGGGTTCAAAAAATGCCTTCCTTGACAACCGTCTGCGGCTGAACGTTTCGACCTATTATTACGATTATAAGAATTATCAGTTCACTGCCGAAGATCCGCTGCCGTTCTCGGGCGGTACGGACAATATCCCCAAGGCGGAAATCTATGGGGCTGAGTTTGAAGGTGCCTATATCTTTAATTTAAACTGGCGTGTGGACGGCAGCCTGACGCTGATGGAAGGCAAGTTCAAGGGGGATTTCTATACCCTTGACCGCCAGACCGCGGATGCTATTCGTGCACAATATCCGGGACAAAGCCCATACTTCGGGACTGTACTGGATGCGGTGATTGCCGGTGCGCTGAATACTGACGGCATGAGTGTACCGAAAATGCCCAAGGTGCAGGGCAATTTCAGCGTCACCTACAGCCATGATTTCGAGAGCGGTTACCTGAGCGTCCGTGCTGAGGCCGTGCATCGTGGAGAATTCCAGTACCGCGTGTTTAACAACTCATGGCTTGATAATGTACCGGCCTACACGATCGGCAACCTGTATGTGAAATACGAGCCGTTCGACAAACCTTACAGCTTTGGTTTGTCGGTAACCAACATCAACGACAAGGCCGGTATCAACTCACGCTTCACCGATCCATACGGCTCACTGACGACCAGCAATGAATATATTGCGCCGCGTCAGGCGTTCGCCACGGTGAATTACAAATTCTGATGAAGCACAGTCCGGGTTTCCCTCAGCCGGACTGATCAGAAAACTGGGCTTTATGGCTCTGGCCGGTATGTCTTTATGGCATACCGGTCTTTTTCTGTGGCCTGTACAGTGGCGGTTACAAAGGTAAAAAAAGACCCGTCAACCGAGACTACGTGGCTGACGGGTAAGTTCTCTGTTCCCCCCAAATGTCTTTGGGAAACAGCTTTGTACGGATTAGACCCGACCGCAGACGGACAGCATGGTCAGGGCATAGATCAGTGCGCTGTGTGTCATGTCCTGAGGGGTAGGGCGAAAGCGCGGCATGCCAGTCGTTAGGGCCGGAATCCGGTTCAGGTTAAAGACATTATGGTCGCGCCACATGCTTGAATAGGCCGGATGGGCGACCTCAAGCGGGTTGCCCAGCACAAGGCGGGTAGCGGCATCGACCGCGCCGGCCAGAGGGGCCACCGCCTCGGCATTGGCTTCAGAACCGTGACGCAGGATAACGGCTTCGACATCAAAATCTTCGAGACCCAGCGGAGCCAGAACGGATTCTATGCCGCGTTGGGCTTCGGCAGCACTTTGGTGCGGGTTCAGGCCAGCTTCAAAATAAAGCGAGCAGATTTCCGTGCCCGCGCCAAAGTCAAACGGCACACCGCCGCGGATGGCTGACAACTGCACCTTGGGCGCGGAGACCCCACCGGGGCCGGCATAGATGCTGGCCGCTTCATAGGCGCGCCCCCACTCAAGCAGTGCATCGGTTACTTCGCCAATGCGATACAGCGGGTTGGGGTGATCTTTGGCAGAGGCCGGATGGGTAATCAGCGGCGTAAAGACCGTGCGTCCATAGATGCGGATGCGAAACAACGCATAGCCACAACCTTGCCAGGTCGCACCGAAATCACAGCCTTCGGCGGCAATAGCGTAATCGGGTGCAACGCCGCCATGATGCAGCAGATAGTTCGCACCAATATCCTTACCCAGATAATCGACACCGGCATATTCCTCGACCGGTTCAGGGCCTATCTCACCCGGGCAGGCCGTTAGATAGACCTTGCCCGCCAGATCAAAACCGGCGGTTTTCAGCGCCTTGGCGGCAATCAGAAAGCAACTCATCGGGCCGCGGTCATTGGACACCGGGTAACCGAAAATCTTGCCATCTTCGATCCAGCAATTGCGCCATTCCGGGTCAGCCAGCGTATCGGCGCGGTATTTGTGCGCATTCAATGCAGCGTCTTCAAGCGGGCTTTCGGTATCCAGATGCGCAGTGAGCAAAAGGTTGCGGCCCTTAAGAGGGGCATTGCCACCATATTCACCAATAACATTGAACCGCTCAGGCGACACGCCAGCCTTACGCGGGTTAAAGCCTTCGCGGGTCATCCAGTCATAGACATACTGACCCGCTGCGGCTTCATGCTTTGAGGGGCTGGGTATATTGCCCAGTTCAAGCGCAAGTGTGACCAGTTCCTCGGTGTTAATCGCCGCCTGTATGGCCTCAAGATCAGTCAGGTCAAGCGGTGATGGCGCACGGGTAGGGTCAGTAAAAGTCATATCAAAATCATCTCAGACAAAAGGAATTATTCAGCCAGTTCGATCACGCCGGAAATATTGTCCTCGGTTTCTTCGACCACAGGCGCGACAGGGCGACGGGTCAGCAGAAGCCAGACAAAGGCCACCATACCTACAAGCGCGCAAGCGATGAACACGGTGTCGAAGCTACCGGAACGGTCACGCCACATCCCCCCGAGAAGCGGGCCGATAGCCGCAAAGGTCGAGAACAGGCAGGTGGTGGCAAACAGCGGCAGATAGGGGCGGTGGCCGAAGAAATCGATCAGAATGGTGACTGAACCGACATAACAAAGGCCGGTGCCTACCCCGAGTCCGATAATATAGACCGCAAGCATGGGATAGCCGCTCATGACGGTCAGGCTTACGGCCGCAATAGTCATGAAGGCAATGGCAATCAGCATCAGCATTTTGCCGCCGATTTTCGTGCCGAGTGCACCGGCGATCAGCGAGCCACCGATACCGACCACTGCGGTCAGTGAGGCGACCTGACCGGTCAAATCCTGTGAAAAGCCCATATCCACCAGATGTTTCGAGGCGAACCCGTGCAGAGTTGTTTTCGACAGAAGAAAAGCGGTGTAGCCGAAGACAATGGCGAAGAAGGCAACCGACAACATGGCCTGCTTGGTCGTCCAGTGACGTTCCCCCGGACGTGGGTCGGGCAGGCCTGCCTGACTGGCAGTGGCGAAATAGCGTCGGGACCACATCGTGACAATCGTGGACAGCACACCAATGACAATAGTGGCCAGCGCACAGAATACCCAGTAATCACGCCATGAACCGGTGATGTTGTTTATGCCCAGGAACATCAGTGGCCCTGCGACGGAACCCAGACCGCCCATCGAGAAATAGATACCCATAGGTTGCGTCTGACCCGGGAACAGGCTGTTAAGGACATAGCTGCCGGTAATGGTCGAGGTCAGGGCCAGTCCCAGCCCCAGACAGATCGCACCGGCGTAGTAGACCATTACGCCGGAAGCCATGGCGAAACACAGGAAACCTGCGGACAGTAACAAACTGCCGAGCACAATTGCCAGACGCACCCCCAGGAAGCGAATCACCACGGCAGGGGCAATACTGGCCAGACCGCAGGACAGGCCTAGAAGCGTGAAGCCCATTCCGGCTTCGCCCCAGTTCCATCCCAGTTCGCTGACCATGCTCGGCAAGACGACACCAAGCGAATTGAAGGTGCCCGCCATTTGCAGGAACTGAAACAAACTGAGGCAGGCCAGCACCAGCCATTTAAGTTGTGTCGGGGAAATCGCGGGGGATGCCAGCTTCATGGTCAGTAACTCCTGTCACGGGCCTGAGGGCATTCCGAAAACGAACAGATGTTTCCGATCAAAAAATGCACCTCAAAATAGGCTTGGGGGAATGACCCGTGACAGGCAGTTAAGTTTCAAACGGCACTTTGGTCTTGAGCCAGAGCGCCCTCGTTTTTGTCAGAAGTTGTCATCACGCGCACAACCGAGGCTGTGTCAGCCAGAAGCGCGGTGTTTTCTTCCATCAGATACAAGGCGCGTTCGTGCATCACCGGATCATAGGAACAGGTGGCATCAGACACGACAAATACATTGTAATTATTATGAAAAGCAGTTTGCGCTGTGGCAATGACACAGCATTCTGTGGTCATGCCGAGAAGTATCAGTGTGTCGATTCCACAGCCACGTAGCTGCGCATCCAGATCGGTATTGTGAAAACCGTCATACAGGGTTTTTTCGATCTCAATGTCGCCAGTTTCAGGAAAAAGCCGGTAATAGTTGGCACCGGTTTCATCGCGGCGGCACAGGGCCTCACCACCGGGCTGACCTCTGCGTTCAAGACGCAACGATAGAGCGTTTAGGTCGGTTTCAGGGCTGGTAATGACCCTAAGCCAGACGATAGGGTAACCCGCAGCGCGGGCGGCGGTGACGACCTCAGATGAGCGGTCGATCATGGCCTCAACCCCGTCAAGCGGCAGGCCCCATTGTGCGGCCTTACCGTCAGGAGCGGCAAAATCGACCTGAATGTCAATGACGACAACGGCAGTACGCTCAGGAGGAAGCATCCCCCCGAGCGCATCGGCAGCAATGTGTGGCAGGGCCATCATCAGCTTACCTTCACGTCAGGCGCGGCACCAAAACGGGCCTTGAGGGCCGGTTGCACTTTTTCAGCAAAGGTTTTGATGCCGGTGATGTAGTCAGGGAAGATCAGCATCATACCGTCAATGCCGGACTGTTCGATCATGTCGATCAAACCTGCGGTCACGGTTTCTGCCGAACCGATCAGCTGTGTTGACATGAAGCCGGAACGGGCCGATTTGGTGAAGTCGTTTTCCTTGCCCATTTCGGAATCAAGGAAACCGTATGCGCGGAACATGCCCTTAAGCGCTTCTTCATCAAGACCGGCGCGGTAATGTTCGGCAGTCGCTTGTGCGGCTTCATCAGTGTCATCAATGACCAGTGTGACCATGGTATAGACACGCATATAACGACCGATGGCCGTGGCGGCGTCCTTGGCGGCAGCGGTGGCGCGCGCCAGCTCCGCCGTAGTGCGGCCGCTGAGGAAGATGGCGTCCATATGCTCGGCGGTGAATTTCATGCCGCGTGGTGACGTACCGGCGCAGACGAGAAACGGACGTTCTTCTGGCTTGGGGTCGGACATGCAGTCCTCAAGCTGGACATATTTGCCATCCAGTGTAACGGAATCTTCCGTCCACAGGCGGCGCACGCCGGTGATCCATTCATCCGCCAGATCATAGCGGGCGTCATGGCCGACTTCTTCGGGCCATGCCCCCATCTGGGCGAATTCGCCCTTATAAGAGCCGGTAACGACATTCAGACCTGCGCGACCGTGGCTGATCTTGTCCAGAGTGGTGATGGTCTTGGCGGCGACGCCGGCGTTTTGCAAAAGCGTATGGATGGTGGCGACGACACGCACACGCTCAGTGACGGCCGACAGGGCGGCCATCAGCATCGGGGAATCGAGCGTGTCATTCCAGTGGCGCGTTTCCCCGCCGTAACCGCGATATTTGGCCATGGCCATGATAAAATCGAAATCGCTGGCTTCGGCCAGTTTGGCGACCTCAAGATTATAGTCATAAGACCCGTCAAGCTTCGGGGTGTTCGACGACAGTATCCAGCCGCCATTGGCCATCGGCAGGAAAATGCCGAAGTCCTTGCCGCCGGTATCGGAGGCCAGACCAAAGGCGGTGGGGGTGACGGGATTTTGGGTGTCTGTCATGTGCAGAGGCTCCCTTTATTCGTAAACGAAGACCCGTATCATTGCGCCCGGGTCGGGAGGCCGCTGAGATCAGTATAGAAAAAACGCAGGACCAAAACTTGATCCTGCGTGCAAAAAAACTTGGATTTGATCAATTTGTGAAAGGGTCAATCTTAGCTGATCAGGCGTGGCACGGCGGCCACCTTGATGCTGAAATTGCCGAGATTGTCTTCGGTCTGGCCTTCGCGGGGTTTGTGACGCACCTGAACGACGCCGTTTTTGCCGAAGCCGTCGATTACCGGACGGTCGCCCTGACGGCTGAGCCACAGGCGCAGCAGATGACGACGGCGTTGCGGCTCAGGGAAATCCCAGAAGGTCGTGCGCGAATGCAGCGCCGCATAGTTGGACAGCCACTGGATGTCACCGGGACGGAAATCCATTTCAATGGCCATACCGTCTTCGTAGGTGATGGTATCAAACAGTTCCAGTACCTCGATCTGTTGCGGGGTCAGGCGCGGCACTTCGGGATAGTCCTGAGCGGTCAGGATATAGAGCGAGCCCGCATACATGCTGAACACACCATCGGTGATATTGATGATCGGCGAGGTATAGGTGTTGGCAGGCGCGTTGTGATCCTGACGCTTCCAGTCCCAATGGAAGGGTTCAAACAACAGAGGGGCAAGATCGGGGCGGCGGCGCAGGATCTCATTATAGATTTCCGCGCCGGACACCAGACAGGACGCACCGCCTTCCCGCGCGGGGCGCAGGCACATCAGGGCGACGATATCGGACGAATCCGAATGATAGACCAGCTTGTCACGTACCTTTGACGACAGGGCGGTGGGGTCGTCCATTGTCTTGTCAGAGGTGGCATAAACCGAATCCAGAAGGTCGCCCATTTCGTTCTGACGGATCGGATCGCCCATATACAGACCGAGAATATAATAGATGGCCGAGGACAAGGCATCGGAATAGAGATGCGTTCTCAGGCCGCGCACCAGCACAAATCCGCGACCGGCATCAACATCATGTCCCCATTCCTTAACGGCTTCGGCACAGGCGACGAGGGGGTAGTCTTCCTTTTGGACATAGCGCAGGTCAGGGTCTTCTTCGACGAAACGGCTGCCGAGCGTTTCCAGTTCGTGCACCTGTTCATCCGACAAAAGATAGACCCATGAATCACTTTGTTTCAGGACATCCCCGCGCCATGCGGCCGAGGTGGTGACGGGGGCCAACTGATCAGAGACCGGTGTGGAGAGGGCAGAGGTATTCATGGAACAAAACTCCGGTGAACAGGCGCAAGCCGTGATGATGAAATTGAGCCTAACAGGCTGCAAAAACAGGGTCTTGCAGCGGGCGGCATAATTAATTGACTGTGTCTGCGGCTTTGGAAGAGGAGGTGCGTCTTAGGCCGAGAGATTTAAGACGCGGTGCCAGAAGAGCGCAGACGATCAGTTGCAGTTGATGAAAGATGATTACCGGCAGAATAACCGCCCCAAGGGCGCTGGCCGGAAACAGGGTCTGGCTGATGGGGACGCCCGATGCGAGGCTTTTTTTGGAACCGCAAAACAGCACCACTAAACGGTCTGCGTAAGAAAAGCCCAAACGACCGGACAACCACCAGCTGAAACCCATCACCAGTCCTAAGACGACGGCGGACAAAGCAATCAAGGTCGCCAGATCGGATGCGCCGACCTTCTGCCACAGGCCGTCGACCACAGATGCCGAAAAGGCGGTGTATATGACCAGCAGGATCGAGCCGCGGTCCACACGCCCGACCAGCGATTTATGCTGCGCCAGAAACCCTTTGAGCCAGGGGCGCATCAGATGCCCGACCACAAACGGCAGGAACAGTTGCAGGGCAATTTTCTGAATGGCATCCAGCGAGCTTTCGCCATGCAGATTAAGCAGGATGCCTGCCAATAGGGGGGTGATGAAAATACCCAGAAGGTTGGACAGGGACGCGCTGCACACGGCGGCGGCGACATTGCCACCGGCAATCGAGGTGAAGGCGATGGAAGACTGTACCGTCGAAGGCAATATGCACAAAAACACCAGACCGGTGATCAGCATCGGATCAAGCACAGGACGCACAATAAGGCTGACCATAAGTCCAATCAGCGGAAACAGTACAAAGGATATCCCAAGTACGATAGCGTGCAGGTGAAAGGCTTTGAGGCCCTCAATGACTGCTTCGCGCGGCAGTTTGGCGCCGTGCAGGAAAAATAGAAGCACAATGGCGGCATTGGTGATCAGACCGGCGACCTCTGCAGCCTGACCGCGCACCGGAAAGACGCTGGCCGTCACAACCACGCCCAGCATCAGCAGGATATAGGGATCGATATATTTGAAAAAGGTCTTCATCGGCTCAGATATCCAGAACCAGCTTCGGGCTGCATGATCCCGAACAACAGACCATCATGCTGGTGTTGGCGGCTTTTTCGGTGTCGGTCAGAACACTGTCGCGATGATCGGGTATGCCTTCGAGAACGGTGGTTTCACAGGCGCCGCAAATACCTTCGGCGCAGGAATAGCTGATACTAATCCCTTTGGCCTTAACGGCATCCAGAATGGTTTGACCGGCTTCGATTTCAATCGAGAAACCTGAGCGGGCCAGTTCAACCGTATAGCCGCCGGCAGTGGCCGCTTCGATATCCGAACTGAAACGCTCCAGATGTACGTGATCGGGTGATTCCAGCGCACCCGCCTCAACATAGACATCGAGCATCGGCGCGGGACCACAGGCGTAGAAGTGGCTGTTGAGCGGAGAATTATCGAATATCTCAATCAGCGGCAGTGGGGCATAAACGGCTTCAAAGCGCGCGCCATAGGTGGCCAGAGTAGTTTCGATTTCGTCGATCAAAACCGCCTCGGCACGTGAGCGGGCGCCATAATGCAACTCGAATGACGCGCCTATGGCCATCAGGCGCTGTGCCATACACCAGATCGGAGTGATACCAATGCCACCAGCGATCAGCACACTGTGGCTGGCGCTTTCGTCCAGATGAAAATGGCAGCGTGGTGCGCTTATATGAACCGTGTCGCCTGCCTGAAAATGCTCATGGACATATTGCGAACCACCACGACCGTTCGCTTCAAGAGCGACGGCAATAACATAGCGGTGCGTTTCGCGCGGGTCATTGAGCAGGGAGTATTGGCGGATCAGTTCCGGCCCTGCGGTAATATCGATGTGGGAACCGGCAGCAAAGGCCGGAAATGTGGCCCCGTCTGCCGGTCTGAGATCAATCACCAGAACGGAGCCGTAACGCTCAAGGCTTTCGATACGGGCAGACAAAGCGGACTCAATCATGGGGCACCTGCTGGAAGGGCATGAGGGGCCTCATGCGCATATTCAGACAAGTTTTATAGCGGGTGTCCGGCGCCCAGACTTGTCTCTAACGGCACAGAAACTTGCTGGGCGTGCGTGTGCGCTGATAAAATATAGTGACAAAAAATCATGTATTTGTGTGCAAGACGCAAGAGGCACAACGGGCTAAAACTATAGGCCTGTGTGTTTAAATTTTAAGTAAAATCAAATTGTTTTCAGTCGTCCGGCGGTTTTTCAACATAACCCCGAGATGATCGCATCGGTGTGTTAAGCGGTGTGAGGCTTACGGAAATGGTTTCGCGTGAAACAGATTTCATTGCCTGATGTGCTGACCTGAGTCAGCATCAGTCCAAGTTTTGTACCTGTGTAGTCTCCCGAAAGGGGTCTGAATGTTGCGATTTACCACCAATGCTTATCCCAAGGAACAACGGTGGGATGCCTGGCGTTTTGCGCTGCAACGTAAGTCGCTGCAACTGCAGGCTATGGATGCCGAAAACGTTTATGGCGAATTGTCGGAACTGGTTACTGAGCGCCATATCGAAATTCTCAGTCTAATCTCTACGCCCCAATCGCTTATACTGGATCGGCGGGATCAGAGCGATGGCCTATGGTTGCTGGTTTTGTTGGTGGGGGAGGCGCAGGCTCATTTCAACGGTCAGCTTCAGGCCTTGAATGAAGGTGATCTTTTGCTGGGCGATATCAATACGCCTGTGCGGCTGGATTTTCTAAAGGATAACCGTTTTCTGCTGCTGAATATCCCTAAACCTTTGCTGAATCTGAAAATCCGTGCCCCCTTGCCGGACACAGCTACGGTGATAGCCAGTACATCAGGTGCGGCGCGGATTTTATCGGGTATGTTGCGCTCGGTGGCGGATACACTCAATGAGGTAACGCCGGACCAGCTGCGCCCGGTGGAACTGAGTCTGCCTGAGTTTCTGATCACGACCTTGATGGAAAGCGCACCAGCCAAGTCATTGGGGGGATCGGCAGGTGCGCGGGCTATGCTGCTGGAGAGGGTCTTCCAGACCATCGAAATGCACCTGTCAGACCCTGAACTTAGTCTTCAGAAGGTGGCGCATGAGCATGGTATTTCCATGCGCTATCTCCAGAAGCTGTTTGAGACGGTCGATGAAAGCTTTGGCCACTATATCAAGCGCCAGAGGCTTGAGCGCTGCCGGATGGACCTGCTCAGTCCGTTGCATGCTCAGAAGTCGATTTCGGATATTCTGTTTCAGTGGGGCTTTAATGACTCGGCGTCTTTCAGTCGCGCGTTCAGAGAACAGTATGGCATGTCTCCGCGCGAGTACCGTAAGTCGCCGCCACAGGATACCGAAGGGGATCTGATGCCCATGCGCGGCCGTCCGGCCTTAAGTAAGACGCGGCGTGAGGCCGAGGCGGAAGGGCCTGCTGAGGCGGTTGTGTTGTTCGATGATGCGGCCTTTGACGCAGCGGTCGAAGCCGAAGCACCTCCCGTCAACAGCGCGGTTCGTCACCATTATTTACCGGTGTCGCCGGAAACGGTGCATTGGGGGTATTTCAGTCGTCAGACCAAACCTGTCCTGACCATCCGCTCAGGTGATTATGTAACCATTGAAACCCTGACGCACCATGCGGCAGATGACTGGGAACGGATGATCGAAGGGGACGAGGGCGCGGAATCCGTTTATCGCTGGACAAAGGACGCAAAAGCGATTGACCGGCGCGGCGCGGGGCCGATGGATGCTTCAAGTGTCGGGCGTGGCGCAGGCGAAGGCTTTGGGGTGCATATCTGTACCGGCCCGATTGCCGTGACGGATGCCAAACCGGGGGATATCATTCAGGTGCGTTTCCTTGAGATGCACACCCGTCCCAGTCAGAACCCGAAATTTGCGGGTCGCAGCTTCGGCAGCAATGTCGCCGCGTATTGGGGCTTTCATTACAACGACATGCTGACGGAACCCAAGCCGCGTGAAATGGTAACGGTTTATGAAATTGAAAACCATCAGGGACGGTGCTGCGCCCATGCGGTGTATAATTTCCGCTATACGCCCCAGACCGATCCGTTTGGCGTGCGGCATGAACGTTACGATTATCCCGGTGTGCCGATTGACCATGCCACGGTCAAAAAGAACTATGATGTGTTGCGCAGCGTCGAAATACCGGTCAGGCCACACTTTGGTCTGGTGGCCCTGGCACCGGCGCAGGGTGATCTGGTGGACTCGGTGCCACCGGCTAATTTTGGCGGGAATATGGACAACTGGCGGCTGGGGGCCGGAGCGTCCGTATTCCTGCCGGTGGGCGTAGCGGGGGGGCTTTTGACGTTGGGAGATCCCCATGCCTCGCAAGGTGATTCAGAACTGTGCGGCACGGCCATTGAATGTTCCATGACGGCGTTGGTGCAGGTCATTCTGCATAAGCGGGAAACACTGACTGACCCCCTTAGGGATATTGATTACCCGCTGATTGAAACAACCGATGAATGGGTCATTATGGGCTTTTCGCAACCTAACTACCTCAGGGAACTGGGCGAAAAGGCCCAGAGCGAAATATACAAAAAGGCCTCCATAGAAGACGCGATGCGCGATGCATTTCGTAAATCCCGCCGTTTTCTCATGACCTCACGCGGGATGAGCGAGGATGAGGCAATTTCATTGTTATCGGTAGGCGTGGACTTCGGCATCACGCAGGTGGTCAATGGTAACTGGGGCGCACACGCGATTATACGCAAGGGCCTTTTCACGTCCTAGGCAGGCTGCGGGCAACCTGTTGTGCGCGTACAGGCAAGAATGTGCGGGCACGAATGAATAGGGTGGCCACCTTCACCATCCCTTCAGAGAATGATCATGTCCCGTGTGCCTGAGATCGTCGTTGTCGGCAGTATTAACGCTGATTTCATTTTCAATGTGCCGCATCTGCCGCTGTCCAATCAAACCCTGATGGCGACGCACAGTCAGGTGGCTATGGGCGGTAAGGGGCTTAATCAGGCCATAGCTGCCGCTCGCGCTGGTGCGAAGGTGTCGATGATTGGTTGCGTGGGAGATGATTCTGCAGGAGCGCAGACGTTGAAGACCCTTAAAAACAATGGTGTTTCGGTTGATCATGTCTGCGCGATTGCCGGTGCCCCGACGGGTATGGCCAGTCTGGTGGTTGGCCCCGATGGTCAGAATATGATTACGGTGGCTGCCGGTGCCAATGCGCATCTGTCAGTGGGTGATGTCACTGAGGCCGAGGGGCTGATTGCCGGTGCGGATATGGTCTTGGCCCAGCTTGAGACGCCTCTGGCGGCTATTGAGGCGGCATTTCGGATCGCGCGCGCGCATGGGGTGAAAACCGTGCTTAATCCGGCACCTGCGGATCAGGCGGCCTTGTCTCTATTCCCTCTGGCGGATGTGGTAACGCCCAATGAAACAGAGCTGGCGGGACTGAGCGGGATCACTGAGACAGATGATCGCGCGATGATGGCGGCGTTTCAGGCACTGAAAGCCGCCGGAGCCACGCATGTGGTAACCACCTTGGGCGCGCGCGGATCGCTTGTACTTATGGACGGTACGCTGGTGCATCGCGCCCCTTACAAGGTTGAGGCCATTGATGCGACCGGTGCCGGAGATGTGTTCAACGGGGTGCTGGCGTTCGGTCTGGCGCAGGGGCGGGAGCTTTATGAGGCGATGGGGCTGGCAACTGCCGCTTCAGCGCTTTCGGTGCTGAAACCTTCGGCGGACAGTGCTCCCACCCGCGAGGAAATTCGTGCCTTTTCGGGTCTGTGAGGGCGGTTACCATTGCTTCATGCGCAACTTGTTGTGCGCACTGAGACAAGACCGGATTGCTTCCCTTTCGTTAGATTTTTCTCAAGCGATGGTATCCGCCCGGACAAAAACCCTCCGGGGGCGCTGCCACGAAACGACAAGCTAAAGGGTTCGATGCCCATGCCCCACACACTTAAACTGCCCACACGGGATTTCATTGACTCGCTGGCCTCTTCCGAGGTTGATCTGGCCGATGCCGATACGCTGCCTCCGGAATGCTATACCGGTGCGGATTTTTACGAGTTTGAGAAAGAGGCCCTCTATTACCACGAATGGCTGTGTGTCGGCCGTGAGAACTGGGTCAAGGACCCCGGCGACTATTTCACCACCACCATTGTCAATGAGCCGATCATTGTGGCACGGGGCCGTGACGGCAAGATCAATGCCATGTCTTCGGTCTGTAAGCACCGCGCCATGCTGGTGGCCGAAGGTTCAGGCAAGACGCGGGCCTTTATCTGTCCTTATCACCATTGGACCTATGGGCTGGACGGCAAACTGACCGGCGCACCGGCGATGGAAAAGACCTGTAATTTCCATCGCGAAGAGCATAATCTGGCGACCTTCAAGGTGGAAATCTGGCAGGGCTTCATCTTCATCAATTTCGATGCTGAAGCCGCCCCTTTGGCCCCGCGTCTGGTTGAGGTCGAAAGGGCCATTGCCAGCTATGATCTGGCCAATGCCGAAGGTGACAAACCTGATGCACCGGGCGCCTTTGCCTGGAACTGGAAGGTGATGTTCGAGAACAACAATGACGGCTATCACGCCTCGAAACTGCATCAGGGCCACATGCACGATTTTGTGCCTTCGGAACTGGCGGTTTTCCCTGACGCGGACCCTGCCGATGCCGGTTTCCTGAGATATAACGGAACCTTGCATAAGGATGCGAGTTTCAATCCAACGCAGGTGGCGCAACTGCCGATCTTCCCCAACCTGACAGATGAAGATCGCGGTCGTCTGACCTTTGCCAATATCCCGCCGACCCTGTCACTGGTGATGACCAGCGATATGGTTATCTATCTGATCCTGCGCCCGACCGGCCCTGAGACGATGGAGCAGGATACCGGTTTCCTGTTTGCGCCAGGAACCATGCGTCATCCGTCCTTCCCCTACAAGTTTGAAATGGCGGCCAATGCCACTATGCACATCATCGAGCAGGACATGCACGTCGATGAGCTGGTTCAGGTGGGGCTGCGTTCCAAATTCGCCCCACGGGGTCGATATTCCTGGCAGGAGGGGGCGCAGATCCAGTTCAATCGCTGGCTGATCAAGCGTTATCGCGATGCCTATGAGCGGCTGAGCGGCCCATCGACACCTAAACTGCACGAGGTGAAAGGCGCGGCCTGAAGTCGTCGGGCCTGCGTTTAGCGTTTCTTTTTTCATTTCCCGTTGCCTGTCCGGTCTATATGGCCGGACGGATCGGCGGGGGCTTGCCCGGTGACGGGTCATCCTTACTAGATTTCAAGAGTTTCATCATGGCCTTTACCTGCTTGCCTGCCGAATCTTCCGAGAAAACCATGCCCGGCAATCTGCACATTCTGCGTGCGACGCCCGAAACCATCCATTGGGGTTATTTCCACCCTGAGGTGAAACCGGCCCTGCGCATTAAATCCGGCGACATGGTTATGGCCGAAGCCATTACTCACCATGCCGGTGATGCACCGGAACTGATGATGGACGAGACGGTGACCCGTATCTTCCGCGAAGTCCCCGAAGCCGACCGTAATCCGGGTGTGCATATCATGACCGGCCCCATCTATATCGAAGGTGCGGAACCCGGAGATATGCTTGAGGTACGTTATTTCCAGATGACGCCACGCTGTAACTACGGATCGAACCTCGCGGCGAACTGGGGCCACCTCTATGAGGAGTTCGACAAGAAAGAACGCGTCACCATCTATGAACTGGATGCCAATGCCCAGACGGCTTCGGCGCTCTATGCCTATGATTTTGAGGGCGTCTATCTGACGCCTGGCACCATCACCCACTGCCCTGAATGTGACCGTGTACCGGCGTTGGAAGGTATTTCCATTCCGGCACGTCCGCACCTTGGGACAGCGGGCGTGGCGCCTGCGGTCGATCAGCGCGTCTCAACCATTCCTCCGGGTCTGCATGGCGGCAATATTGACAACTGGCGTATCGGTGCCGGTGCGACCATGTACTATCCGGTGCAGGTAAAGGGCGGTCTGTTTTCCATCGGCGATCCCCACGTGTCGCAAGGTGATGGCGAGATTTCCGGTACCGCCATCGAAGCCTCGCTGAACTGCCTGTTCCAGATCATTCTGCGTAAGGATTTCAAGTTCCCGTCCCCGCTTCTGGAGACGCCGAACAACTGGATCGTGCATGGCTTCCACGAAGACCTCAATCAGGCAATGAAAAACGCCTCGCTGGATATGCTTGAGCTTTTGACCGAGCATCAGGGTCTGTCACGTAATGACGCCTATTCGTTGATGTCGGTGGCGGCTGACTTTGGTGTCACGCAGGTCGTCGATGGCACCAAGGGCATTCACGTGCGCATTGACCGCAATATTTTTGCAGGCAAGGGCGTCGTCAAAGACCCTGAGTAAGGAATAGGCACGCGATGAGCGTTTGGAAATTTTCGGTTCAATCCCTGCCGTCTTCTGAGCGCGCTGCCGCCTGGGCCGATGTGATGCGTCGGCTCAGGTTGCCGCAACCGGCGGACTTTCACAGCAGCAGTGATCGTCCGCTAACCGGCAATGTCAGTATTGCCACCACTCCTATGGGGTGTGAATTTGCCTTGATTGACTCTGTGGCCCAGACCTATACCGGACGGGCAGCCGATCAGGAACCGGCGATCTGGCTGGCGCTGATGCTGAAAGGTCAGGCGTGCATAGAGAGTGCAGGCCTGCCGGTCGCACAAGGCAGCGTTGAGGCCGGACGCGGCGCAATCATTTATGGTACGACAGGTACCGAATCGACGCTGTATCTGCTGACTGATTTCCGTTTGGCCATGATCCGTATCCCACAGCTTATGGTCAGTCCGCGACTGGTCATGCCGTTGGGCAGCCGTGTCGGTGTGCTTGAGGGACAAAAGGGGATAGAGCGCGTTTTCAGCATTCTTCTGACCGGTGTCGCGCAGACGCTGGATAGTCTGACGGATGATGATTTCCTACCGGTGGAACAATCCATTATTGAATGTCTGATTGCCTGTCTGGATCAGGACGGCAATGTGGAAAACCGTGGTGGCGCGACCGGCGCACGGGCGGCACATCTGCGGCGTGTATGTCAGAAAATCGAGACCATGTTGCATGATCCTGACCTGACCCTGACGCGGGTGGCCGAGGCGCATGGCATATCGGCACGCTACCTGCAAAAATTATTCAGTGACAGCCAGCTAACCTTCTCAGGTTATGTGCGTCTCAGGCGACTGGAACGCTGCCATGCGGATCTGATCAGTCCGGTCTATTCCCAATTATCAATATCCGAAATCTGCTTTCGCTGGGGGTTCAATGAGGCGGCGCATTTTTCGCGCTCGTTCCGTGAACGGTATCATGTCTCACCGCGTGCGCATCGCCAAAAGGCTTTGGGCCTTAAGGCATCTGGCCAAAAGGATATGGCGCATAAAACGGCAGCCTGAGGCCCCCTCTAAAGACCGGTATGGAGTGTGTTGTGTGCACGGCCCGGATTGACGGTGGTGTCACGAAACGCGGGCAGGGCCAGTATAAGACCGGCAATACAGATCAAAACGATCTGAGTGATGTGAATAGCGCCTGTGTAGCTGCCGAAATGATCGTACCAGATATCCATAAGCAGGGGCGTCATGCCTTGCGCCAGCATAACCATGGCATAGATAAGTCCTGTAATGGCCCCGAAATGTTTCAGGCCAAAATAGCGAGAAATGAAATAAGGCAGCGCGCCGAAGGCGGTCGCCAGACCAATGCCCAGACCAATGCCTGCAGGGATTAGCCACAAGGCGGTTTGACCCGTCTCCAGCTGGAAAAGACTGGCGGCGGCGATAACAAAGGCGGGCGCAATCAGGCGCGGCGAACGTAAACGATCGAGTATAGCCCCTATGCCTATCTGACCTGCGGCACAGGTGAGGGCCAGAACCGACATCACACCCGTTGCTAGCCCGAGACTGATGTTCCGGTCGGTCAGCACCGGCACAATATGCGAGAAAATCGCCGTCAGGGCACCGGCACCTAGTCCCAGTGTGGTCAGTATCAACCAGAAGGCAGGTGTGGCTGATGCCTCCCTAAGTGTCAAACCCTTTACAGACGAGAGATATGTCTGATCCTGAGTGGTGTGCGGGGCTTCTTTCAGCAGGCTGAACAGCACGGGAAAACCTATGGCCAGAACCATCACACCGATCAGGACATAGCTGGTTTTCCAGCCGAAGAAACCAAGAAACAGAGCGGCCATAACGGGCATCAGTGTGGCACCTATGCCATTGCCCAGACCGTTGGCGATGCCAAGCATCAGGCCGCGCTTTTCATCAAACCATTCGGAGATAAGCTTGGAAAACATTGAGGCACTTGGCAGGGCACCTATGGCACCCGCCAGCCCGAAGATCACATAAAACCGCCACAGATCACCGTTGTTAAGCCCGATCGTCAAAAGCGACAGGCCAAACAGGACGTGGCCAATAATCAGCATCCGGCGCGCCCCATAGCGGTCAATCAGGCGTCCGGCTATGGGGTAGGCAATGACGCTGACCAGCGCAATCAGTCCCAGTACACCTGTGACCTGTGCGCGTGGCCAGCCATAACCGTCAGCAATTGGCACCAGAAACACCCCAAAGACCGAACTGACTGCTGTGGTCATTGATACCATATTGCCAACGGTGGCGGCGATCACAACGCCACGGGCCGGGCGGTGGTGATCAGCAGGAGAATGGACAGAAGACGACATGGAGGAGATCCTCAGCAAGATTATGCTGCGCAGCAAACCAAGCTGAACGGAGGAGGTCAAAACCATTCGGCACTCTGCCAAATTTCAGTACGCTCTGCGTCTAGTCGGGGGCTGCTATGCCTGTGCTTGTCTGCGAATGGATGTGGCGCTGACGGTTATGAACGGTCATTTCAGACAAGTTTCATAACGCCTGATGACAAGACGCCAGGGGCAACCTGCCCCTACAAAAACAGACAGAACATAACCGTTGGAATCTCAGAACCATGACCACTAGCGAGAAGATTGCCCGCCAGCCCTCTTTGTTTATTCCGCATGGGGGCGGCCCGTGCTTTTTCATGGATTGGCGTCTGATGGGGGAGCCTGCGGATACATGGGACAAGACAGCGGAATGGCTGAAAAATCTGGCCAAAAGCCTGCCGGAAAAACCCAAAGCCATTGTCGTCATATCCGGACACTGGGAAGAAAAGGCTTTTACCGTATCGACGGCACCGAAACCGCAGATGATCTATGATTATTATGGTTTCCCGCCGCACACCTACGAACTGAAATATCCGGCGGCAAACTCACTTCCTGTAGCTGAGCGCATTGTCGCGCTTTTGACCGAAGCCGGTTTGCCTGCGCGCACTGATGCCACGCGTGGTTTCGATCATGGTGTGTTTATCCCGTTTCTGCTGGCCTTTCCTGACGCTGATATTCCGGTCGTGCCGTTGTCGCTGAAAACCGACCTCAGCCCCGAAGACCATCTGGCGGCGGGTGAGGCCTTAAGCGCCCTGCGTGATGAAGGGGTGCTGATCATCGGCTCAGGCATGAGTTATCACAATATGCATGCTTTCCGTACGCCATCGGCAACGGCCCCTTCGCTGCAATTTGACGACTGGCTGACCGAGTCTCTGGAAAGCGATACGGAGACACGCTGGGAACGTCTTTCGCGTTGGTACGATGGCCCCGCAGCCCGCAACGCCCATCCGCGCGAAGAGCATCTTTTGCCGCTTATGGTGGCCGCAGGTGCCGGTGATAAGGGCAAGCGTATTTTCTCGGACGTGGTTATGCAGGCCACGATCTCTGCCTATCGTTTTGATTAATTTATAACTTATGGACAGACTATGACCTATCCCAATACGCTGATTTTTGTTGATATCGCCTCTGACGACCCTTCGGCCACGGGTAAGTTTTATGCCGAGGTGTTTGGCTGGACGAACGAAGGCCGCCCCGAAGGCGTCTATCATCGCCTTGTGCCCGGGGATAATTTCAAGAACAAGGATGGCAGCCAAAGCCAGATCGGCAATCTGCATATCGGTATTTTTAATTCAAATAATGCCCGTCCCTATCCTACGGCTGAAGGGGCCGGTGCGCGTCCTCTGAGCCGTGGAGATCAGCATAAGGCGCGTATCTGGATGCTGGTCAGCGATGATGATACGCCCGAGCGTATTCTTGAGGCAGCTGAGGCGCGCGGTGCGAAAATCCTCTGGAAGGATCACTACTGGAAGGAATTCAACGGGTATAACTATGCCTTTGAAGACCCTTGGGGTAATGAAATCATACTTTGGGGCAAGGCCGGAGAAAATCCGGAAATTCCCGAAAATTATACCAAAGAATAACAAAAAAGGCGGCCCGATCAGGGTCGCCTTTTTCGTCACACATATCAGGCCTTCGTCAGGCGGAAATCCGCATTACCCTGACTTTCAATCCGTACCAGCGCCTCGGTCTCAAAGTCGCGGCTGAGGATGGTGGTTACGCGGTAGTAATCGGCGGTCACTTCGGTTCTGGTCGCTGTGACGATAATGAAACCGCGGTCGCGCACATTGGAATATTCCACGTCACGATTGTGCGATGTCAGGGCCTCGGGAACGATGTCGAATATGCGTTCATCATCCGTCAGGGTTTCGTAGCCGCCCTGAGAGGTCACGCTGGTCACGCCGAATTCGACGGCGACGGCCTGACCGTCGCGCGGGTCATGCAGGTGGTTGCCCCAGAACATATGGGTGTCGCCACTGAGAATGACCGTCTTACCACCGGAAGCTTTCAGACTGTCATAGAGGCGTAGACGTGCCGCGGCATAACCGTCCCAACTGTCGAGATTGATCGGCAGACCACGTTTGGCACTTTCAAACCATTTGATGCCGTAATCGGGGAGTTTGGCACGCATGTCATCGGGCATGTGCTTGAAAAAGTCTGGTCCGCGCATAGGGGCGACGACGACCTGATTGGCCAGTATTTGCCAGCCTATGCCGCGCGAAACAGAAGCCTTAAGCGCTTTGTCGAGCCAGACTTCCTGTATGGGACCAAGCATACTGCGCGTCGGATCGCCCAGTTTTTCCGCTTCAAAACGGGCGAAATCGGGTGTGCCGTCAGCTTTGAAGAGCATATCTTTCGAGGCGCTGATTTGTAAGGATCGGCCGGTCAGGCGCGTTTCAATGGCGATGACCGAGGCAATATCGGCAAAGTCATAGACACGGTTGAGGCTGTAGGCGGCCTTGCCCTGAACCGGATCGCGCATCGGCAGCCACTCGAAATAGGCCTGAATGGCGGCATCACGGCGGGCATACCAGTCGCCTTCGGTATCACTGTCGTGGTTTTGCGCGCCGCCAAGCCATGTGTTGTTGGCCGTTTCATGGTCATCCCAGACCGTAATGAAGGCGGCTTTGGCATGGGCGGCCTGAAGGTCAGGGTCGCTGCGGTACTGGGCAAAACGCTGGCGATAATCATCAAGTGTTAGGATTTCATGGGCCGGTTCGTGGTTGCGGCCCAGTTTGCGGCCAATGTCACGGCCATAGCCTTCAGGGCCGTATTCGTAGATGTAATCTCCCAGATGCACGATGGCATCCAGATCATTCTGTTCGCTTAAGGCGCGATAGACATTGAAATAACCGAACGGGTAGTTGGAGCAGGATATGACCGCCAGTTTAACCTGATCGGCGGTTTCCGGCAGGGTGCGCCCCTGACCGGCGGGGGAGATAACGTTGCCTGCCTGAAATCTGTAGTGATAGAGCGTGCCCGCTTTCAGTCCCTGTACGTCGACCTTAATTGTATGGTCGCGGTTTTTGTGGGTTAGGACGCGACCGCTCTGGACAATATGTTCAAAGGCGGGATCGCTGGCGACCTCATAGACCACCTCGCTGACACCTGAGCCTTCGAGGGGCAATGCGCGTGTCCATATGATCAGGCTTCGGCGCGTGGGATCACCTGAGGCCACGCCATGCGTAAAACGTACCGGAGCTCCATTTTGGGCATTGGCGCTGTCTGACAGCAGGGTGGTTGCCAGAGTGGCACCGCCCAGCCGGGCGAACAGATTGCGGCGGTTCAGGTCAGCGGGAGATCGGGTCATGGTACTCGGTGTGCATATGGTTATAAGTTAAACAGGGCCGGAACCTGAAGCTCCGGCCCTGCGGGGGTATGCTTTAGAAACGATAGCCCACATTGATGCGGAAGGTGCGCGGCAGGCCGGGCATGACGGCGACTTCCTTGTAAACTTCGGCTGATGGCGTGAAGTAACGTTCATCAAACAGGTTATCGATATTGGCCGTGAAGGTCAGATTATTGACCCGTACAAAGCCCGCTACACGTGCCAGTGTGTACTCAGGCAGACGGATGCTGTCCTTCATGATGCCGCCGGTTTCCGACACATAGGTCAGGCCACCGGTGACACCGGCGCGGGCCCGATGCGATCCCCACGGGAAGAAATCGGAAGTATAGGTACCGAACAGGCTGGCAACCGTATCGGGCATGGTGGTGACCTTGTAACCATCGCGCAGTTCCAAAAGCGTACCGGCATTGTTAATGGCGAAGATACCGCCATAGGCCAGCGCCGGATTGCTGATGCCGAACTGTTCCGGACGGATTTGCAGGTATTCACCCTTACCGGCACCGGGGGCGTCAACCATGGTTTCCTGAAGGGTCAGAGTGCCGGTGACGCTCAGCTTGTTTGTAGCCAGCCAGTGCGCCTCAAGCTCAAACCCTTCGGAGGTTGTGCCGCTGACGTTCCCCAGAAGATCCGTCTGACGACGATATTGCTCATACCATGCCAGACCGCCGAACAGATTGCCCTCAAGAACTGAGAACTTCACACCGGCCTCGGTCAGTTTTGAGGGCGAGATGAACAGGTTGTTCTGAACGCTGCCGACCGAAACACCACCGGTCTGGGTGGACTCAAGCGACCTTGGCTCGGCCACGGTCACATAAGGCGTCAGGCCATTATCAAATTCATAACGCAACGAAGCCGACCAGGTTGTCGCGCCATCGCTGTTTTTCACCAGCTTGTCTTTGGTGCCGAAAACGGTCGCACCGGTATTGATTGCCTGTACGTTGAAGTCATCGTAACGCAGACTGATCAAGGCTTTAAACTTGCGCGTCAGGGCAATGTCAGAGGTCATGAACACCGAAGAGGCATCCCAGTCCATATGCAGGCGGGTATCCCACATCCACGCGCCGTCACGAACCAGTGGCGAAGCAATCTTGTCGGTGGCTGTAGCACCGTATGACAGGTCGCGGCGGTCATTACCGATATAGCCGGACAGGAAAGATTCGTACTGCTTGGCGGTATGATCACGGTAACCGGCGCCGACAATCGTATCGGCCTTTATGGTGCCGAGCGTCAGCGGGAAGCTGTAAGTGACGCGGGCTTCGGCGGCACGGGCGCTGTAGTCGGCCGCAAAGCCGAAGCTATTGAATTTTTCGTTGGCGACCTTATCAACAAACCCTTTGAAAGCCAGAACCGATCCATTGTCAAAACGACGTGAAAGACCGGCATAGGCGGTGAAGGTTTCGGTGTCGTTATAATCGCCGTCGGTCGCCAGAATATTGCGTCCGCTAAGTTTGGTGGTGCCAACCCCTTCGTCAAGCGCGTATTCGGGACGGTTGGCCCCGCCATATTCACGAATCTGACGGATGTTTGATGTGCCCCAGTTGGTGCCCAGAGCGGCATCAATTTCGCTGTATTCCAGATAACCACTGCCATCCAGATCGGCAATATCGGTATCGCGGCCCATGATGTAGGTGCCGTTATCAATCAGATCCTGTGTGACACGGTTCCAGCCCGGTGACTGGATGCGACCGGATTCCTCGAAATACATTGCGTTGACTTCGAGGTTCCAATTGCCGATGTCACCGACATAGGTGGTCTGTACATTCAGGTGTTCAGGGTGAACATTGCGATAGTAGGAGCCGGAGTCTTCGCGTTCGACATAGATCGACAGGCCACCATTGCCCAAGGGAATGGTTACGTCACCGGCAACATTTAATTTGCCATATGATCCTGCGGTGACGTTCGTCCCGCCAGTCGTTTCGGTGACGTATTTTGTGGTTTCGCCGCGCGCGGATTTCGGCACAAAGTTCAGAAGACCTCCGACCTTGCCGGGGCCGTAAATGGCCGACGGCGGGCCACGAAGCACTTCAATCTGGGCTGCGGCCCCAAGATTGGACGAGAAGCTGCCGCGGTTTTCAATACGCTTGAAGCCCTGAAAATAGGTGTCAGCCAATGTGCCACGCACATTAAGATTGCCCGGCACGCCAAAGAAGCTGGCGGTGAAGGCCCCCGGTACAGCAGCAATCAGATCATCGACATTTTGCATGCCAAGGCGGCTGATGGTTTCAGCGCTGACGCGTGAGGCGGAGCGTGGGGTTTCCAGAAGCGACAGGTCAAGACCCGTCAGGCTATCGGTCGGCTGGGTCTGGAGGAGGCGCAGCGGGTCCTGACGGACACCGGTAACGACAATGGTTTCCGGTTCTGACGTTTGATCGTCGGATGATGTTTCTGCGCTGACAGTCTGGCTGGTTGCGGCCAGTACGATCAGGCTGGCGGACAGCCACAGGGTTTGTTTGATGCGTCCGGTCATAAATTCCTCGGTTAGGCTACGTGTTAGGCGGCTTCTGAACGAAGGCGCTGTGCGCCGGAGCTATGGCCGCGCGTCTGTGTCATGCCCGATACAAACCGGAGAACTATTTGCGACAAATCTGTGAAATTTGTTGTGTAACAATGTGTTGTGAAAGCGCGCCTGAGAAAACGAAGGCCTGAAGCAATGTTCAGGCCTTCGCATAGCTTGCCTTAGAAGCGATAGGCCATGTTCAGGCGGAAGGTACGCCCGACGCCCGGCATAACGGCGACTTCCTGATAAACGTCAGCGGCGGGGGTGAAGTAAACCTCGTCGAACAGGTTATCGATATTGGCGGTGAAGGTCAGATTGTTGACTTTCACAAATCCGCCAAGACGTGCCAGCGTATAGTCGGGCAACTGAACACTGTCGGGCATGACGCCGCTGGTTTTAGAGACGTAGGTCAGGCCACCCGTCATGCCTGCACGAGCCTTATGAGGCCCCCACATAAACGAAGGGCTGGTGTAAGTGGCGAACAGACTGGCGACGGTATCGGGCATGTTAGCCACTTTGTAGCCATTTGCCAGTTCGGCCACGGAACCGGCATTGTTGATAGCAAAGGTACCGCCATAGCCCAGTGCCGGATTGCTGACACCGAGTTGGTCAGGGCGCACTTGCAGATATTCACCCTTGCCGGCGCCCGGTGCATCGACCTTTGTTTCCTGTAATGTCAGGTTTCCGGTGAAGCTGAGGCTATCGGTAACCAGCCAGTTGGCTTCAAGTTCAAAGCCCTTTGACGTGGTGCCATCGACATTGCCGAAGGAATCCGTACGGCGGCGGAACTGCTCGTAATAGGCGGCCCCACCGAAGATGTTGCCTTCCAGAACCGAGAACTTGACACCCGCTTCCTTAAGTTTGGAGGGTGATATGAACAGACCGCTTGAGATGCTGCCAACGGATACAGATCCGGTCTGACTGGTTTCGAGCGAACGTGGCTCGGCATAGGTAATATAGGGCGTCAGGCCGTTTTCAAATTCATAGCGCAGGGAGAGAGACCAGGTGGTTACATCATCCTTGGCTTTGACCAGTGTATTGGCGACAGAATAGACCGTTTTGCCTGTATCAATGCCTTGTACGTCATATGAATCATGACGCAGGCCCACCAGCACCTTAAACTTGTCGGTAAGGGCAATATCGGAAGTCATGAAGGCCGAGCTGGCATTCCAGTCAAGGTCGGCTCTCGTATCCCACAACCATTCGCCATCACTGACCAGTGGAGAGGCGATGCGGTCGGTTGCGGTAGCACCGTAGGCGAGATCCCGACGATCAAGACCAATATATCCAGACAGGAAGGATTCATTCTGTTTGGCGGTATGGTCACGATACGATGCCCCGACGATGGTGTCGGCTTTTATGGTGCCAAGCGTCAGCGGGAATGTATAGGAGACGCGGCCTTCCACGGCCTTGGCATTATAGTCTGCCGCGAAGCCAAAGCTGTTGAAGCGGGCATTGTCGATTTTGTCGATGAACCCTTTGAAGGACAGCACAGAGCCGTTTTCAAAACTACGTGACAGACCTGCATAGGCGGTGAAAGTCTCGGAATCATTATAGTCGCCTTTGTCGGCAAAAATAATCCGGCGGCTCAGTTTGGTTGTGCCAACGCCTTCATCAAGTGCAAACTCAGGGCGGTTAGCCCCCCAGTATTCTTTGATCTGACGGATGTTGGACGTGCCCCAGTACGTTCCCAGTACGGAATCTATTTCACCATATTCCAGATATCCGCTGCCATCGGTATCTACCAGATCGGTATCGCGACCGGTAATATAGGTGCCGTTGTCGATCAGGTCCTGCGTAACGCGGTTCCAGCCCGGTGACTGAATACGCCCCTTTTCGTTGAAGTACATGGCATTGACTTCAAGATTCCAGTCGCCGATATCGCCAACATAGGTGGCCTGAAGGTTCAGGTGCTCAGGATGTATATTCTTGTAATAGGAATCCGAATTTTCATATTCGGCATAAAGGGACAGGCCGCCATTGCCCAGAGGAATGGTCACGTCACCTGCCGCATTGAATTTGCCATAGGAACCACCGGTTACGCTCATGCCGCCGGTTGGTTCGGTGATGTAACGCGTACTTTCTCCACGTGCTGATTTAGGCACATAGTTTAAAAGCCCACCGACCTTGCCGGGGCCATATACCGCAGAAGGTGGCCCGCGAAGGATTTCAATCTGAGCGGCTGCCCCAAGATTGGACGAAAAACTGCCGCGGTTTTCAATGCGCTTGAAGCCTTGAAAATAGGTGTCGGCCAGTGTGCCACGCACGTTCACATTGCCCGGAACCCCATAGAAGTTAGCTGTGAACGAGCCCGGTACAGTGGCGATCAGGTCGTCAACATTTTGCATGCCAAGGCGGCTGATGGTTTCGGCGCTGATGCGCGATGCAGAGCGAGGCGTTTCAAGCAGTGAGCGGTCAAGACCGGTCAGGCTGCTTGTCGGGCTGGTTTGCAGTCGGCGCAGCGGGTCCTGACGGGTGCCGGTGACAATAATGGTTTCGGTTTCATCTGTGTCATCAGCGGCGAGGTCGGCATCGGCTGCGTATGAAGGGCCCGCCAGTATCAGCAGGCTGGCGGTCAGCAGCATGGCCTGTTTGGTGCGTCCGGTCATGTGTATTCCTTAATCTTGATGTGTGGTGCTTTTTTTAATTTGGTCTGTGCACTGATTGTTTTGGCTCCCGGTCGTTGCGTCTTGACGTGGGGCGAATAAATAGTTGTGCAAAGGGGGCTTCGCAGAGCCTTGTTGCTCTGCAGCAACAATTTTTGCTGCACTGCGCGCGTCAAGAAGCGTTGCCGGACATGCCTTTCGGGTGAAGGCGGAGGCCTATGCAGACAAACCCCCGCTCTGGGTGCTCAGAGAGGGGGTTGCTGCGTTGCGTTATAATAAGGCTTATTGATCCGTCTTCAGGCCAAATGCTGCCATGGCGGCGTGAAATACATCTGTGTTGTCGACATAGTACCAACTGGATTCAGGGACATCATGTCGTGACAATCCATCGTGTCGTTTGGCCACCTTAAGGAAGTAATCCGACCCTACGCCCTTGGCAAACAAAGGCACCAGTTCGCGTGTATGATTGTCTGTGTGCCAGCGCACCAGAGGCAGGGCGCCCGCACCTTGATTGATAATCGGGGCATAGGCGACCTTGTCTGAATCGGGGCCAAGCAGAAGACCATTGCCGTGGTCAGTCGTAACGATCAGCAGGGTTTCATCCCATGAACTGTGGGTCTCTACCCATTTGACGGCGGCTTCAACAGCAAGATTGAAGTCGATCTGTTCTTCGATGATGCGCGGCAGGTTGTTGCTGTGTGCCGCCCAGTCCACAGCCCCGCCTTCGACCATCAGGAAGAATCCGTCTTCGTCACCAGACAGCACATGCAACGCGCCGCGTGTCATGGTCGCCAGATCGGGCTGGTTGGTCAGTTTGTCACCCCCGGCTACGCCGGAACGCGTAAATTGCAGGCTGGCAATGTTTGGGGCGGTGCCGATCAGTCTGGTCTTGTCGCCCATCGGCAATGTACCTGCGGCCAGTGCCTCGAAATCCATCTTTGTGTCGATCAGCTTATAGTCGGTATTTCCGGCTTTCAGGTCAGCCCATATCTCCCTGCCGCCGACATTACGGAAAAGGTCATCGGATGGCTCGGAAACCGGTCGGCCGTTGACATCAAAATAGGGGTGTCCTGCGCCCATGATGACGGTGGCCAGACCGGAGGTGACGATTTCCTGACTTATCTCAAGGTAGTTGTTGCGCTCGAGGTTGTGCGCCAGAAAACCTGCGGGGGTGGCGTTGTTCCACGGTACGGAAGTGACAACACCCAAAGCCCGCCCGCTTTGCACGGTATATTCACCTATATGTTTCAGCGGCTTATCATTATTGGACCAGTTAATGGCGCTGTTGTAGGTTTTGTGTCCACTGGCCAGTGCCGTTGCGGCTGCCGCTGAATCCGTAACATAGGTGCGTGCATAGTCATACCCGTCGAAATAGCGTTTATGACCACCGACATAGCCTCCCGGAGCGCCGGTAAACGGCCCTTCCACGGGTGTATTGTGCCAGATTTGCGCAGGATCGAACGTGATTTTTCCCGCATCGGTCAGTGTGGGCGTGACCGACATATTCAGAGGATAGGTGGAGGCATACAGCTTTACATCAAAGCGATCATAGACTTCACGTCCCGAAGCCCCGAACCGGTAATATGAGGCAGCTTTCCAGGTGTTCGGACTGGCGCCGTCACTTATCATCAGGATGATATTTCGCGCGTGGCCCGCCTGAGGTTTTGTCGGCGATGCCTCCTGAGCTTGAACGGGCGAGATATGGGCAAATAAAATCCCCCCCGTGACAAATCCTGCGGTGATGACTGTTTTCAATGACATGTCTGACCTGTTGTCTGAGCGTATAGATACATGAGTCCAGACTGAGGTGCGCGAGGGTGGGCGTCTTGTTTGTGTGCGGTTTGATTTTTGATTTTTTACCCTGAGTGATGCAGACTAGGGTTGTGTGCAAGGGGGTGTCATTTGCAGATTGTTATTGTGGCTCTTTAATAGTTATTATGACATTTAGCTTACTAGGAGTTGCCCATTTTCTAATTATGGCTTCAAGTGGCCGACCATAAAATCGACGAATGTCCTGAGTTTAGGCGTAACCTGGCGGCTGGCGGGCCAAAGTACATTGAACTGGTCGGTTTCAGTTACCCACTCATCCAGTATGGGGACAAGATGCCCTTTGGCTATCTCGCTGCGGATAGCGAAAGGGGGTAAGCAAGCAATTCCCAAGCCTTGAATCGCCAATTCAATCAGTGGTCCAACGGCGGTTGCGCTCATGCGTTCTGGCAGGATCACTTTCTCTCGCCTTTGCGTAAGGGAAAACGGCCAGGGGCGTAGCTTACCGGTTGTGGGGGAGCGCTGGTGGAGGCATTGGTGTCGCACCAGATCATCTGGTGTTTCCGGCACACCATGCTTTGCAAGATAATCGGGTGAAGCAACGATTTTTAACCGAAATTTCCCGATATTCCGGCTCATCAGGCGGCTGTCCGAGGGTTGACCGGTGCGAATGACCGCATCGAATCCTTCTTCCACTACGTCCACCAACCGGTCGGAGAAATCCAAATCAAGCTGGACTTCTGGCCAGGTGCGCATGAATTCAGCCATCACCGGTGTCAGAAGCATGCCGACCAAAGGTAAACTGACGCGTAGTCGTCCTCTTGGTGTCCGGGCAGATTGGGCAAGTTCGGCTTCCGCAGCCTCAATCTCGTTAAAGATACGATGACAATGTTCGAGGAAGCGACGCCCTTCCTCGGTGAGCGCGATATTGCGCGTATTGCGATGAAGGAGGGGCGCGTTCAGCCGTTGTTCAAGACGCGCTACTGCCTTGCCAACCGCTGAGGCAGAAAGACCGAGCTTACGCCCCGCTGCGACGAAGCTGCCGGTTTCAGCGGATTGTGCGAAAGCATGGAATGCAGTGAGCTTGTCCATTTTTGGAATGTAAAAGGAATTATATTCCTCAGTCAACGGAATGGGAGCCTGTTATTCCGTAAAAGCGCAACCGCTACTTAATGGGGGCGTACATAAGGAGACACACATGACCCCCGCCTTTTCATTTCAACCTGCGCCGACCACTTTCATTGTCAACGTGATCCATGTGCATCCCGGTAAGCAGGATGAAGCGTTTCATCTGATACAGGATGTCGTTCACTATGTGGCTGAGAGGAAGCCCGGCTTTTTATGGAGCAACCTTGCCAAGAGCACGGATGGGCTGACGGTCGTGAATATCGAAGCGATCTCCGATCCCGGCGACGTCGAAATCTTCTTTTCCGATCCTGTTTTTCTCGAAAAGTTCCGTAAACTGGACACTGTGTCATCCAGTGAGTTTCACACCTATACGGTTGGCGATCTGGTGCTGCCGGGGGCGCCCGCATGACCGTGCAGGCTGATCGATTTCCGATGGCAGGGTTGTGCGCGCTCGCGGTGGCCAGTTTCGTCACGATCCTGACCGAGGCCCTGCCGGCTGGCCTGCTTTCGCAAATCGGCGGATCAATGGGTGTGAGTGAGGCTATGGCCGGACAGTGGATCAGTATCTACGCGCTGGGGTCACTGCTTGCGGCAATACCCCTGACATCAGCCACCCGAAGCTGGCGGCGTCGACCGCTTCTTCTTGCCGCCGTTATGGGGTTTGCCATCTCTAATCTGGTAACGGCAGTAACCGGGAGTTTCATTGTCGCTATGGTGGCGAGGTTTGTTGCCGGTGTATCAGCCGGTTTGCTGTGGGCCTTGCTGGCGGGTTATGCGGTTCGCATGGCACCGCCCCGTTTCGGTGGGCGGGCCATGGCCGTTGCAATGGCTGGAACGCCCTTAGCCCTGTCCATGGGCATTCCTGCGGGCACGTTCTTGGGTATTCTTGTCGGGTGGCGACTGGTCTTTGGTTCGCTTAGTGTCATCGCGTTGCTGCTGATCGTCTGGATAATCGCTAAAGTGCCGGATTTCGCCGGAGAATCTGAAGCCAAACGCCCTTCATTGACTCAGGTGTTCGCGGTGCCGGGCGTTCGGTCAGTTCTGGCGGTGATACTTTGCTTCGTGCTAGCCCACAATCTTCTGTACACCTATATCGCTCCGATTCTGGCGGGGCACCGCATGGCGAACCAAATCGACAGTGTTCTGTTGGTTTTTGGGTGCTCTGCGCTGTTGAGCATTGGTCTGACGGGGGTGTGGATCGACAGATGGCTTCGGCCTTTGACCATTACCGCTATCGGGCTGTTTCTTGCGGCCAGCACCATATTCGCACTGACAACCGGAGCGCCGGTGGCTATATTTGGAGCCGCCCTTGTCTGGGGTTTGGCCTTTGGTGGCTCGGCGACGGTCTTTCAGACGGCCTCGGCACGGGCCGCAGGAGGGGCGGCAGACGTGGCTCAGGCAATAATCGTCACAGCTTGGAATCTTGCCATTTTCGGTGCAGGCTTCATAGGCGGTTTCATTCTCGAAAATGTAGGGCCGTGGGCACTGCCGTGGGCGGGTATTGCCTTGCTTTTCGCTGCGATTGGATCGGCGCTACGTATGAAGGATTGATTTTCACACCACCTTCCGTTTTAGGGCGGTTAAACATGTCGTGGCGAAAATATCCGCAATGGATGGCCAGACAGAATTCTCTGTGTGCCTGTCCGGCGCGGATTGAGAGTTGGTGAACTGACAGACGTGTTGGCAGGCCAAAATCTAGCACAAATTATATCACATAAATTTTTCATAGAAAAAATATCTATTATTTCTCATATAGATGAGAGATATTCTATCAGGCTCATAACCTGAAGGTCGTCAGTTCAAATCTGGCTCCCGCAACCACTGATAACGACAAACCCGTAGCATCCGCTGCGGGTTTTGTTGTTTTGGCAGTGTTTCCAATGGCTTGCTGCTCTGTCCAGTTGAGAATCGTGCCAAGTTCGCCGTGCAGTGTCGCGTAAATCTCGCCGCGTTCAGGCCCTGGCGTGAGCAAAATCTTCTCGATCAGGCCACGCAATGTCTCCGCCGCTTCTTGCCGCTCTTCCTTGCGGTTGAGCGCTTCGGTCAGGGCAGAAACCTTCTTTGCATAGATCGCCGAGGCGCTCGGCAGGATGTCCGGCGTATCCTCTGGCGCGTCGGCCAGCAGGGCGTTCAGTTCGGTCTTGCGCGCTTCAAGCGTGTCCATCTCTGCCTTCATGCTCTCATGGAACATGCCAGCCTTGATCGCCTCGATGATGCCGCGGATCTGCTTCTCGATCTTTACCAGTTCCGCTTTCCAGGCATCGCCGCTGGAGCGGCGTTCCCGGTTCAGCCGATTGGTTTCCTCGGCATAGGCGCGCATCGCTTCCTCAACGATCTCAGGTGCCATCATGCGGTCCTTCAGGCCGGAGAGCACGCGGGCCTCAAGATCCTCACGCGGGATCGTGCGGCTGTTTGAACAGGCGCCCTTGCTGATGTGGTTCGAGCAGGCGAACCGATCAGCGCCGCGAAGCGAGTAGGGGCCTCCGCAGCAGCCACAGAACACCAGGCCGGACAGAAGGGACTTCGGCCGACGGGTGCCGTTCAGGCGGTTCTTTTTGTGGTGCTTGCGCACGGCTTCGGTGACGTTGGCATACTTCTCGGCGATCTTGCCCTGCCGGACACGAACGGACTGCCATAGTTCGTCATCGACAATACGCAGCTCCGGCACATCCTTGATGATCCATTCCGATTCCGGGTTCAGGCGTGAGACGCGCTTTCCGGTCGATGGATCTTTGATGTAACGAAGCCGGTTCCAGATCAGACGACCGATATAAAGTTCATTATTCACCAGCCCCGTGCCGCGCTTCACATGGCCCCGGATGGTAGTGTCGCTCCAGAGCTTGCCTGCCGGACCGGGGACACCTTCCTCGTTCAGGGTACGAGCAATCGTGCGCGGCCCGATCCCCGATGCGAACTCCCGGAATATTCGGCGCACCACATTTGCCTCGGCTTCGTTGATCTCCCGGTCCCCGCGAATGGGATCGCCGCGCGCATCGAGCTGCTTGACGACATTGTAGCCAAAGCAGAGGCCGCCGCCTGACTTGCCGTCCTCGACGCGGCCACGGATGCCGCGATGCGTCTTTGCCGCAAGGTCTTTGAGGAACAACGCGTTCATTGTGCCCTTGAGGCCGACATGCAACTCACTGATCTCGCCCTCCGACAGCGTGACAATCGGAACGCTTGCGAATTTGAGGTGCTTGTAGAAGGTGGCGACGTCAGCCTGGTCGCGACTGATGCGATCCAGTGCCTCAGCCAGCACGATGTCGAACTGTCCGGCCTGCGCATCCTGAAGGAGTGCCTGAATGCCGGGGCGCAGGATCATGCTCGCGCCTGAGATGCCAGCATCCTTGTAGGTTCCGACGATCTTCCACTTCTCGCGTTTCGCCTGTTCGCGGCAGATGCGCAACTGATCCTCGATCGACGCCTCGCGCTGATTGTCAGAAGAATATCGGGCATAGAGCGCAACGCGGGTCATATCGGCAGTCCTTTCAAGCTCCGTGTCAGGGGAGGGGGAAGTGTCTTAATCGCGTTCAGGTTCGGAGATGGCTTTTATGGCCTTGCCCATGCGCTGCGCTGCTGACAGCAGCTCGTCATATTGGGCTGCCGACATCAGCACAAACTCGCGCCGGCCATGTCGCGTGATCTCTACCGGCTCACGGTGAGACTCGTTCAGATATTGTCCGAACTTGCGCTGGAATTCGAGGGAGGTTGTGGTTGGCATCGCAGACTCCGGGAGAATAGGTCTGCTGATATAATACGTGTTATACGTATAAGAGCAAGGGAATTTGCAAGTCAGCTACGCAGGTGGCGTTGAGCTTTACGCTCGGCTGCCAGCTTGCGTTCAAATTGCTCGCGGGCGATCTGGCGACCAATCAGGCGAGCTAGCGACATCAAGGCAGCGTCTTTGCGTACGGAATCATTCCGGTCCGTTTCCGGTCCGGTCGAGGGTGTAACCTCGATATTGATCCTGTTCCGCTTGACCGCCATCGTCTCCAAAATCCCATGCTCGGAAAGGGGTTGGGGCATTGGAACCGCGGAATGACCTTCCACGGAAGGTCTTGAGCAGCCGTGTGCGGTGAATAGGATGCCGTGGCGTAGAAAAGGGAGGGTCAGCTTGAGGGCGATTTCTTTTGCCTCGAAGCGAATGCTTCTGGAAAGAGTGCCAGAGCAATACGCCCCGTCAGGCTTTCTGGGTCGTCCTGCTTCTCGTTGAGTGCAACCTCCAGTTTTCTCTGGACGCTTTTTGTTTCCAGAATTTCTTTCCTGTCCGCAAGCTCGGAAAATCGACGGACGAGGCGAGCAAATCGATGCCGCCGCTCTACGTTGAGAAATGTGTTTAACACCTCCACGAGATTCTTCTGACGAGACCCTACCGGGTGGCCATCAAGCAGGGAGAGTAAGCAATTGATCAAGGAGTCGATTGGCCTGTCCCTGGTTTGACGGACACGTAGAAAAGCGTGTTTATCG
>JASGFL010000013.1:0-54676 GCA_047605545.1 Asticcacaulis sp. | reverse complement strand
ATTGCCGCCAACCTGACCTCATAGGGTGGCAACCGCTTTGCCGTGCCGATCGAATGGCGCATTCAGGGCAATAAGGGCGGCGAAAAGATCGCTGACCTTGTGCGCGGCCCGATGAACAATGGCGGCCTCTATGGCGAACGCGAAGGCTGGTATCTGCCGCCCGCACGTGACAAGGACTTCGTCACCGGCTGGGATCAGGTGAAAACCACTGACGCCCCGCCCGCTGCAGGTACCTACTGGCTGCGTTCAACCTTTGATCTTGACCTGCCTAAGGATCACGATATTCAGCTGGGCCTGTCGTTTGGTGACACCACCAAGCCGCGTTCGGATCGTGATACCCGCGTGCTGATCTTTGTGAATGGCTGGAACATGGGCCAGTTCATCTCGCATATCGGCCCGCAACGCACCTTCGTCATTCCGCCGGGGATTCTGAACCCTAATGGCGAAAACACCATCGCACTGGCCGTCACCACTGACGGTGAGCCCGAAAACGCACTTGAGCCGGTTGAACTGGTCAATCTGCGTACGGCACGTGGCGGCGTACCACTGGAAATCATGCCCGCGTCACGCTATCTGCAACGCTAAACCGTTATCCTTACACGAAGTATTGTACTATGCCTGTAAACACCAAGAACCAGATCCTGACGCCAACCGATCCGTTTAATATTGATCCGTTGCTGCAGCATCAGTCAGCCGCGCTTGGGGCCGACCGTAATGATTACCTCAGCGCGATTGACGGCCTGATCGACAATCTCGTGAACATCGAAGACACCTCAGGTGAATTCCTGCTGCGTCTGACCGATGGCCGCGTGATCGACACCAAGGCCTGGCATGGTTTTGAGTGGACACAAGGCATTGGCCTGTACGGCATGTACAAGGTCTGGGAGATGACCGGCGATAAAAAAGCCTGGGACATCATGATTAACTGGTTTGAAGACCGGTTTGCCGAAGGTTCTCCGTCGCGCAACATCAATACGGTCGCACCGTTCCTGACGCTGGCCTATCTTTATGAGCGCACCGGTGATCGCCGCTATCTGCCTTACCTCGATGTCTGGGCAGAGTGGGTTTATAACGAACTGCCGCGCACCGAAGAAGGTGGCTTCCAGCACATCGTTTACAACAGCGTCAACAATCAGCAGATGTGGGACGACACCCTGATGATGTCGGTTGTGCCGCTGGCCAAGATCGGCCTGCTGCTCAACCGTCCGCATTATGTCGAAGAGGCCAAGCGTCAGTTCCTCATCCACATCAAGTACCTGACCGACCGCAAGACCGGCCTGTGGTTCCACGGCTGGACCTTCGATGGTCGTCATAACTTCGCCAACGCCCTGTGGGGCCGTGGCAATTCGTGGGTCACCATCGTGATCCCTGAGTTCATCGAGCTTCTGAACCTGCCTAAGGACGATGCCTTCCGCATGTTCCTCATCGAGACACTTGAGGCACAGGTCAAGGCACTGGCCAAGGTTCAGGCACCGTCGGGCCTGTGGCGCACGATCCTTGATGACGAAACCTCATACGAAGAAGCCGCCGCTTCGGCTGGCTTTGCCTATGGTATCCTCAAGGCCGTGCGTAAGGGCTACATCTCGAAAGAGTATGAAGCCATCGGCATCAAGGGTGCCAAGGCCGTCCGCGCCCATATCAATGACGCTGGCGAACTGACCCAAGTCTCCTTCGGGACACCGGTTTTCAATTCGATTCAGGAATATAAGGACATCCCCCTGACCTCTATGCCCTTTGGTCAGGCCATGGCGCTTCTGACCATGGGCGAGTTCCTGTATCGCTTCATCTAAACGACTGATTATCCCGCCTCTTGCCAAAGGGGCGGGAAATCTGTTTCTGCACTAAACCGAACTTCCTGACGGCGACCTCAGGGAGTTTTATCGCACCTAAAGCACAATGGCCGCCGGGAGAGACTGACAATGGCATCATCATCTGCCGTTCGTACACCTAAGTGGTATAATTACTGGGGCTGGGGTTCCGGTGACATGCTGGGCGCTGGCGCTCAGGCCGTCATCACCGGCTGGCTCGTCTATTTCTTTGTCACCTTTTGTGACCTCACGATCATGCAGGCCGGTTTCATCGTCGGCCTTCCACGCCTCCTTGAGGCCATCACCTGCCCGTTGATCGGGTATGTTTCGGACAATCTGCGCCATACATGGATCGGCCGAAAGATCGGACGACGAAAGATATTCCTGCTGATCACTGTACCGCTCCTGCCGTCTTTTGCGCTTCTGTTCGTGACCGGCCAGAGCTTCTACTATTACCTGTTCGCCTTTATTTTCTTTGAGCTTCTATACACCATGTTCCTCATTCCATGGGAAACACTGGCTGCGGAAATGACCAAGGATTACAAGGAAAAAGCCAAGTTCGCCGGAGCGCGCATGATCATTGCGCAAGCTTCTGCCATTCTGGCCTCTTCTCTGCCTGCCATGCTGATCCCCATTCTTGGCGGAGAAGACTCACCCAATACCTTCCTGATCATGGCCACGATATTCGGCGTCCTGTTCTCGCTGGTTGTCATTCTGGTGCTTATCTTCTCATGGGAGCGTCCCTACACTCAGGAAGAACTGGACTATAAGGGCGAAACTCTGTCGCTGAAAACTGCGGCCATGATTCCGGTCAATATGTTCCGTGACCTGTTCTCAACGCTTAAGCTCAAGGCATTCCGTCAACATCTGTCGATTTATCTGGGCGGGTATCTGTCACAAGATATTTTCAACACAGCCTTCCCGATCTTTGTCGCCACAGTCCTTTTTGGGGCTACGGCAGTGATCTCGCAGTTGATGACAGTTATGTATTTCGCACAACTGCTCTCGGTTATGATTGCTATTCAGGTCGTGATCAAGACCGGCCCTACCGTAGCTTACCGCATCGCCATCGGCTTTGTGATCGCTTCGCTGTTACTCTATCTCGGTTTCTACCTGTCACAGCCTGAAGGTTTCACCAGCGGCCTGAGCGCCCTTGATGGTAATCTGTTCGCTGCATTTACGCAGTCAAATTTTGGTCTGGTCTTCTGGCTGTTCGTGCCAATCATTCTGGCCGGTCTTGGTCGCGGGACTCTGAACTTCGTGCCATGGTCGGTTTATAACTACCTGCCGGACGTGGACGAAGCCGTTACCGCTCAGCGCCGCGAAGGCATCTTTGCCGGTGTTATGACCTTCACCCGCAAGGCTGCTCAGTTTGGTGCCATCTTCCTTGCGACCGGCCTGATGGAATTGGGCGGATACGTAGCCCCATCCAAGGCCGCTGCTGGCACAACAGTCGTCCAAACCCCGGAGGCTATCAACAGTATCGTTCTGGTCATGATCGGTGGCCCGATCCTGATGATGGTTCTGGGGGCATGGATGTCGTGGTCGTTCAGACTTAATGCCAAGACCCATGCGGTTCTGGTGCACGAAGTTGAGCGTCTGCGCGAAGGTGCGACCCAGCCTGAAACGCCTGAATCCGGTAAGATCGTCGAAGACCTGACCGGCTGGAAATATGAAAACCTCTGGGGCCGTGGCAAGTAAGAGTACCTGCCACCCCCTACTCAAACCCTTTATCTGACACCTATTTCAACGGCCATCCGGCCAAAGTGAGCATCAAGATGTTACTGAAAGACAAGGTATTACTGGTCACCGGCGCCTCCAAAGGCATCGGCGCAGCTATCGCCGTCGGCGCAGCCCGTCAGGGCGCCAAGGTGGGCATCAACTACGGTGGCGATTCTGCCGCCGCCGAAAAGGTTGTCGCCGAAATCAAAGGCTTCGGCGGTGACGCCTTTGCCCAAAAGGGCGATGTGTCTGACCCTGCCGTTGCACAGGCCTTTATTGCTGCTGGCGTCGAAGCCTATGGCAAGGTCGATGTGTTCGTGAACAATGCAGGTATCTGCCCGTTCCACAGCCTGCTGGAAATGCCGGTTGAGGTCGTTGACCGCACCATCAAGGTAAACCTCAACGGTGCCTATTACATGGTTCAGGCCGCTGCCCAGCAAATGGTCAAGCAAGGCCACGGTGGGTCGATCATCGCCGTGTCGTCTATCTCGGCACTGGTGGGCGGTGAGTTCCAGACTCACTACACCCCAACCAAGGCTGGCGTTCTGTCGCTGATGCAATCGACCGCCATTGCGCTTGGTAAATACGGCATCCGCGCCAATGCGGTTCTGCCCGGCACCATCCTGACCGACATCAACAAGGACGATCTGGCTGATGTCGAAAAGCGCACCTATATGGAAAAGCGCGTTCCGCTCGGCCGTCTCGGCGCGCCTGAAGACCTTGCTGGCCCTGTCATCTTCCTTGCTTCGGACGAACTGGCGGGTTATGTCACAGGGGCATCCCTGCTGGTTGATGGCGGCATGTTCGTCAACCTGCAATAATACAGGATTAAACCGGATGCCTATGCCAATAGCTGCGTCGCCATCCGGTTAATTTCACCGTCTGCGCCCCGCCTGTTTTTTCCGGCGGGGTATTTTATGAAAGCGCCCGTCATGTGCCAGAACACCCTGTACCACAAGACCTATCACGCCACCCATCCTGACTCGATGGATCTGGCAGATACGCAGGACTTGCGTGACAAATATCTGATCGACAATATCTTCAATGCTGATCAGGTGACGCTGAACTATACGCATTTCGAGCGCTTTGTGGTCGGCGGGGCCGCCCCCGTCAATTCAACCCTGAAACTGCCTGACCAGACCGAACCGGCGTCGGCAGCAGGTCATCCCTTCCTTGAACGCCGCGAACTGGGTGTCATCAATGTCGGTGGCGGCAGCGGCGTGGTGACGGTCGATGGCGTTGACTATGCGCTGGCGCAAAAGGACGGGCTTTATATTCCGTCGGGCACAGCCGAAGTGCTGTTTAAATCCGATGATGCAGCCAATCCGGCCCTCTATTATCTGACCTCTACCCCGTCGCACGCCCGTTACGAGACGGTGAAAATTTCGATTGATCAGGCCGTACCGCTTGAGCGCGGGTCGCTTGAACAATCCAATGAGCGCGTGATCTATCAGTATATTGTACCGACCACCGCCAAATCCTCACAGTTGCTGCTGGGCCTGACGATCCTGTCGCCCGGTTCGGTGTGGAACACCATGCCGCCGCATCTGCATGACCGTCGGTCGGAGGTCTATTTCTATTTCAACCTCGGTGAAAACGAGCGCGTTTTTCATTTCATGGGACAGCCGGATTCGGCACGTCATATCCTTATGAAAAACAACGAAGCGGTCGTGTCTCCACCCTGGTCAATTCACATGGGCGCAGGCACATCGAACTATGCCTTCATCTGGGCTATGGGCGGGGAAAATCTCGACTATACCGATATGAATGTTCTTGATATCTGCCAGCTTGCCTAATCTCTAATTCAGACTGTCGCGCGTTCCGAAGACCGCAACATAGCTTTCGGAATGTGCTCTAATAAAAGGAATATCTCACATGGCTAATCCGTTTGATCTCTCCGGCAAGGTTGCCATCGTTACCGGCGGCAATAAGGGTCTGGGGCAAGGGATCGCGCTGGCTCTGGCTGAAGCCGGTGCCAACATCGCCGTTGTGTCCACCCGTTCGGAAACCGAAACCGTCGAAAAGGTAACGGCACTTGGCCGCAAAGCCATCCATATTGCCGCTGACCTGACCTCAACCGAGCCAGTGGCCCGCATCATCGAAACCACGCTCAAGGAACTGGGTGGCGTGCATATTCTGGTCAACAATGCCGGTATGATCCGCCGTAACGACAGCGTGGACTTCACCGAAGCTGACTGGGATGCCGTTATCGACCTGAACCTCAAGAGCGTCTTCTTCCTGTCTCAGGCCGTAGGCAAGCACTTCATCGCCCAAGGCTCAGGCAAGATCATCAACATCGCGTCGATGCTGTCGTTCCAGGGCGGCATCCGCGTGCCGTCCTATACGGCCTCGAAGTCCGGTCTGGCCGGTATCACCAAGCTGCTGGCCAACGAATGGGCCGCCAAAGGCGTCAATATCAACGCCATTGCGCCGGGCTATATGGCCACCGACAACACTGCGGCGCTTCAGGCCGACGAAGCCCGTAACAAGGCGATCCTTGACCGTATCCCTGCCGCCCGCTGGGGTGAGCCGTCCGACATGGGTGGCGCGGCTGTGTTCCTTGCCTCTTCGGCATCGGACTATGTCAACGGCGCGATCATCCCCGTCGATGGCGGCTGGCTCGCTCGCTAATCCATAATAACTAAAAATCAGGCCCTTCGTTCCCGCAACGAAGGGCCTTTTTCAACAGAGGAAATCGCCCGTGAAACTGACCACAGCCCTCGTGGGTTTGGGGCTTCTTTCTGCCCTGCCCGCCACTGCCGAAACCCTGAGCCTGACCGTACCCGAAGCCGCGCCTGCTGTGCGTGAGGGGCTTTTGAAAATGGGCGCCAACCGCTCACCGGACGGCCATGTTATTACGGCCAATGACCGCTACCTGACACTGGATGGCAAGCCATGGTTTCCGGTCATGGGTGAGTTCCACTATTCGCGCTTTCCACGCGCCTATTGGGAAGAGCAGCTTCTGAAAATGAAGGCCGGTGGCGTGACGGTCGTTTCGACCTATGTCATCTGGCGTCACCATCAACCCGAAGCCGGTGCTATTGATTTCACCGGCGACAATGACCTGCGCCATTTTGTTGAACTGGCGCACAAGCACGGCCTGTATGTATTCCTGCGCCCCGGCCCGTGGGTTCATGCCGAGGTACGCTTTGGCGGCCTGCCTGACTGGGTGGTGGACTCAAGCTATACCCGTTCCAATGATCCGGCCTATATAGCCCATGTCGATGGCTTCTTCTCCGCCCTGTCTGAACAGACCAAGGGCCTGATGTGGAAGGACGGCGGGCCGGTCATCGGCATACAGATTGAAAACGAATATAACCGCGCCGGCCCGCTTCAGGGGCGTGAGCATATTGCTGCACTGAAGGCCCTGCTGATCGAAAAAGGCTATGACGTGCCGCTCTATACTGTCACCGGCTGGGACAATGCCGTCTGGCCGCGCGGTGAAGCTATTCCGGTATTCGGCACCTATGTCGATGAGCCGTGGGCCGCACGTTCGGACAAGCTGCCGCCAAAATCGAGCTATCTATTCCAGTTCGGCATACGCAACGAAAAAGGACTGGGGGCGCAAGGCTCCACCTCACAGCAGGATGACGGCGCACGCGATACCGACATCACCCCGTTCTTCGGTGCCGAATATGGCGGCGGTGTACCGCCCATGTATCGCCGCCGTCCGGTGCTGGCGGTCAGTGATATTCCGTCCATGGTCGTCACCAAGCTGGGGTCAGGCGTTAATCTGCTGGGCTATTACATGTATCACGGCGGGCAAAATCCGTGGGGCCGTCCAACCCACGAAGAAAGCGTAGCTTCGGGCGGCTTTAATGATACGCCGCAGTTGGGTTACGATTTTCAGGCCCCGCTGGGACAATATGGCCTGCCGAACCACAGCTATGTGCGCCTGAAACCCATCCATAGCTTCCTCAACAGCTTTGGAGATCGTCTTGCGCCGATGACGGTGCATGCGCCGGATGTTACCCCCAAAGACGCCGCCGATTTTGGCCCGTTACGCTGGGCCTTACGCAGTGACGGCCATTCCGGCTTTTTGTTCGTCAACAACCATGTGCGCCAGTATTACAGCGAAACCAAGGTACGCGAGAACACACGCTTTACCCTGAACCTGCCGTCGGGTTCCCTGACCCTGCCGTCCGAAGGGGTTAGGGTTGGACTACAGACGTCATTCATCTGGCCGGTGAATTTCGACCTGTCGGGTATCAATCTGGTCTGGGCCACCATACAGCCCGTCACGCAGATTACCGATGACGAAGGCGATCTGTATGTCTTTCAGCCGACCTCACTCGCCCCCATTGAACTGGCGTTTGATGCCGCTCAGGTCAGGGCAGTCTCTGCGGGTAAGCGCCGCACAGATGGCAAGCATCTGATCGTCAGCGGCCTGTCGCCGGACGCCCACAACCTGCTGCGCATCACAGGCACGGATGGTCGCGTCAGCCGCGTCCTGATCCTGCATAAGGACACAAACGTCACCAAGCTGCCCTATCAGGGACGTGAGCGCCTGATCATCAGTGGCGGTCATGTGTTTTCCGCAGCCAATGGCGGCCTTGAGGTCAGCCATATACAGGATGATCGCCTGAGCGTCGGCTTCTATCCACCGCTTGCGGCCGCACCTAAGGCCAATATGAAACTGGCGCTGTCTGACCGCCCGAACCTGTTCCAGCACTGGGTCGTCAGCGTCCCAAGACCTGAGATCAGGCAGGCAGAAGTCACCGCCATACGCCCTGCGGGCAAGGTACCGCCGCTGAAAATGACGGGCCCTGCCGGATCGGCGATCTTACCGACACCCGAAGTCTTTGGTCAGTCGGCGACATGGGAAATCCACGTCCCTGCTGACGCCTTTGACGGGGCCGAGGATGTGTTCCTCGAAATCGACTATGACGGCGATGTGGCGCGCCTATTTTCCGGCACGCAGATGCTGGATGACCATTATTATGATGGCCGCAAATGGGTGATCGGCCTGAAGCGTTACCGCCACCTGCTCGATAAGCCCCTGACCTTAAGCGTTCTTCCGTTCAGGGAAGATGCCAAAATCTTCCTTGAGGATCACCACCGCCCCAAGTCCTATACGGACGGACAGGTGGCACGGTTAAACAGCACCTACTTCAACCGCGAATACCGTATCCGGTTGGAACCATAAAAAAAGCCCCCGCAAAATGTCTTGCGGGGGCTTTTCTTTTTCAGTCCTCAGACCCTTAGACGGCCTCGGCCACCTTGGCATATTCCTCGATCTGGTCGAAGTTCATGTAGCGGTAAACCTTGTCGCCCGCTTCATTGATCACGCCCATATCGGCCAGATATTCCTCAACGGTCGGCAGACGGCCCAGCTTAGAGGCAATCGCCGCCAGTTCGGCTGACGACAGGAACACATTAGAGTTCTTACCCAGACGGTTCGGGAAGTTACGCGTCGAGGTAGATACCACGGTCGCACCTTCGCGCACCTGCGCCTGATTACCCATACACAGTGAACAACCCGGCATTTCCATACGCGCACCGGCGGTACCGAGTACGTTGTAATGGCCTTCCTTGGTTAGTTCAGCCGCGTCCATCTTGGTTGGCGGAGCCACCCACAGACGGGTCGGGATGTCCTTCTTGCCATTCAGCAGCAGCGACGCCGCACGGAAGTGGCCGATATTGGTCATGCACGAACCGATGAACACTTCGTCGATGGCCGTGCCCTGAACTTCGGACAGCAGACGTGCATCGTCAGGATCGTTCGGGGCGCACAGGATAGGCTCATTGATATCGTTCAGGTCGATCTCGATGACATGGGCGTATTCGGCGTCCGTATCGGCCTCAAGCAGGTTCGGATTGGCCAGCCAGGCTTCCATGGCCTCGATACGGCGTTGCAGGGTGCGGGCATCCTGATAACCGTCAGCGATCATGTTCTTCATCAGAACGATGTTCGAGGTCATATATTCGATGATCGGCTCTTTGTTCAGCTTAACCGTACAACCGGCTGCCGAACGCTCTGCCGAAGCGTCGGTCAGTTCGAACGCCTGCTCAACCTTCAGGTCAGGCAGACCTTCGATTTCAAGGATACGACCGGAGAAGGCATTGACCTTACCGGCCTTAGCCACCGTCAGCAGACCGGCCTTGATGGCATAGTAAGGGATGGCATGCACCAGATCACGCAGGGTGATACCGGGCTTCATCTCGCCCTTGAAACGCACCAGAATGGATTCCGGCATATCGAGCGGCATAACACCCGTCGCCGCACCGAAGGCCACAAGGCCCGAACCGGCGGGGAAGGAAATCCCGATCGGGAAGCGGGTGTGCGAGTCACCACCGGTACCTACGGTGTCCGGCAGCAGCAGGCGGTTCAGCCATGAGTGGATCACCCCATCACCCGGACGCAGCGCCACGCCACCACGGTTTGAAATAAAGGTCGGCAATTCGCGGTGCGTCTTCACGTCCACCGGCTTCGGATAGGCCGCCGTGTGACAGAAGGACTGCATCACCAGATCGGCCGAGAAGCCAAGGCAGGCGAGGTCTTTCAACTCATCGCGCGTCATCGGGCCGGTTGTGTCCTGAGAGCCAACCGTTGTCATCTTAGGTTCGCAATAGGTACCCGGACGGATACCCTGACCTTCGGGCAGACCACAGGCGCGACCGACCATCTTTTGCGCCAGCGTGAAGCCAGCGGTCGAACCCGCAGGCGGCACCGGCAGACGGAACGCTTCCGAAGGCGCCAGACCCAGCGATTCACGTGCCTTGGCCGTCAGCGAGCGCCCGATTATCAGGTTGATACGGCCACCGGCCTGAACCTCATCAAGGATCACATGTGATTTCAGCGCAAAGTCGGCAATCTTCTGACCGTCTTTTTCGACCTTACCTTCATAGGGATAGATGTCGATCACATCACCCATATGCAGGTTAGATACATCAACTTCGATCGGCAGGGCGCCAGAGTCTTCCTGCGTATTGAAGAAGATCGGGGCGATCTTGCCACCCAGTGTCACACCACCAAAGCGCTTATTAGGTACGAACGGAATGTCCTCACCCGTTGCCCAGATAACTGAGTTGGTCGCCGATTTACGCGACGAACCGGTGCCGACCACGTCGCCGACATAGGCCACCAGATGGCCCTTGGCCTTCAGGTCTTCGATGAACTGGATCGGGCCGCGCTTGCCATCTTCTTCGGGCGTGATGCCTTCGCGCTTGTTCTTGAGCATCGCCAGATAGTGCAGCGGAATGTCAGGACGCGACCAGGCGTCCGGTGCCGGCGACAGGTCGTCGGTATTTGTTTCGCCCGTGACCTTAAATACGGTGACGGTGATCTTATCGGCCACCTTAGGGCGCGAGGTGAACCATTCGGCTTCGGCCCATGACTGAACCACGGCCTTGGCATTGGCGTTACCGCCCTTGGCCAGCTCCGACACATCATGGAAGAAGTCGAACATCAGAAGCGTCTTTTTGAGCGCATCCGCGGCGATAGTACCGACCACGTCATCGTTCAGAAGATCGATCAGCGGCTTAACGTTATAACCACCGACCATCGTCCCCAGAAGCTCGGTCGCGCGTTCACGGCTGATCAGGGCAACCGGAAAATCCCCATGCGCCACAGCCGACAGGAACGACGCCTTAACCTTGGCGGCATCATCCACACCGGGGGGCACGCGATAGGTCAGAAGATCAAGCAGAAACTCTTCTTCACCCGCGGGCGGGTTCTTGATCAGTTCAATGACGTCTGCCGTTTGTTCAGCCGACAGAGCCAGTGGCGGAATGCCCAGCGCAGCACGCTCGGCAACATGTTCACGGTAAGCGGAAAGCATGATGGGATACCTTGGTGGGGAGGAATTATCTTTCATTGTGCATCTAATGCAGATACGCGCAAAAGCCTAGTGCCAGCGGCTAAAAAGAACCTAACCTGTCTATTTATTTTTAATATTTGAACGACAGATTTCATCCATGAACTGACATTTTTTCTGTGATGCCGGATCAGGCCCTAAATGCCTGCCGCCAGCGCCAGACCAGCCTCAGGACCAGCCTGAGGTTCTTCGGGCATCAGGTCCGCCAGTTCGACATTCCGCAACAGAGTCTCAATCAAACGCGTCGGATCAACCGGCTTGGTCAGCACGTCATATACCCGAATATCCGCCCAGGCCTGCACATGCTGTTCAAGCGCGTTAGCCGTCAGGGCCACGACCGGAGTCTGACGATTGGGGCCATTGGTTTCGCGTAAGGCCACGGTCGCCTCTATGCCGCCCATCACAGGCATCTGCATGTCCATCAGGATCAGATCAAAGGGTTGCACCCTGGCGATCTCAAGCGCCTCGGCCCCGTCACCGGCCATAACACATTCCCAACCCAGCGGCTGAATGAACAGGGCGACAATCCGGCGATTGACCTCGTGATCATCGACAATCAGCACCCGTCTGGGGGGCGGCGGCAGTACGGCTTCGGGCGTGGCTTCGATCTCATCACCGGATTCACCCGTATCCGCGATCTCATAGGGCAGACGCAGACAGAACGAAGAGCCTTGCCCTTCGACAGACACCACATCGATCTCACCACCCATCAGGCGGGCCAGACGCCGTGAAATGGTCAGCCCCAGCCCCGTGCCACCATACCGGCGCGTGGTCGTGCTTTCGGCCTGCTCAAAGCTTGAGAAAATGTGCTCAAGCCGCTCAGAGGCAATGCCGATCCCCTCATCCGCCACCTCAAAGCGCAGCCAGCGCCCGTCTTCGCAGGATATTTTCAGACGGATCGTGCCCTTTGGCGTGAACTTGATGGCATTGGACAGCAGGTTAAACAGTATCTGACGCAGGCGCAGCGGATCGGTCATGATATATGGCGCCAGCTCCGCCGTCTGAATGACCTCAAGCTTGAGACGCTTTTCCCGCAGTTGCGGCGTCCACAGGCGCACCAGCGCCCGCACCATTCCTTTGAGGTCCAGCGGCGCTTTTTCGACCGTCATGCGACCGGCTTCGATTTTAGACAGATCAAGCACATCATTGACCAGCCCCAGCAGAACTTCACTGGATTGGGTCAGAAGACTGACATGCTCTCTTTGCTGTTCACTTAGGGTCGTACGGCGCAAAAGATTGGCGGCGGATACCACCGCATTCATCGGCGTGCGGATTTCGTGGCTCATGACCGCAAGGAAGGTGGACTTGGCCTCACTGGCTTTTTCGGCAAGGGTCCGAGCTTCCTGAAGATCGCGCATGGCCTTGCTTGACTGGCGTACCGCCAGCGCCAGATTGGCCAGAAAGACGATGGTGCCGATATTGACCATCAACAGGCTCCAGCGATGGGCCCCATGATCAAAAATGGCCGAGATCGTCGGCAGGGTGAGCAAATACAGCGCATGCGGCACCACCGCCGCAAACAACAGACGCTTCTTGGGGTACATCTGCATGCTGACATGCAGCAATGCCCCACAGATGGCGATGACTGCAAATAACCGTCCCTCCTCGCCCCCCAGAAACCACGTGTAGGCCGCCATAGACGAGAAAATGATGACGCTGACGGCCACCGAGACGATCAGGCGAGCCTCAAGCGGACGATCAGGCGCCTTGTTCAGAACAAGACACTCTTCAAACAGACGCTGATCGATGACCTGAGAGACAAAATAGACGGCGATCCAGATCAGAGGCCAGACCGACGGATGCAGCAACATGGCGGTAAAACACACAAAGCCCGCCAGTATCATGCGCGTGGTAAACCCACGTACACGAGAGGCGGCAATGGTTGTAAATCCGTCTACGGTCATGTCCATCCTTATGAAGCCTGTAATATAGGCTTCAATGTTTAAGGATTGGCTGCGTAACAGGCTGAAGAAAGTCTTAACTGACGATCTTGTCTACGGTTTCTCGTGTCACCTGATGGTAGCCTGAGCGTGCCTTGGCATAGACTCTGCGGGCCATTTCCTCGCCCCAGCCCGATTGCGCCATCAGGTCCGTATATAGCGGCGCGATAAATTTACGCCGCCCCTGCGAGGTCAGGAAGTTTTCCAGAGATGGCAGCGCCGGTTCATAATGATGAGCAATGACCAGCCGGTACCAGGCAAAGCGGATTTCCGAATTACCGGAATTGGTCAGCTTGAATGCCTTATCCAGCGATTCAAGCTGGCTGTCGCTCAGGTCTGCCGGCAGGGATTTCAGGAAATGCAGCCAGGCTTGTGTTTCCCAGTCGGAAGTGCGCAGCATGGACGGCTCCACACCCTGCGCAAACGCCGCCGCTTCGCCCTCAACAAGGTTTAGCGTACGCGACACAGGGGCCACGGCATTATCCGGCAGTCCCGGCTCATTCAGCCAGGCCTGAATATGCAGCCGGTCCTCAAGCGCGCGATCATTACGCAGCAGGTGCTCACGCAGATCCGCTAAAAACGCCTCAGTGGTCATGCTCTGGAAAGCATAACGCTCAAAATAGCCCTTAAGGTAGGCATCCAGCTTTTGACGACCAAATTGCGCCTCAAGCATACGCAGGAAGGCCGCGCCCTTTTCGTAAGGCACGTCCGAGAACCCTTCGTCGGGATGACGCCCCTTCAGCCGGATATGCAGCTTTTGCAGTTCATCTTCCTTAAGTCCGGCAAGGGTTTCCTTCAGTTCCGAGAAACCCAGCGACTGAAGGGTCAGGGCGCGTTCCTTACCATAGATTTCCTCCATGATGCGGTTCTCAAAATAGACCGTGAAGCCTTCATTGAGCCAGAAATCATCCCATGTGCCATTGGTCACCAGATTGCCCGACCATGAATGCGCCAGTTCATGCGCAATCAGCGACACCAGCGACTTATCGCCCGCCAGTATGGTCGGTGTGGCGAAGGTCAGGCGCGGATTTTCCATACCGCCATAGGGGAAGGACGGCGGCAGCACCAGAACGTCATAACGACCCCAGCGATAGGGGCCATAAAGCTTCTCGGCGGCCAGAAGCATTTTTTCCATGTCTGCAAATTCTGACGCCGCCGCACGAATAGTCACCGGCTCGGCATAGACGCCTGTGCGTTTGCCAATGCTGCGGAATTCAAGATTTCCGACCGCCAGCGCGATCAGATAGGGCGGAATGGCCTCATCCATGCGGAAACGATAGACGCGCTGATCAGGCTGACCCGGGACGGCCTCACCATCCGGCGTCAGCATATCGGCACTCATTACCGCCTTAAGCGCGCGCGGCACTGTAATATTGGCCGTATAGGTTTGCCGAACCATCGGCGAATCCTGCGTCGGAATCCAGGTGCGCGTCAGGATTGACTGACCTTGCGAGAACAGGAACGGATATTTGCCGCCTGCGGTCTGCGACGGCTCAAGCCATTGCAGCGCCTCGGTTTCCGCCGTCGTCTGATAGGTGACAATGACCTTTTGCGCCCCCTGAGGCAGGTCAATGATCAGCGCGCTACCCTTAACCGGATCAGCCTTGCCTATGGTAAATTTCAGTGGCGCGCCCGAAGCATCCGCGACACGCAGAATATCCAGCGCCTTAATGTCGAGTATGACCTGCCGCGCCGAAGCATCTGTTTCCAGCGTCAGGGCCGCCGTGCCTTTCAGCACCCGCGCCTTGAAATCCGCTGTCAGATTAAGATCGACATGGCGCACACGTGCCGTATTGGGCTTGGCATAGGAATGGGCATCGACCGCATTTTTCACCAGCGCCAGAGGCACCGAACCTTCAGGAGAACTGGGCTGAACGGGCTTACACGCCGCCAAAAGTATGAACGCCGTCAAAACAACGGAAAACAAAACGGATCCGCACAGTAATGGCCTGATCCTGATTGCGTTCATCTGTTATCCCCACAGGTCGAGTATGGTGCCGTCAAACGCCAATGGGCGCTAACTGTCATCCAAACCGGATACCAGTTAGCGCCCATTGCGTCAAACCGTTGGCCTTTTACGCCTTTTGGGCGCGGCGCTTGAATTGTGCGCCTTCGGAACGCTCACCGACCGGCTCGGAATAGTGCGCCGAATGATGCGCGCGAGCCTTGGTGTTGGTTTTCTTGCCGCCTGAGAACTTGCGGGCCTTGTCCGGACGGGCGCGGACTTCGGTACGCTGACCTTCGGCGGACGAACGCTCGCCATAGGCTCTGTCGTGTGAAGGTCTGTCACCCGACGGTCTGGGCTTGCGCTCGCCGCGATCTTCAAAGAAGCGCTGGTCGTTGCGCACCGCGTCGCGGTTGCCGTCTTTTGCCTTGAACGGTGCCTTTTTAAACGGCTTGTCAGACTTGAAAGGCTTATCCGCACGGGCAGGTGCCGGACGTTCAGCCGCCATTGGGTCATAACGTTCGGGACGCTCAAAAGCCTTGCCGCCCTTACGGTCGCGATCCGAACGGTTCGGACGGTTGCGCGAACGCTTATGGACGCGCTCGGCATCAGGGTCGCTGTGGCGGGCGGTCTTTTCGACGATACGATCCGGCGTCTTGGGCTTTTCGGTCTGACCCGAAGCGGTGATCGCCTCGTCCAGCAGATGCAGGCCCTTGTCCTTACGACGGTCAAAAGACGGAATGGTCTGGCGCGTAATACGCTGAATGTCCTTCAGCAGCTTACGTTCATCATCGGCCACCAGCGTGATCGAGATACCCGAACGACCGGCACGGGCCGTACGGCCAATGCGGTGTACATAGGCTTCGGGAACGAACGGCAGTTCATAGTTGATAACGTGGCTGACCTCATCAACATCGATACCGCGGGCCGCAATATCCGTAGCCACCAGTGCACGTACACGACCGGCGCGGAAGGCCTGAAGGGCGCGTTCACGCTGGCTCTGGTTCTTGTCACCGTGGATCGAAGCCGCTTCGATGTTACCGGCCTGAAGATAGGCGGCCACACGGTCTGCACCGCGCTTGGTGCGCGTAAAGATCAGGGTGCGGCTGAAAGCGTCATCGGCATAAAGCTCGCTCAAAAGGGCGCGCTTGTACTTTTGCTCAACGAACATAACCTGTTGCGACACCTTTTCAGCCGTCGTCGCCTCAGGGGTGATTTCCACGCGCTTGGGGTCAGTCAGCAGTTCCGAAGCCAGACCGGCAATTTCCTTAGGCATGGTGGCCGAGAAAAACAGGTTCTGACGACGGGCCGGCAGGCGTGAAGCCACCTGTCGGATCGGCTTGATGAAGCCCATGTCCAGCATCTGATCGGCTTCGTCGAGAACGAAGTGCTCAACCGACTTAAGGTCAATGGTCTTTTGTTCGATGTGGTCAATCAGACGCCCCGGTGTCGCCACCAGAATATCCAGACCACCGGCCAGAGCCTTATATTGCGGGCCGTACTTCACGCCGCCGAAGATGGTCGCGATCTGAAGGCCCAGACCCTTGGAATAGGTCTTGAAGCTGTCGGCAATCTGCGACGCCAGTTCGCGCGTCGGTGACAGTACCAGCACACGACAGGTACGGGCCGCAGGAATCTGACGGTCGCTGAGGATGTGGTGCAGGATCGGCAGGGCGAAGGCAGCGGTCTTACCGGTGCCGGTCTGGGCAATCCCCAGAAGGTCATGCTTTTTCAGCAAAACCGGAATGGCCTGCGCCTGAATAGGCGTCGGCGTATGATAGCCCTCTTTGTCAAGGGTGGCTAACAGGGTGGCGCTAAGGCCGAGATCTTTGAACGTGCTCACGTGCGGCTTTCGAAAGGGCGTATAAACGCAATAAATAAAAGGAGGAAGCGCGCAGGCGTAAACCTACGGCGGCAACCCCCAACCCCGAAATTCGGGGGGATTAAGGGGTGAGGCCAGCGCGTGGTCTTAAGCTCTCGATGTCTGTCTTACAGATAGCTGTGCCGATGGAATGGCAGAGGTATCACTCAAAATTCTGGCGGAAAGGCGTATATCAGTGCCAATCCTCACGCGGCCAGAAGGCGGGCAAAACTATTTTGCACCTGCGAAGAACGGCCTTCTGCGCTTAAACGGGGAAAAAGTCAAGCGCTTTCGCGGACAGCGCGTTCTGTTGCAAAAACCGCTCCATGGCCATTACGGCACTTTTTGGGATGCGCTTTAAACATTACTTCACTCATCGCCCCTATAGAGGCGCCATCACAGCTAATGCAACATATTTGCAAACGATATTTATAAGCGCCCCTGTGGAAAGCTTTTGTAAACCCGATTGCGCGTATAGTTTTTAATAGAAACTCAGGAACCTACCCATGCCCGCACTTACTGAGCGGCCCGTGTCAGCGACGGCACAATCCAGACCCGCCCGGCGACCGGAATCTCCGGCGCTGCGCCCCCAATCGCCTCAGCCGAACGTTCGGTCAGATAATGGTGTTGAAATTATTCAACCCTATGATCAGTTCATGAACCGGCGGATCGAACCGCGCTATGATTACAATGCGCGCGGCTGCCTTTTGTTCCTGTCTCGCAACCAGACCATTCCCTGTCAGATTGTCAACCAGAGCGCTTCCGGCGCACAGGTGCTTTACGACACGATCGGCGATGTGCCGGCTGAACTGTGGCTGATCGACCTTGATGCCAATACCGCCAAGCGCGGCAGCGCCGCCTGGACCACGCCACACAAAATGGGCATGAAATTCAATCTGGTACAGATCCTTGGTGATGGCACCCAACGCCCGCCCAAGGTACCCGAAGATGTTTACCGCGTCTGGCTGTCGCTTTCGAACACCGGTAAGGACAAAGGTTCGGACGATGTGGTCTTCCTCGACTAACCGGCCTGAATACGGAAATTAAAAAACCCCGCCGCATCTGCGACGGGGTTTTTTATTGATCCGCTTAAGACGCTTACTTAACGCCCAGCTTCTTTTGCAGGTCCGACGAAGACGTCGTGTACTGGAAGCGCAGCTTCTTTTCAGGGAACACGTAACGGAACACCTGTTGTGCCGCCAGTGCGCCTTCGTGGAAGCCCGACAGGATCAGCTTCAGCTTACCGGGATAATAGTTGATATCCCCGATAGCAAAGATTTGCGGCGTCGAGGTCTCGAACTTTTCGGTATCAACCGGAATGAGGTTCTCATGCAAGTTCAGACCAAAGTCCGCCACAGGCCCCAGCTTCATGGTCAAACCAAAGAACGGCAGGAAGCTGTCGGCTTCGACGTGAATTTCGTTGCCATCATTGTCTTCGATGGTGACGCTTTCCAGATTATGACCTGTTTCGCCCTTAAAGGCCGTTGCCTGACCGATAACCAGATCCATCTTGCCATCAGCCACCAGCTGACGCATCTGGGCCACGGTATGCGGCGCAGCCCGGAAGTCGTCGCGGCGGTGCACAAGCGTCAGACGCTCGGCGATCGGGGCCAGATTGACCGTCCAGTCAAGCGCCGAATCCCCACCACCGGAGATAACCACGCGCTTGCCGCGGAAGGCTTCCATCTTACGGACGGCATAGTGAACGCCCTTGCCTGCACCGATGTTTTCAAAGCCTTCGATACCGGGGATCGGCGGCTTTTTCGGCTGGAACGAGCCACCACCGGCGGCGATCAGGATGGTACGGCCAATGATGGTCGTGTTCTGATCGGTCGTCAGTTTCCACTTGACCGAACCGTCTTCCTGCGGAAGCTTTTCAATGGCCACGGCCATTTCGCTCAGGTGATACTTGGCACCGAACGGCTCGATCTGCTCAAGCAGACGGTCGGTGATCTGCTGACCTGTGATGATCGGCCATGCCGGAATGTCATAGATCGGCTTTTCCGGATAAAGCTCGGCGCACTGGCCACCGACCTTATCGAGAATGTCCACCAGATGGGCCTTGATATCCAGAAGACCCAGTTCAAATACGGCAAACAGCCCGACAGGCCCGGCGCCGATAATGATGGCATCCGTTTCCCATGACTGTCCCGGTTCAAGGACTTCGATCCGCTCAGTAGGGGACGTTGAAGGGCTGGTCTCGCTCATTTTTTTCTCCGAAACACTCACAGATTAGTTTTATTAAACAAAAGATGGCATATATAAATGGCTTAACTGCCATTGGTTTAGATTTATCACATGTCCCGCGACCGTTTGCCGCCCCTTTCGGCGCTTCGAGTGTTCGAAGCCGCCGCCCGCCACGAAAGCTTCAAGCACGCGGCCGAAGAGCTGTTTGTGACCCCCGGCGCGGTGTCGCAGCAGATTCGCCTGCTTGAGGAACATGTAGGTGTTGAACTGTTTGTCCGCGATGGCCGCCGTGTCGTTTTGTCCGACGCAGGCCGTGCCTCGGCGCTGATCCTTAAGGAAGCCTTCGAAAAGATGTTCGAGGCGACGCGCGTGATGAAACAAACCCAGCAAAAAGGCCGCGTCACCGTTTCGGCGGCCCCCAGCTTCACCGCCAAATGGCTGATGCCGCGTCTGGGCGATTTCTCTCTGGCCAATCCCGATATTGACGTGTGGATTTCCGCCGACATGTCTCCGACCGATTTCGCCGTCTCTGACATCGATCTGGCGATCCGCTACGGAAACGGCAGCTATAACGGGCTGCATGTCGAACATCTGCTCGAAGAATCGGTAGTTCCGGTCTGCTCGCCCGCGCTTTATGACGCGGCCCCGATCCGCAAGGCCGCCGATCTGGCGCACCATGTCCTGTTGCACGATATTTCCGCTGACACCGACCCGTCGTGCCCCGACTGGGCTATGTGGCTTAAGGCGCATGGCGTTGATGATGTCGATGCGGCGCGCGGCCCGCGCTTTAACCAGAGCCACATGGTCATCGAAGCCGCCGTTGCCGGTCGTGGCGTGGCATTGGCCAAGCGTACCATTGCCGAAGCCGATCTCAGGGCCGGACGCCTTAAGGTGCTGTTCAACGAAAAGGAAGCGCCCGTCAGTTTCGGCTATTATCTGGTGTGGCCGCAGACGCGCGAACCGTCTCTGGCGCAGGCGCGCTTCATGGACTGGCTGCGTCAGCAAGCAACCGGTGAGACACCCGCCAGCGCTCGCCCGCAAGACCGTCCGGTCTTTGCCGCGCAAAACATCTGACTGGGTGCCCAAACCGTTCATGCCTGTCCGTTAGCCTTCTGACCAGGGCGGTACGGGCAGGCCCTTTTCACGCAGGAAGTCTGCGTTGAATATCTTTGAGGCATAACGGTTGCCATAGTCCGCCAGAATGGTGACGATGGTCTTGCCAGGCCCAAGGTCCTTGGCCAGCTTAATGGCACCGGCGACATTAAGCGCCGATGACCCGCCAACCACCAGACCTTCGTGGCGATCCAGATCATAGAGAACCGGCAGCCACTCTTCGTCGCCGACACGATAGCTGTAGTCCGGCGTAAAGCCCTCAAGATTGGCCGTAATGCGGCCCTGACCGATACCTTCGGTAATCGATCCGCCTTCGGATTTCAGTTCGCCCGTAGTGTAATAGCTATAGAGCGCCGCGCCGTAAGGGTCAGCCAGCGCCACCTTGATGTCCGGATTAAAGCCGCGCAGACCCGCCGCAATACCGGCCAGCGTACCGCCGGAACCGACTGCCGCCACAAAGCCATCGACCTTACCGCCGGTCTGTTCCCAGATTTCCGGTGCGGTCGCATCAATATGCGCCTGACGGTTAGCGACATTATCAAACTGGTTGGCCCAGATGGCCCCACCCGCTTCGGTCTTCGCCAGTTCTTCGGCCAGACGGCCTGAATAACGCACATAGTTGTCGGGGTTGGAATAGGGAACAGCATCAACCTCGATCAGTTGCGCCCCCAGAAGACGGATCGCGTCCTTCTTTTCCTGAGACTGGGTGCGCGGGATAACGATCACCGCCTTATAGCCCAAGGCATTGGCCACCAGCGCCAGACCGATGCCGGTATTACCCGCCGTGCCTTCGACAATAGTACCACCGGGACGCAGCAGCCCCTTTTGTTCCGCATCGCGGATGATCCAAAGGGCGGCGCGATCCTTGATCGACTGACCCGGATTGAGGAATTCCGCCTTGGCATAAATCTCACAGCCGGTTTGCTCTGACGGCCCTTTAAGCCGGATCAGCGGGGTATTCCCGATAAGATCAAGTACAGACTGAACCGTTTTAGCCACGCGAAATCTCCTTAAACGCCATTATACCCACCCGTTTTTACGTGGTGCGCCCAATTTTATATGGTGCATCCTGTGCGCCTATTGGATTTGCGCCACAATCCCAAACGATAGATTCTAATCGCGGGGTTTAGCCACGCTTATAGTCCTGCGTTGCGCCTTATAGGACAGGGGTTTGCACAGGGTCAACGCGTACAGCAAAATTTTGAGAATCATTAGCAGATCACATAAACCCCTTGTACGCCATCCCGCGCCTGCCCTATAGCAATGACGACTAACGGTTTAGGATATTCTGGTTTCATGGCGGTCTTCACCCCTGTTTCTCTTGATGAAGCGCGCAGCTTTCTGTCGGCCTATGATATAGGTCAGCTCCTCCATCTTGAGGGGATCGAAGAAGGTGTGTCCAACACCAATTTCAAGGTTGAAACCACCTCAGGCCTTTATGCCCTGACGCTTTTTGAATCCGCTACGGACGAAAGCGCCCTGCCCTATTTTATGGATTACACACTGCATCTGGATCAGAAGGGCTATCCTGCGCCCGGCCCGGCAGTGATGAAAAACGGCGACACCATAGGCACGCTAAACGGTCGCAAGGCCGCCCTGATCAAATGGCTTCCCGGTCGCTGGCCCCGCAACCCCGATGTGCGCCATGCGGCTTCGGCGGGGGAATATCTGGCCAAACTGCATAAGGCCGGTGCCGATTTCACTCAGGTGCGTGAAAACACTATGGGGGTGAATTACTGGGATGAGCTGATCGCCCGCTGCGAGCCAAAGGCCTCACAGTCGCCGCGCGCCGAAGCCATTCTTGAGGATTTCCGCTCAGAGGTTAGCTGGCTGAAAAGCGTCTGGGTGCAGGATCTGCCTGCAGGCGCGATCCATGCCGATTACTTCACCGATAATGTGCTGATGAACGATGACGGTCAGGTGACCGGCGTCATCGACTATTATTACGCCTGCACGGACTCATATGCCTATGATCTGGCGGTTTCGCTTAATGCGTGGGGGTTCACGCCGGGTGGCCAGCCTCTGCCGGAAATGATCTCGGCCTTTGTCAGCGCCTATGATGCCGAACGCCCGCTGAGTGAAGCCGAAATCGCGGCCCTGCCGCTTATGGCGCGCGGATCAGCGGTGCGATTTACCCTGACGCGTCTTTATGATTTGCTGAACCACGACCCAAGCTGGGTGGTGAAGCCCAAAGACCCTGAGGCCTTCTATCGCCGCCTTGAATATCATCGCGGGATTGAAACCGGCCGCGATTATTTCTGATTTTATTGCCGCGTTTGCTTCTGCGATTGTTTCTGGCCCCTCTCCTTATCCAAGAAAGAGGCCAGACATATCTTAGACTAGAGCCACTCGATAAACGACTTAACCGTCGTCACCGCCGCAGCCACATCGGCAGGGGCTTCGGTCAGGGTTTCCGTCAGACCATACAGATTAGTGATGGCGTCAGGCGCTTTCGGCTCAAAACCAAGGGCCTCAGTCACAAAGGCCGGGAACTTGGCCGGATGCGCGGTTGACAACACGATCTGAGGCGCATCGCCCTTACGCTCAAGCGCGGCCGCAAGAGCCACCGCCGTATGCGGACAAATGACCTGACCATATTTCTCATAGGCCAGTTTGATGGTCGCCTTGGTGGTTTCTTCGGACACGGTTGACGCCGAAACCTCTGACTTCAGAGCGTTTTGCAACTCAGGGCTTAGGGTCACGGCACCGGTCTGTGCGAAGGTATCAAACAGGCCCTTGGTGGTTTCGGCGCTACGGCCAGAGGCCTCGAACACCAGACGCTCAAAGTTCGACGGCGCCTGCACATCCATCGACACAGACGCCGTTTCAACAGCCTGACGACGCACATAGCGGCCTGAGTTGATCGCCTGATTGAGCGCATCATTGCGGTTCACGGCGGCGTGCAGGTGGCCGACATTTCCACCGATCTTGCGCGCAACCCAACCGGCGAACGCGTCACCGAAGTTACCCGTCGGCACGACAAATTCAGGATTTTCCGCGCCGGATTTAGCAGCGGCGGCCAGATAATAAGGCACCTGCCCCAACAGGCGGCCCCAGTTGATCGAATTGACCGACGAAATCAGACCGGCGGTCTTCAGGGATGGCTCAGTCAGCAGGGCCTTGACGATCTTCTGACAGTCATCGAAATCGCCTTCGACGCCGACGTTCAGCACATTATCGGCCTGAACCGTGGTCATTTGCAGACGCTGCACCGGCGACACACGACCAAGTGGATGGAACACGATCAGTTTCACGTGCTCGGAACCGGCAAAGGCGCGCACAGCCGCCGCACCGGTATCGCCCGATGTCGCCGTGACCAGCGTCAGCTTTTCGCCACGCTGCGCCAGCGCAGCATCGGTCAGCGGAGCCATCATCTGCATGGCCATGTCTTTGAAGGCCAAGGTCGGGCCGTGATACAGCTCGAGAATCCAGAGATTGTCCTCCAGCTTGGTGAGCGGCACTTCGCCCTTGCGCAGGAACGCCGCCTGCGTCTTGGCGGCGGCAGCCTTAACGGCATGATCGCCCAGCACATTGACGCCAAACAGGTTCAGAAGGCTTTCGGTCAGATCGCCATAGCCACCGGCCGAGGCTTCTTTTAAATCAAACCCGGGGGTGGGCCAGCTTTCGGGCACATACAGCCCCCCGTCAGGAGCCAGACCATCAAGCAATGCCCCTGCAAAGGTGCGAGGCTCGTTGAAACCGCGGGTGCCGATATAGTTCATCACTTTCAGTCCTCTGAACTTCTGTGCTTTGGCGGGTCAAACCTGCCTTGCTTAAAGGGGGGTTTGTCCGCTAAATGCGCGTGGGCTTGCGCCATCCTATTCTGTGTGCGGCGGGCCTATCATTTTAAGCGGCGTTAGAAAAGACTTTCATGGGTTCGCAGGCGACAAAATCGGCTTTTCCCGCACATCTGGCGGCAGCCAAACGGATCACCATCAAGGTCGGCTCGGCGCTTCTGGTTGATACACCAAGCGGCAAGGCCAATCTGGACTGGGCCAAGGGACTGGCGCAGGACATTGCCGCCCTTAAGGCCTCAGGCACCGAAGTCGTGCTGGTGTCATCGGGTGCCGTAGCGCTGGGGCGGCGCTATCTGGGGCTGAAATCCGGCAAGTTGACGCTCGATCAGAAGCAGGCCGCCGCCGCCGCCGGTCAGCCGATCCTGATGCGGGCATGGCGCGAAGCTTTTGAGCCACTGAACACCAAGGTCGCGCAGGTGCTTCTGACGCGCGAAGATACCGAACGCCGCCGCCGCTGGCTTAATGCGCGTGAAACCGTCGATACTCTGCTGAAGCTGGGAGCGGTGCCGGTCGTCAACGAAAACGACACCGTGGCCACCGAAGAAATCCGCTACGGCGACAATGACCGTCTGGCGGCACGCACAGCCATGCTGGTTCAGGCCGAGGCGCTGGTGCTGTTGTCGGATGTCGATGGCCTTTATACCGCCGATCCGCGCAAAGACCCGACCGCACAGCATCTGCCGGTCATCGATACCATTACCCCTGAAATCGAAAGCATGGCCGGCGGAGCCAATGCCGATACCGGCGTTGGTACGGGCGGCATGGCCACCAAGCTGATGGCGGCGCGCATTGCCGGTTCGGCGGGCTGTTCCACCACCATTGCCCACGGCGGCGCTTTGAATCCGCTGGCGGCACTGGGGGCAGGCGCGCGCTTCACCCTCATCAAGGCCCCCTCCTCAACCCGCGCCGCCTATAAGGCATGGATTGCCGGAACCGTTGTGCCTGCGGGCCAGATCCATATTGATGACGGTGCGGTTAAGGCCCTGCAGAATGGCAAAAGCCTTCTGCCGTCGGGCATTACCCATGTCACTGGCACCTTTGAAAAGGGCGAAAGCGTCAGCGTCTGCGATGCTAACGGCACCGAACGTGCGCGCGGCATTGTCGCCTATGGCTCTGAAGATATTGCCCTGATCAAAGGACGCGGCAGTCAGGACACGGAATCCATTCTGGGCTACACCGCCGGTGCCGAGGTCATTCACCGTGACGACATGGTGGTATCCGAGGCATGAACCTGAGTCTGAACTGGCTGAAACGTCTGTTGCACCGCCCGACCGAAGGCTCAGCCCCTGCGCCGGAGCGTCTCAGCCTCTCACTCACCGAAAGCGGCTTCAGCGCTCTGATGTCCGGCCCGCACACGCCTGTTTATGTGCGCTGGAGCGATGTGTCGAAGATCACCCTGTTCATCACCGACAAAGGCCCGTTTCAGGACAGCCACTTCCTGCATATCGCCCACGCAGGCGGTGACCTGACCCTGCCGCACAAGGCCAAAAACATGGCGGCCTTTATTGACGCCTTGCGTAAGCTTGAAGGGTTTGATGTCGCCGCCTACGAATCCGGACTGGCGACACAGAACAGCGGACACTTTGTCACCTGTTACACCGCCTGATCAGCGTGCCTTGTAAATCAGCGCCCCTTAGCCTAAATTAGCGGCACTGTTTTTTATAAGGATGACTGAATTATGGACGATACTTCCGGCCTTAGCCTGACGCAACTGATGACCGCTTTGGCGCAAAACGCCAAGGCTGGTGCTGAAGCCCTGCGTTTAGCTGGCCCGGAAACGCGGACCCAGATCATTCTTGATGCCGCCAAGGCCATTCGCGCCCGTCAGGCCGACATACTGAGCGCCAATGCCGCCGATGTTGAAGCGGCTTCAGGCCGTGGCCTGTCGAGCGCTATGGTCGAGCGTCTGGTGCTTAATGCCGACCGCGTCGAAGCCATGGCCAAGGGGCTTGAGGAAGTCGCCGCGCTGGCCGATCCCGTGGGTAAGGAACTGGCGCGCTGGAGCCGCCCCAATGGTCTAGATATTGCCCGCGTCTCGACCCCCATTGGCGTGATCGGCATCATCTACGAAAGCCGCCCCAATGTGACCGCTGACGCCGCTGCCCTGTGCATCCGATCCAGCAATGGCGCGATCCTGCGCACCGGCTCCGAAGCCATCAAATCGGCGCGTGCTATCTTTGCGGCGTTTGAAGATGCCTTTGCCAAACACAATATGCCCGCCGCCGTACAACTGGTGCCGACGACGGATCGTGATGCTGTGGGCCTGTTGCTTGGTGGGTTGAATGACACGGTCAACCTGATCATCCCCCGTGGCGGTAAGTCACTGGTGGCGCGCGTACAGTCCGAAGCCCGCGTGCCTGTTCTGGCGCACCTTGAGGGGCTGAACCACACCTATATCCACGCCAAGGCCGATCCGAAAAAGGCACTGGAGATCACGCTCAACGCCAAGATGCGCCGCGTCTCGGTTTGCGGCGCGACGGAAACCCTGCTGATCGACGAAGCCGTGGCCGCTGACCTTCTGCCCGTCATTGCCAAAGCGCTTGAGGACAAGGGCTGCGAACTACGCGGCGATGATAAGGCACGCGCCATCTATGACATGAAGGCCGCGACCGAAGACGACTGGCGCACCGAATATCTGGAGCCGGTTTTGTCGGTTAAGGTAGTCTCAGGCATCGAAGACGCCATTGCCCACATCGCCACCTATGGCACCCAGCACACCGAAGCCATCATCACCGAAGATGCGCAGGCCGCCGAGACCTTCCTCAATGAGGTGGATTCGGCCATCGTCATCTGGAACGCCTCAACGCAATATGCGGATGGGGGTGAATTTGGTCTGGGGGCTGAAATCGGCATTGCCACAGGTCGCATGCACGCACGCGGCCCCGTCGGTGCGGACCAGCTCACTACCTTCAAATATGTTGTGCGTGGTGCGGGCCAGACGCGTCCCTGAAATCGTCACATCCCTGTCGTCAATTCACCTTAAAGGCTCTGTTATACAGGGCCACAACAGGCTGTGTCTGCGGATATGACTAATGATAAATTAACACCCCTCACGTCATATTTGTTGCGTTATTTTACCCAGCCCAAGACCATTTAAGAGCAATCCATGACAGATACGTCAGGTGCGGACAAAACCTATATTCCTTTGGGGCTTCTGACCGGCGGCACTGCACTTTTGCTGATCATTATCGGCATTTTCGGCCACTGGAGCTGGCCGTTGTGGATTGGCGTGGCCCTGACAGGGTTCAGTCTGCATAATCTGACACAGGATATCAAACGTCTGCGTGACGCCATTCCTGAAACGCCGGTGCATCTTCCGGCAAATATCGATGAGGATTCCGGCTTTCAGGAAGCCTTGAGCGCCCTGCCCGATCCGGTGCTGATCGTTTCGGGATTTGAGCCGCACGACATCGCCGGACGCTGGGTGGTGTTTGCCAATCAGGCCGCCCGCAGCCTGTTCGGCATTGCCGGTGACAACAGCCTGCTGGTCAGTTCGATGCGCAATCCGCAATTGCTGGATGCCGTGGATATTGCCCTGTTCGATCGTCAGGCGCGGCACACCTCCTTTGAGACCTCAGGGGCGCAGGATCAGTTCTGGATGGCCTGGACCGCCCCCCTGCCCAATCCGTCAGGGGCCAAAAAGCTGGCGCTGGTGGTCATTCACGATGAAACCGACACACGGCGCATTGAGCGTATGCGGGCCGATTTTCTGGCCAATGCCAGCCATGAACTGCGCACACCTCTGGCCTCGGTCAGCGGCTTTATTGAAACCCTGCGCGGGCCGGCCAAGGATGACCCTGCCGCACGGGACAAGTTTCTGGGAATCATGGCGGCGCAGGCCGACCGCATGGGGCGCCTGATCAATGATCTGTTGTCCTTAAGCCGGATCGAGATGAACGAGCATGTCCCGCCTGCGGGTGAGGCTGACCTGTCTTCGGCCGTCAATGATGTGATGGACTCCTTAAGCGTTCTGGCGCGTGAAAAGAATGTGACCTTGCGGGTCACCGGCCCGTCTGCGGGTCTTTATCGCATCAATGCCGACCGTGACCAGATCATTCAGGTGGTGCAGAACCTCAGCGACAATGCCCTGAAATACAGCCCCGCCGGTTCCGAGGTTCGCATCGATATTCGCGTGAACCAGACCAAGGAACAGGCATCGGCGACACGCGAAACCGGCGCAGCGCGTCTGGTGCTGCTGAAACCTGACCGCACCCCCCAAAGCTCAGAGGTCTATACAGTTATTCGTGTCCGCGATTCCGGCCCGGGCATCCGGCGTGAATTCCTGCCGCGACTGGCGGAACGTTTCTATCGTGTCGAAGGTCAGAAAAGCGGCGACCGCCTTGGCACAGGTCTTGGCCTCGCTATCGTCAAACACATCATCAATCGCCATCGCGGCGGCCTTGTGGTCGAGTCGGTCAGTTGTCAATCCGGGGACAATAAGGCCATGCTTGGGGTTCTGCCCGACGCGCCCCGTTCGGACAATGTCACGCCTCTACCGACAGTGCACCTGAACACCTTTACCGCCTTTACCGCCTATTTCCCGCAACCCCGCCTGTTTGACGCAGCGCCTGCGCCACAGTCAGCCACAGGTGGCCACTGAATATGACAGATATATCCGCAAAATCCGCGCCTGTAATATGTTTGTCACAAAACTAACATAAAGCGCAGAAGCGCCGGTCTTAAGGGGAACGGCGGTTTGGCTCTTTGAGGCTTGCCCCATTTAAAGGGCGGCGTATGGTGACAGTATAAACCCCATCCCCTCTGGTGAAGGACACCGATTGAAATGAACCCGCATATTGTCAAAACCTACGGCGAAGAACTGGATCAACTCAGCGCCGAAGTCATATTGATGGGTGGTCTGGCCGAAGCTCAGGTGGCCGACGCCGTCGAAGCTGTTGCCCGCCGCGACGTGGCGCTGGCCCAGAGCGTCATCACCCGTGACCATCGCCTGGATGAGCTTGAAAAAGACATCGAGCGTAAATCCATCCGCCTGATTGCCCTGCGCCAGCCTATGGCCGCAGACCTGCGCAAGACCGTGGCGGCCATGAAGATTTCCACGTCTCTGGAACGTACCGGCGATCTGGCCAAAAACATCGCCAAGCGCGCGGTCATCATTTCCGAAGCCGAGCCTATGTCGCCGCTGACCCGTTCGATTGAGCGTATGGGCAAGCTGGTGTCTTCGCGTCTTCGCGACGTGCTTGATGCCTATCGCAGCGGCAAGTTGGATATGGCCATGACCGTCTGGGCGACAGACACCGAGGTCGATGAGCATTACAACGCGCTGTTCCGCGAACTGCTGACCTACATGATGGGCGATCCGCGCACCATCAGCGCCTGCACCCACATCCTGTTCATGGCTAAAAACCTTGAACGTATCGGCGACCACGCCACCAATATTGCCGAACATATTCACTATGAACTGACGGGCGAAGACTATGTCGAGGATCGCCCGAAAGGCACAACGGTTTAACCCTGCCCGCCGCCACATCCGGTGATCGGGCATATCGACCAGACGGAACCTGTATCCATGAGCGTAAAGCCCTATATCATCATCGCCGAGGACGAGGACGCCCTGTCCACACTCCTCCAATATAACCTTGAAAAAGAAGGTTATGAGGTCGGCATTGCCGCCGATGGTGAAGACGCCCTGATGATGATCGACGAACGTCTGCCTGATCTTCTGGTGTGCGACTGGATGATGCCCAAGGTGTCGGGCATAGAGGTGACACGTCGCCTGCGGGTTCAACCGGAAACCCGCAACCTGCCGATCGTTATGCTGACGGCGCGTTCCGAGGAAACCGACCGTATCCGCGGCCTTGATACCGGTGCCGATGACTATGTCGTCAAGCCGTTTTCAATGGTTGAACTGATTGCCCGCATCCGCGCCGTTCTGCGCCGCATCCGTCCGGGTCTGTCAGAAGAAAAGGTCGAGTTCGGTGAAATCACCGTGGATCGCCTGTCGCACCGCGTTCAGCGCGGGGGCCGCGACATTCATCTGGGGCCAACCGAGTATCGCCTGCTCGATTACCTCATTCAGCATCCGCGCCGCGTCTTCAGCCGCGAACAGTTGCTCGATGCGGTCTGGGGCAATGATGTCTATGTCGAAGCCCGTACTGTGGACGTACATATCGGTCGCCTGCGTAAGGCACTGAACAACGACACGGACTTCGATCCGATCCGCACAGTGCGCTCGGCCGGTTACTCGCTCGACTCGCAAGCCTGAATAATCATTGGCCTGATAATCAAAACCCGCCGCAAACTCAGGTCTGCGGCGGGTTTTTTTTAGGTCTGGCATTCTTCGATCTAGGGTTCGATGAAATAGGTCGTCGAACAATATTCGCAGGTAATGTGCACCTTGCCGTCGGCCTCGATCATGTCGGCCTGATCGTCATTGGAAAATGACTTGACCAGTTCCTCTACCTTTTCCTGCGAACAACGGCACTGACGCGTCACCGCCTGAGGTGGTGACAGGCGCACCCCGTCCTCATGGAACAGGCGATAGAGCAAACGCTCGGCATCCAGACTTAAGTCCGTCAGCTCATCTTCGCCCAGCGTGGCAAACAAGGCCCGCACATGCGTAAAGGCCTCACGCGTGTCACCACGGCTGTCGTCACCGGCCAGCGCCTGAATCATGGCCCCACCGGCACGCCAGCGCCCGTCTTCGTGAGCGGCCGCCAGCTTGATCTGGGTCGGCACCTGTTCGGACTGCGCGAAGTAATATTCGGCACAGAGAGACAGGGACTCGCCTTCGATAGGCGTCACGCCCTGATAGCGCTCACCGCCATTATCCGGCTCAAGGGTCATAATGAAGGTGCCCTTGCCCAGCAGGTCCTGCGCCCCAAGCGAGGTAAATTCCGCCGCATTGGCATTGATCAGGCTGTTCAGTTCACCTTCGTCATAGCGGCAGAAACCACGCAGGGTGCCGCTGGTGTCATAATCGGCGACGACATAGCGCACCGCGCCATCGCCTTGCGCCTGCATGATCAGACGGCCCTCGAACTTGAGCGCCGACCCCACCAGCACCGCCAGCACGCAGGCCTCAGCCAGCAGGTTAGCCACCGGCGCCGGATAATCATGCGCCGACAGGATTTCATTCAATGCGTCGTCCAGACGCACCAGGCGGCCATGCACCGGCAAGGTCTCAAGAACAAAACGCGCCGCGTAATCGCGGATCGGAGCGGGAGAGGTACTCATGCGAACTACCGTTTCGGGAAAAGCATAGGTTAAGGGTTAAGTTTGCCACAGATAGGGTCGGTTGGGCCATAAAGAAAGAGTGTAACTGCATTTGAACGGCAAAGACGGTTGTTTTGACAATCCAATTGGCCTATTTGCCTTCGCATATCTCCCACGCTCTGACCGGTCATACGCCTTTTGGCTCCTGACCTCATAGAAATGCGATGAAACCCATGCAGATTACGCCCGCCAGCCAAAACCTCGCCACGCTTGTTCTTGATTTCGACTCGACCTTCACCAAGGTTGAAGCACTTGATGTACTGGCGGGTCAGTTGTTCTCCGCCGATCCGGCACGGCAGGCGGATCTGGGATCGATCCGTGAACTGACAGATCTGGCCATGTCCGGTAAAATCGGTTTCGCCGAGGCCCTGCAACGTCGCGTGCAACTGCTTAAGCCCAGCCGCGAAGACATTGCCGCTCTGGCTGAGCACCTTAAGGCAGAAGTCAGCGCCTCGGTCATCCGCAACAAAAAAGCCTTTACCGAATATGCCGGTAATATCCGCATCATCTCCGGCGGCTTCCATGAATTTATCGAACCCGTCGTTGCCGAATATGGCATTGCGCCTGAGCATGTGCTGGCGAACCGTCTGGTGTTCGATGATAATGGCGTTGCCGTTGGTGTGGACACGGAAAACCCCCTGTCGAAAGACGGCGGCAAGATCGAAGCCCTGCGTAGCTGGGGCCTAAGCGGCCCTGTGGTCATGGTCGGTGACGGCTGGACGGACTACGAAGTCTTTGCCGGCGGTGCCGTTGATCGTTTCTATGCCTTCACCGAGAACGTAACGCGTCAAAAGGTCGTGGATGCTACCCGCGCCAGCGAAGCCACTCAGGTTGTGGCCTCGTTCGACGAAGTCCTGCACCTCGAAGGCTACGAAGGCCGTTATTCCTTCCCGCGTTCGCGCATGAAGATGCTGCTTCTGGAAAACGTCCACCCCGTAGCGGTTCAGCACTTCCGCGACGAAGGCTATGACGTCACAACCGTTAAGGGCGCTCTTGACGAAGACGATCTGATCAAGGCGGTTCAGGGCGTACACGTTCTGGGCATCCGCTCGAAAACCACCGTCACCGCTAAGGTTCTGGAGGCCGCTGACAAGCTGATGGCCATCGGGGCCTTCTGCATCGGCACCAACCAGATCGATCTGAAAGCCAGCACCGAAAAAGGCATTGCCGTCTTTAACGCCCCCTATTCCAACACCCGCTCGGTTGTGGAAATGGTCATGGGCCTGACGGTCATCCTGACGCGCAACATCTATGACAAATCCGTCAAGATGCACACCGGCAAGTGGGACAAGTCCGCCACCGGCGCGCACGAAGTCCGCAACAAGACGCTAGGCATCATCGGTTACGGGGCCATTGGCTCGCAGCTCAGCGTTCTGGCCGAAGCCTTCGGCATGCGCGTGATCTATTATGATCTGGCCGAAAAGCTGACCCTCGGCAATGCCCGTCGCTACCGTTCGCTGGACGCGCTTCTGGCCGAAGCCGATGTCTTAAGCCTGCACGTTGACGGCCGCGCCGAGAACAAGAACTTCTTTGGCAAGTCGCAATTCGCCAAGCTGAAAGACGGCGCGATCTTCATCAACCTGTCGCGCGGTCACGTGGTGGACATCGCCGCCCTGTCTGACGCCGTCAAATCCGGTAAGGTCTATGGCGCGGCGATCGACGTATTCCCCGAAGAACCACGCACCAATGACGATCCGTTCGTCAGCGAACTGATGGGCCTTGAGAACGTCATCCTGACGCCGCACATCGGCGGTTCGACCGAAGAAGCGCAGGAAGCCATTGGTGAATTTGCTTCTGAACGCCTTTTGAACTTCATCAGCCGCGGCGACACGACCTTCTCGGTCAATATGCCGAACGTGCAACTGTCTGAGGTCGAAGGCCGTCATCGCTTCCTGCACATCCATCAGAACGTGCCGGGCGTCATGGCCACCATCAACAACATTGTCGCCAAATATAACCTCAACATTCTGGCGCAGCACCTCAAGACCAATGAGCGTCTGGGTTATGTGATTGTGGATGTCGATCAGGGCTATTCCCGCGAAGCGCTTGAGGAGCTTAAGGCGGTCAACGGCACCCTTAAGTTCCGCTCTCTGGTCTGATAAAGCCCGATTGATTTTGATATGGCCTGACTTCATAGTCAGGCCATAATCAGTTCAGGGAGGCTATAGATGACCGTTCATCAGGGAAGCTGCCATTGCGGCAGGATTGCTTTTGAGGTTGAAGGCGATTTCACTTCAGGTATCGACTGCAACTGCTCTTTGTGCCTGAAACGCGGTGGCCTGCTGGCCTTTGCGCCCGCTGCGGCCCTGAGCCTTAAAACGCCACGCGAAAACCTCTCTACCTATCGCTTCAATACCCACAAGATAGCCCACTATTTCTGCAATGTCTGTGGCATAGCGCCCTTTGGCGAGGGCACGTCACCTGACGGCAGTGGTACGGTGGCCCTGAATCTTCGTTGCCTGTCTGATATAGACCTGAGTGCGATCACCGTTCACCCCTATGACGGCAAGAGCGCCTGAACAGGTTTGATTAGCGCCCCTAAACCTTTGCCTGACAAAGCATCGTTTTCATTCCGGCGCGTAAGGGCTTAAATAGACCCTCGTCAGGGCCTTAATTTTTTAAGGCCCTCTTGTCGTTTCGGATTTGCGTATGCTCGCTTTACCCCTGTCATGGCCACTGGAAGGCCGTCACGTCGCCCTGATCGGCGCGGGGGAAGTGCTTGCGCGCAAACTGACGCTGCTGAAACGCACGCCCGCGACCCTGACAGTATTCACCCCTGAAGGGAACAGCGGCCTTGGTGACGCCACGCTGGCCCGCTGGCCCGACCTTAAGGAACTGACCACCGCCTCTCTGGTGATTATTGCGTTCGACACCCGCGCCCCTGCCCTCAAAGGGGCCGAACTGGCCCGCGCCGCAGGTGTGCCGGTCAATGTCGTCGATCAGCCCGACCTGAGTGATTTCCACGTACCGGCCATCATTGATCGTGGCCCCCTAAGCATCGGCATAGCCACGGGCGGCACCGCGCCGGTGCTGGCGCGTGAAACCCGCCGCAGGGTCGAAGCCGCCGTCCCGCCTTCAGAAGCCCATGTAGCCGAATTCGCCCTGCGCCTCAGCCCGCATCTGCGTGAGCTATTCCCCAATGTCGATGACCGTCGCCGTTTCTGGGAAACCGTGCTTGAAACCACCCCCACCGAATTAGCCCGTCAGGGACGTATCGACGACGCCCTTGAACACGCGCTGGCCGATGCCCGTCAGCCCAAGCCCCGCACCGGTGTGGTGCACCTTGTGGGGGCTGGCCCCGGTGATCCTGAGCTTCTGACGCTTAAGGCCCTGCGCCTCCTCAGCGAGGCCGATGTCATTGTCTATGATCGTCTGGTCGGTGACGGTATTATGGACATGGCGCGCCGTGACTGCGAACGCTTTTATGTCGGTAAGGCCCGCTCAAGCCATTCCGTGCCGCAGGATCAGATTCACACGCTTCTGGTCGAACAGGCCCGACTGGGTAAGCGCGTGGTGCGCCTCAAAGGCGGCGACCCGTTCGTCTTCGGACGCGGCGGCGAAGAAGTCGAAGCCCTGAAAGCGGCCGGCATTGAGGTGCATATCACCCCCGGCATTACGGCGGCTCTGGGCTGTGCGGCGTCGGCTGCGGTGCCCCTGACGCACCGCGATCATGCCCAAAGCGTGACCTTTGTTACCGGCCACGCCAAGGATGGTGATGCGCAGACGCCTTTACAACTGGACTGGAAAGCCCTAAGCGCTGCGCATCATACACTGGTCATCTATATGGGCATTGCCACCGCCGGTACGATTTCCGAGCGCCTGATCCATCACGGACGCGACCGCCACACACCGGTTCTGGTGGTGGAAAACGGCACACGTGTTACGGAACGCCGCTGGCTGACACACCTTGAGGCCCTGCCACAGAGCCTTGATGACCAACCCCCGTCCGGCCCCGCCCTGCTGATTATCGGCGAGGTGGCCAGCCTGTACGCAACAAACCAGAATACGACCGGCGACGCTTCGGCTATAATAGAGCGCGCCATCACCGAGAGGACTGTGTGAGTATGAAACTTCTAACCGCCAATCGTCTGACGGACGGGCTGGTATTATGGTATGCTTCCGACAGCTGGCCCGAAGGCTGGGTCGAAGACGCCGCCCTTGCCAAACGCCTTGAGGACAGCGAAGCTGATGCCGTGCTTGAGGCATGGAAGCCGCGCGAAACCCTGATCGTTGCGCCCTATCTTATTCCTCTGGTGGATGAAAACACGCTGGTTCAGCGCGAATATGTCCGCGAGCACGTCCGCGCCAACGGCCCGACCATAGGTCAGACGGCGCTCGATACCGCCAAGGCCCACAACCGTCCCGAGGTGTTCTGACGCCATGTATGTTTACGACCATTACGACCACGCCATCGTCAAACAACGCAACGCCGAATTTTCTGATCAGGTGCGCCGCCGTCTGGCCGGTGAAATCACCGAAGATCAGTTCAAGCCTCTGCGCCTGATGAACGGCGTCTATCTGCAACTGCACGCCTATATGCTGCGGGTTGCGGTGCCTTACGGGGTTCTGTCGGCACGTCAGGTGCGCAAATTCGCCCATATTGCCCGCACCTATGACCGCGGCTTTGGCCACTTCACCACCCGCCAGAACATTCAGTATAACTGGATCAAACTGGCCGAGATGCCCGCCATTCTCGACGAACTGGCCGAAGTCGAGATGCACGCCATCCAGACCTCAGGCAACTGTATCCGCAACACCACCACCGACCAGTTTGCCGGTGCCGCCAAGGATGAGATCGACGATCCGCGTCCGTGGGCCGAACTGATCCGTCAGTGGTCAACCTTCCACCCTGAATATTCGTTCCTGCCACGTAAGTTCAAGATCGCCATCACCGGCGCCACCGAAGACCGCGCCGCCATCCGCGTGCACGACATCGGCCTGCAACTGACCGAGCGCGGTTTTGATGTCTATGCCGGTGGCGGTCTGGGCCGTACCCCGTCCGTAGCCCCGCTGATCAAGTCTGGCCTGCCGGGTGAAAAGCTGCTGAGCTACCTTGAGGCCTGCTTGCGCGTCTATAACCGCTATGGTCGCCGCGACAATGCCTATAAGGCGCGCATCAAGATTCTGGTGGCCGCTCTGGGTGCCGAAGAATATGCCCGTCAGGTCGAGGAAGAGTGGAACGCCCTTGATCAGGCCGCGATTGACGCCCCTTACGCCGAAATCGCCCGCATCAAGAGCTTCTTCCCTGAGCCTGACTATAAGGCCGGTGCCTTTGATGCCGAAGCCGAAACCCGCGCCAAGGCAGCGGATGCCGGTTTCGCCCGCTGGGTGCGCAACAATACCCATCCGCACCGCAATGATGACCACATCAGCGTCACCATCTCGCTTAAGCCCATTGGCGGCGTACCGGGCGATGCCTCGGATGCCCAGCTTGATGTCATGGCCGATGTGGCCGACGACTATGCCTATAGCGAACTGCGCGTGTCGCACGAACAGAACGTTATCCTGCCGCACGTCCACCGCAACGACCTCTATGCGGTCTATCAGCGTCTGGATGCCGCCGGTCTGGGCGAAGCCAATGTCAGCCAGATCTCGGACATGATCACCTGCCCGGGCCTTGACTACTGTTCGCTGGCCAATGCCCGCTCGATCCCTCTGGCGCAGGATATTTCCAAGCGCTTTGAGGACGCGCAGCTTTCGGACAAGATCGGCGAACTGAAGATCAAAATCTCCGGCTGTATCAATGCCTGTGGCCACCACCATGTCGGCCATATCGGCATTCTGGGCGTCGATAAGCAAGGCGTCGAGTTCTATCAGATCCTGCTGGGCGGTCGTGCCGACGAACAGGCAGCCCTTGGGGCCATTACGGGTAAGGGCCTGTCTGCCGAAGACGTGCCGGCGGCTATCGAACGCGTGGTAAAGCTGTATCTCGAACTGCGTACCGATCCGTCCGAACGCTTCATCGACACGCTGGGCCGTCTTGGTCGTGACACATTCAAAGAGGCCCTGCATGAGCCAGCCTAACTCCGCATCCGCTCCGCAACTGATCACCGCCGAAGGTCAGGTCATTGCCAATGACTGGCAGCTTGTGGCCGACGAAGACGCCATCGGGGCCGAAGGGTCTTCGGTGCTGGGCTTCAAACGCGCTCTGGCCGAACTGCCGACGCTGAATGGCCGTTATGGCGTGCGCGTCGAACCGGGCGATGATGTGCGTGAACTGATCCCCTATTTCGACAAGATCGCCCTTATCGAGGTTAGCTTCCCGACCTATCGTGACGGTCGCGGCTATTCTTCGGCCCGCCTTCTGAAGCAGGTTCTGGGCTATACCGGCCCGATCCGCGCCGTGGGCGATGTCCTGCGCGATCAGGCGCACTATATGCTGCGCTGCGGCTTCTCTGAGCTTTTGCTTAAGGATGCCGACCCTGAGGGTGTGATTGCGTGGATCAAATCCCTATATGAGTTTAGTTACCAAAGCGCGGCCGATGCCCACAAACCTGTGTGGGCCTTACGTCACGCCAAAACTGAAGTCTGAAGGTTCCCCAAGGTTCTCCATGACCACACTGATCGACACACTTAAGGTCGAAGACGGCGCAGAAACCGCTTATGCAGCGGAGGTTTCCGCACGCCTCGAAGGGCTGACGGCGCAGGAGATCCTGCGTCTGGCCCTGACCGATATTTTCCCGTCCCAGATCGCCCTGTCTTCGTCATTTGGCGCGGACTCGGCGGTGCTTCTGCATATGGTGGCCGAGATCAACCCGCATACGCCGGTGATCTTTCTCGATACCGACCGCCACTTTTTCCAGACCCTGCAATATCGCAACCAACTGGTGAAGCAGCTTGGCCTGACCAATCTGAACAACCTCAAGGCCGATGCGCAGGAAGCCAAGGATTTCGACCCCAAGGGCACCCTGTGGCAGCAATCGACCGATGCCTGCTGCGCCCTGCGCAAAGTGCGTCCGCTCAACCGGATCACTGACGATTATCAGGCATGGATCACGGGCCGTAAGCGTCACCAGAGCGCCACCCGTACAAACATGCCGCTCGTGGAATGGGATGGCCGTAACTATAAGGTCAACCCGCTGGCGACCTGGACGTCCGAAGACATCAAGGCCTATATGGCCGAACATGACCTGCCGCCGCATCCGCTGGTCGAGCAAGGCTATCCGTCGATTGGCTGCTTCCCCTGCACCAAGCCGGTCGAAGAAGGTCAGGACGCCCGCGCCGGTCGCTGGGCCGGTCAGGAAAAGACCGAATGCGGCATCCATAGTGTTGCCTATGGCGACGGCATATAAGCATTGTGGATAACAGCCACTTCTACGAACCCTCCAAGGGCCACGGCTTAAAGCACGATCCGATGAACGCCATCATCGGGCCGCGCCCTATTGGCTGGATTTCAACGTTGGATGCGCAGGGGCAGCTTAACCTTGCCCCCTACTCCTTCTTCAATCTGTTCAGCTATCACCCGCCGATAATCGGATTTGCCTCAAGCTCGCTCAAAGACACGGTGCGTAACCTTATGGCGACCGGTTGTTTCGGCTGGAACCTTGCCACCCGCCCTCTGGCTGACGCCATGAACCAGACCTCGGCTATGGTTGCCCCCGACATTTCAGAGTTTGAACTGGCCGGTTTAACACCCGCCCCCTCACGCCTGATCGCCGCGCCACGCGTGGCCGAAAGTCCGGTGTCGTTTGAATGCCAGCTCACCCAAATCGTACCACTGAAAAACGCCGCCGGTGAGGATACCTCCGGCCTGATGGTGTTTGGCGAAGTGGTCGGCGTGCACATTGATCAGGCCCTGCTGGCCGATGGTGTTTATCACACCGCTCAGGCCGAACCGATCCTCAGGGGTGGCGGGTCAGGGGATTACTTCGCCATTACCGAAGCCGCGCGCTTTGTCATGAAGCGCCCCTGAATTCGACCCCGCTGGTCCCTTCGGTCAGCAACGGTTTTATCAAACCTTGATTTGCAAATTATCGCCTTATGCCGTATAGGCCCGCGCACCTTCCCCATCGCACCGTCTGGGGGTTCTAAAAGGCGACATGACGGGCGTCCACCTTCTTATCTCCTAAAGGACACAAGAGATGAACGCTAACACCCCTAATACCAAAGCCGAACTGCTGCAAAACACCGTCGAGCACGTGGACATCACGTCCTATGACGCGCGTCCGATCATCGACTCCATGCGCAAGATGAGCTTCTCAAGCCGCGACACCGCGCGCGCCGCTGACATCTTCAACATGGCTATCGAAGACAAGGATTGCTCACCCTGGCTGATCCTTGCCGGTTCGACCTCAGCCGGCGGCTGCATGCACGTTTACCGCGACATGATCAAGTTCGGCATGATTGACGCCGTTGTCGCCACCGGTGCCTCGATCGTTGACATGGACTTCTTCGAAGCTCTGGGCTTCAAGCACTATCAGGCCGCAGGTCAGGTTGACGATAACGTTCTGCGTGACAACTACATCGACCGCATTTACGACACCTATATCGATGAAGAAGAGCTTCAGGCCTGCGACCACACGATCCTTGAGATCGCCAACCGCCTTGAGCCACGCGGCTATTCCTCACGCGAATTCATCTGGGAAATGGGCAAGTGGCTGTCCGAAGGCAACGCCAAAAAAGAAGGCAGCCTGATCCAGACCGCCTATGAGCATGGCGTGCCGATCTTCTGTCCGGCCTTTGTCGATTCGTCCGCTGGTTTCGGTCTGGTTAAGCACCAGAAAGAACGCGCTGCCGAAGGTAAGCCTTACCTGATGCTCGACGCGATTGCCGACTTCCGCGAACTGACTGACATCAAGATCGCCGCAGGCACCACCGGCCTGTTCATGGTCGGCGGCGGCGTGCCAAAGAACTTCGCTCAGGACACCGTCGTTTGCGCCGAAATCCTCGGCGTCGAAGCCGACATGCACAAATATGCCGTTCAGATCACGGTCGCCGATGTACGCGACGGTGCCTGCTCGTCCTCGACCCTCAAGGAAGCGGCCTCATGGGGCAAGGTTTCGACCACCTATGAGCAAATGGTATTCGCAGAAGCCACTACGGTTGTGCCGCTGATCGCGTCAGACGCCTATCATCGCGGCGCCTGGAAAGGTCGTGAGAAGCGCGGATGGGCCAAGTTATTCGCGTAATGCTGGCATTATACTACAGGGTTGTGTTTAGCACCATTTTTAAATACAATCGGCACACGAACTTGCTTCAAAACAACTAGGCCGGATATAAAATAACGTAAGTTTTTTTATTTTAGGCCTTCCATTTTTTGAAATAGGTCCTATTTATCTGACTATAGGCGAACGTCATACAAGTGACGCAAGCCACCAAGTAAGTCGCCGGGATCATCCCCCCCCCTCGAAACCGGCGACATGCGCGACCCTCCTTGCCCCCCAAGGAGGGTCGTTTTAATTTTACCTTACAATATTAAATTTGCGGAAATACCTTTTGGTCTTAAGATCGCATTAACCATGTTTTTGACCGGTCTTTTTTGAGCCATGAGCACGCCTATCACGCCTTCATTGTCGCAAATGCTCCGCACCCATTCGGCGCGTGTTAATGCCGCTGCGGCTCCGGTTTCGGACGCCACCTCCGGTCAGACCAACAGCTTTGCCCAGACGCTGGCCACCATCAAAAAAGCACCTGTGGCACAGGCACCCGTAACTCAGGCTCCTCAGACCGCCCCTACGGTGTTCAAGGCCGCAGACATCGCCCGCGCCGAGCCTTTGAAACCCGACGAAGGCCGTATTCTGCGTCCGGGCAGTTTGCTGAACATCCGCGTCTGACGATTAATAATGCCCGAAAATAAACGCCCCCGTCACCGACAGGGGCGTTTTTTGATGTCATCTGCGCCTGTGCCTGCGCCCCATCCTTAAGCACTCAGGCAAAACAGGGTGACGGCCAATAAATTGCATGACAACGTTGCCACAATTTTTAATAATTTCTATTATTATTCAAACAATTATCACAGAATTTCAGGCGATATATTTCATTTGCAAAAACATTTTTGTGTTCTTTTTGCAACGAACCGCTGATGTAATCCAAAAAATGTCCTGTGAAATGTCTCGCGCCCCTTTAATTGACAACGTTATCATGTTAGCGCTACCCGCATAAAATGAGGATCAACCGATTCCAGTTGATCCCGAACGGGGCAGGAACGTCAGATACCTTAAAGGTTTAAGCGCTCCCTTAGGACAATGCCCCCGGCACACATGGTTAAGCGCCGTGACGTCCGGGTGAGTTTGCGTACTGAACGCTGCAATCGCGTACCGGATTCGTGTGTCCGGGCGACCGCAGACGTGCAGCCATAATTATAAAATTCTGTCGGAAGGAAACATAATGAGCCGTAAGAACAACAACCGGAATCTGCAAAGATTCCTGCGCAGCGTAGCGCTTTGCAGCGCCTCGACCTTTGCCGTCATGGCCGGTACCGCTCAGGCACAGGACGCCGGAGCCAATACCACGGAAGAAATCGAAACCATCGTTGTGACCGGCGTGCGCGGATCGCTTCAGCGCTCGATGAATGTCAAAAAGAACTCGGACGGTATCGTTGATGCCATCTCTGCCGAAGACATGGGTAAATACCCTGACACCAACCTGGCCGAATCCATTCAGCGCATCACCGGTGTGTCGATCAACCGCGTCAACGGCGAAGGTTCCGAAGTTACCGTGCGTGGTTTCGGCCCCGGCTTTAACCTTGTGACGCTCAATGGCCGCACCATGCCGACCGCCAATATTGCGGCCATCGGTGGCGACCAGACCGGTGATACGGCCGGCGGCGGCAGCCGTAACTTCGATTTCGGCAATGTCGCGTCGGACGGCGTGACCGGCCTTAAGGTCTATAAGACCGGCAAGGCGAATATCTCCTCCGGCGGCATCGGGGCCACGCTCGATATCGAGACCCTGCGTCCGCTGAACCGCGCCGGTTCGCAAGGCTCCTTTACCGTAAAGGGTCTGCACGGTCAGAACATCTATGCGGGTAAGGACTGGACTCCCGAAGTGTCCGGTGCCTACAGCTGGTCAAACGCAGATCGTACCCTTGGCTTCTCGCTGTTCGGGGCCCATTCGGAACGCGACATCACCACCCGCTCGGCTACCGTCAATGGCTGGAACATTGAAACCGGTGCCGACTTCGTACCCGGCGGCAGCCGCATAACCGCAGGCGGCACGGTCACCAATGCCCCCGGCGCGACCGAGCTGGTCTCGTTTGCCAACGATTCCCGCTACCACCTGTCGGATGTTAATTCCAAACGCACCAACCTTCAGGCTACGGCCCAGTGGCGTCCGGCTGAAAACTGGCTGTTTACCGCCGATGTGCTGTTTGTCGAAAACGAAGCCAGTGAACAACGTCTGGACCAGACCAACTGGTTCAACCGCCCGTTTGATCAGGTGGTTTTCGAAGACGGTGCCGTCAGCACGGCTGTATTCATGCATGAAACCCTGTCGCCAGTTAAGGACATGGGTTTTGAGCAACAGTATCGCTCCACCAAGGATACCCTCAAATCCTTCGGCCTGAACGCCAAATGGAACGTCAATGATAACCTGACCGTCAGCCTCGACTATCATAAGTCCAAGGGCGAATCCCTGCCGAACAACTCGAACGGCTCGACCTCAACCACGGTGTCAATTGGGGCACCGGTGGTCACCTCTCACTCGGTTGATTTCCGCAGCGGCTTCCCCGTCCAGCGTTACGAAATTGACGATTCCATTCGCGGCAATGACAATGGCCGTCTGGATCTGGGTGATCTGGGTTCGCAGATCGCGCGCACATGGGCCAACAGCCAGACACATGATGTTGACGAATTCCGCATCGATGCCACCTATGAACTGAACGGTGAAAGCCGCTTCGACTTCGGGGCCGCCTTCCGTAAGGGTGAGCTCAACACCACTACCGGTGAAACCCAGCTGGTTCTGGGTGACTGGGGCATTTCCAATCCGGGCGATGTCGAAGAATATGCCGCTGGTCTGGTTGAAACCTTCTGTCTGAGCTGCCTGTACGAAGACTTCTCACCAGGTGATGCCGATGTCGCGTTCCGCGCCAATGCCGTCAAACTTTACGAAGCTATGGCCCGCGGTTATGGCGTCAATATCCCGACCCGCGCCATGTCACGTAATACGGTCGAGGAAAAGGTTCAGGCCGCCTATGGTCAGTTCTTTGTATCAACGGATCTGGTAGGCTTCCCGACCAAGATCCTTGCCGGTCTGCGTTATGAAAAAACCGATGTGACCTCGTCTGCGCTGCAAAGCCTGCCGACGGCCATTATCTGGCAATCGGACAACGACTTCACCCGCACCTTCGGGGCGCAGGTGGCACCGCCAACCCTCAAAGGGAGCTATGATAACTGGCTGCCTAACCTCGATGTATCGGTCAATCTGCGTGACAACCTGATCGCACGGGCTTCCTATTCCAAGACCATTGCCCGTCCGGCCTTCAACAACCTCTATTCGACCGTCAATGTCGGCACGCCTAACCGTCCGATCGCCGATAATGGCGTCGCCACCGCCGATAAGGGCAACCCGAACCTGCGTCCGCTGGAATCGAGCAATATCGACTTCTCGCTTGAATGGTACTACGGCACCGACAGCTATGTGTCTGTAGGTTACTACAATAAGGACGTGGCCAACTTCCTCGGCACCGGTCGTGTAAACGAAAACCACTTTGGTCTGCGTGATCCGTCTTCCGGCCTGCCCGGTACACGCTCAGGTACAGCCATGACCGCTCTGGATGGCATCGGCCAGAACCCGACCGATGTGAACCTGTTCACCATGACGGCCCTGATTCAGCAGCACGGCGGCAATGTCGCCGACGCTGTGGCCGAATATCAGGCCAATCTGGATGGAAACGGCGATCTGAGCCTGACCTTTGTTGAGGCCGTTTATAAGGCCGAAGATATTGCGCCTGACTCCACTGACCCGCTGTTCAGCTTCTCGACCCGCGTGCCGATCAATAACGAAAGCGCCAATATCCACGGTATGGAACTGGCCTTCCAGCACTTCTTCGGCACCACCGGATTTGGTGTATCGGGCAGCCTGACCACGGTTCGCGGCGATGTCGCCATTGACCGCAGCGCCCCTCCGGGGGTCGATCAGTTCGCCCTTCTGGGCCTGTCTGACACCTATAACGTCACCCTGATCTACGATAAGGGGCCTCTGTCGGGTCGCCTGTCCTATAACTGGCGTGACGAATTCCTGTCTGCCACCAACCGCGATGGTAATGCCGGCAATCCGGTCTTCACCGAAGCCTTTGGTGTGGTCGACATGTCGGTCAACTATGAGATCACACCATCGATCCTGCTGACCTTCGAAGGCCTGAACCTGACCAAGGAGCACCTGCGCACCTTTGGTCGTGACAAGAGCAATCTCTATTTTGCTCAGGAACTTGATACACGCTACCAGCTTGGGGTTCGCTTCAAGTTCTAAGGACTATCTCTGAACTGTCGGGGCGGGCCGGTTTTGTCCGGCCTTCCCTGACTTTCGGAGCCACTACCCTATTGCGCATTTTTCCGGCAACCGTCAGGTTTCGGAATACGCTCTGTGACAGGATGGCTTATGACGATCCCGGTTATACTCGATAATATCGCTCATCACGACCTCAGGCTGATTGAGCGCTTCGGGGCGGATCTGGGTGACAACCGCAATCAGATGCCGGTTTTTCCCGGCGAATTTTGCGAAATTCAGCGTGAATATCCGATTTTTTTCCGCCCCGCCACAGACGGCAGTTTTCAGCCCATTGCCCTTTTGGGCCTGAGTGAAAACCTCTATCTCAGCGGTGATAAGTGGCAGGCTCATTACATACCGGCCCTGCGCCAGCGTGGCCCTCTGGTGATCGGAACGGATGATAAAGACAGCCCCGTTACCCATATTGACCTGACGCATCCGCGCCTCAGCACCACCGAAGGGGCACCCCTGTTCAAACCGCATGGCGGCCAGGCCCCTGCCCTTGAACGCGCGTCCCGTGCCCTGCACCTTATCCATCAGGGCACAGACCTGTTACCCGCCATGTTCGCTGCTTTTGCGCAGGCACAACTTCTGGCACCTGTGCATATTGAACTGCGCCTCAGTGACGGCAGCGAGTTCAGGCTTCCCGAACTTTTCACCATCAGCCCGCAAGGCCTGAGCGAACTTACGGGGACGCAACTGGCGGAACTTAACGCTGACGGTTTTCTGGCGCTGGCCTTTTATGTGGCCGGTTCGGCACCCAATCTGCAACGCCTGATCAATATGAAAAACCAGCAGGTCAGTGCCCTATAATGAGCCAGACCGTCCGCATCATTATCGATACCGACCCCGCTCATATCCCCTATGATCAGCTTATGGCCGATCAGACACCGGTGATTTTCCGTGGTCTGGCGAAGCACTGGCCACTGGTGCAGGCCGGACTGACCTCTGCGCTTTGCGCCTGTGATTATCTGAAGCGCTTTTATCAGGGACGACCGGTTACAGCCTTTACCGGCGCACCGGAAATCGAAGGGCGCTTCTTCTATAATGCCGATCTGACGGGGCTTAATTTTCAGGCCGGACGAACATTACTGACCGACTTTCTTGATCAGCTACTGAGCCATGTGGACAATCTGTCCCCGCCCTCATTGTATCTTGGATCTACGGATCTGGGGCAGTATCTGCCCGGACTGAGGGAGGATAACGACCTCAACCTTGACCACCCGATGTTCCGTGCCAATCCACCTTTGGCCAGCATCTGGATCGGCAACCGCACCACAGCCACCGCTCACTATGATATGTCGCATAATCTGGCCGTATGTGTCGCAGGCCGCAGACGATTTATCCTCTTCCCGCCAAGTCAGGTGTCCAATCTTTATCCCGGCCCGCTGGAACCCACTCCGGGCGGTCAGGTCGTCAGCATGGTCGATTTTCGCAACCCCGATTTCGACCTTTATCCCCGCTTTGCCGAAGCCCTTATGCACGCGCACGTCACCGATCTTGAAGCCGGAGACGTGCTGTTTTATCCGGCCCTGTGGTGGCATCATGTCGAAGCGCTGGAGCCGTTCAACATACTCATCAATTACTGGTGGAACACGACACCGGCCTTCATGGATACCCCGATGAACACGCTGCTGCACGGCCTGCTCAGTCTGCGTGATCGCCCCGATGCGGAAAAAACCGCATGGCGGGCGCTATTCGACTATTACCTGTTTGGCCCGTCCGAAACGCCACGCGCGCACCTGCCCGAAGCCGCACAAGGGGCCTTGGGCACGCTTAACGAACTGACGGCGCGACGGTTGCGTGCGCAGTTGCTGAACCGCTTTAACCGTTAAAAAAGACAACAAATACAGTACAGGGACACGATCATGAGCGCACAAACCATCAAAAAGGTCGTTATTGCTGGCGGCGGTAGCGCAGGCTGGTGCACCGCTGCCGCCCTCAGCCGTCTTTTGGGGCCTTTGCTTGAGGTCACGCTCGTGGAATCGAAAGACATCGGCATTATCGGCGTCGGTGAAGCCACTGTACCCACCATGCGCAATTTTCATCACCTGCTGAATATTGATGAAAAAGAATTCATGCGTGCCACCAATGGCTCTATCAAGATGGCGATCCGTTTCGAGAACTGGGCGCGCATTGGCGACAGCTATATCCATTCGTTTGGTCAGGTCGGGAAATCCCCGTGGATGGCAAGCTTCCATCACCTGTGGCATCAGGCCAATGCCGATGGCATAGGTGGGGAACTGGGTGAGTACTGCCTTGAGCACGAAGCCGCCCGTGCCGGTAAGTTCCAGACCGGCCCCAATAGCAAGATCAACTACGCCTATCACCTCGATACAGCCCTATATGGTCAGTATCTGCGAGGCCTAAGTGAAAAGGCCGGTGTCCGACGCGTCGAAGGCACTATCACCTCCGTTACACAGGACGCGCAAAGCGGTGATGTAACCGCTTTGGTCATGGACTCCGGCGAAGTCATTGAAGGTGATCTGTTTATCGACTGCACCGGCATGCGTGGCCTGCTGATCGAACAGACGCTGAAGACCGGCTTTGATGACTGGGATCATTGGCTGGCCAATGACCGCGCCATAGCTCTGCAGGCTGAGTCCACCGGCCCTTTCATGCCTTACACTGAGGCGATTGCCCATGCTGATGGCTGGCGCTGGCGCATCCCTTTGCAGAACCGCGTCGGCACTGGACTGGTCTATGCCAGTCAAACCTTATCCGATGACGCGGCCATGGCGCGGTTTGACAGCCTTTTGGAAGGGGCCAAGCTGACCGAACCGTCGTTTATCAAATTCCGTACCGGCCGCCGCCGTAAGGTGTGGAACCGGAACGTTATCGCCTTTGGCCTGTCGAGCGGCTTCATTGAGCCGTTGGAATCGACCAATATCCACCTGTTTCAAGCGGGGATCACCCGCCTTGTGCAGAACTTCCCCTTTGCCGGAATTTCCGACGCGGCCCGCAACCATTTCAACGAAGTCACCCGCCACGAAGTCGAACATGTGCGCGACTTCGTCATCATGCACTACAAGCTGACTGAGCGTGACGACAGCCCCTATTGGCGGGCGCGGCGGGATATGGCGGTGCCGGACACTCTGGCCGAACGCATTGCGTTGTATAAGGAAAATGCCAAGCTGTTTCAGTGGAACGATGAAGTCTTTCGCGTTGATTCCTGGCTTCAGGTCATGCACGGCCAAAGGCTGCGTCCCGAACGCTGGCACCATCTCGGCAAGCTGATGACCGCTGAGCAGACCAAGATGGCCCTTAACGGCCTGAGCGGTAATATTGCCGGAGCTGTCAGGAAAATGCCGACACATGCTGATTTCCTCAAAGCATGGCTGGCGCAGACCTGAGTTCAGGCCGTTCAGACCGCACAAACCCCGCCGAAACATCTGTGGATAGTTGCGCCGAAGATTCCGCTTGTGAATCGCAAGGCTTGTCAGCGATTCGCAAATCAGCCTAGGCTGATTCGGGAATTCACCTTGTTTAACGAATCTTAAGGGATTTGCTGTTTAGCTGGTGAAGGTTAACGGGCGTAAGCCTTGTTTCTTAACTGTCAGCTTGCCATAGCCGGGAGGGGCTTCATGCGCGTACTACTTATTGAAGACGATAGCGCGACCGCGCAAAGCATTGAATTAATGCTAAAATCTGAAGGCTTCAACGTCTATACGACCGATCTCGGCGAAGAAGGCGTGGATCTGGGTAAGATTTATGACTACGATCTTATCCTGCTCGACCTGAGCCTGCCGGATATGTCCGGCCTCGAAGTTCTGCGCCAGCTGCGCGTCGGCAAGGTAAATACGCCGGTGATGATCCTGTCCGGGACATCGGAAATCGACACCAAGGTTAAGTCGCTCGGCGGTGGCGCTGATGACTATATGACCAAGCCCTTCCACAAGGACGAACTGATTGCCCGCATCCATGCGGTTGTGCGTCGCTCGAAAGGCCACGCCCAGTCGGTCATCAAGACCGGCGACATCATTGTCAACCTTGATGCCAAGACGGTCGAAGTTGCGGGCAACCGCGTTCATCTGACCGGCAAAGAATACGAAATGCTGGAACTGCTTTCGCTGCGTAAGGGCACGACCCTGACCAAGGAAATGTTCCTCAACCACCTGTATGGCGGTATGGACGAGCCGGAACTGAAGATCATCGACGTCTTCATTTGTAAGCTACGTAAGAAGCTGGCCGTCGCCAACGAAGGTAACTCCTACATTGAAACCGTCTGGGGCCGTGGCTATGTGCTGCGTGACCCGCAAGAAGCGCTTAACGGTGGCACCATCGTCGCCGCCTGAGCCTTAACGGTTTAGCGAATTAAAAAAGCCCCCGCCGTCCTCTCACGGCTGGGGCTTTTTTGCGTTATGTTACCCGATATCAGTTGGCGCGACACTCGGTCGGGGCCATGCGGCCAACGGTCCAGGTGGCATCGGTGCCCTTACCCCTGAAATCGTGACGGGGTGTGGCATAGTGCATGCCTGAGGCCACCGGCTGCTGCGGAAGCTCAAGCTTTGTACCGTCGCTCAAGGTTACGGTTGCTGCATTTTCATGGAAATAGACCGTAAAGCGCGTACCGTTTGCGCAATTATATACCACATCACTGATAGGGCCTGCCGGTGGCGGAGGCGGGGGTGGCGGAGATGATGGCACCACAGTCTCAGACGGCAGGGTTGCACAGGCCGTTAAGCTCAGCGCCATTCCGGCAAGGATCAGACGATGCAGCTGCATAAGATATAACCTTTCAATCCCGATATTCGCCAATAATAGGGCCTTTGCAGCAAATCGTGTATAAAAAGCACATATGTTTTTATACACACCCTAAGCCCTCACTGTCATCAAACGTAAAGAATCATACGTCCATGAACCGGCCTGAACATGTGAGGGAGCCGGCCTGATGATACATCTCGACCGTTTGATCAATGATACGCGCCGCTTCAAGGTGCTATTCCTCTCGGAACAGAATGCCTCACGTTCGGTACTGGCCGAAGCGCTGCTGAACCGCCTAGGCGGGGGACGTTTCGAAGCCTGGTCAGCAGGCATCAACCCTGCAGAAACCCTCAGCCCCTATGCGGCGGATCTGCTGAGAAAAATGCGTTACGATGTCAAAACCCTGTCATGTAAGACCCTGTCGGCCTTTACCGGCGAACAGGCCCCGCGTCTGGACTTTGTGTTTCGCCTGTCCGCCCATATTTGCGCAGAACCCCTGCCGCCCTTCATAGGTCGGCCAATGGTCGTAGACTGGCCTTTGGCTGACCCTGATGATACCGACGGGCCGCCTGCTGAGGTCGCTGCGGCCTATGCCAGCCTGTTTGCCAATCTGACCAATCGCATTGGCATATTCGTCAGCCTGCCGACCTCCAGCCTCGAAAGCATGGCGGTGCGCGCGCGACTGGATCTTATGGGCGACCGTTCGCTGGCTATGACAGGCTGACTTTTTTTAACGCGCAGGATCGTGTAAGCCCTTTGTATGGATACCGAAGACGCCGTTGTTGCCCTGTTTGCTCTGGCCCACCCTGCCCGTCTGGCTGCGTTCCGCGCTATTAATGCGGCGGGTGAGACTGGGCTGTCAGCCGGTCAGATAGCCGATACAATTCAGGCACCGGCCAATACCACCTCAAGCCATCTGAATGTGCTGAGAGGGGCGGGCCTTTTGCAGGCACAGCGTAAAGGCCGTTCCATCATATATACTGCCGAACGCAGTCACCTGCACCGGCTCTCTGCCTTTCTGCTCGCAGATATCGCCCCGACCTGAGGACACCCCACATGCCCCTTACCCTGTATCACAACCCGAAATGCTCCACGTCACGTAAGGCGCTCGCCTTGCTTGAGGCCAATGGCTACAAGCCTGAGATCGTGGACTATATGAAAACAGGCTGGACCGAAGCCACCTTACGCGATTTGCTGAAACGCATGGGCGGTGTACCCGCACGCGACCTATTGCGGACCCGTAATACAACCGTCATTGAGCGCGGCCTGACCACTGCCGATGATGCCACGGTTATTGCTGCCATGATCGCGGAGCCCGTGCTGGTGGAACGCCCCATTGTGGCAACGGAAAAGGGCGCGGTTATAACGCGCCCCCTCAGTCGTATTAATGATGTACTCGACCGGCCCGTGAGCGTGGACTAGGTCAGGCGACGCCGGCCTTTAGTCTCGGGAGGATGGCATTGGATGCCGCCGCAGTGTTTTTGATATAAAGGCCCCGCGTACCCGGCATCGGCTTGAACGCATCGGTAATCCCAAGGACGGTTTCCGCAGCCCCAAGGAACAGGAAGCCGTCATCGGGCAACAGGGTGCTGATTTGCTCAAGCACACGTCGCTTCGTCTCTATGTCGAAATAGATCAGTACGTTGCGGCAATAGACAACATCCTGACGCCCGACCAGTCTCAGATCATCCAGCAGGTTCAGCTTTTTGAAACGCACAGACTGACGAATCTTGGGCGACAGACGCCACATCTCCTCAACCTTCTCGAAATGCTTGACCATCATCTGAATGGGCAGGCCGCGTTGCACTTCAAACTGGGTGTAAAGTCCGGCCTGCGCCTTTTCCAGACAACGTTCCGAAATATCGGTCGCCAGAATATCCAGCTTGATGCGCGGATATTGCGGGCGCAACTCTTCCATCAGCATGGCCAGCGAGTATGGCTCCTGTCCGGTTGAACAGGCCGCGCACCAGATTTTCAGATCACCACCCAGCCGTGTCTTGGCCAGAGCAGGCAAAACCTCGGTCTTAAACTGATCAAACGGCGTCTTGTCGCGGAAGAAGAAGGTTTCGTTCGTCGTCATCGCATCGGTGACGGCATAGATCAGCTTCTCATCGCGGCGCGTACGCAGGCTGGACAGCAAGGCGGCCACATTATTAAAGCCCTCCTTGCGCGCCACCGGCGACAGGCGACTTTCGATCAGATAGGTCTTTTCTGTGCCCAGTATCAACCCCGATCGCTGCTTCAAAAGAGCGGCCAGATGTTCGATATCTTCGTTAGTCATTGGACTTTTTCCCCTCTGGCGAAGGCCTTACAGGCGGCAGATAAGCCAACTACCGGTTTGATAAATTCGGCCAGACCGGCCTCAGCAACCGCTCCGGGCATCCCCCACACCACCGAAGTGGCCTCATCCTGTGCCATTACCGTTGCACCGGCTTCAGATAATATTTTCGCTCCGTCACGTCCGTCATGACCCATGCCGGTCAGGACAACGCCAATCAGGTTTTTGCCATAGACCTCTGAGGCCGAAGCAAACAAAGGATCGACCGCCGGACGGCACCAGTTGATCTGAGGGCCCTGATCCAGCTTAATGACCGGTGCCAGTGACGACCCTTTGAGTGTCATGTGGAAATCACCCGGCGCAATATAGACATGGCGCGGCTGAACCGTCAGGCCATCGGTCGCTTCGACCACTTTCAGATCCAGCGCCTTATCCAGATGCTCGGCCAGAATAGTCGTAAAGGCCGCAGGCATGTGCTGGACGATGAATACAGGCAAACGCCAGTCCGGCCCCAGCCCCATCAGGAAACTACGCAGCGCGGGAGGGCCGCCGGTTGAGGCCCCGACCACCAGCGCTTCAACGCGACGCGGCCCTGTGTGGCGTACACGTACCGGCGGAATGACCGGCTTAGGCGCAAAACTAGCCAGAGGCGTAGGTGCATGCGGCGCAGGCGTGTGTGGTGCAGGCGATCTCAGGCCTGCTGCCGCCGAAGCGGGCGTATGCGGCAGAGGCTGAGGCGAACTGGTGGGCGGTACCGGCCACATACGTGTACGGCCACACAAGGCTCTGATCTTGGTCAGAAGCTCGACGCGAAAACCTTCTGCCCCGCCGATACGGGTGGAATCCGGCTTGGGAATATAGTCAGCCGCCCCCAGTTCCAGAGCGCGGATGGTAACTGTCGCCCCGCGCGTAGACAGGGTAGAGGCCATCAGCACCTTAAGGTTCGGCTTAGCCGCGATCAGCTTTGGCAAGGCCTCAAGCCCGCCCATATTTGGCATTTCGATATCAAGGATCAGCACATCCGGCTGAAGCTCACGCACCTTTTCGATGCCCTTGGCTCCATCGGTCGCAGAACCGGCCAGCACCATATCGGCTTCGTGTTCGACCCAGCGGGTGACAAGGCCACGCACCACCGCAGAATCATCGACGATCATGACCCGTAAGGGTCGTAAGGAGGCCGCCGTATGGGGGTTCAGACTCATTTTAAATCAGGCCAACTTCCGAAAACTTTGCCTCAAGGATGTCACCGTCAAAAGGCTTCATAATATATTCAGAAGCCCCTTCCGTCAGGGCTTCGGTGATGTGCGCCATGTCATTCTCGGTCGTACAGAACACCACCACAGGGTCCGTACCACCGGCTTCCTTACGTAGCTGACGCAGGAAGGTAATGCCGTCCATGACCGGCATGTTCCAGTCCAACAGAATGGCATGCGGCATAGCGGCCTTACAGGCATTCAGCGCCTCAAGGCCATCCGCGGCCTCAGAGACATCAAATTGCAGATTTTCCAGAATGCGGCGGGCGACTTTGCGAACCACGCGACTGTCATCAACAACAAGACAGGTTTTCATGTAGCTTTCCCCTAAACCTGCCTATGCGGCCTTAAGATGTGCTGCATCGAGCAGAGTGTGCGGATCCAACACTATCAGCAGTTCCTTTTCCAATTGATAAACGCCAACAATAATATCGGCCCAGCGCGGGGGCAGATTGCCCGGCGGCGCATGGAAGCGTTCATCATCAAGCTTAAGAACCTCATCAACCGAATCGATGATCAGGCCATAGGAATCGCCCTGCACCTCAAGGCCGATAGCCAGAGGTTCCGGTGCATCCGCTTCGCGCGGCGGCAGGGCCAGACGCTGACGGGCGCAAACGGCGGTGACAATCCGGCCACGCAGGTTCAGAACCCCTGCAATCTCGGCACGTGACAGAGGCACAGGCGTCAGGCCGCGCGGGTGAAAAACATCATGAACGCGTGCCGCGTCCACTCCGAACAACTGACCGCCGACGCGGAGCGTGACATAATCGCGGATACTCATCCCTTGGTCCCCTTAAGCCGCTTCGTTTTGCAGATCGAGCGTGCGGTCGCGCCGGTGATGTTCGGCCAGACCCCGCAACTGATAATGTTCAACATCAAGAATTTCGCAGGCGCGACCGGCCACGACGGCTGTGCCCCGCACACCATGATGATCGGCGGACAGTTCGATATTCAGATAATCCTCGACCACGTCGACAATCTCATCAACCGCCAGACCCATGGCATAGCCTTCGCCGGTAAAGACCAGCAGCGGCTGAATGTCATTTTCCTTAAGGCCGTTACCATCAATGACATTGACGATCGGCATCAGGCGGCCACGGTATTGCAGCGCCGCGCGACCTTCCATACGTTCGATCTTGTCACTTTCGATATGTTCAAGACGTGTGATGTGCTCAAGCTCAACAGCCTTAGGCGCACCGCCACCGGCACGGAACAGCAGCATAGCCACCTTCTGGCCCTGTGCTTCGGCGTGAGCATCCTCAACCGCCTCAGACGCCTTGTCGTCCATGATATTGCCCGCATGCTCAGACAGGGCGTTAGGATCAAGGATCAGCACCACAGAACCGTCACCGAGAATGGTCGCGCCTGAGAACGACTGCACATCGCGCAATATGCCGGCCAGAGGCTTAACCACGATTTCTTCGGTATCGAGAACATCATTGACCACAAGGCCATAACGCCGCTCACCGACCTGTATCACCATGACAAACGCCGTTGCGTTTTCGTCATATTCACCAAGCTTTAGGGTCGGTGACAACTGTACCAACGGCAGCAGCTTGTCACTGGTCTTGCGTCTGCGTGACAAGCTGCTGC
>JASGFL010000012.1:0-57492 GCA_047605545.1 Asticcacaulis sp. | reverse complement strand
CTTCGATAGGCACATCGGGATCGACGCGATGCTGATAGAAAAGGTCGATAACCTCGATCCCCAGACGTTTGAGCGAAGCCTCGGCCACGGCGCGAATATTATCGGGGCGGCTGTTGAGGCCTGCCTGTACGCCATCAACGATATTGAAGCCGAACTTGGTTGCAATGACGACCTGATCACGCAGGGGGCGCAGGGCTTCGCCGACCATTTCTTCGTTGGTATAGGGACCGTAAACCTCAGCGGTGTCGAAGAAGTTCACGCCTCTTTCTACGGCCTGCCGGATAAGGGTAATGCCGTCGGCCTTTGACACAGCCTTGCCGTAGCCGAAATTCAGCCCCATACAGCCGTACCCCAGAGATGACACTTCGGGGCCTCTGGCCCCCAGCTTACGTTTCTGCATAGTCTTACCCTCACATTCTAACGGTTCGGAGAGAATACAGCCTGTGAACAGGCGACATTAGCCGCTATAATCGGCATGTTGTTATTAGTGAGGCTAATGAATGACGCAGACGCGCTTTGATGATCTGGCGGCTTTTGCCCATGTGGCCCGTGAGCAGAGCTTTACACGTGCCGCCGCAAAACTTGGGGTGTCGCAGTCAGCCTTAAGCCAGACGGTGAGGGCGCTCGAAGACCGGCTGGGGCTGCGGCTTTTGACGCGTACGACACGCAGCGTATCGCCGACCGAGGCCGGTGAGCGGCTTTTGCGAACCCTTGCGCCACGTCTGGAGGAAATTGAAACCGAGCTGGCGGCCCTGACCGAGCTTAGGGATAAACCGGCCGGCACGGTGCGCATTACGGCAGGCGAGCATGCGGCCATATCAGTGCTGCAACCGGCCTTGTCGGGGTTCCTTCAGGTGCATCCCGACGTAAATGTTGAGATCATCGTTGACTATGGCCTGACGGATATTGTCGCTGAACGCTTTGATGCGGGTGTGCGATTGGGGGAGCAGGTCGCCAAGGATATGATCGCGGTACGCATCGGGCCGGATATGCGTGTAGCGGTTGTCGGTTCACCTGACTATTTCAAGCATCATGACAGGCCGGTGCTGCCTCAGGATCTGACGGGGCATAACTGTATTAATATGCGTCTGCCGACCTATGGCGGCCTGTTCCCGTGGGAATTTGAAAAGGACGGACATGAGGTAAAGGTGCGGGTCGAGGGGCAGCTGGTTTACAATCATCTGGGGCTGCGGGTTCAATCGGCGCTGGATGGGCTGGGGCTGGCCTATGTGCCTGAGGAAGCCGTCAGGGCACACATAAAAAGCGGCCGTCTGGTGAGTGTGCTTGAGGACTGGTGTGAGCCGTTTTCAGGCTATCACCTCTATTACCCCAGCCGCCGACATTCTTCGGCCCTGTCTGCGGTCGCTGAGGTGCTGCGTTATCGCGGCACGTGATGAGCCTTACCCGTTGCGGATAAGGCTCATTCTAACCCTCTACAGGCGAAGCAGGGTTTTGATCGCCCGCCGCTCATCCATGGCCTTATAACCTTCGGCAACCTGCGCGATCGGCAGTTCAAGATCGAACACCTTGCCCGGTTCGATCTTGCCGTTAAGAACGCGGTTGATCAGATCAGGCAGGAAGCGACGAACCGGCGCAGGCCCGCCCAGCATACGGCGTTGCGAAAAGAACAGTTGCTGCCCGTCAAAAGTGACACCGTGGGGCACGCCCACATAGCCGATTGACCCGCCCGGACGACAGGACTGCATAGCCTGTGTCATCGACTCAAGCGTGCCGACGCATTCCAGAACCGCATCGGTTCCGACACCGTGCGTAAGCTCTTTGATGCGGGCGATACCTTCTTCGCCACGTTCGGAAACGATGTCAGTGGCACCGAAAGCCAGCGCCAGTTTTTGCCGCGTTTCGTGACGGCTCATGACAATAATGCGTTCGGCACCCATTTCATGGGCCGCAAGCACGCCCATCAAGCCTACGGCACCATCACCCACAACGGTGACCGTTGAGCCAGCGCGTACCTCAGCGGCATCGGCGGCGTACCAGCCTGTACCCAGCACATCGGAAACCGCCAGCAGATGCGGGATCATATCGTCTGAAGGCATTTCATCCGTGGCCACCAAAGTGCCGTCCGCCAAAGGTACGCGGGCATAGGGGGCCTGTGCGCCGGTCATGAATTCACGCTGTTCGCATGAGGACTGAAAGCCGTGACGGCAATGCGGGCAGGTATTGTCCGACAGGCAAAATGACCCGACGACAAACTGCCCCGGGCGGACGGTACGAACCTCTGAGCCGACCTCTACGACGACGCCGCAATATTCGTGGCCCATGTGCATAGGGCCATCCTGATTTTGTAAGCCACGATAGGGCCAGAGGTCGGAGCCACAGATGCAGGTCGCCGAGAGTTTGATAATGGCATCGGTTGGTTTCAGTATTTTGGGGTCGGGAACCTGTTCAAAACGAACATCTCCGGGGGCGTGAAGTACGGTCGCAAGCATGGGTAATTCCTAAGCGAGGTATTAAGAGAGAGGCGTTAATCCGGTTCCACCGGCGTGAGATAGTCTTCGTCGGAGACCTTCTCCATCCAGCTTACCGGCGTGCCGTCTTTTTGTTCCTGAACGGCAATATGGCTCATGGCGGTAGTGGCGGTGGCCCCGTGCCAGTGACGGCGATTGCAGGGGCAGGAGACGACATCACCGGCGCGGATTTCTTTTTTCGGCTCGCCGTCACACTGCGTCCAGCCAACGCCTGAGATGATGATCAGGTTTTGCCCCATCGGATGGCTGTGCCAGGCGGTACGTGCACCCGGTTCAAACGTCACCAGCGCACCGGACAGGTTTGACCCTTCCTGCACAGGGAACAAGGGATCAAGGCGCACTGTGCCGGTGAAAAAGGCTTCTGACCCTTTCTGCGATGGCTGGGAACCGGCGCGGCGAATGATCTGAGTGGGCTGAGCGGTTGTGTTTTGCGCCATGACGGTGCTCCGTGAAAACGGCCAGACAAAGGTGGTCAGGGCCAGTACAGAAAGCCGCCGACGGTTCAGTTTGAGTGGGGCGGACACTTTCAGGCCGCCGTCTTTGCTGAAGCAAAGTCGATGACAAACCGGTAGCGAACATCCTTGTTCATAACCCGCTCATAGGCCCTGCCGATCTGATCAGGGCGGATCAGTTCGACATCAGGTTTGATATTTCGGGCAAAGCAATAGTCGATGACTTCCTGCGTTTCGGCTATGCCACCAATCATAGATCCGGCCAGACTCTTGCGCCCAAAGGCCAGCATCATACCGCTAAGATCAGGATTAAGCGTCCCAAGCGCCCCGACATTGACCAGGGTTCCGTCGTTGCGCAGAACATTCATGAAAGGTTGAATTGAAAAGTTTTCCGGTACCGTCGAGATGATAATATCCTGCGTACCCGTAAGTCTTTTCATTGCCTCGGTGTCGCCCCACAGGATCGCTTCTTTTGCCTCCAGACGATGGGCGTCTGCAATTTTTCCGGCTGAGGTTGTGAAGATGGTCACTTCGGCCCGCTGCGCGGCCGCCAGCTTCACCGCCATATGCCCCAGACCACCGAGTCCGATCACACCGACGCGCTGACCGGGTTTTACGTCCCAGTGCCGCAAAGGAGAGAAGGTTGTAATGCCTGCACACAGGATCGGGGCCGTGCTTTGTAATTCCATGCCGGGCGGAATACGGATGGCAAATTTTTCGGTGACAACCAGTTGTTCCGAATAGCCACCATAGGTGACACCGCCAGAGATTTTATCCGGTGCACCATAGGTGAAGGTTGTCCCATTTAGGCAGATCTGTTCACGGTCGGCGAGGCAGTTTTCGCATTTGCCGCAGGAATCCACCATGCAGCCAACTCCGGCAATGTCGCCAACCCTGAACTTGGTCACATTATTGCCGACGGCTGTGACGCGCCCGATGATTTCATGTCCGGGGACAACCGGATAACGTGCTGGCCCCCAGTCCTGCCTGACGGCATGGATGTCCGAGTGACATATGCCGGCATAAAGCACGTCAATCAGAACGTCACTGGCCCCAAGTGCGCGACGTCTGATGTTTAAAGGCGTAAACTCCAATGCCTCGGAATGTGCAGCCCATGCACGTGTAGTATAGGGGCCTGAGTTGTTTTCGACTGTTTCTGATGACTGTGCCTTTGCGGCGTTAGATGCCAGAAACGCCGGTGCCGCCGCCAGAAGTCCGGCTCCACCGGCCAGCAACTTCCGCCGTTCGGGGAATTGAACGGTGTCGTGAGTATTATCGCCACAGATTTTACACATGAAAGCTACCTGTCATAAGGCCGGTAAGGCCGGAATAATTGCGGGCGGAAAGGGCGTGTCTTCAGGCACAAATCAGTTGTTGATCAGATGGCCCGTGAAAAAGGCTCCCAGCCTGTCGAAGGGAATGAGATTGACGCGGTCATAGAGGTCAACGTGACCGGCCCCCGGAATAATCAGCAGTTCCTTAGGCTCGCTTGCGCGTCTGTAGGCATCTTCGCTGAATTCCCGCGAATGTGCCTCGGAGCCTGTGATGAACAGCATCGGGCGCGGGGATATGCTCTGAATGTCCTCGAAAGGATAGTAGTTCATGAAGCGCACAATGCTGGTCAGAGTAGGGCGCGTCGTCAGTTCAGCCGTAGCCCCTTGAGGCGTAAAGGCGCCGCGTGGCGTGCGGTAAAAATCAAAGAACTCACGCTGTACCGGATGGGTGTTTTCATCCAGATGATTGACCGTGCCGTAGCCATATTGCGTGGCTCCGCCTTCAAATTCGACATAGCGTTGCTCAGATGCGGTAGCGATAATGGCGCTACGCTGTTCCGGCGTTACCGATTTATTGAGGCCATTGCGTGCGGCTGCGCCCATATCATACATGCTGATGGTCGCCAGAGCCTTGATACGCGGATCAATCTTGGCTGCGCTGATGGCAAAACTGCCGCTGCCGCAGATACCAATGACTCCGATCCGTTCACGATCGATAAATGGCCGCGTCCCCAGATAATCAACCGCGGCATTAAAATCCTCGGCATAGATTTCCGGTGCCACCAGATTGCGTACCTTGCCTTCACTTTCGCCCCAGAACGAAAGGTCAATCGAAAGGGTGACAAATCCCATCTCGGCCATTTTGGTTGCATAGAGATCGGCGCTTTGTTCCTTAACCGCCCCCATGGGGTGCCCGACAATGATCGCCGCAGTCTTTAGGCTTTCGTCCAGCCCGTTAGGTTTGAACAGATGGCCGACGACCTCCATGCCGTACTGGTTTTGGAAGCTGACGCGCTGAACGGTCACTTGGTCGCTTCTGTAGAAATTATCGGCTCCGTCAGACATATCCTGAGCACTGGCAGAGGCTGGCGCAAGCGCTGCCGAAGACAGGGCTATGGCGCTGGCACCGGCGAGTTTGAGAAGGGTGCGGCGGGAGTTTTTCTGTGGGGTCATCAATGCCTGATCCTTGCTGAAGCGCAGGCGTGAATGCCCGCTTTCAGAAGCAACAGGATAGGTCACATCCGCCACAGCGAAAATCCGGCTGCAGCTTGATGGCGCGATGAGTATTGCTCATCATTTGGGCTAAAGGCCCAGTGGTTTCAGTTCTCTGATGAGGTCGATCAACAGGCGCAGGCCAGTAGGAACCAGATTACGACCGGAATAGTACATGTGAAACCCTTCCCCCATAGGGGCCCAGTCATCCAACACATGCACCAGTGCACCTTGCTGCACCAATGTGCGTACGCGCGGTTCCGGCACATAGGCCAGCGCTACCCCACGCGTCGCCAGATCAAGGGCAAATTCGGTATTGTCGATTGTCAGCGGCCCCGGCACATCAATCGCCACTGCCTGATCGCGTTTTTCCATTTCCCAGTGATAGATGGTGTCATTACCAAGCCGCACCCTGAGGCAACGATGCTTCATCAGATCAACGGGCGTTTCAGGTGTGCCGAACTTATCGAGATAATCCGGCGACGCGACCAGTACCCAGCGAATATCCGCTGATAATCTTCGGGCCACCAGATCGTCAGGAACAGTTCCCCCGTAACGGATACCGGCATCAAATCCGCTGCCGATAACATCCACCATCTGGTTCGTTACGCTGACATCGATTTCAATATCGGGATAGCGTTCAACAAACACCGGCAGGGTCGGCGCGAGCAAAAGTGTGCTGGCATCTTCCATAACATTCAGGCGAATACGACCGGTCGGTGCCTGCCTGAAGCGATTGAGAGACTCTACGGCGACGGCAATGGCATCGAACGGCCCTGAAAGCGCCGCAAACATATCCTCGCCCGCAGCCGTAAGGGTAACGCTTCGGTTGGTGCGGTTCACCAGCCTTACGCCTAGCCGCGCCTCAAGCCCTTTGAGCGAGTGACTAAGGGCAGAGGCCGTAACCCCCTGCGCCAGAGCCGCCTTACGGAAATTGCGATGTCTGGCTATGGCCAGAAAATGGCTGAAATCAGCAAGGTCGGAGCGATTGGATTGCATGCGATCTAATATGAGCTTCGGGGCGCGGTTTATCAATGCGGTGAATGGAGTTCATTAAAGCGGCCGCCTGAGCCAGAGGCGAGATCGCTCACACGCAAAGGAAAGAATTTTAACCGGCGAAGTTTATAGTGACTGCTATGATTATGAAAAAACACGCCGCTAATTTGTCGCCACGCGCCGGTGGTGCCAGTCTGGATGTGCTGCGCTTTCTGGCAGCGGCGTTTATCCTGCTGTTTCATTTTGGTGTACGCGCCCCGACGCCGCTGGCGGACATGTATCCGGTATTCAGTCAGGGGTGGCTGGCGACAGACTTTTTCCTGCTGCTGTCGGGATTTATCCTGAGCCGTGCCTATGGCAAGCGCCTCTTTGACGGGCGCATCAGCCGCGTGAATTTTGTCATCAAGCGGGTGGCGCGGTTCTGGCCCTCACATGCGATTATGCTGTTTGCCATGCTCGGGCTGGTGGTTGCGGCTACGGCCATAGGCATACCGCCGGATCACAGCGAAGCTGATCTGTTTATCTATCAGTTGTTTCTGGTCTATGCGTGGGGTGTGACCTCAACCGAAGCCTGGAATGTGCCGACATGGACCCTGTCTGTGCTGGTAGTCTGTTACGCGCTGTTCAGTCTCTATGCCGCGAAGGTATATAAGTGCCGCTGGTGGCAGTGGGCGCTGATGCTGATTGCGGTTCTGGTGGTTGGAAATACGCTGGCCTTGATGTGGGCGGGCAGCAGTCTGGTTGACCTGTCTTTCCGTTGGGGACTGTTGCGCGGTATCCCGATTTTCATTATCGGCAGCCTGCTTGAGCGATTGAGTGCAGGTTTCACCATTAACCGTCGAAGCTATGCGGGCCTGATAATGGTGATTATCGCGCTTGTGGTCATATTGTCGGGTTATCCGCGTGAGATTTGGCTCGATAATGTCATTCTGGGGCTGCTGGGCATTAGCATTGTGCTGTCTGCGGGGGTGACATTCCATGAAAACGCCCTGACGCGACGCATGGGGCGCATGTCATTGTCGCTTTTTCTGACGCACTCGTTTGTCGGTATGGCCGGTTTTGGTGTGGCTGAGGTTATCTCAGGACGCTTCAGCCTCAGTGAGCCGATGCAGTGGCTATTGTGGTGGGGTGTTTTTGTCGGCGCGATAATATTCGCGGCCCTGTTTGATGCCCTGATCGACAAGCCATTGAGCGAGCGTATTGCACGCCTGCCGTTTGTCGCGGGAAAGAATCATCTACAGAGATAACCGGTGGCGCAGGGCCTGAGGCCCTGCCTTATATCCGCTCAGACGGCATCCAGACCGATGTCGAACACATTGACCGAATGGGTCAGTGCACCAACGGAGATGACATCGACGCCGGTTTCGGCAATCGCGCGCACGGTCTCAAGATTAACTCCGCCGGATGCCTCAAGTACGGCCTTGCCCTTGGCGATTTTTACCGCCTCAGACAGATCGGCAAGGCCGAAATTATCCAGCAGAAGCACATCCGGCCCATAGGGCAGGGCGGCACGAAGCTGATCGAGGGAATCGACCTCAAGCTCGATTTTCATGGTATGCGAAGCCGCCGCCTTGGCCTTTTCAAGCGCCTGAGTCACACCGCCACAGATGGCGATGTGGTTGTCCTTGATGAGGATGGCGTCGTCCAAACCATAACGGTGGTTGAAGCCACCGCCACAACGCACGGCGTGTTTTTGCACAGCCCGAAGAAGGGGCAGGGTCTTACGCGTACAGGCGATCTTGGCCGTCAGACCGTCTACTGCAGCGACATAGGTCTGCGTCAGGGTGGCCACGCCACTCAGGTGCGACAGCAGATTAAGCGCCACCCGCTCAGCCGCCAGAATAGCGCGGGCATTGCCTTCGACACGGGCGATAACGTCACCGGCCTTGACCTGACTGGCGTCGGGCTTGACGATCTCGAAACGGATTTGCGGGTCCATGAGGCTCAGGGCCAGACGCGCACAGTCTATACCGGCGCTGACACCGGCGGCGCGTGAACGGAACTCAGCCTGAAAACGGGCCTTGGGCGCAATAACGGCAGCCGCCGTAACATCGCCTGCACGGCCAAGGTCTTCGCGCAGGGCGTCGCGGATAATCGGTTCAAGAAGAATGTCAGGCAAACCGGTAATATACATCAGGCAGACTCCCTTTCCTCAATGCGACCCTCTTTGAGGCGAACAAAGCTGCGCTCAGGTTTGTCCGCCGTATAGGGGTAATCCTTACGGTAATGAGAACCCCGACTCTCATGTCTTTGCAAGGCACATTCGGCGATCAGGCGGGCGGCAATCAGCGGCAGGGCAGGGCCATAGCGGGCCTCAAGTTCCTGAATTGTCGCCAAAAGTGCTTTCAGGCCGGCTTCGTCGCGGATGACGCCTGCGTGACGGCTCATGGCCTGACGCAGTGCCAGAAGCGCCTCAGGCGGCAGTTGTGGCGGCAGCTCAGGTACTATCGCGGTTGCCGGATCAGGTGCCGTCTGGCTTAGGCTGTCACTGACCGTCTTGCCTACGCGTTCCCCGAATACGGCCGCCTCAAGCAGTGAATTGGAGGCCAGTCGATTGGCACCGTGTACGCCGGTCGAGGCACATTCGCCGACCGCATACAGGTTTTTCAATGAGGTGTGCCCCTCAAGATCAGTGGCCACGCCGCCCATATGATAATGGGTAGCGGGGACGACCGGAATAGGTTCCACACGCGGGTCAATGCCTGCGGCCATACAGGCGGCAAAGACGGTAGGGAACTCATGCGGGAAGTGCTCGCCAATGGCCTTGGTGGCATCAAGGAAGGCACCGCCTAGTTCGGTATCGGCACGAAATACAGCGCGGGCCACAATATCACGTGGCGCCAGTTCACCATCAGGATGGTCATCAAAGGCAAAACGCACGCCGCCCTTGGTGACCAGCACAGCCCCTTCGCCCCTGAGGGCCTCAGTCGCCAGAGGGGAGGGATCGCCATGTTTCAGGGCCGTAGGGTGGAACTGTACAAACTCAGGGTCAGCAATCTGTGCACCGGCCAGTGCCGCCATGGCCATGCCTTCGCCAAGCAACTTGGCAGGGGTCGTGGTAATGGCATAAAGCCCGCCTGCGCCGCCGGTCGCCAGAACTACGGCCGAAGCATAGACATGAATGATCCGGCCTTCGTGTTCGACCACCGCACCGATAACCGTATCTTCGTCAGAACGGATCAGGCCATAGGCAACAGCGCCTTCCCACACGGTGATATGCGCGGACGCCAGAACCTTGGCGGTTACCGCTTGAAGGATCGCCTTACCGGCCAGATCGCCGCCGACACGGGCTACGCGCGCCAGACCATGCGCGGCTTCGCGGTTCAGCACATAGCTGCCGTCAGGATTATGATCGAACGGTGCCCCAAGGTCATTCAGACGGCGCACCGTGTCCGGCCCCAGCTTTGTCAGCAGACGGGCAGCCTTTTCATCTACCAGACCGGCACCGGCATTGATGGTGTCGGTGGCGTGGGCTTCGGGGCTGTCTTCGGGGGACAGGGCGGCGGCGATACCGCCTTGCGCCCATGCCGACGAACAGGCCACGCCCAGTGCCACAGGAGCCAGCACAAGCGTCTCATGCGGGGCGGTATTTAGCGCCACGGACAAACCGGCAAGCCCTGCGCCGATTACCAATGGGCCGTTATGGATATAGATGTTAACGGCCATCGGGCCTCCAGTTAAAGTATCTTCCCCCTAAGCAAAAAGGAAGGTTCAGCGATCATCGTGCAAAAACTGCATATGCTCAAAGGTGGTATGAACGCGGAAAGAAATCATCGACACACAATTTCTCAGTTCTTTTGTGGTGAGAGGTTCCTTTTTTCCAACAGGAAATCTTTCGACGAGATCCATGAAAGATATCAGGCTGGCGTGCCATAACAAACTCACTGTGTCAGGGCGTGGTTCTATTGTGATGAAAGTGTCATGGCGATTTATGAGCAACGTATTGTGGATTACATCCGAATAGCTTTTGAAGCTGTTTATGCTTTTCACTTCATAGTAGGCGCTATCCATCAGCGATGGATCTGACACGGTGATCTTAATAATTTCAGGACTGACATCGACACTCAAAAATTTGTCGTCGGTCATGAAATCAGTTCCACATCCACGTGGTGGCGCGCCTTAATCATATCATAGCGGGCGGGCACCTTAAGTGGCGGCATATCGATCATGCGTTGCACCGAGGCGCGAGCCTTGTCGATAATATCGGTTTCAACCGTGACTTCGTATGTACCGGTCACCAGTGAGTTATAGATACCCTCAAGGGTGATGCGCTTCATGTGCGGGCACAGGTTGCACGGACGCAGGAACTCTACGTCAGGGCCAGCGTCAGCCGTGATATTATCGGCCATCGAACATTCGGTGATCAGCACCACCTGCTTTGGCTTGTTGTCGGTGACATAATCGGCCATGGCGGTGGTGGAGCCGGTGAAATCACAGGCCGCGATAACCTCAGGCGGGCATTCGGGGTGGCCAAGCACCACGGCATCGGGGTGAGCTTTGCGCACATCGGCAATATCATCGGCGGTGAAGCGTTCATGCACTTCGCACGCGCCTTTGTAGGCGATGATGCCGATATGGGTCTGACGGGCGACATTGCGCGCCAGAAACTCATCGGGGCACATGATGACGCGATCCACGCCCCATTCGCGGGCAATGTGTTCAACGACCTGAACGGCATTGGCCGAGGTGCAGCAGATGTCGGTTTCCGCCTTAACATCGGCGGTAGTGTTGACATAGCTTACGACCGGCAGACCGGGGTAACGGGCCTTGATCTGGCGCAGTTGCTCACCCGTCAGGCTTGAAGCCAGCGAACAGCCCGCGCGCGTATCAGGGATAAGAATGGTCTTTTCAGGGGCCAGAATCTTCGAGGTCTCGGCCATGAAGTGCACGCCGCCCTGAATGATGATCGATGCCTTGGACTTGGCGGCTTCGCGCGCCAGTCCCAGACTGTCGCCCACATAGTCACCCACACCATGAAAGATGTCAGGGGTCATGTAGTTGTGCGCCAGTACCACAGCGTTCATTTCACGCTTGAGGCGGTTGATTTCAGCAATTAGCGGTGCCTGAAGCTGCCATTCGATCGGGGAGATCTTGCCTTTCAAGCGTTCGTAGATGGCCTCGGTCGCCCGTTCAACATCCGGCGTAAATGCCAGTGAACGGATCGATTGCTTGACCGCATCGCGTTCGGGGTTAAGCGTTTGCAACATGTCGGCGTCTCCATTTGGCCGTAGGGATGGTTCCGGTTTACCTTTTCCATCCACTTATGCTAAAAGTGAGCATAAGGTGGTGTTAAAATATACCCTGTGACCGTGATTGCAATAGTTGATGGTAAAAAAACCATCACATAATGTATCGCCAATCAAATTCGTGAACGGTTTGGCCTGTGTGTCCATACCCTGATACTCAGGATTAGGGATTATGATATTGCATCTTTACGGAGGCCTGCTCATATAGGTTACAGCAAGCTTTTCAGGAGATTAAGCACATGTCCAAGTCCGCTGCCGCCGCTGTTGATAGCGACAAAAAAGTTGCCCACGAATTGTCCAAGGTTCTGGCTGATACCTTCACCCTGTATCAGAAGACACATGGTTATCACTGGAATGTGCGCGGCCCGAGCTTTCGCAGCCTCCACCTGTTGTTCGAAGAGCAATATAACGAAATCTGGACGTCCGTAGACGATATTGCCGAGCGTATTCGCGCGCTTGGGGCGATTGCGCCTCAGGGGGCCGGTGCGCTGGGTAATCTGACCTCAATCAAGGACGGTGACCCGACCGGCAGCGCTCAGGATTTCCTTCAGGATCTCAAAAGTGGCCATGAAACCGTCATTGCCACGCTCAAAAGTCTGGTCGAGATAGCCGAAGAAGCTGGCGATGTGTCGACGGCTGATCTGGCGACGCAGCGTCTGACGGCGCACGAAAAGCACCTATGGATGATCAAGGCCACACTTGATGCCTGAGGCCACACGGTCTTAGCCCAAATCATATGACTGCCTGAAAGCGCCCGATTTGCCCTGCGGATCGGGCGTTTTTCTGTTATGGGACGCCGTATGATTTTCATAACGCCCAAAATATCTGTCGATGAAGCCGAACTGAGCGAAAGCTTTGTCCGTGCGTCCGGCGCGGGTGGACAGAATGTCAATAAGGTGTCCACGGCTGTGGAACTGAGGTTCTCGATCTGGGAAAACCTGACCATACCCTATGAGGTTAAGACGCGCCTGATTGCGATTGGGGGGCGGCGGGTCACTCAGGAAGGCGTGCTGGTGCTGTTAGTGCAGACCCACCGGACGCAGGATATGAACCGCAAAGAGGCCCGTGAACGCTTTGTGGGGCTTGTGCAAAAGGCAGCGGCACCGCCGCCACCGCCACGCATAAAGACCAAACCAACCTATGGGGCGGTGAAGCGGCGTCTGGTTGCCAAGTCTATTCGGTCAACGGTCAAATCTAACCGCCAGAAAATCAGCGATCCGGAAGCCGACTAAGGTGTCGGCGCACTAATAACCACCCCAGACTGTAGAGGGTGATGACGCAGACAAGCAGGGCAAAGCGAATATCGCTGCCGTTGTGGTGATCAATAAGGCGTGCGGACACACCGACCAGACTTGAAAAGCCGCACAGTATCCAGACAATCAGCGACAGACGCAGGTGACTGGGGTCCATTTTCATCAGCCATTGCTGATAGAGGTGGTCCTTGTGCGGGGTGAACAGGTCCTTACCTTGCCGCAGACGCAGGATAAGCGTCAGGACAACATCCACCAGCAGCGGTGCCAGCAGAAATCCCCCCAGCCAGACAGAGCCGATTTCATGGTTTTTGAGTATGACGGTGGTGCCGGTAATCAAGGCCCCGCCAAACAGGGAGCCTGCATCCCCCTGAAACACCCGACCGAGCGGAAGGTTGAAGGGCAGCAGACCGAAAAACCCGCCGGCAGCCGCCACCAGTATCAGCAGAACGCCCCCCAGCATCATCCCTGATGCCGAGGTAGGGCCAAGAAATACGATCAGGAACGCAAAGGCCAGAAGGGCGATGATCTGCGTGCCGATCGCCAGTCCGTTCGAGCCATCCATGAAGTTGATGGCATTGATCCCAAGTATCAGCCAGGCGGTTGTACCGGCCACACCGGCAATAGTGGGTAATTCAAGCGTCAGGCCATCGCCAAAGGTCAGGTTGGTGACGGGGAACAAACAGGCAAAGCAAATACAGACGACCGCCTGAAACAGGAGGCGGGCTCTGGCGGGCAGATCCATCACATCATCAACCGCACCCGACAGCCCCATCAGGCTGGCAAAGGCCAGTAGATACAGTCCTGAATGAAGAGGATCGCTCACCGGAAAGGGGCGCACCAGCAAAAGCAAACCCGTAAGCGTCAGGCCGATAGCGGCCATAACCGAAAGCCCGCCGCTGGTTGGGGTAGGGTTTGGGTGTGACCCGCGTGCGCGGGGCATATCAATGGGGCCGCCCTTAATGATCAGCGGCGTCAGAGCCATTGCCAGACCTGCGGCCACAAAAAAGGCCACCAGAAGGCATGAGGGCGATAAGAGCCATATCTCAACCATTCTTGGCGGCCTTGTTTTTTGAAGCGCTAATCAGGATTACTTCAGGCTGGCAGCAAAGCGCTGGATGCGCTCAACAGCTTCGGTCAGCACTGCTTCGGACGTAGCGTAAGAAATGCGGAAGAAAGGAGACAGACCAAAGGCTGCACCATGAACCACAGCAACGGTTTCTGTTTGCAGCAGTTCAGCCGCAAAATCTTCGTCCGTTTCAATGACCTTGCCCGAAGGCGCGGTCTTGCCCAGCAGGCCCTGAATCGAAGGGTACACATAGAAGGCACCTTCAGGCTTCGGGCAGAAGATGCCTTCGGCAGCGTTCAGACCGGCGACCACCAGATCGCGGCGCTTCTGGAACACGGCGGCGCGTTCGGGGATGAAATCCTGCGGCCCGTTCAGGGCTTCGACAGCGGCCCATTGCGCGATCGAGCAGGGGTTAGAGGTTGATTGCGAGATGATCTTGGACATGGCCTTGATCAAAGGCTCAGGCCCGGCCGCATAACCGATGCGCCAGCCGGTCATCGAATAGGCCTTGGAAACGCCGTTCATGGTCAGGGTGCGGTCATAAAGCTCCGGCACGACCTGAGCAATGGTGGTGTATTCAAAACCGTCATAGAGCAGGTGCTCATACATATCGTCGGTCAGGATCCAAACTTGCGGATGACGCTTCAGAACTTCACCGAGCGCCTTAAGCTCATCGGCGGTGTAAACGGCACCGGTCGGGTTCGACGGTGAATTGAGGATCAGCCACTTGGTTTTAGGCGTAATCGCCGCCTCAAGGGTTTCAGGCTTCAGCTTGAAACCGGTCTCAAGTTCACCAACGGCGATGACCGGCGTGCCGCCAGCCAGCAACACCATATCCGGATAGGAAACCCAGTAAGGCGCAGGGATAATGACTTCGTCGCCTTCGTTGAGCGACGCCATCATAGCATTATAGATCACCGGCTTGCCGCCAGGAGATACGGATACCTGCGTGGTCTTGTAGGTCAGGCCGTTTTCACGCTTGAACTTTTCGACGATAGCCGCCTTCAGTTCAGGAATACCGTCCACGTCGGTATAACGGGTTTCACCGCGCTTAATGGCATCGATAGCCGCATTACAGATGTTTTCCGGCGTATCGAAGTCAGGTTCACCGGCCCCGAGCGAAATGACTTTCTTCCCTTCACGGGCCAGTTCACGGGCCTTAGCCGTTACGGCGAGGGTGGGGGAGGGCTTTACGCGCTTGAGCGTGGCGGATTCTGAAAAGGTCATGGTGATGGCTTTTTGAATGACGACTATTGAAACTGGCACTCTCTTTACGCGCACATGCCGGTTTGTCCAGACATGGCCGGTCGATTTTGCGACATTTTCTCATTAAGAGCCGCCTATGGTCGCGGGTGTGGCACGCAAGCCGCTTTTGATCCGCACCAATATTTGCGGCATTAGTTACCATTGCATCAAGTTTGCGTCTAAACCGGTTTGCAGGACCATATGTCATCTTGATTTCTGAGCGCACCTGCCGCACAAGGCCACTATGACGCAACCTTCTGAACCTTTGTGGAAGCGCCTAAGCACCTTTGTCACGACTTTGGATGCAAAGGCTGTGCGGGCGGTGTGGGTGACTTTGGCCCTGTTTGCTCTGGTGGGACTTGTCTTCCTTATCGGGCGTACAGATTGGGGTATCGAAGCCACGCATGCGCTTGAACACTGGATGGCGGAATATCGTCAGTCGCCTCTGGCGGTGTTTATTGTCATTCTGGTCTTCACCGTATCCGCATTTATCGGCGTGCCGCAGTTTGTGCTGATTGCCGCCTGTGTGGTGGCGTTCGGGCCCTGGCTTGGCTTTTTCTACAGCTGGATCGCCACCATAGTTTCCGCAGCCGTGACCTTTTATATGGGCCGCATTATCGGTGCGGAAACACTTCAGAAAATCGGCGGCAGCAGCCTTAACCGCCTGTCGGCCTATATTGGCAAGAATGCCTTTATGGCGTCATTTATCATCCGCAATGTTCCTTCGGCACCGTTTATCGTTGTGAATATGGCCTTTGGCGTTTCGCACGCCTCGTTCTGGGCCTTTCTGGCGGGCTGTACGCTGGGGGTTATTCCCAAGAACATTCTGGTGGCCTTGTTCGGATCGTCCCTGACCCATCTTTCTGAGGGCGGCGACTGGAAAGTCGGCTTGCTGATCTTCGCCATTGCCGTTCTGTGGCTGGGGGTAGTGATTGGCGCACGGGCGCTGGTCGAGCGCTGGCGCCGTAACCGCACCTGATTCGGTCCCCCTTAAGGACGGGACGCTTACGCCTCGGCCCTCAACAAGATATTTTGCCCTTTGCAGAAAATTGATGACATCGCTGTCATTTCTGTGAATATTGAGGGTGCAATTTTGTCAGACAAAACAAATGCTTTGTGCTAGGTTTGACTCGCAAATGCAAAAAAATCCCGTTCGATTGATTTTTCGATTGCAAAAATGTGGCAAAACGCGTTTTTTGAAATTTGATTTATTTAATCGGTGCGGGCCTAAAGATAACCTCTTAGTCACCTCATAACTTACAGGTAGGGTACATGTCTGAACCTTCAAGCACCGCAAAGAGTGGCGGCAGCGGCCTAGTGCTGGCTGTGATATACGTCACCGCACTCTTCTTTATCTGGGCCTTTGTTACCAATCTTCTCGATCCGCTTTTGAAGGCGATGAAGACTGTATTCACGCTCAACAACCTCGAAGCCAACCTGACCGGTTTTGCCTTCTTTATTGCCTATGGGGTGGCTTCGTTCCCGTCGGCAGCGTTCCTTTCGAAATTCGGCTATGCCAAATCGATCATTCTGGGCCTTAGCGGCATCGTAGCCGGCTGTTTGCTGGCGATTGTCGCCACCAAGGTGCAGTATTATCCGGTCTTCCTTGTGGCCCTGTTCACCATGGCTTCGGGTGTTACCCTGCTTCAGGTTGCGGCCAATCCGCTGATTGCCTCGCTGGGCAACGCCAAGGACTCGCACTTCCGTCTGAACCTGTCTCAGGCCTTTAACTCGCTGGGTGCGGCCTGTGGAATGTACTTCGGTGCTGTGTTCCTCCTGAAAGGCGATATCTATCAGGAAGGCGTTGTGGTCACTGAGGCCCTGCGTCAGGAAACCTTCAGCTTCGTGAACAATGTTTACCTGCTGATCGCTGTGGCCCTGACCATCTTCATCGGTGCGATCTGGCTGATCCGTCAGCGCATTACCGACGCTGGCCCAAAGATGGGCACGCTTGTATCGCCTTTTTCTGCTCTGGGCTCCAAATGGGCTAACCTCGGTGCTATCGGTATCTTCCTTTACGTCGGTGCCGAAGTCGCTATCTCTCTGAACCTGTTGTTGTTCCTTGAGCAAAAGAACGTTCTGGCTGTTGGCGCTCAGGATGCCGGTAAGCTGATCACCTTCTACATGCTGTTTGCCATGATCGGTCGCTTCTTCGGTTCAGCCATGCTGAAATTCGTCAAGGGCTACGTAATGCTGGGTATCTTTGCTGTTGGTGCAATTGCGCTGTCGGCTGTGGTTATCGGCACCAACAGCCTTGTGCCCGAAGACTTGAATTCTACGGTAAACCTGCTTGGGGTTAACCTGCCTCTGACCACCGGTATTATTCCGGGGGCAGCGGCGGTTCTGATCGGCTTCTTCAACTCGATCATGTTCCCGACCATCTTCACGCTGACGCTGGAACGTTCGACAGCGCCGACCTCTGCAACCTCAGGTCTTCTGGTGTTTGCTATCGTCGGTGGTGCCGTTCTGCCGCTCATCTTCGGTTTTATCACCGATCATACCGGTAGCCGTTCGTTCGGCTTCATCGCCCCTCTGCTGTGCTACGTCTATGTTCTGTGGTTTGCGTTCGCGGCGCCTAAGGCCCCGACCCATGCCATCGAAGAAGGCGTGTCGTCAGGACACTAAAAAAGACTAAGGAAGGCATCCCTGCTGCGGGGGCGGGGATGCCTACTCAGTGCTTTTCAGACTAACGCCTAAAACCCCGCGCTCAGGATGTGAAATGCTCTATTTAGGCGTTGATTTTGGCGGCACGAAGATCGAAGCCGCCGCCCTTTCTCGTGACGGGAGGTTCCTGTCGCGTAAGCGGGAGCCGACCCCACAATTATGACGAAGCTTTGGTTGTGGTTCGCACGCTTGTTGAGGCGGTAGAACAGGAAGCCAGAGCGACAGACGTTTCACTAAAAGATGTAACCGGCAGTGTGGGCATAGGCTCGCCAGGTTCAGTCTCGCCGCGCACCGGCCTGATGCGCAATGCCAATTCCCAGTATCTCAACGGACGTAAATTCCGCGAAGACCTTGAGGCGACCCTTGGGCGTCCGGTACGTCTGGCCAATGACGCCAACTGTCTGGCCTTAAGCGAGGCCGTGGACGGTGCCGCCAGAGATGCACAAAATGTATTTGCCATAATCATCGGCACCGGTTGCGGTGGCGGTTTGGTGGTCAATGGGCGTCTGGTCGAAGGTGCCAATGGCATCAGCGGCGAGTGGGGCCACATGCCCTTGCCCTGGCCTAGCCCCGAAGAAGTGCCCGGCCCGCGAAGCTGGTCAGGTCTCTATGGCACGATGGAAGAGTGGGTATCCGGTTCCGGTTTTGCCCGCGATTTCCGCGAGGTGTCCGGTCGTGACCTTAAGGGGGAAGAGATTATCGACGCCATGCGCGCCGGTGACCCTGAGGCGCAGGCGGCATTCGATCGTCTTCTGGGGCGACTGGGGCGCGGACTGGCGGCGCTGGTCAATGTGCTGGATCCCGAAGTTTTTGTCTTTGGCGGTGGCCTGAGCAATGTGCCGGAAATCTATCAGCGTCTGCCGGATATCATCAGGCCCTATGTGTTTTCCGATGCATGGGAAGCGCGGCTGGTACCGGCGCAGTGGGGCGACTCATCGGGTGTCAGGGGCGCAGCCTATCTCTGGGCGCAAAACCAATAGGGGCGCGGTATGCGGGGCTTGCTTACAGGATTATTCCTTACGCTGTCGCCCTTGATCGCGGCGGCTGAAACGCCGCGCGTAACCGTTACGCAAGGGGCCATCGAAGGGCAGACCCGCGATAACGGCGTCCATATTTTCAAAGCTATTCCCTTTGCTGCCCCTCCGGTCGGTGAACTGCGCTGGCAGGCTCCGAAACCTCCGCAGGGCTGGGATGGTGTGCGCCAATCATACGACAGCGCACCGGCCTGCCTTCAGGCCTCTTACGGCTGGAATGATAAGGACGCGCAGCAAAGTGCCGAAGACTGTCTTTATCTTGAGGTCGCCTCACCAGACCTGACGCCGCAAACGCCTCTGCCGGTGATGGTCTATATTCATGGCGGTGCCAATCGAGCAGGGGTCGGTACGGGGCAGATATATTCGGCCATTCCCGAAACGGGTGTCGTGCTGGTGAGCATTCAGTATCGTCTGGGCGTTTTCGGGTTTCTGTCGCATCCGGCCCTTAGTGCGGAACAGGGCGGCGCTTCGGGGAACTATGCCCTGATGGATCAGATCGCGGCCCTTGAATGGGTACGGGATAATATCGCGGCCTTTGGTGGTGATGCGAACAATGTGACCCTGTTTGGACATAGTGCCGGTTCTCAGGATGTTGGACTGCTTATGGCATCGCCACGGGCGAGGGGCCTGTTCCATAAGGCCATAATGCAGTCGGGAATGCCGCAGTTCGGCTTGCCCGCACGTAGCCTGAGCGAAAATGAAGCTATGGGCGCGGCGCTTGCCGACGCATACAGCGCGCACCCTTCGGATAGTGCGGCGGCACTGTCGGATTTGCGTAAGGCCGATGCCCGCAGTCTGCAAACCGCTGCGGATAAGCTTGATCCCCCCATTTTGGACAAAAGCTTTATCTGGCTTCAGGCGGTTGTTGACGGGAAGATGTTGCCCGAAGCACCTGAAACCGTTTTCCGAAAAGGCCAGCAGGCGCAGGTGCCGCTGATTATCGGCGTGTCGGCCCGTGAATTCGGCGGGGAGAATACGGTTATCCCTGAGTGGCGGGCTATGGTCAGGGCGGCCTATGGCGATCAGGCTGAAAAAGCGCTGAAATTCTATGGGATAAAAGGATGGTTCGGCAAAAAATACGATCCGCTTTATGGGCTGGCGGGGCTGGCCATATCTACGGATGTCAATTTCCGTTGTCCGGCAATCTGGGTGGCGCGGCATCACACGGCACCGACCTATCTTTATCAGCTTGAGGTGCATCGACCGGACGAGGCGGGGCCTGTGCGCCACGGTTCTGAACTGCCTTTTGTGTTTGATGCGCCACGCACTGAGAGCGTCTGGCCCCCTCTGAGGGATCATTGGGTGGCCTTTGCCCGCAGCGGTCAGCCTGATATCACAGACAGGAAGATTATCTGGCCGGTTTATGGTAAAAAGGCCGCCTATATGGCCTTCGGTACGCGCGGGCCTCAGGTGCAGCATAATCTGAGGCGGCCGGTGTGTGACTGGCTGGATCGGCCATAGGGACTTTCATGACCGGTCAAAATAGACCGGCATTAACAAGGGGAGTGAGGACTATGAAAACAGGAGATATGAACCGGCGTTACCTGATTGCCGGAGCGGCAGCGTTGGGCACTGTGGTGCCGCTCAGCAAAGCCGCGGCGCAGGCCAGGCAACCGCTGATCTATGTTGATGGCATCAAGCCGGGCTGGTGGATCGGAGGCTGGACCAAGCATGAAATTGTCGATTTTGACGGGCAAAAACCGATCCGGCTGACTATGGAACCGTGGAATGCTTTGACTTTCCAGACCGGTACGCCCCTCAAGGCCGATGAGTACAAGACCCTGACCATATTGGTTCATGGCGGCGATAAGGGCCGTCAGGAAGTTAAGCTAAGCGCGCGGCTGGGCGAAAAGGATTATGGCGCGGAGGCTACCCTCAAGGGCAAAAAAGGGCAGTGGGTGCGTTACGATATCGACCTGAAAGACCTGAAGATCACGGGTGATTTCGACACGATCTTTATCAATAACAAGTTCGACGACACCCAGCCGCCGTTTTACATCAATATTGTGCTGATGCAGTAGGGGGCACGCACTGCGCATTTCTCAAAAGGGCTAACCGCTTCTGAGGGATGCGCAGTTTATTTAAGCCGTCTTCATCAGGGCTTCGCGCGTCGGAAGGAAGCGTTCATTGAAGGGCAATATGCCCGCGCCACGCGCCGCCGCGTCCACAGCCAGTGCCGCACGCTTTACCTCGGCGATTTTCGGAATGCGGGTATCGCAGGCACCATAGGCGCCATTCAGGCTGGCGCACAGCTTCTCCAGAAACGCCGCCGGAACACGCCCGCCGATATAGTGGGCTTCGGGGTTGATCGCGCAACTCAGGGTCAGGAAGGGTGTGCTGAGGTACGATGCAGCGTCCGATATCCACTGATCAACTACCTTAAGGCCTTCTGCCGAAAGGTTCTCAAGATCCTGTGGCGTGGACACCGGTATGCCCGCCGCATTCAGACGGCTATAGAGCGCCGAAAGGGACACTGCGTCCTGAAGCGTTGCCTGCCGCGGGCCGGTTTCATCCGAAATAATGACCGGCAGGAAGCCGATTTCGCCGCTGCGCCCATCCGCGCCACGGAAATAATGTCCATTGATCACAAGCCCGCCCCCAAGCCCTGCACTGATCAGCGTGTAGATAAAGCTGTGGGTTTGCAGACCATGACCGAACTGCATTTCACCGATCGCAGAAGCCGCCGCGTCGTTTTCCTGAATAATAGGAACATTCACAAGCGGGCCGAACAGTTCGGTAACATCAATACCCGACCAGATTTCATAGGCTTCGGGACGATTAGGCAAACGCACGCGTCCGAGATCATCAGGCATACCAATGCCCATACCGATCAGGCGGTCAAAATCGATAGCCTTATCGGCACGGATTTGCGTCAGGGCGCTTTCTACGAACTGCACCACTTCTTCGGGCATGGCGAAGTGGACTTCGCGGCTCTGGCGGGCGCGTACCTGTCCGGTGAAATCCAGTGCGACAATGGTGATATGGTCCCGGTCAATATTCAACCCGATGGAAAAGGCCCCATCCGGATTGACCACAAGCTTGGTCGCCGGTTGCCCGCGACCGCCAAGCAAACGTCCGGCCTTGAGAATCAGGCCATCATTCAGCAGGCGGCGGGTGATATTGGCAATGGCCGGTGCCGTAAGGCCGGTAATTTCCGCCAGATCAGCACGGGTGACAGGGCCGTTGGCACGGATGGCCTGTAAGGTGACGCGCTGATTATGATCGCCGGCACGTTCGAGATTGGTTCCCGAAAGACCCTCCCCATAGGTGACGGCTCTGGTCGCCGTTTGACCATCGGTCGGGCGTTCATCAGCACTCATTACGGGAACTTCCTGTCATCATGAAGGCTAAGCGTCCGGGGTCGTAAACTCAGCCATTTATATATTGTTTTTCAAGCTATAGCTTGGAATCTAAGCTATTTCGCTTCAGGCTTCAAGCCATCTGATAAAAGCGCCGTGATTAATTATAAATGAAATAATAAATCGCGAAAGCAAACTCTGGCGATTTGACATATGCGGCTTATTGCTTCCAACTCAGAAAAACGCATAACTGTCGGGTCAGGGGTATTGAAACATGGTGCAAACGGGAATCAGGGATATTGTTATTGTCGGCGGCGGTACCGCAGGCTGGATGTCGGCGGCATTTCTGTCGCGGATATTTAATCCTGAGGGCAGCGCCAGTCCGATGCGCATTACCCTTGTGGAATCTCCCGATATCCGCACGGTTGGTGTGGGTGAAGCGACCATTCCCCCGATTATTTTCTTTAATCAGATACTTGGGGTCAACGAAGCCGATTTTATGCGTCGTACGCAAGGCTCGATCAAGCTGGGTATCGACTTTGTCGGCTGGCAGCGCGAAGGTCACCGCTATATTCACCCCTTCGGTGCCTTTGGTGCCCCGATTAACGGCGTATCCTTCCATGCCTATTGGCTTAAGGCGCGTCAGGCAGGGCTTAAGGCGGATATATCGGATTACTCTCTTTCGGCGCAGGCGGCCTATAAGGGCAAGTTCCGTCTGCCGAACAATGACCCGCGTTCCGGTGTGCCTAACGTCCACTACGCCTATCATTTTGATGCCGGTCTTTATGCGCAGTTTCTCCGCAACTTTGCCGAGGCCCGTGGCGTCAAGCGGCTTGAGGGGACCATCAAGGGCGCTGAGCTGGATGCAGAAGATGGCACCATCAGTCATCTGGTCATGACCGACGGCTCTGTGCTTAAGGGCGATCTATTTATCGACTGCACCGGTTTTCGTTCATTGTTGATGGGGCAGGCAATGGGCGTGGAGTTTCAGGACTGGTCACATTACCTGCCTTGTAACCGCGCGGTTGCGACAACCGATGAGCGCGTCGGCCCGCCGCCACCCTATACGCGGGCGACGGCCAAAAAGGCGGGCTGGATCTGGCGCATTCCGCTTCAGCACCGCACCGGCACGGGCTATGTGTTTAATGATGACCACATAAGCGAGGACGAAGCGGCGAACACCCTGCTCCAAAGCCTTGAGGGACGCTCTCTGGTGGACCCGTGGTTTTTACGTTTCACCGCCGGCAGACGCCGTGTGGCACGGGTAAAGAACTGCGTGGCCATAGGCCTGTCTCTGGGCTTTCTGGAGCCACTGGAATCGACCACGATCCACCTGATTCAGCATGGCCTGATCAAACTGGCGGCGACCTTCCCGATTGCCAGGATCGATGAGACTTCGGCGCGTCTGTATAATGAAATCATGGTGGCTGAGGTCGAACAGGTCAGAGACTTTGTCATGGCCCACTATGTGTTGAACGAGCGAAAGGGCGAGGCCCTGTGGGACTATGTCCGCAACATGGAAATCCCTGACAGCCTTAAGTTCAAGTTCGATCTTTTCCGCGAACGTGGCCTAGCGATCTATCCCGATCAGACCGTATTCCGCGAAGAAAACTGGGTGGCGATCATGCTGGGGCAGGGGCTTATGCCTAAGGCCTATGATCCGGTTGCCGATGCGCTTGATGGCGCGCGGCTGAAACAAAGTCTCGAATATATGCGGCGTGTCTGTGCTGAAACCAGCGACCAGATGCCGACACTGGATGAGTTTCTCAAGAAGTACTGTCCGGCCCCCTTTGTCGCCCCGCCATCACCGCAGCGGACCTAGGCGCGACGCCTCTGAAGGGGGGGCAGGGTCGATTTCAGGAAACCGGCAGGCGGGTCGGTTTCCGCCAGAACCTGCTCCTTGATGGCGCGTGGCTCTCCGAACAGGTGCCCCTGAGCGTAGGCGATCTCAAGGTCAAGTATATCAACCACCTGACGTTCGGATTCGATTTTCTCGGCAATAATATCGATGCCATAACGCGACAGAAGGCTGGCGAAGTCACCGGCGTGGATATCGCGCAGGAACCTGAGTGCAGGCTTGCCTTCGATGTTTTGCAACTGATCAAGCAGCATGTCCGCACTGATTTTCACATAGCGCACATCGGAGCGTTGCAGGTCGTGCAGGTCAAAATCAATGCTGGTGACTTTGTCGATCGAGAATTTGAAACCCATATCAGCCAGTCGCGCCATGTGTCGCGCCTCAAGTGCGCCACGGGCGTTAAAGGCTTCCTGCCCCAGTTCAAAGATAAGCGAATCGGACAGGTCTCGGTTCTCACTCAGGAATTCGAGAAACTGCGGGAAAAAGACCTCGTCGCTCAAACTGCTGAGCGATACATTGCAGAAGATGCCGATGCGGCGATCCTGCTTGGCAAGGCGACGCACAATCTGAACGCAACGGAACAGCAAAAGGTTGTCAATCGACGGTACAAGGCCTTCGGGTTCAGCAACGCTGAGATATTCCGCAGGCATCAAAACCCGACCGCTGGAATCGCGAAGACGCGAAAAGCTTTCGTAAAATAGCGTTTTACGCTGAGGTAGTGAAACCGCAGGCTGAAGATAAAGATCGACACGGTTCTGGATCAAGGCTTCGCGCACGGTCTCAATCAGAGCCATGGTCTGCTGTTCCTGTCGGGACAGCGGCGGCGCAGTTTCAGCGTGGGTCAGGGGCGAATCCGACGTTCCGGCACGCCAATCGGCCAATCTGTCTTCGATGCTTTCCCCAAGCTTCATAACCAGATTTTCCAGCATCTTCACTTCGCCGGTCAGTTCGTCGGCATTGGTGACGCGCTGGTTTTGCACACGGTCAGCCAGTTCGACCATGTCTTTCTGCGTATTGTCTATGGCATCGACCATCAGGCGATGCGCATCGCGCACCAGATCAATATCCTTACGGATTCTGCGTTCGGAAAGGTACTGTGTAACCAGACTGTGGAAGGCAATGCTCAGCCCCAGAATACCAAACAGGGCAGCAATACAGGAGCCTATGTCCGATCCTCCGCGCCACAACATGGCGGCGACAAACAGAGACAGCACAAGATAGGTTCCCATTAGCAGGGCTGAGGTCAGTCTGGCCATGAGCCGCTTTTTCCGAATTGCGCATGTTGCGAGCAGAATCGCCCAGACCGACTATGAGGCGATTTGTCGGTTGTGCCAACGGCTTGTTAAACTTTGTTAACAGATGGTTTACGCGGCCTGATCGGTCGTTCTTCTGAACGGGCCGCTATAGGTCGTGTCCGGTTTGCGGCGGCGATCCGGCCCAAAGTATGAGGCACAACGTATAAAGGGTCTTGGGCGCATAATGATGGTGTCGATGCGGTTCAGAAGCGCACGTGCCGTCAGAGGTTTGACAACAAATTCATTAACACCGGCGTCACGGGCTTCGACAACGCGCGAACGCTCGGAATGGCCGGTAATCATAATAACCGGCAGATAGGGATTGGATGAATCGCTGGCGTTACGCAGCATGCGTGTGAATTCAACCCCGTCGATCGGGAACATATTGAAATCAACAAGGGCTATATCTGCCGGATATTGACGCAGAACATCAAGCCCTTCGGCGCCGTCTCTGGCATCACGGATGTCACGTATTCCCGATCCTTTGAGGATAGCGGTAACTATTGACCGCATGTGCTGATTGTCTTCGATCAGCAGGATTTTCAGTGTACCGTAGTCAGCCATATGAAAAAATAACCTGACAACCGCATATGAGGCGGCTTCTCGTATTAAGGCGTTGCTTTTGTGTACGCTTACTTCTCCAAGCGATTACGACAAAAGCGGTATGGGGATCAAGCCCAAACTGACAAAGGAACCCAAGAATAAATTTTGGCGTTGATGCGGTCTTTAGATACCGGATAATAATGACGGGTCAAGAGCGCGGTCACGCCATTTCAACCGCCAGCACAAATGTGGGCCGGTCGCGCGCCCCGTTGCGCCCACCTTACCAATAATTGCACCTTTTTGTACAATTTGGTCCTTTTTTACGTTCAATCCCGACAGGTGCAAATACATCGAGATCAGGCCCTGCCCATGATCCAGAAAAATAAGTCCACCTTCAAAATGCATATTGGGTTCGGCTAATACCACGCGTGCGGTTTGCGGCGCATATACCAGCGTGCCGGTCGGTGCCGCCAGATCAATGCCGTAATGCGGGCTGCGGGGCTCGCCATTCAGGATGCGCTGATTGCCGAATTTTCCGGAAATTCTGTATTTTTCGAGAGGTTTGGCAAACTTGCCCATAAACCAGTCGGCGTCTTTGCGGCTGGCAAAAGCCTGATCCTTGAGTGCGCGTTCACGGGCAATACGTTGCAAAAGCGCCGGATCGGTAGGGGTAACGGTTGACGGCGGCAGGCCGTCCACACGCTGAATGCTGTATTCGGTCTTGTCTATGTCAATGAATACCGGCTTTTCACCGGATATTTCCAGAGTGCAAACCTCAGGGGCGTCCCGATCAAAGCCAATGATGAAGTGACCCTTGGCTGAGGTTTTCCCCCTCAGTATGCCATCGACCCTTATTTCACGACCCGGTTCGGCTGTGCCTTTTGCATAACCGCCCTGAACGAAGCGGCCACTAAGATCAAAAGGCTTGAAATTAAACAGATCAGCGCGTGCCGTAGCCGGTACAGATGCCGCAGCGGCGATCAGGCATAAATGGCGTCGGCTGAGGGCAGGGTGGTGTCTCAGGGGTTCAGGCTCTTCCATCTTTGGGTGGCTTTGTCAGGGCCGGCATAGGCTTCCTGAGTGCGCGGATCCCAGTAACGCAGGGCTTCAAGAGGGATTTGTTTGCCCGACACAGCACAGATAACAAACTTGCCAGGCTTCAGTACGGCATATTCGCCGTCACCATAATGAAGGGTCGCCTGATTGGGCAGCGGGGTTTGGGAATGCATATTCATGCCCCAAAGATAAGCGTCTGCCCTTGGGGATTCAAGAATAAAATCCTTGAAACGTAGGGATCAGAACAGGCTGCCCTGTTCCGTGGGCTTGCTCGCGGGCTTTGTTTTAGTGGCCGGACGCGGTGGCGGGGAATTGGCGTCACTGACCGTGACCTCAAGCGTCTGATTACCTTTGAACGTCAGTTCCAGTACGTCTCCGGTCTGGGCCGCCTGTGGTGAGGTGATCAGGCCACCATCCTTGTGGCTTACACGGGCAAAGCCCAGATTGAGCGGCCGGTCGGGATCAAGGCTGACACGCAACTGCTCCAGACGGCGCAGGCGTTCCGTTTTCTGCTCAAGCAGTCGCCGGAAGGCCGCCTGCATACGGCCCTCAAGATCGGGCAGGCGTGCCTGCTGCCGTGATTGAATGACCTTTCGGCCCGTGGCGGCCTCAAGACGTGCTGCCAGAGTATTCAGTCGCTCGCTTTTGATGATGCGTGGCCGTTCCAGCAACGAAGGGTTCAGCCTGCCGGATATGCGACCAAAGGCATTGTCATGGGCATTCAGATTATTCAGCAAGCCGCCGCCAAGGCGATGACTTACATAATCAAGTCGTTGCTGTGCCGCCTCAAGCAATTCGGACGGCTTGGGCAGTGCACGGCTCAGAAGGGCGACCCGTTCGCGCCGCTGGGTCAGGTAACGGTCGAATGTCCCCAGTCGGCGACGTTCGAGATCAAGCAGAAAGCCCCTGAGTTCACTGAGTACCGGCGTAGCGATCTCAGCGGCCCCCGTAGGGGTGGGCGCGCGGCGGTCAGAAACATAGTCGATCAGGGTGGTGTCGGTTTCGTGCCCTACGGCCGAAATGACCGGAATGGCCGAAGCGGCGACAGTACGGGCCAGAGCCTCATCATTGAAGGGCCACAGATCCTCAACCGAGCCGCCGCCGCGGGCGACAATCAGGACATCCGGCCTGACGGTTTCACCATTATTAAAGCCCTGTATGGCGCGGATGACCTGAGGTGCGGCCCCGTCACCCTGGACAATTACCGGCCAGACAATGACCCGGCACGGCCAGCGGTCACGGATACGGTGCAGAATGTCGCGGATAACCGCACCGGTGGGAGAGGTAATAACGCCAATGGTTTGCGGCGCAAACGGCAGAGGCTTTTTACGGTCATTGGCAAACAGGCCCTCGGCATGCAGGCGCTTCTTGGTTTGCTCAAGCTGGGCCAGAAGCGCACCAATGCCAGCGGCCTCAAGGGTTTCAATGACGATCTGATATTTGGATGAGGCCGGAAATGTCGTGATTTTGCCGGTCACAATGACTTCGAGGCCGGACTCGGGCTGGGCCTTCAGACGGCTGACATTGCCCTTCCAGATGACGCCATCAATGGCCGCGCGATCGTCTTTGAGTGTCAGATAGACATGGCCTGAGGCATGGCGCGTGACTTTGGAAATTTCCCCGCGTAAACGCACATGATCATAGGTGGTTTCAATCGTGCGCTTGAGCGCGCCTGCCAGTTCGGAAACCGAATAGGGGGGCGTATTACCATCAGCGGCAGGCGGGATCAGATCATTGGGCATGGTGCCCTGTTTACGCCTGCCATATCCGGTCTGTCCAGTCCGCTATGTCGGGCATTATTATGCCTTCGGTGCGTAAATATCTGGCTACATTATCTGCGGCCATAGGGCGTGAGATCAGATAGCCCTGTATGAAGCGGGCACCGTTTTTACGCAGCAACTCACATTCCGCTTCGGTTTCAACGCCTTCGACTATGTGATTAAGGCCCAATGTGTCACACAGGCTCAGAATAGCCCGCACAATCTTGCAGGCCGAGTCATGCTGCAAAAGCTGGGTCACAAAGGTTCGGTCGATCTTGATCTTATCCACCGGCAACTGATGGATATAGCCAAGGCTGGAATAGCCGGAACCGAAATCATCAAGCGCAATGCGCACCCCAAGGGCTTTCAGGCGATTAACCGCCGCCAGCGCCGGTTCAAAATCCGTCAGCATAGCGGTTTCGGTAATCTCGAACTCAATGCGGCGGGGCGTAATGCCGCTCTGGCTTACGCTGCGGCAAATGCGCGTTATGCTGCTGTTTGAGCGCAGGTCGCGGGTGGACAGATTAAAGGAAATACTTGTATCTTCGGGCCATTCCCGTGCGGCGACAAAGGCCTTTTCCAGAAGTATCTGTGTGATGTCGCTGATAAGGCCGGAACGTTCGGCAGCGCGGATAAACTGATCCGGTGCTACTTCCCCGAGTTTGTCACTGCGCCAGCGGGCCAGCGCTTCAAAGCCAATAGTCTTTTGCCTGACCAGATCAAATTGCGGCTGGAAGACCACATAGAGTTCGGCCTCAAGATCAGATGTGCGCAGGGTCTGATCGATCAGGCTGAGGTCGCGCATCTCCGCTTCGTGACGTGAGGTGAAGATGACCGGCGCGCCGCGAAGGTTCTGCTTGGCGTAATAGAGGGCATAGTCTGCGCGTTCCAGAAGCTGTGAGGCGGTGTAACCTTTTTCAGGACTGGCGGGTAAAAAGCCGACCGAGGCGGATATGCGAGCCTGAATCCCGTCCACCAGTCTGTAGGTTTCGCGCAGTTCTTCACACAGGCGGTTGCCAAAACCCAGCAGGCTTTCGCCTGTGGATTGCGTATCCAGAATGGCAACGAACTCATCGCCCCCCAGACGCGCAACCAGACCCCGTTCATCGCACATTTTGCGCAGTCTCTGGCCGACCTCAACCAGCAGCATATCACCGGCGGCATGACCATAGACATCGTTCACGGGCTTGAAGCCATCCAGATCGATGACCGCCAGATCAAATGATTTGTTTTTACGGATGCGGCGGTTCAGTTCATCAAAGAAATACCGGCGGTTAGGCAGGCCGGTCAAGGAGTCATGCTGCGCCATTTTTTCCGCAATCAGGCGCGCATGAACGGTTCTGAGTAGATTCCGGCGCATAACAATCGCCAGACTGAGCGAAGCCATGCCGCCCGCCAGACCGACCCACAGGAACTGTTGCAACAGGTTGGTGCCGCCTTTTGACGCCAGCACAAACAAGGTGCCCATGCACAATATGGTGCACGGGATAAAGCCTCTCAGATTTGGCGACATGGCCGCATAGACGATCAGGATCAGTACGAAATACACCAGACTGGGGCTTTCGTAATAGATGATCTGATTGCCCAATGCGTTCGTATACATGAGCATGGTCAGGATCAGCGCCGCCAGTTGCAGGCTGTCAGCGTTTTTCGCTCTGCGGATATAGGGATAAAGCAAAAGGCTCAGGCCGGTGGCAAACAGGCTTAGGCCGCTTAAAACCCAAAAAGCCAGACCCTTTTCCAGATAAAGATTAACCGCAGACACAATGGCATAATAAAGGGCGATACCCAGCGCCGATGTGCCCACAAACGGGCGTATGGCCGCTACGGACTGACGGTTAAATTCAGCTCTGTCCTCAGGGGCGACTTCAATGCGGAAGACTGTTTGCAACCGCGCATAAACGGAAGTCAGAGGTGAGGCTCCCAAAGCTGAAACTAAAGATGCAGGACGCATACACAAAGCCTGAAAAGGTCATTCGGGGCCGCCAAGCTAGGGGGAAGCGGTGAAGATAATGCTAATCCTGTCTGACAACTTGGGGGTGTTAAGCGGCAATGATCGGTATGCTGTAATTTTGTTGCGGATGAGACTTGCTTTGTCAGGGGGGCGGGGCCTACATAGATTCCATGCTGCACTCGCAAAATGATCCCGCTACTTCGTCCACTCGTATATCTCCGGCTGACCTGACCGGACAGCTTATTGACGCCGCTCTTAAGGCCGGAGCCGATGCGGCTGAGGCTGTATTTGCCGAAAGCCGTTCCCTCAGCATTGGTGTACGTAAGGCAGCGGTCGAAACCATCGAAAGCGATGAAACCTCCGATCTGGGCCTGCGGGTCTTTGTGGGGAAAAAGCAGGCGGTGGTGTCGGTGTCCGAATTTTCGCCACGCACACTTGAGCGTCTGGTTGAACGCTGTGTGGCCATGGCGAAAATCGCGCCGGATGATCCCTATGCCGGTCTGGCGGATAAGGCGTTGCTGTTTGATGGCAAGGCTGATGATCTTGATATTTTTGACCCAACCGAGTTAACCGCCGAAACCCTTAAAGAGCGCGCGCTGAGCGCAGAGGCGGCGGGACTTGAGGTAGGCAGTGATCTGCAAAGCGATAGCGCCAGCGCCGGTCGGGTACAGACGCGCTGGTGGATGCAGACCTCTGACGGGTTTTCCGGTTCGCAGGCCTCCAGCCTGTTTTTCCAGTCGGCACGTCTGATTGCCACCGATGCCAATGGCGGCATGGAACGTGACGGCGAGGGGCGCTCGACACGTCATTATGCCGACCTGCCTTCGCCTGAGGACACAGGGCGTATTGCGGCGGAGCGCACCCTGAAGGCGCTTGGGGCGCGCAAGATTGACTCGCAAAAGGCACCGGTCATTTTTGAATCCCGTTCGGCCCGATCGCTTATCGGGTTGTTTCTGGGAGCGATCTCCGGCCCGTCCATCGCCCGTGGCTCAAGCTATCTTAAGGATCGTCTGGGGCAGGCCGTATTCGGTTCGCACATCAACATCACTGATGACCCCTTGCGTCCGCGCGGATTGGGTTCGGGTCATTATGATGACGAAGGTGTGGCGGCTTCGGTGCGCCACCTGATCGAAAATGGAGTGCTTACAACATGGCTTTTGAATAGTGCCAGTGCGCGCCAGCTTGGTCTGGTGTCAACGGGCCATGCCTCGCGCTCACTGGCCAATCCGGCAGGTGTTTCGGCGCACAATGTGGTGCTTGAGGCGGGGGCGCAATCATTCGATCAGGCGCTTTCGGCGGCACACAAAGGGGTGGTCATCACCTCTATGTTCGGCCCCAGCGTCAACGGTGACACGGGTGACTGGTCAGCCGGAGCCTCCGGCTTCTGGTTTGAAAATGGCGAAATTCAGTATCCGGTCAATGAACTGACGGTTGCCGGTAATCTGGTGGATATATTCGGTCGGCTTGAGCCCTTAAACGATCTGGAAATCAGAGGCACGCTGGATACGCCTTCGATACTGGTCGACAGCCTGAGCCTTGGGGGGAAGTGACCATGACCGGCGCCACTGATCATGATCTGAAGATCGAACTGGCCCTGCTGGTGGATAAGGTCAGGCGGGCGGGGGCTTTGGCGCAACACCTTAAAAATCAGGGACTGATCATCAGCTATAAGCCGGATGGATCAATTGTCACCAATGCCGATCTTGAGGTCAATCTGTGGCTTAAGGAAGCCCTGCTTGAGGCTCGCCCTGACTATGGCTGGCAGAGTGAGGAAAGCCCCGATACCGAAGCGCGTCTGGCATGCAAAAACCTGTTCGTGCTTGATCCGATAGACGGCACCATGGGCTTTTCCAAGGGCAGTCCGTACTGGACGATTGCGCTGGCTCTGGTGCGTGACCACAGGCCGGTGGCGGCCGTTGTCTATGCGCCGGACGTTCAGGAAATGTATAGCGCGTACCTGGGCGGCGGTGTCTGGTTAAACGGAGAACCGGTTCACGAGACGCAAACTGTTGAACTTGAATATGCCCAAAGCATTGGCGATGCGCGCCTGTTCTTCCGTGACATCTGGAAAGAAGGCTGGCCAAAAATGGAGGTGTCTTCGCGCCCTTCGGTGGCCTATCGCATGGTTGCCGTTGCCGCAGGCCGTGCCGACTTTACACTGGCTCTGACGCCCAAACGTGACTGGGACGTGGCTGCGGCCACCCTGATCGCCGAAGAGGCCGGGGCCAAAGTGTCCAACCATCTGGGAAAGGGTTATGATTTTAACCGTCCCGATACGCTGAAAACGTCACTTATCTGTTCTAATTCAAAACTATATCCCGAAATTCTCAGGCGTTGTGAGCATTTGGGGGAGCATCCGGAATCCTATTAAGAGAGTGCAATCATGACTGAAGCTACGTCCCAACTGTTGCATCTGGTTATTGGCGGCGAACTGTCCGACCCGACCTCAACAAATTTCAAGGATTTGTCTGCGGTTGAATTTGTCGGGGCCTATGCCAGCTATGATGAAGCCAAAAAGGCATGGCGCACCAAGGCGCAGTCAACGGTCGATAATGCCCTGATGCGCTATTACGTCATTCATGCCCATAAGCTGCTTAATCCGGCAAACGATTAAGAGGCTATTCTTTGTCATGAAAGGCTGCAGGGCCTGAGGCCCTGCTATTCGCGGCGGAAGATTTTTTCCGTCAGCAATGTGCCCCACCATGAGGCTTTGAAGTCCGCCTTGATCTGCACCGGATCATAGGCAGGGCTTTGGGTCCATTCAACAAAGCTAAGGCCAGCTGGTTCACCTTCGGCAAAATAGCGCTCGAAGATGTAATCAAGCACGCCGGTTTTACCTGCCTTCATATGCAGTGTCCTGAGGCCGAGTTCTGACACGGCTTCGCGCAGCGGATGCCCCAGATGCAGGTGACGATAAAGCACCGACATTATGCCCGCGCGATCGGCACCGGATTTACAATGCATCAGGGCCGGATATTCAATGCGGTCAAAAAGGGCCTTTGCCGCCAGAATGGCTGCGGCAGACGGTACATCGCGCGACGTGACAGTAAACTTCTCAAGCTTAAGTCCCAGATGCTCACAGGCCCATGTCTCAAGCGCCTGAAACGAGCCGTGCCCGCCACGCAGATTGATGACGGTCTTGATGCCGTCATGTTTCTGAAACCACCTCAGCTGAAACGGCCAGGGCTGGTTCGTGCGCAGCATCTTTTCATCAATCCAGTGCGCATTGGTGAAGCTCAGGCGCAGATAGGCGTGATCTTCCCACAAAAAGGCCATGCGTGTCTTGAAACGACCCCAAGCCGTGGCAGTGTCATAAACCTTGCGCGGCTTTTTTGTGTTTTTGGTCAGCTTCACGATTACCGGCGTCCTTGTATCTGGCCTGATGATGCAGGGCCTCATATATCTATTTAGTGTCAGGATTACAAACCCCTGAAAAAACCTTATCCGGACGGGTTTCTATGGATAAGGCACTGTCAGGCCACTGCAAAAGGTTTGAACCCCGTGGGGATAAGCCTATATAGTCCTCTGAGTTTTCATTGTTTCGTATGGTTGAATGACCCAGACGCCGCCCGCATCAGATAGTGATGAGCCGCTTTCGCCTGAGACCCTGACGTCGAAGGCGATTATCCACCGTGTGTGGCGCGATTACCTGACAGCCTTCAAAGGCTATCTGAGCCTTGCCTTTATCTGTGCCATTGGCGTGGTCATTACGACTCAGTTTCTGATCTGGTGCCTTAAGCCGGGGGTTGAGCTTTTGTTTAACGAAAGCAACTCCCCTGCCGCTTCGGATGTGCCGGCGTTTGTTTCGGCGAATCCGCTGTTGTGGGTGCCGGTGATCATGATAGCGGCCACAATGTTCCGTCTGGTGGCGCAACTGGGTCTGGCGACCTCTGTCAACCGTGTCGGCCATAGTCTTGTCGGACGTTTGCAGTCGCAACTGTTTTCCGGCTTTGTCCGTTCTGACCTGAGCCAGCTCGATAAGGCGCATTCGGGAAGCTATCTGTCGTCAGTGCTGTTTGATGCAGGCCTGATGCGCGAAGCCACGACAAATGGCGTCATCAACTACGTGCAGCACACAGGCATTGTTATTGCCATGCTGGCGACCATGGCGGTCATTGACTGGCGCATGACGCTGGGGGTGCTGGTGGCGGGGCCGCTGATCGGCATGGTGCTGAGCAAATATAACAAACGCACTAAAAAGGCGGCCAAGGGGGCGATGGAGGAGACTTCAAGCCTTTCTACAGCGATCATGGAAAGTCTGGACGGCATCCGCGTCGTCAAGATCAACAACCGTGAATCCTTCGAACAGGATCGCGTCAATGCCGTGATCGCCCGCCGTCAGGCGCATATCATCAAGGGGGCCAATGCCCGCGCCTCGGCAGCCCCTTCAACCGAGGCTCTGACGACGATTGTGCTGGCGTTGGTGATCACCTATGCGGGCTGGCGGGCGCAGGCAGGCGCCATGACGCTGGGGGGCTTTACCGGCTATATTGCGGCCCTTGGGGCGGCAGGCCAGTCCCTGAGGCAATTGGCCAATCTGCAAACCGTAATGGCCGAAGGGTTCACGGCGGCACGGCGTCTGTTCGGTGTGCTTGATGTGCGCCCGAGCATAACCGATGCCGCGCAAACGGTTGAGCTTCCGCGTGATTTCGGCGTGGTGCGTTTTGAGGATGTGGGCTTTAGCTATGGCGATGCGCCTGTCCTTAAGAATATCAGTTTCGAAGCGCGTCCCGGTCAAGCCATAGCGCTGGTCGGGCCTTCCGGCTCCGGTAAATCGAGCCTGCTTAATCTCATTCCCCGTTTTTACGAGGCGCGGTCGGGGAAAATCAGCCTTGGTCAATATGATCAAAAATCTTTGTCGATCAAATCATTGCGCGACAATATTGCGCTGGTGTCTCAGGATGCTTTCCTGTTCGATGACACGCTAAGAGCCAATATCGCCTATGCTCGACCGGATGCGACCGAGGCCGAAATTCGTCAGGCCATAGCCGACGCTGCTGCCGATGATTTTATCAATGCTCTGCCCGAAGGGCTTGAGACGCGCACCGGCGAAGGCGGATCGCGTTTGTCAGGGGGGCAGAAACAGCGCATAAGTATTGCCCGTGCCTTCCTGAAAAATGCGCCGCTGCTGCTGCTTGATGAAGCGACTTCGGCTCTGGATACCCAGTCCGAGCAAAAGGTTCAGGCGGCACTTGAGCGCCTTATGGCGGGACGAACCACCTTTATTATCGCGCACAGGCTTTCGACTGTGCGGCATGCGGATCTGATACTTGTGATGAACGAAGGCCAGATTGTCGAACGCGGCACGCATGAAGAACTGATGCGACGCGGCGGGCTGTATGCCACTCTGGCAGGGACGCAACTTCTGCCGGAGACGGTGCAATGAAGCGACTTCTTGAGGCCGAATGGTTTCAGGCTATCATGGCCAGCCTGATCGTGGGTTATCTGCGGTTTTGTTACGCAACGACCCGCTGGCGTCACGAAGGGCTTGAGGCGGTTGAGGCCATCTGGCGTCAGGGCGGGCCGGTGGTTTTGTTGCTGTGGCATCAGCGGGTGCACTATGCACCGGCATGCTGGCCGCTCGATCGGGCGCAAAAAATGTGCATTCTGGTGTCGCAATCACGCAGCGGCGATTTCAGTGTGCGCACCAATTCCCTGTTTGGCTATCATATCATTCGCGGGTCCGCGGCCAAGAAATCCGATCCGACCAAACAAAAGGGCGGGGCGCAGGCATTCCGAGAAATGCTGCGCTGGCTAAGGGCCGGTAATGCTGTGGCACTGACTCCTGATGGGCCACGCGGCCCTGCGCGTGAAATGACCGAAGGGGCCCTTAAGCTGTCCCAGATGTCCGGTGCGACGGTGGTGCTGATCGGGCAGGCCTCTTCGCGTTTTTCGGCAATCAACAGTTGGGATCGGCAGCGTATTCCGTTACCGTTCGCCAAAGGGGCTATGTTGTGGGAGGTTCTTCCGCCCGTTTCCGCTGAGGCCGATGATGCGGCGCTGGAAACTTTGCGGGCGGATATGGGCGCGCGATTGTCGTCCCTGACCGATCGGGCGGACCAACAGGTAGGCGTATGAGTGTGTGGCTAAATCTTTATGGCGTCGTGATGCGTGGCTTTCACGGTTTTGCGCCTGACCTGCTTAAAAAGCGTGCGGCCAAGGGCAAGGAAGACCCGGAACGCATGCACGAACGTCTGGGGCAGGCTTCCTGCCCACGCCCCGAAGGGCCGCTGGTCTGGTTTCATGGCGTCAGTGTCGGCGAAAGCCTGTCGGCCATTCCTTTGGTTAATCAACTATTGACTGAATGGCCAGATGCGCAGGTTTTGCTGACCAGCGCCACGACAACTTCGGCGGAAATTCTGAAAATGCGCCTGCCGGTTCCGGCGGTGCATCACTATGCGCCCATTGATACGCCTCAGGCTGTCAAAGCCTTTCTTGATCACTGGCGACCGGATCTGGCTGTTTTTATCGAAAGCGATATCTGGCCAAATCTGCTGACGGAACTGGATCATCGTGAAATACCGCGCCTGTTGCTCAGTGCGCGTATTACTGAAAAAACCGCCAGAGGGTGGCAGAGACTGCCTAAGACCGTCCGCAAACTCCTGAGCGGCTACAGCCTCATCATGGCGCAGGATTCTGCCAGTGATCAGCGCCTCAGGGCGACCGGCGCAGAGGTCGCGGCGCGTATGGGGCCGCAGGCTAACCTGAAGTCATTGGGGACGCCTTTGTCGGATAATGCCGCTGAGCGGGGTGTGCTGAAAACACAGATCGGAGATCGGCCGGTGGTTCTGGCGGCCTCAACCCATCCGACAGAAGAAAACCTGATTGCCCATGCCCTGACTTCGGTTCTGAAACAGACGGATGCTTTGCTGATTATTGTGCCGCGCCATCCAGCCAGAGCTTCGGACATAAGACTTGATCTTGAGGCTTTGGGCTTCGCGGTGGCGCAGAGGTCAAAGAATGAGCCTCTGACGCAGCAGACCGGTATCTATCTGGCGGATACGCTGGGGGAACTGGGGGTGTTTTTCCGATTGGCCGATCTGGTGATCATGGGCGGCAGTTTCGGTCACGGGGTTGGCGGGCATAATCCGCTTGAGGCCGCCAGATTAGGCAAGGCCGTAGTGACCGGGCCTGATCTTTCCAACTGGGAAGGCGTGTTCCGCGATATGTTCGAAGCCGGCTGCGCTTTTAAGGTCGCCAATGGCGATGAACTTGGGTTTGTGGTTCAGACGCTGCTGGCTTCGCCGCAATCGATCATTGATGCCAATGCCCGCGCCCTGAGGCTGGCGGAAACCGACACAGATACGCTTGATCTGGTATGGCAGCATATGGCACCTTTCCTGCCGCAACGGGAGGAAGGTCATGCCGCTTAAGACGCCGGTCTGGTGGTATAAACGCGAGGCCAAAGGGGCACCGGTTTATCGTTATGTGGCGCTGCCACTGGCGGGCCTGTGGTGGCTGGCGGGGACATATAAGCGTTTGACGGCTAAACCGTTCCGGTCAATCAAGCGGGTGATTTCGGTTGGCAATGTGACCCTTGGGGGGTCCGGCAAAACACCGCTGGAGCGTGAACTTTTACGCCGTCTGACCAAGCGGGACTTTAAACCTGCGCTTCTGACGCGCGGTTATGGCGGAAGCCTTGAAGGGCCGGTGAGGGTTGAGCCTGCGCATACCGCCGCCGAGGTAGGCGATGAGGCGGTGATGATCGCCGCAGACTATCCGGTCTATGTGGCCCGCGACCGTGCCGAGGGCCTGCGTTTTCTTGAAAGTGCCGAGCCTGATATTATCGTCACCGATGACACGCACCAAAATGTCAGCATCCATAAGGACGTACATATTCTGGTGGTGGATGGCGATACTTCGGACGATAGCTGGCCGTTCGGGGATGAGCTTCTGTTTCCCTGCGGGCCAATGCGCGAGCCTTTGTCGGACGGCCTTGCGCGGGCGGATATTGTTGTATTGTGGTTGCCGGACGAAGGCGCGATTGCCGATCCGCGCCTGATGAAGCGTCTGTCGTCAAAGACGGTCTATGTGGCGCGTCTGGTACCTGTGCCGCGTAGTGTGCCGTCAAAGGTTATCGGTTTTGCCGCCATTGCCAAGCCGTGGAAGTTCAAAAACACCCTGACAGGACTTGGGTATAATCTGCTGGATTTCCTCGATTTTCCTGATCATCAGGCGCTGGATGAAGACACCCTCAACCGCCTTTGGGTTAAGGCTCAGGCCAAGGGCATCGGCCTGATTACGACAGAAAAAGATTGGGTGAAGCTGTCGCCGCAATGGCGTGAAAAGATTGACTATTTACCCATCACAGCCCGCTTTGATGATCAGGCAGGCTTCATGCGCACCCTGCTTAAGGAATAGACCATGACTGTATTTAACGTGACGGCGAATGGCGCAGTGATGCCTGCCATTGGCTTCGGCACTTTTCGTATGCCAGAATCCGAAGTGCTCAAGGTCGTGCCAGAAGCCATCAAAACCGGTTTTCGCCATATCGACACGGCGCAGTTCTATGACAACGAAAGCGCGGTCGGGCAGGCGATAATCGAATCCGGTGTGGCGCGCGAAGATATATTTCTGACGACGAAAATCAGGCCTGATCGTCTGGCACCTGAGGTCTTTGTTTCGTCTTTGCACCAAAGCCTGAAAGACCTCAAAACCGACTATGTTGATCTGTTGTTGCTGCATTGGCCGGTATTCAGGGATGCGCCGCTTGAGGCGCAGATCGCGACGCTGAATGAGGTGCGCTCAGCGGGTCTGGTGCGCCATATCGGCGTCTCGAACTATACGGTTGATCTGATGCGTCAGGCGGTGGCCTTAAGCGAGGCACCGATTGTGACCAATCAGATCGAGTTCCATCCCTATCTACGTCAGGATCTGGTCTATGCGGAGGCGCGTAAACTGGGGCTGTCTGTCACCGGTTATTTCGCCATGGCCAATGGTCAGGTGCATGAGGATGAGGTGCTGAAAACCATCGCCGCCAGAACCGGAAAAACGGTGGCGCAGGTGGTTCTGCGCTGGGCCATTCAGCACGAAGGCGTGGCGGTACTGTCCAAAACAGCGACGGTTGCACGCGTAAGAGAAAACTTCGACATTTTTGATTTTGAACTGACGCCCGAAGATATGACCGCCATCAGTGGTTTGACCCGCAGCGGGTCGCGAATGGCCAAACCTGAGGCCTATGCGCCGGTCTGGGATAATGACTAAAAAAAAGCCTCTCCGGTAAGGAGAGGCTTTTTTAATATCAAAGGGCGCGCCAGCCGATGTCTGAGCGGAAAAAGCCCATAGGCCAGTCGATCTTCTCAATCGCCTCATAGGCTGCCGCCCGCGCTTCGGGGAAGGTCTTTCCACGGGCGCAGATGTTCAGCACACGGCCACCAGCCGCAGCTAACTTACCGTCATCAAGGCGCTTGGTGCCCGCATGGAACACCACGACATCCGAACCGAAGTCCTGCTCTGCACCACGAATGATAGAGCCTGAGACGGGGCTGTCGGGATAGCCCTGCGCCGCATAGACCACGCACACGGCGGCTTCGTCGTGCCACTCTGGCGCAGGCATGTCCTTGAGGTTGCCCTTGGCGGCGGCCACCAGATAAGGCACCAGATCGCTTTTGAGCCGCAGCATCAGCACCTGACATTCAGGGTCACCAAAGCGGGCATTATATTCCACCAGACGCCCACGGCCGTTTTCGATCATCAGACCGGCATAGAGCACGCCAGTATAGGGCAGGCCATCTGCCTTCATGCCCGCCAGTGTCGGATCAAGGATTTCCGTCTGGGTCTGATCAAGAATAGCCTTGGTTACGACCGGCGCGGGGCTGTAGGTGCCCATGCCGCCGGTATTGGGGCCGGTGTCGCCGTCAAAAGCGCGCTTGTGGTCCTGCGCATAGCCGAACAGCAGGGCCGTTTCGCCATCGCACAAGGCAAAGATCGAGGCTTCTTCGCCGGTCATAAACTCTTCGATGACGATTTTCGATGAGGCCGCGCCGTAACGCCCGCCAAACATGGCTTCGACCTCGGCATTGGCGTCCTGAAGGTCAGGGGAAATGGCTACGCCCTTACCGGCCGCCAGACCATCGGCCTTGATGATATAGGGCGCGGGCAGGGTCTTGAGATAGGCCTTGGCCGAATCGGCGTCGGTGAAGGTCTGATAGTCGGCGGTCGGGACGTTGTAGCGCTTGCAGAAGTCCTTGGTGAAGGCCTTTGAGGACTCCAATTGCGCGGCCTTTTGCGAAGGCCCGAAACAAGGGATGCCCACGGCCTTAAGGGCATCGGCAATACCTTCGGCCAGAGCCGCTTCGGGGCCAACCACCACCAGATCAGCCGAGATATCCTTGGCGAGGTTCACCAGAGCGGCAACGTCTGTCACCTTGATGTTATGGACTTCGCCCAGTTCCGTCATGCCCGGATTACCCGGTGCGATAACCAGACGCTTGACCAGCGGAGATTGTCTGATTTTCCACGCCAACGCATGTTCACGGCCACCGGAGCCAATCAGCAGAATGTTCATAACCTAAACCTTTGTCGTGGGTAGCTGGATTGGGACGGATTTACTTTATCCGCTGTCTTAGGGGAAGCCTAAAAGGAAGGAGCCGCCCGCCTCTGGTCTAACGGGTGCAGGGAGGTTTTGGTGAGCGCGCATTTTTATCCCAAAAACCGCTACGCACTTTTGGGAATGCGCTTTATTCCCCTCGCCAAATAGGTTTGCCGGAACCGGGCAGGCCCATCGCGTTCCACTTCTCCGATACCTTGTCTATAACGTCCTGTTCCATATACAGCTTTTCGCCCCATTCGCGGTGCGTTTCCGGCTCCCACTTGTTGGTGGCATCTAGGCCGATCTTGGAACCAAGACCGCTTTCGGGCGAGGCGAAATCAAGATAATCGATTGGTGTGTTTTCGATCACCGTAATGTCGCGCGCAGGGTCCATGCGGGTCGATACGGCCCACATAACGTCTTTCCAGTCGCGGCAGTTGATGTCTTCATCAACGATAATCAGCCATTTGGTGTACATGAACTGACGCAAATACGACCACGCGCCCATCATCACGCGCTTGGCGTGCCCCGGATAGGCCTTTTTCATCGAGATAACGGCGATGCGATAGCTGCACCCTTCGGGCGGTAGCCAGAAGTCAATGATTTCAGGAAACTGCTGCTGGATCAGCGGAATAAAGACTTCGTTTAAAGCTTCGCCCAAGACCGAAGGCTCATCGGGCGGACGTCCGGTAAAGGTCGACAGATAGATCGGTTTTTTGCGACGTGTGATGGCTGAAATCTGGAATATCGGGAACTTTTCGACCGAATTATAATAGCCCGTATGGTCGCCATAGGGGCCTTCGTCGGCATATTCATCCAGAAGCACATGCCCTTCGAGCACGATTTCCGCATGGGCAGGCACCATCAAAGGCACGGTCTTGGCGGGCACAAGTTCCGCCGCCTGACCGCGCAGAAGGCCTGCGAATTGATATTCCGAAAGTGTATCCGGCACCGGCGTCACCGCCGCCAGAATAAGGCCCGGGTCGGCCCCCAGCACCACACAGGCAGGCAGAGGTTCCCGCTTGCCGGCTTTTTTCCAGCGCTGATGATGCTGGGCACCGCCACGGTGCGCCAGCCAGCGCATGATGGCACGATCCTTACCCAGCACCTGCATGCGATAGATGCCGAGATTGAAATCATCTTCGCGCTTCTCGGACGGGCCTTTGGTGACCACAAGGCCCCAGGTAATCAGCGGGGCCGGTTCGCCGGGCCAGCAGCCCTGAATTGGCAGTTTCGTCAGGTCAATGTCATCGCCGGTCTGAACGACTTCCTGGACAGGCGCTTTGGACACGGTCTTGGGTCGCATACCCAAGACGGTCTTGGCCAATGGCATCAGGTCAAAGGCATCTTTCAGGCCGCGCGGCGGTTCTGGCTGGCGCAAAAAGGCCAGAAGTTCGCCGACTTCGCGCAGTTCCTGTGGGGTCGAGCGCTCCTTGCCCTCAAGGGTGACGCCCATTGCCACGCGCTTGACCGTGCCGAACAGGTTCACCAGTACCGGCATGTCCGAAGGCGTACCATCCGCCAGCAGGACATTTTCAAACAACACCGCAGGGCCTTTTTCGGCCAGCAGACGTGTCTGGATTTCGGTCATTTCAAGGTGCGTTGACACTGGCTCGGTGACACGTACCAGTTCACCCTGACGTTCCAGTTTGTCGATGAAGTCGCGTAAGGACTTATAGGCGCTCATGCTCGGACCCTTTTTACAGTCCCGCTGACATAGGCCGAAGCGGAGAGGGATGCCAGAAAAATCATGCGCTGAAGGCTGCGTGATAGCTTAGCTGACCACTGGGGCGCGTGTCGTGGAACCCAAGGCCCATAACATATTCATCCGGAATACCTGCATAGCTCAGGGTGGGAAAATGGCGGAAACCGAAACGCTGATAATAGGCTGGGTCGCCTACGACCGTGCAACCGGCGGCCCCTCCGGCCTGAATACGTCTTAAGCCTTCGCGGATAAGGCCCGCGGCAATACCTTGTCGCTGATGCTCAGGGGCAACGGAAACGGGGCCAAGGCCGTACCAGTCACCGGATACACCCGTAAGCCTTACAGGTGAAAAGGCAATATGACCGATCAGTTCAGCGCCTTTACGAACCACCAGCGACAGCGTCAGGGCGCCGGCATCACGTAAGCCAATTATGATAGCGGATTCGCGCTGATCACTGTGGGGGGCGTCCCTGAAAGCGGCGGTTGTCAGTGCCGAAATCAGAGGGGCATCACCTGATTGTTCATCTTCTATTTGCATCCGACTTTTTTTAAGGTCATTTAACCGATGGCTCAATCAGGAAATCACGACATGGCGGGTGCAAAAACCAAACTTCTGGTTATCGGGGCCTCAAGCCTTGTCGGGCGACGTCTGCGCGAAGTGGCGGCGGAGGATGAGGCATTCGATGCGGCCTTTACGACGCGCAAGCCGAAGCATGAGGGGGATATGTTTTTGGATATGCTGCGTCCCGAAGACTTTGAGGGCAGGGGATTCGCACATGTGATCATCACCTCACCCATATGGCTGATTACCGATGAGGTCTTAGAGGTTTTGTGGGGGCAGGGGGCGAAGCGTATTGTCGCTTTTTCCTCAACCAGTCGCTTTTCCAAGACCTTTTCGCCCGAACCCGAAGAGCGTCGTGTGGCGGAGTTGCTGACGCGGTCTGAAGAGACGCTGGCGGCATTTACGGCCACTCACGACATGACCTTTACTATTCTGCGGCCGACCCTGATCTATGATGAGGGGCATGATGAAAACATCAGCCGGATTGCCGCCTTTATCGACCGGCGCGGGGTCTTTCCGGTCTGTGACGGTGCAAAGGGGATGCGTCAGCCGGTGCATGCCCGCGATCTGGCCAAGGCGGCCTTACAGGCGGTGGTCAGCGAAAAAGCCGCCGATAAGGCCTATGACCTCAGCGGCGGTGAAACCCTGAGCTATTATGACATGGTGGCGCGGGTGTTTGTGGCTAAGGGTAAGCGCCCGCGTATTATCTCATTGCCGAAATGGTTGTGGCAGTTTGGGTTTTGGCTGAAAAACACCCTAAGCCCGCCCAGTGCACTTAAAACCAATATCAATATGGCCCTGCGCATGAATACCGATCTGGTGTTCGACCATTCGGAAGCTACGCAGGATTTTGGCTATGCACCCGAAGTGTTTGCACCGAGGTTTTAGCGTAATGTCCAGTTGAAACGGTACGTATATGTTTTGCCACTATAGGCCTTAAGCCCTTCAGGATTAGCGTTATAGGCACCTAAAAGGCTCAAGGCTGCGACCGCCATCTTGCCAAAATTGTAATCTGCGGGCGTTTCTTCAACGGCTATGCAGTTTTTTAAATCGCCATCCGCAGTTATCAGGCACTCGAGCAAAACAGCCCCTTCTATTTCACTGTCCATGGCCTTGGGCGGGTAGAGTTCATTCAGTGTGGGGTTGTTTTTTCTATAAGCCAGCACAAAGCTGTTTTCGGGTAAATCGGCAGCGATCAGTTTATCCTGATGCGCAATTTCAGCACTAAGCTCCGCGTTCTTGCCAAGCCATGCCAGAGCGTCCGCATTATTCAGGCTGGCTGCGTAGCGGTACAGGCGATGGGCCTCGGCGATGTTCTTTTCGGTGCCTAAACCGTTTTCATACATATAGGCCAGTCGGGCCGCATTTATTTGCGGTCGTGACCCAAAGGCCTCCTGCAAAAGTGAAAAGGCTTTGTGGTAATCCGGCGAGCCATTTTTGCCTTCGTAATATATGTCACCCAGTTTTCTATTAGCAGGATAATGACCCCATTCTAATAGCTCTGTGTATATGCTTATGGCCTTAGGCATATCGGGTGAAAGCCCCCAGCGTCCCGTTTCATAACCTTCACCAATGCGCCAATATCCCTGATTGTAGCCATCCTGCGCAGCGATGCGGCAATAATGAACAGTCTTGTCGCCATTTACCGGGATTATGGCCAGATGATCATCACAGGCTGCTCTGAGAGCGGCGCGATGATTTTGTTCGGCGGCACGTTCGTACCACTCCAATGCTTGCGCACGAGTTTTGGGTTTACGATCATACAGCAAGCCCAGTTGATATTGGGCTTCGGCGTTTCCGGCTTCGGCTTTAGAACGTAACTCTTTCTCGGAAAGTGTTTGCGCCTGAACCGAGCCGCAAATCAGGCCTGAGAGTATCAGGCCAAGCCATAATATATCCTGTTTATTCATTTAACCGCCCCCCTTAAATCAAACAGCTTACATCACTTCCGGGGCCGTCAGGCCCATAAGATCGAGGCCCTTTTCCAGTTGTGCCAGTGTCAGTTTGACCAGCCCTAGACGCGAAGTCTTTTGCGTGTCTGTGTCGGCGATCAGCACCGGACAGGCGGCGTAGAACTTCGAGAAGGTTTGAGCCAACTTATAGACATGCTCCGCCAGAATGTTCGGCGCGCGCTTAATGTAGGTTTCTTTCAGCGCGGCCTCAAATCCATCCAGCAGCAGCACCAGTTCGCGTTCGGCGGCTTCGGTGACGACGATTTCACCCGCAGACACGCCCTGCTCCACGGCCTTGCGCAGGATCGATTTCATGCGCACGGCCTGATACATCAGATAGGGACCGGTCTTGCCTTCGAAGACCATAAACCGATCCAGATCAAACACATAATTGGTCAGGCGGTGGTTCGACAGTTCGGCGAATTTCAGGGCGGCAATGGCGACCTTATGGGCGGTGACGTCGAAATCGGCTTCAGACAGATCCTTGCCCAATCCGGCTTCGTGCAGACGCGCCACGGCCTTTTCCTTGGCCTGCGAAATCAGGTCATAGAGTTTCAGCACGCCGCCTTCGCGGGTCTTGAAAGGCTTGCCGTCGGTTCCGTTGACCGTACCATTGGCGATGTGTTCAAGCTGGCCTTCGGTGGCATAGCCCCCCAGATAGGCCGCGCGGAACACCTGCATGAAGTGGTTCGACTGACGCTGATCGACCGCATAGAGAATCAGGTCTGGATTGAACTGTTCGCGACGTTGTTTGATGGTCGCCAGATCGGTGGTGCCGTACATGGCCGAACCTTCGGAAGACACGACCAGAAGCGGCGGGATTTCCGCCTTGTCGTCTTCGCGCGCGACGCGGATGATTTCAGCGCCCTGATCGGCCTCAAGCAGGCATTTGGTTTTCAGTTCACTAATCATAGGCGCGACAAACGGATCAGCGTCCGATTCGCCGTACCACAGGTCAAATTCAACGCCCAATGCCGCATAGTCGCGGATCAGGGCTTCACGCGATACGGTGACGAAATGCTGCCACAGGGCGCGGTAGCCCTTGCGGCCGTCCTGAAGTTCGCGGGTCGCTTTACGGGCGCGGTCGCGGTAATCGGCGTCTTCCTTGCCCTTATTGGAGGCAAAGGGATAGAGGCGCTCCAGATCAACCAGTGACACCGGCGATTCGGAGGGATATTCCCCTGCAAAATCGGCGTCGAAATAGGGCAGATCAGGCTGTTCGTCCGACACCGCGGTGATCAGCAGGCCCATCTGGTAGCCCCAGTCACCAAAGTGCGCGTCACCGATAACTTCATCGCCCATAAAGCGCATGATGCGCTTCAGGCTTTCGCCAATGACGGCGGTGCGCAGGTGACCTACGTGCATTGGTTTGGCGACGTTTGGCCCGCCGTAGTCGATAATGACCTTGCGCTTTGTTGCCACAAGCGGCGCCCCAAGGCGGTCGTCAGAGGCCAGGGCATTGGCGCGGTCGCTCAAAGCGCCATCGGACAGGACGAAGTTCAGAAAACCTGGCCCCGCTATCTCAAGGCTTTTGAGCGCGGTGTCGTCTTTGAGGTGTGCGGTGATTTTGGTCGCCACTTCGCGCGGATTGGCCTTAGCCTGCTTGGCGACAGCAAGCGCACCATTGCACTGAAAATCCGCCAGATCAGGCCGGTCAGAGACATTGACCTTGCCCCACGCTGCGTCAAAGCCTTCGCGGACAAAGGCCTCACCGGTTTTATCCGTCAGTACGGTTTTGAAGTCGGCGGTCAGGGCAAAGGTTTCGGTGAACATGAGGATGTCTCTGGTAAAAAACAGTAAGGACGCTCTTAAGGTTTAAGAGCGTCCTCAATCAACCCAAAAAAATGGAAGAGGGGTTTAGTCGGCGACGCGGGCAAAGCGGAAGCGCTTACCCTGACGGTTGAAGTCGGCCATTTGCGGCGTTACGTCAAAGCCCACAAGCACTTCGAAATTGGAACCGGCTACGTCCGCTGAGGCGCGGGGAATCACAATGTTTTCGATGCGGGTCGCAATATTGACGGTCTGTTCGTTGCCGAATTGAACCGGCAGGTCGAAATATTCCTTGGCCAGAACGGCATTGTCACGATCCGTGACCGCTACCCAATAGCGATAGGTGTAGCCAGTGCCTTCGGCCTTGGGGCCTTTGCCCAGCGAAAAGCCGACGATCATTTCAAGCTCGATCGGTGCGCCGCCGCGATAGGCGCAGTCAGAAGCAACACCGTTGATCTGGCCTGTCCATTTGGCATTGGCCGATGATTCGACGTTGTTATCGAATTCATGGTAACGGGCGGCGTCGTACAGCACCTTAACATAGGGGCAGGGGCCGTCGGCGCGGCGTTTATCGAGACGCAGGTTCTTGACGCCCCATTCTTCTTCGTCCTGTGCGCGGTCTGCGGCGCTGTTCTCGGTGCTTTCGCGATCGCGGTCACGCGACTGAGCGCCAGCCTCCATCGGCAGGGCAGCAGCGACCACACCGGTCAGGGACAATCCCAGCAAAAGCGAGCGCAGTTTCGACGACATCAAGTGGCCTTTCGCAGCGAAGGAGGCTAAAGAGGCGCCCTTAGTAGCGCCTTGTGCCAATTTTTCAAAGACTATAATGCGCAGGGGTAGGTTGCAAAAGCGGCTTTTGTTTGCCCCAAAGTTTGCAACTGATTTTGTGTCGGAATTTGTACCGATGTTTGCTGCGGTGTTTCCACCTGTCTTTTTATGCAAAGCCTGTGGCGGAGTTGGTCAAAAGCGCTTATGTAGGGGCCTATGAGCAAGCCTTCCCTTACGCTTAAACTGGCGACGCCGCGCGGATTTTGTGCCGGTGTTGACCGTGCCATTCAGATTGTTGAACGGGCGCTGGAGTTACATGGCGCGCCGGTCTATGTGCGCCATGAAATCGTTCACAACAAGCATGTGGTTGACCGCCTTAAGGGGCTTGGGGCGGTGTTCGTCAAGGAACTTGAGCAGTGTCCGCCTGATCGCCCTGTGGTGTTTTCGGCGCATGGCGTGCCGAAATCCGTACCGGCCGAGGCGCGTGACCGTAAGATGTTCTACCTGGATGCCACTTGTCCGTTGGTATCAAAGGTGCATGTAGAGGCTGAGCGTCACCACCGTGAAGGCCGCGAAATCATCCTGATCGGCCACGCCGGACACCCTGAGGTTATCGGCACTATGGGCCAGTTGCCCGAAGGTGTGGTCAGGCTGATTGAAACCGCAGACGATGCCCGTACCTTTGTGCCGGTCGATGCCAAAAATCTGGCTTTCGTGACCCAGACGACGCTTTCGGTCGATGACACATCCGAGATTGTCAGCATCTTACAAAGCCGCTTCCCTGAGATCGCCGTGCCGCACAAGGAAGACATCTGTTACGCGACCACCAATCGTCAGGACGCGGTGAAACAGGTGGCAGCGGACTGTGATCTGTTTCTGGTCATAGGCTCGAAGAAATCGTCAAATTCCCAGCGTCTGGTTGAGGTTGCCCTGCGTGGCGGCACCAAGGTCGCTTACCTGATTGATGACGCCAGCGAGATCGACTGGAACTGGTTTGATGGCGCGGGAACCGTTGGCATTTCCGCAGGCGCGTCGGCACCGGAAAATCTGATTGCGGATGTGATTTCTGCCATAGGTGCGCGCTTTGATACCGAAGTGCATGAGACGGGCGGCGTGCGTGAAACCGTGGTCTTTAAGCTGCCGCGCGTACTGACCGAAGTCTGATGAAAAAGGTCACCATCTATACTGACGGCGCCTGTAAGGGGAATCCGGGGCGTGGCGGCTGGGGGGCGATTCTCATCTTCGGGCCGCATGAAAAAGACCTTTATGGTTATGAGGCGGAAACAACCAATAACCGTATGGAACTCATGGCCGTTATTCAGGCGCTTGAGGCCCTGAAAGAGCCGTGTGAAATCGATCTTCATGCCGACAGCCAGTATGTCCTGAAGGGCATAAAGGAATGGATTCACGGCTGGAAAGCACGGGGCTGGAAAACCGCAGACAAGAAGCCTGTGAAAAATGATGACCTGTGGAAGCGTCTGGATGAGGCGCGCCAAAGGCACAAAATTCATTGGAAATGGGTCAAAGGGCATGCCGGTGATCCTTTGAACGAGCGGGCAGATATGCTGGCCAATCGCGCAATCGAAGAAGCCGCCTCAGTCTGAGTCGCGAAGACCTGACTCACGTTTACGCTATCCGGCTTGACAGTCTTGGCGGCCCTGCGCAAACATTGGCCATCCTGCGGGAGAGTGCCTGATTCCAAGACAGGCCGCCGAAGGCGCAACCGCCCCGGAAACGCTCAGGCAAACGAACCGCATGGATAGGTAAAACGCTGGAAAATGATGCAAAAGCATCTGCCGACGGAGCAAATCTCTCAGGCACCAAAGACAGCGGGGGCAGACCTGTGATCCCTCTGCGAGTCCGCCCATGTCCGAACTGCCTTTAAAAACCACCCCATTAAATGCGCGTCATGTGGAACGCGCCGCGCGTATGGTGCCGTTTGCCGGCTATGAGATGCCGGTACAGTACGAAGGCGTCTCGGCGGAACACAGGTGGACGCGTCAGTCGGCGGGCCTGTTTGATGTGTCGCATATGGGGCAGGCGCGGCTTTTGGGTGAGGGAAGCATTGAAACGCTTGAGGCCCTGACGGCGCTGGACGCCGGACGGCTGAAGTTAGGGCGGCAGAGCTATGCGCTGTTGCTCAGTGAAGACGGCGGCATACTTGATGACTGGATGGTATCGCAGCCGGATGAAAACGGCTTTTTCCTTGTGGTCAATGCGGCCTGTAAGGATCAGGATTTTCAGATCATCAGTGAAAACCTGAAAGGGTCCGCACAGCTTGAGGTGCTGACTGAGCGCGCGCTTCTGGCCCTTCAGGGGCCTGCGGCGAAAACGGTGATGGCCGAAGTCTGTCCGGCAGCAACCGAACTCTATTTCATGGACTGCGGCACCTTTGATCTGCTGGGGGAAAAGGTAATCATTTCCCGCTCAGGCTATACGGGTGAAGACGGTTTCGAGATCAGCATTTCCAGCACCAATGCCGTTAAACTGTGGGATGTTCTGCTGTCCCATGAGGCTATGAAGCCGGTCGGGCTGGGGGCGCGCGACAGCCTGCGCCTTGAGGCCGGTATGCCGCTTTATGGGCATGAGATGAACGAAACCTATGCGCCTTTTGAGGCCGGTCTGGGGTTCGGCGTGGCCAAAACGCGTCTGGAGCGCGGTGATGTGCGCGGTCAGTCTCGCCATGTGGCACAAAAGGCCGGTCAGCTTGAGCGTATTCGTGTGGGACTGAAAATGTTGTCTGGCCCACCTGCACGTGAGGGGGCGATCATTCTGGGGGCGGATGGGGAGGCCATCGGTATCGTGACCTCTGGTGTTCCGTCGCCATCTTTGGGGGTATCGATTGGTATGGGCTATGTGCCGCCCGCCTTTGCCGCAACCGGAACGGCTTTGCAGGTCGAGGTGCGCGGCAAGGCCCATCCGGCCGAGGTCGTCTCCCTGCCGTTCGTCACTACGCCCTATCACCGTAAACCGAAAATCTGAGAGGAATTGTCATGCGTTTTACCAAAGAACATGAATGGGTCAGAGATCAGGGCGATGGCACGGCCTTTGTCGGTATTTCGGCCTATGCTGCGGATGCGCTTGGGGATGTGGTATATGTTGAACTGCCCGAAGGTGGACGTGTGGTCAGGCAAGGTGAGGCTTTTGGCGTCGTCGAAAGCGTCAAGGCGGCGTCTGATGTCTACGCGCCCATTGATCTTGAAATCATCGAAGGCAACCCTGAACTGGCGTCTGATCCTGAGGCCGTCAATGCGGTGCCCGAAGCGGGGGCATGGTTCGTGCGTGCCAAGATCATGAATGCGTCGCAGCTTGAGGCGCTGATGGATCGTGATGCCTATGAGGACTATCTGGGCACCCTGTAATTTCGCGCCTTGTGAGCGGGCTGATCTGGTCTGAGAACCACCGGAGTTTCTATGCGTTACCTGCCTTTGAATGATGCCGATCGGGCGCAGATGCTTGATACCATCGGCGCGGCCAGTGTGGATGAGTTGTTTGTTGATGTGCCGGAGTCCGCGCGGCTTAACGCCCCCGTCGATCTGCCGTCCTTTGCCGGAGAGCTTGAGGTCGAGGCGCAGGTCGCAGCACTGGCGGCAAAGAACCTCAGTCCGTCCAAAGCGGCTTTCTTCATCGGGGCCGGTGCCTACAGACACCATATCCCCGCCACGGTTGACCATATCATTCAGCGCTCGGAATATCTGACCAGCTACACCCCCTATCAGCCGGAAATCGCGCAGGGCACATTACAGGTATTGTTTGAGTTCCAGACGCAGGTGGCGCGCCTGACGGGGATGTCCGTGGCCAATGCCTCGCTTTATGATGGCTCTACCGCAGCGGCTGAAGGTGTGCTGATGGCCGCGCGCGTCACAAAGCGCAATAAGGCGGTGTTGTCAGGGGGGCTTCACCCGCACTATCGGGAAACGGTTGAAACCCTTGCGCATGCGGTGGGTATAGACACCGAGGCCCTTTCTCCGGCCATTGATGCCGAGGCAGATGTGCTAAGTCATATTGGCCCCGATACGGCCTGTGTGGTGGTGCAGACACCCAATGTGTTCGGAACGGCGACCGATCTGACAAAGATTGCCGAAGCGGTGCAGGCGGCGGGGGCTTTGCTGATTGTCGTTGTGACCGAAGTTATGTCGCTGGGGCTTTTGAAATCGCCGGGCGAAATGGGCGCAGACGTTGTGGCGGCCGAAGGACAATCGATTGGCGTGCCCCTGTCCTATGGCGGGCCTTATGTTGGCCTGTTTGCGGCTAAGGATAAATATCTCAGGCAGTTGCCGGGCAGACTAGGTGGCGAAACCGTCGATGCAGATGGTCAGCGCGGTTTTGTGCTGACGCTTTCAACGCGTGAACAGCATATCCGTCGTGAAAAGGCGACGTCGAATATCTGCACCAATTCCGGTCTATGTGCGCTGGCCTTTTCAATCCATATGAGCCTGCTGGGGCAGACGGGGCTGAAGCGGGTGGCGAAAATAAACTATGCCCGCGCCCATGCCCTTAAGGCGGCGCTGGCGGAGATTGAGGGCGTCGAAGTTCTGACGCCGCGCTTTTTCAATGAGTTTACACTGAAACTGCCCAAATCGGCTGCGGCGGTAGTTGAGGCACTGGCTGAGCGTAATGTGCTTGGGGGCGTGCCGTTCTCACGTCTGCATAATGATACGGCGTTCGATAGCTGGCTCATTGTGGCCGCGACCGAAACCAATACCGAGGCAGATCAGGCGCAATTTGTAGCGGCGCTTAAGGAGGTGCTGGCATGAGCATGAACAGCACAGGTCGCCCGACAACACCTTCGGCACCGGTTGAAACCGCCCCCAGCACTTTCGCCTCTCTGACCGGCGGGCGCGGGCTTTTGCAATCCGAACGGCTGATTTTCGAGAAAAAGGATTACACGCGTACCGGCGTTGATTTTGCCGATATCGACATTGACGCGGACGATCTGGCGGGGCTGATCCGCGAAGACGAAACGGGCCTGCCCGGACTGACGGAACCTGAAGCGGTGCGCCATTATGTGCGCCTGTCGCAGTATAATCACGCAATTGATCTGGCGCTCTATCCGCTCGGTTCGTGCACCATGAAGCACAATCCGCGTCTCAATGAAAAGATGGCGCGCCTGACGGGGCTGGGGGACATTCACCCCTTGCAACCGGTATCGACGGTACAGGGTGCGCTTGAGCTTATGGACGTGCTGGCGCACTGGCTGAAGACCCTGACGGGGATGCCCGCGGTGGCTTTGTCGCCCAAGGCAGGCGCGCATGGTGAGTTGTGCGGGCTTTTGGCCATTAAGGCGGCGCACGAAGCCAGCGGGCAGGGGCATCGCCGCACCGTGCTGGTGCCCAAATCGGCGCACGGCACTAATCCGGCGACAGCGGCCTTTGTGGGTTACAGCGTGCGCGAAATCGGTCAGACGGCTGATGGTCGCGTCGATATCGAAGACCTTAAGGCCAAGCTGTCTGACGATGTGGCGGCGATCATGCTGACCAATCCCAATACCTGCGGTTTGTTCGAGCGTGATATCATCGCCATTGCCGATATTATCCACGATGCGGGCGGATATTTTTACTGTGACGGGGCCAATTTCAACGCCATCGTTGGGCGCGTGCGCCCCGGTGATCTGGGGGTTGATGCCATGCACATCAATCTGCACAAGACCTTCTCGACGCCGCATGGCGGGGGTGGGCCGGGGGCCGGGCCGGTGGTGCTGTCCGAAGCGCTGGCGGCCTTTGCGCCGACGCCGTGGGTTGTGGCGCATGACGGTGGTTTCGACCTGCTTGAACACAGCAAGGGGGAAAGCGCCGCCAATTTCGGGCGCATGTGTGCTTTCCACGGCCAGATGGGCATGTATATCCGCGCCCTGACCTATATGCTCAGCCACGGCGCGGATGGTCTGCGTCAGGTGTCAACGGATGCGGTGCTGAACGCCAACTACATTAAGGCGTCACTGTCCGACCTGATGAGCGTACCTTTCCCCGAAGGGCCGTGCATGCACGAAGCTCTGTTCGATGACAAATGGCTTGAGGGGACGGGCATTACCACGCTTGATTTCGCCAAGGCAATGATCGACGAAGGTTTCCATCCCATGACCATGTACTTCCCGCTGGTGGTACGCGGGGCCATGCTGATTGAACCGACGGAGACGGAATCGAAGGCGGAGCTTGATCGCTTTATTGCCGCCTTAAGGGCATTGGCCGAAGAGGCGGTGAAGCCATCAAATGACGTATCGCGTTTCAGGGCGGCGCCGCATCTGGCTCCTTCTAAGCGTCTGGATGAGACACGCGCGGCCCGTTCACCGCGTCTGGTTTGGTGAAATATGTGACAATCGGGCATCACCTGAGGATTTCCTGCACATTAATAAAGTCAGGCCGTAATTTCGTCTTAAGCCTTACTTTATAAAGTTTAATCTGATCCCTATATCGGATGATGTCAGGCTATCCTAAATTCCGTTCAGGATTGGCCGATCCCCCGAACTCCATTTCTGAAACCCCTTGTCTGAGACCGCACGACGGTCGCCGGAGCCCGTTATGACCCCGCCCGAAATGCGTGCAAATGCAGGCGTTTTGGCCAAAACCTCCAAGGCCAGCCGGAGGAAGGGTAAGGCACGTGCTATCGTCATGGAGGTTCCGGACATCCTGAAGCCACGCAAGAAAAAAGGCGCCCTGTTTATGGGGATGCGTCGGGTGTGGCGTCTGTTCCTCATGGGGACGGGGTCTTTGTTGATTGTCGCCGGTGCCTTGATTGCGCCGCTGCCTGGGCCGTTCGGTTTGCCGATCTCGCTTCTGGGGCTGGTTGTGGTGATGCGTAACTCTTACTGGGCCAAGCGCCAGTTTATACGCATGAAGAAAAAGCACCCCAACTGGCTGATGCCGATCCGCAAGTTGCTGAGGCCAAAGCCCAAGGTGGCGTCGGTTTTCTGGCAACAGGCCCTGCGTACCGAGCGTCTGGTATTCAAACGCGAAAACCGTATTCTCAGGGCATTCAGGCATCGCTTCCTGCGCCCCAGAAAATAGAGATGAAAATAAAGGCTCCGGCAATGCACCGGAGCCTTTATTCATTTTACATCCGCATGAAATGTTTGTTTAGGCGCACAAAGCCGACCGTGCCGGAAGGGTTGTCACCATAAAGTGGCTTCAGGCCCGATGGTAGGCGGGTTTGCTGTCTGACCAGACCGATCCCGATATCGGTCGTATCTGATACACGGAACGTGCGCAAAACGCCGATTTCACCCTTGGCGACCCAGTGGGCCTGATGCTCAACCAGTTCATCATGATGCACGCGTTCATAGCGCCCCATCAGCGTCCATTGCGGATTGATCGCCAGATTGGCTTCAACGAGCCAGGCATCCATAGGGTCCGTGGCGTGGTGTCCGCCTTCGGCTTCCTTGCGTCCCCACGCAATGGCTGTGTTCAGGCGCGTTTGACCGAAATTGTGCGCGGTTTCGATGCTGGCTGAGGTCTTGGTCAGATCAACATCCGGATAAAGCCCTTCGGGGCTTTTGACATCGGCGCGGGAGACCTGCGCCTGAATGCCATCGCTGACCTGCCATTTGACCCGCAGTGCGGTGGAATCGAGTTTCGGCGTTTCCAGATCAAAGCGCTTTTCGTCGGGTTCACGGCCTGTGAAACGGGCCGCTTCAACCGTCAGGGGACCATAGCTGTAACCGGTGCTGATAACTCCCATGGTCACATGCGCTGAGTCGAACCAGTGGTGGGTAATCGGCGCGGTCGGCAGGTTCTCCCCCGAAGGGCGGTGCATAAAGGTAGTCGGGCCAAAAGGTGTTTCCGATGGCCAGCCAATCTTCACATAACCGGATGAGCGTTCATCGAACCGCCGCGTCAACTTGGCCGACATGTCCATAAACAGGTCATGCGGGTGTTGCGCGTCAATCAGCGGATTAACCCCATCAGCGGTTTCACCGGCCTGAAGCAGCAGCGGATAGCCGCCCTTGCCCATAAACGGGTCAGGCGACAGCATCAGTTGCAGTTCAAGCGTATCGCGCTCAGACAGATTGCGTTTGGCATTGACCATGGCCATGCCGGCCACAAAACTTTTGGAACCGCCGCGCGGGCCGGATTGGTCGATGCTGACGCCATCAAGGCGGATATGCCCGTGAATTTGCCAGTCGGATACATTGGCGGCTTCGGAAGGAGAGGGAGCTGAGGGCATGTGGTGATGGTGGCTGTGGTCTTGCGCCACAACCGGCACGGCAAACAGCCAAAGCGCAGCACCGCCAGAGAGGGCGCACAAAGAAGAGGATTTCATAGATATAGCTTTCAAATGGATTGCAAAGAGCGGAAGGACTCAGAGCAAAGCATTTGGTGGCCTTAGCGCTTCGTAGGGGGCAAAGGACACAGGTCGATTGTCCCGAGCGGGCCGCAGCGGGGCGGCGTGGCTATGGAGGCGGGCAAACAGGACGGGTTCGGGCACAATGACGGCCACCGAACAGCAGACCAGATGCGCGGAGACGACGGGCTTGCCCTTATCGGGCGTGGACGGTGATTCGCTTGAGTGGCAGGGCGGCGCGCTTTCGGGCGCAGGCGCAGACAGGGCAGGCGTGACCAGTGATATCTGCAACGCCAGAAGCGCCGTCAGAGTAAGCGTCAACAAGGCCCTGATAAAGCGGTTCATGCCGCCGTGCCGAAGCGGAATTTCCCAAGGGTTTCAAACAGACCCAGTAAGGTGTCTTCGGGCTTGAACGGTAGTTTGGCCTTGAACTTCTCAAAGGCCATAACCTGTTCGATGTTACGCTCTACCTGTTCGTTTTGGGCCTCACGGCCTTGCGACAAGCGTGTCAGCAGCGCGGTCGCCAAGATGCCTGACACAATGGCGCGTTTGGAATAGTGGTTTCCATCCAAAGCCTTATCGCCTGCCTTAAGCCAGATCAGATCGGCAGATTCCCACAGAAGGCGCTGATATAGCCCCAGATGAAGCGGCAGGGCCAAATTGCCGGTCAGGCGACGGGCAACGGCTTCGTCCGCAGCGGCGGCATCAAGCCAGGTAATCAGAAGGGTGCGGATTTTGTCACGAATCTTTAACCCCTCCAGAGTTTCCGGCGAACAGTTATCATTCAGAACCTGATTAAACTGACGCCAGAGAATCGCGGCGATGTCCTGAGGGCCATTGGGGCACAGAAGCGAGACTTCTCCCTCATTAAGGCCGATATCGGTGGCACCGCGGCGCACAGCATGGTGGCTTAAACCCAATGTGGGGATATAAACGGCCACGGCAGAGGCCAGTTGCGCTTCAAGCTGACTAAGGGTTTCCTGTGACATGCTATGATCATAGGCGCTCTGAGGGCGTCTGAGAAGGATTTTATCAAAATTTTGGCGGAATAGGACGTTTCCCCAAGGCTTTGACTTGCCATCGTTGCGGCCTTGCTGTAAGGCCTTGCGCCACACGCCTGCAAACCTCTGTTTGCGGGCAGGATTTTTTTAGCCGCTGCCATCTCAGATCGGGCGCTGCGGCAATCACCGAATGGAGAGATACCTCTGGTTCAGATTTTTGTCCGCGACAA
>JASGFL010000011.1:0-58715 GCA_047605545.1 Asticcacaulis sp. | reverse complement strand
AAAACCAACCGCCAGAGCAAACTCAATATTGGATAAAATCAGGGGGCAACGTCGATCTCATTGGATTTCTATCTGACTCACTGAATGTCCCACACACTACAAACTCGTGGTTAAAAGCATTCGATCGAGACGTTCTATCGAAGTGGCGGTTGCGCGCACGGACCGTTACCGAAGAGTGGAACGTGGTTCATGAGATGATAGAAAAGACCGACTCTGTGACAGGCCACGACTTGCCACTCGACTATTTTGCCGGGGAGATCAAAGGCACTGGGCGCCTCAATCTGAGTACCCTTCATAGCGCGAAAGGGCGAGAATTCGATGTCGTCATCCTGTTCGCCATGAACAATGATGTGCTTCCGACCTGGCGCGATAACCAACAGTCTGCGTCGCTCCGCGAAGCCAGACGCTTATTCTACGTTGGTGTCACACGACCGAAAAAGCAGCTTATTCTCGTCTATCAATCTCATGCGCACTCCCCATGGGTCGCAGAACTTTACCTAAGGCTAAACTCCTAACCAAATAGCGGTGCATCTCCCCCAACTCGGCGCGCCCGAGAAAATCGGATGGTTTAAAGTTACGATTTTGGCACCCTGGATCACTGCTTTACGCGAATGAGCCAAAAGATATTGGGCACCAAGCTTATCGTTTGACCGCTTTGGACCAAAATGATTTCATTTAAATGTCAGCTTAGGGCCAATAGCCCCCTGAGCGCCGTTAGACAACATAGCGTCCAATGCGGACATTTCGCCGGGCTCAGCACCTTCGCCCCCCCCCCCCCGATATCACTCGTTACCGGCTCAGCAGCACCTGCCGCACCCTGAGCCCAAACCCCCGGGAATTCCAGCTTCGGGTGGCCAACAAACGGGCAGCACGTCACTTGCTTACAATTTGTAACAAGCAAAGTGTCTACAATTCTATGGGCACCTCAAAGAGAGTAAACAGTGTGCACATCTGCACACATTATTGTCATGGCGTATAGACAGCCTTTTTCGGCAAGCGCACATTGTTGGTTCGCGCATAGACCTCCCAATCACGCACCAGTTCGGCCTTTTTCTCGGGAAACTGCGTGCTCAGATCACGGGCCTCACCCGGATCCTCAGCCAGATTGTACAAGGCCCACGCTTCACCGCGTAAGGACAGGATTTTCCAGTCTCCCTTACGGATTGATTTCGACCCGAACAGTTCGGCCCCCACGGCGGCATTATCAGGATGAACATGCTGTCCCTTACCAAACCACACATCGGCCCAGCTATGCCCGTCTATCGGCACGACCTTGCGCCCCTGCCAGTTACCGTCATGCGGCCTGATGCCGGCCAGTTCCAGAAAGCTTGGAGTCACATCGCGCACCGTGCCGAACACCGGACTAATACCGCCTTTTTGCGTCAGGGCTCGCCCGTCCCCGCCATAACTGACAAAGGCCGCTACCCGCGTTCCGCCTTCGGACTGATAGCCCTTGTACAGCCTGGATGGCGCCGTACCCGCCTCGGCCCATCCGGCCCCGACCGAGGTCAGAGACGTTGATTTACCGATATTCTCGACACGGTTATCGGACTTTTTCACCAGTCCCGACAGGATCGGAATATCCGCCGTCCTCAGATCAAGTCCCTCTGCCCCGTTATCCGACAAAAACAGGATCACCGTATTGTCGTACTGACCGCTATCTTTGAGATATTGCACCAGCCGCCCGACATTCACATCCACACGGTCAACCATGCCGGCATAGACTTCCTGCGTGGCGATATAGTGTTTCTTTTCTTCGGCCGTCAGGCTGGCCCACGGCTTGACCTTCGGATTTTCAGCCCGTGCCGTGCCTTCGGGCACAAGCCCCAGTTCGACCTGACGCCGCGTGCGTTGCTCACGCAGGACATCATAGCCCTGATCATATTTGCCACGGTATTTAGACACCGATTCATCCGGCGCATGCAGGGGCCAGTGCGGTGCCGTATAGGCCAGATAGGCGAAGAACGGCTTATCACCGTCTGCCTTGCGGCTAACCTCAAGATTCTCGATCAGCTTGTCGGTAAAGTAGTCCGAAGAATAGAAATCATCGGGCAGACTTTTCACCGGCGTGCCATTTTCCCGATAGGTGGTTTTGACAAACAACCCCTTGCTGATGACCCCGTAATGATTGTGCCCCGCTTCGGCCAGCGTAAAGCTGTGCTGGAAACCGCGCCGTGAGGGGTCTTGCTTAAGTTTAGTGCCCAGATGCCATTTGCCGGAATGGATCGTGCGATACCCATTGGCCAGCAATATTTCCGGCAAGGTGGCCACATCTGCCCGCAAGGCCCCTTCATAGCCACGACGCCCGATCTGTTGCAGGGACGGCGCTTCGGCCATCCGCCCCAGACCGTTCAGGTGGTTATCTGTGCCCGTCAGAAGCTGCGCGCGCGTGGGCGAACAGGTCGGCGCGGTATGAAATCCGGTCAGCCGCACGCCCCCCAGAGCCAGTGCATCCAGATGCGGGGTTTCAATCTCGCCGCCAAAGGCCCCCAGGTCGGAAAAGCCCAGATCATCGACAATAATGACCAGAAAATTAGGCCGGTTTTCTGCGTAGGATTCCGCCGCCTGTACTACCTCAGGCACCGGCGCATAATGACGGTCAATGGCATTATAGGCAAAAGCGGCACCGGCGAAGGCAATGATGCCTGCTCCGGCCAGCAGGGCCAGTTTTTTCAGGCGACGGCGTTCAGGTTTTACTTCCCCCATACTGGCTGTCTCCTATTCGGCGGCTATCAGGCGCGCATCAGCCACTTCGGGCTTCAGCAGACGGCTGGCGTAACCATCAAGGCCGACCGGCACATCACCTTTGAGAGTCACACGCCGCACCACACGATGCAGGGAACCATAGTCAGCTACGGCATAATGTTGCGTCGCGCGGTTGTCCCAGATGGCCACATCCCCTTCGCGCCAGTTCCAGCGCACTGTGTTTTCAGGACGCGTCACATAGGACTGGAAGGTTTCATAAAGCTTCGCCCCGTCCAGCGCCGATATACCGGAAAAGCGCTTGAAGAAATGGCCGAGCAACAGGCTTTTTTTGCCCGACACCGGATGCACCCGTACGACCGGATGCTCGGTTTCATAGACGGTTGCGGCAAACACCTGACGGAAGGCCTCGGCCTGTGCGTCCGATATATGTTTTTGTTTGTCGGCATAGTCATAGAGATTGGAATGTACCGCCCACAGCGTATCTGCCAGCGCCTGAAGGCTGTCGGGCAGGTCATCATAGGCGCTTTCGGTATTGGCCCAGATGGTGTCGCCACCGGCTTCGGGGATGGTCACGCCCCGCAGCACAGACGCCTTGGGATAGGCAGGCACAAAGGTCACATCCGTATGCCAGCTGTTGGCATAGGCCCCTGCGTCGGAATTAAGCTCCAGAATGGATTTGGAGCCATGCGCCGCCGGCACGGTCGGGTGCAGTTGCGGTTCCCCCAGTCGCGCCGCAAAGGCTTCCTGAGTTTCGTCCGTCAGGTGTCCCTGATCGCGGAAGAAAATCACCTTGTGCCGCACCAGTGCCTTTTCTATTTCGGTAATGGTTGCGTCGTCCAGATCGGGGCCAAGCTCCACCCCTTCGATGACCGCGCCAATACGTCCGGCCACAGGCCTTATTTTCAGCGCTATGTCAGGGCTGGCATGATTAAGATAGGTGCGCTCGGACGTACTCATGAAGAAGCTCCTTGATAAACAGGTTCAGGAATGGCCACAGGGGATTTGCGTTCCGGCACATTTCCCTCTGCCGGTACACTCCCCTCGGAAGGTTTCAGGGAATCGCGGGCATCGAGTTCGGCACGGATGGTTTTGTGACGGGTCTCATCCAGCGGGAAACCGTGGATCAGCCAGGCCGAAGCCAGATGGGCCACCGCAGGCCCGATAGCAAAGACCGCTTGCAACGCCGTCAGGCCAAGTGCCGTCTGTACCGGTACCTGAGGATTGAAGCCGAACAGGGCCACCAGAGGCAGGGCAATGCCGATGGATGCCGCCAGTGCGGCCTTGTCTGACAGGGAAAAGACCGAGAAGAACAGACCGTTGCGATCCGCCCCGACCCTGAGGCGGTGCTCATCGGCAACATCGGCGACAATGGCCCGCAGCATCAGATTACCTGATCCCTGCGCCAGACCCTGCGCCACGGTGAGCGCCAGCAACAGTTCAATGCGACCTGCCGTGACAAACAGAAGCCCCAGATTGATGACTACCTGCACCAGTTCACCGGCCACAGCCGCGCGGTGCTTACCTACGCGCCGACCGATAGCCAGCCAGATCGGCCCTGCCGCCAGAGAGACGATATATTGCAGCAAAAACAGCGCCGGTGCCCAATGCGGCTTACCGATGACAAAGGCGACGAAGAAGACAAACAGGGCCGTACGTATCCCCTGCCCCAGACGCACAGCGAAGTTCGACCCCAGCACGCGCCAAAGCAGTTTCTCACCGGCCAGCACCTTAAATGAGTCACGCAGGCTGATTTTTTGTCGCACCGCCCCCGCAGGCACTTCAGGTTCCTTGACGAAATAAAGGCTCAGGAACAGTGACGGCAGCAACAGCACAAATACCATCAGCCCCATAGCCGCCAGCTTGACGCGCGGTGCATGGACAAATGACCCGTCGCGCACATTTTCAGGCAGGAAGGCAAAGCCCTCAAGCAGATCGGGTTTCAGCTTCAGAATCGACGGCAGGGCATCCAGCAGGGCCGGTGTCACAAGCGCCAGCAACAAACCGACCGATATCAGCACCGTCTGATAGGTGGTGATACGCGTGCGCTCATGATAGCGGCTCGACAGTTCTCCGGCCCATGCCGCATAGGGAATGGCCATTAGCGTATAGCCGATATAGAACACAAACAGGGTAAGGCTCAGACCTACAAAACCAAAGCCTTCCGGCGGGAAAAACAACGGAATCGCCGACAGCCCGAACAGGGCCGCGCCTAAGGCGATCCACGGCTTGCGCCGCCCGAAACGGGTACGGCTATTGTCGGAAATCACCCCCGCCAGCGGATCGATAATCCCGTCGAACAGACGCGAAATCAGGAATACCACCCCCAGAAGCGCCAGATTGAATCCGAACGCACCGGAATAAAGCGGCGGCAGATAGGTCGTCAGCGGCACTTCAGCGGCCGCTATGGGCATGACCAGAGACGAAAAGGCCACCAGTCGCCAGAAACCGATACGGTCAGGGTCTTTTTCAGAAGGTGTGGATGACATTGGAAATTACTCCGCCGCTTCGGTCAGAACGACCGATGGTTTCAGCTTGGCTGCGGGGCGTTTCAGCCCCAGATGGTCACGCAGGGTGTCGCCTTCGTAGTCTTCGCGGAACAGGCCACGACGCCGGATTTCAGGCAGCACCAGACGAATGAAGTCATCCAGTCCGTCGGGAAAGGTCGGCGGCAAAATGTTGAAACCATCCGCAGCACCGGCATTGAACCAGTTTTCAAGCTGATCAACGATCTCGACCGGCGTCCCCACCAGCACCCAGTGCCCGCGCGCGCCCGCCAGCCTGCCGATCAGTTGCCGGATACTGAGGTTGTCACGCACCGCAATATCATAGGCCAGTTTCTGACGGCTCTGCCAGCCTTCGGTATGGGGTGGCGGCGGCACAGGCCCATCAAGGTCATGGCCGCTTAAGTCCCATTCAAGGAAAGTCCTGATCCCCACCAGCGCCTGCTGCGGATCAACAAAGGCATGCAGTTCGTCAAACTTCGCCTGCGCTTCTTCGCGCGTTTCCCCGACATAGATGCTCACACCCGGCAGCACCAGCAGACTGCCCGGTTCGCGCCCCTTACTTTCGGCCAGTGCCTTCAGGCTTTGGGTGAAATGGGTGGCGGCATCGATATGTTGCTGCGCCGTAAAGACAATCTCTGCGGTTTCCGAGGCCAATGCACGACCGTCTTCGGATGAACCGGCCTGAACAATCACCGGGTGACCCTGTATAGGACGCCCCGACTGAAGGGGACCTTTGACTTTGTAATATTGCCCTTCATGACGGGTGGGCGCGACCTGAGCCGGATCGAAAAAGCGCGCGGTCTGTTTGTCGAAATCCAGCGGCGTATCGCCCCAGCTGTCCCACAGGTCACGCACCACATCGACATATTCACGCGCCCGCGCATAGCGCTCGGCATGGGCCAGTTGGTGATCGAGGCCAAAATTCGCCGCCTCGACATCCGTGCCTGAGGTCACCAGATTCCAGCCGGTACGCCCCTTGCTGATATGATCCAGCGAGGCAAACTTCCGCGCCAGTTGATAGGGCGGCAGATAGGTCGAGGACACGGTGGAAATCAGGCCGATTTTCGATGTGTGGGTCGAGATGGCCGACAAAAGCGTCAGAGGCTCAAAATAATAGACCGGAGGCGCATAGGCATAGGCTTCACCCGAAGGTGCCACCAGCGCCAGACCGTCGGCAAAGAAGATGGCATCGAACTTTGCTGCCTCGGCCTTTTTCGCCAGATCAATGTAGTATTCAAGACTGAAGATATTGTTCGGGTCGATATGCGGCAAACGCCAGGCCGCCGCATGGTGTCCTACCGCCTGAAGGAACAGGCCCAGTTTGAACTGACGTTTCTGTGTCATGGTTCGCTATCCGTCTGATAAAGGAAAACCGGCTCCGGATGCCCCCGCCCGACCCCGAAATAGAGGTCTGTCCGGAGCCGGTACGTACCGCCCTAGAAGCGGCCCGTAAGAGTGAGGCCAACCGTGCGCGGGTCGCCCTGTATGGCAATGAAAGGATTGACGGCCGAAGCCGAGCCATAGCCAATGGCATAGCGCTTATCGAACAGGTTCCGGCTCCACAGAAGCACGCTGAAACGCTGATCGATTGTGCGCAGACCAATGCCGATATTGGTGATGCTGTAGGCATCCTGATGGCCGTATTGCGAATGCGGATTCACAAGCTCAACCTCGGAACGATACAGCGTATTGCCATAGGCAAAGAGATTGAGATTATCGCCGACTGACTTCTCGTAATCGGCGCTCAGTTGCACATTGAACCTGGGCACGCCAACGATCTGCTCTCCCGAAAGCGACAGCGGCTGCCCCCCCAGAGCGACTGAGTATTCCACCGGTGCCGGTGCATCTTCATAGGAAACATATTTGGCGTCGTTGTAGGCCCCGTTCACGCTGATGTTCAGGTTCGGCGCCACGCGGAAACGGGTTTCGATTTCGACCCCCTGAAGGCGGGCTTCGCCGACATTCCCCAGATATGAAACCAGAGCCACACCGGCCTGAGACAGTTGCGTGGACTGGAAGTCCTCAATCGTATTGCGGAACAGATTGACGTTCACCACGGCACGGTTATCGGCAAAGGTCGATTTGAAACCCAGCTCGTAATCAGTTGATTTTTCAGGATTGATAATCAGCGGCTGGGTGAAGGTCGGCGTCAGGGGCGAAGCCGTTGTATTGGCCGCGCCGGATTTCTCGCCATAGGAAGCGACCCCGTAGAGCAGCACATTGTCCGACAGCTTATAAGACGGGTTCAGGAGCCATGAAACGGACTCGCTGTCTTTCTTGTCGGAGACATCAAATATCCCCGCGGACGCCAGACCGCCCGCATTGCTGGTGCCCGCCAATGAGCCCAGAATCAGGCCTCGCACAGGTGCCAGTGAAGCCAGAGGACCAACCAGCGGCGCACCACCGGTTGAGGATCCGACCACGGATACGTCACGGGTTTCACTGGTGTATCTCAGACCCGCTGTCACATCCAAGCGGTCATTTACATGCCAGGTGCCTTGCGCAAAAACGGCACTGGAATCCACATTGGTTTCACCGCGTTTGGAATAGTCCACGCCATCCAGAATAACCGGCAGCACATAGGCCGGCGGTATCAGAGGATTGCCCGTCAGGAAGAAAGCGCTGGCATCTTCATAGAGACGGAAATGCAGGTCGCTGACGACTTCCTGTTTGAGGTAAAAAGCCCCCACCTGCCAGTCAAAAGAACCGCCAGTCTGATTGGCCAGACGGAACTCCTGCGACCACTGCTCCGCATCCACATCATAGCCCAGATGTAAAATGGCATAGGGTGAATAGTCACCATCATTTTTCGGTCTGAAAAACAGTTTGCGCCAGGCGGTAATAGACGTGAAAGTCAGCCCGCCAATGTCCCAGTTGAGTTCATTCGACGCGCCGTCCACCTTGGAAAACAGGCGCTGCTGCGTATCCAGATTGGCATTGTTGGGAATGTCATAGCTGGGGGTATAGCCAAACACCGATCTCAGGCGATTTTCCCAGCCTCCGGCACGTACCGAATGCACTGAGCCGTCAAGATTGAGGTTGTTATTGGCATCACCCGCAGGCGGATAGAAATTATTATATTCACGTGTTTCGTTATGTTCGACGATGAAACGGTTCGAGACATTTTCCGAAGGCGTAAACAGCAACTGTCCGCGCACGGAATAACGTCCGCTATCCAGATATTTTTTGCTGTCATATTTGTTGGTTACCCAGCCGCCGCCATTGTCCAGAGACGCGGTCAGGCGAAAGGCCAGCTTGTCGTCAATGATCGGCCCCGTCCAGCTGGCGCGCACCTTTTTGCGGTCGTAGCTTGCATAGGTAGCCTCTAGTTTCAGTTCCGGCTCGAAACTCGGCAGCTTCGTTTTGACGATCAATGCGCCGATCGTCGTGTTCTTGCCCAACAATGTCCCTTGCGGGCCTCGCGCCACTTCGATGCCATCAAGATCAATGAAATCTATCCATGAAAAACCAACATGGGTATAGAAGACATTATCAACAATCAGGCCGACACCGGACTCAGCGCCGTCATTATTGGCATTACCGCCCAGACCCCGTATCAGCAGGGTCGAAACACGCGTATTTTGCTGAACCGCATTAAAATTCGGCACTTTGTACTGGTAATCGGACACCCGATCCAGCTGCTGCGTGCTTAGTTCAGAACCGCGAACCGCCGAGATTGCCAGCGGCACATTTTGCAGGCGCTCGGCCCGACGCCGTGCGGTAATGGTTACCTCTTCGATCGCCTCATCCGACGCCGCTTCAACTGCGTCCGCGACCTCATTGGCCTGCGCCGGTGCGCCAATCGCCGCACCAATAAGCAAAGACAGAACCGATACACCGGTCAGATGGCGTGCAGCCTTAAACCCTGACTTATGAACCCTCATAAGAAACCCCTTTATACATGTTGCTCCGCGCCTGCGTCACAGGCGGAAACCATCGATGTGCCAATTGTTATGATTGTGCGTTCCGATGATCCCGAAGTCTGCTCAGGGGTACATCCATCACTTGCTAAATATACAAGCAATTTAATAGGAATTAGGTCAAATTATAAAATCTAAATCCACAGGCCGATGACACTAATGGGTGAACGAATCCATGCAAAACGTTTTAAAAACATAGCCCGTCATTTCGCCACTGCGCCAGATTGTTATGTATTTGGCGGACGGTAGGTTCCGCGCAACACCTTGTCCCACAAACGATCCGGCAACAGACGCCGCAAGCCCAGAAACAGATGCGCCGACGCCGTAACCGCATATCGCGTTCTGGGGCGTCTGGCGTTTATGGCCCGTTCAATCACGCGCGCCACATCGTCGCCTTCACCACCAAGCCTGCTCAGAAGGCCGGACTCATAAACGCCCACCGTCGACTCTCTGACCTGACGGTTAAAATCCGCATAGACATCATCCGCATCAGAGATAGCCTGTGCCTCAACAGCTTTGGTGAAACGGGTACGGATCAGACCTGGTTCAATCAGCACCACATCTATGCCAAAACCGGACAATTCAAAGCGCAAGGCGTCGGAAAAGGCTTCCAGCGCATGCTTTGAGGCCGCATAAGCCCCTGCGCCCGGAAAGGTCAGACGCCCCACAATCGAGGATATATTGACTATGCGCCCCACCCCTTGCGCCCGCATAACTGGCAGCACCTGCTGGGTCAGATGCAACAGGCCAAAGACATTGGTTTCAAACTGGGTGCGGATGCGTTCCAGCGGCAAGGTCTCGATGGCCCCGATCTGGCTGTAACCGGCATTATTGACCAGAATATCAATCCGCCCTTCTGCCGCGGCAATGGCTGCGACAGCGGCCTGCGCCGAAACCGGATCAGTGACATCAAGCCTCAACAGCTTGGCTCCTTCGGCCTCAAGTAGCGTCAGGGATCTGATGTCACGCGCAGTGGCATAGACCCTGTGACCGGCATGAATCAGGCGGCGCGCGGTTGCCTCACCAATGCCTCCCGAAGCCCCCGTAATAAGAACGACCTTGCTCATATACCCACCCTTTCGATTGATAAAAGGCGATCATAATCCAGACCGGATATATTCCTATATATAATATGTTAAATAATGACATTTCGCACACTTGACGCCCGCACGGCTCAACGCCTATCGGTAGGATCAGATTATAAATTACGAAAGCCTGAGCGCATGACACATGCCGGCATGATACATATTCCGGGCGGTCGTTTTCTGATGGGATCGGATCGTCATTATCCCGAAGAAGCGCCCGCGCGTCCGGTGCGTGTCGATCCGTTCTGCATAGACGAAACCCCCGTCACCAATGCGCAGTTTGCAAGCTTTGTGGAGGCAACCGGCCACATTAGCTTTGCGGAAATTGCACCCGATCCGGCTGATTATCCGGGCCTGAAGCCGGAATTGGCACAGGCCGGTTCTCTGGTGTTTGAACGCACACGCGGGCCGGTGGATACGCGCATTGTGCAATGGTGGGATTTCCGCATTGGCGCGTGCTGGCGCAAACCCTTTGGCCCCGACAGCGACCTCAGCGGGCTGGAGAATCATCCGGTTGTGCATATCGGCTATGCGGATGCCGAAGCCTATGCGAAATGGGCGGGCAAGGCGTTACCGACTGAAGCTGAATGGGAATTTGCCGCCCGCGGGGGACTTGAGGCCGCCGACTATGCGTGGGGAAACGAACTGGCACCGGACGGGCAAATGCTGGCCAATTACTGGCAGGGGGCCTTTCCCTATGCCAACCAGTTACTCGACGGTTGGGAACGCACCTCGCCGGTACGCACCTATCCGGTCAATGGTTATGGCCTGCATGACATGATCGGCAATGTCTGGGAATGGACAACCGACTGGTACAACCTACCCCGCATAGAACGTAAAAGCAAAGGCAGTTGCTGCACACCGGCCAATCCACGCGGCGGTACAAAAGCCGAAAGCATTGACCGCAGCCAGTCAGGCAAGCCCTTCCCGCGCAAGGTCATCAAGGGCGGCTCACACCTGTGCGCGGAAAACTATTGCCGCCGTTATCGTCCGGCGGCACGTCATCCGCAATCTATTGATAGCACCACAAGCCATGTCGGGTTTCGCTGTATCATCAGAGGATAACGCCCTAACCTTCAACCAGCCCCGTCCAACCGGCCTGAACCGTGTGGGTTTTCAGAGTCGATAGCGTAGCCGTCGGATCGCGTAGGTCGGAAATCACTTGCAACCGTGCCTCAAGCCGCTCCGAAGTCAGGTCAATCGCCACATAGCCCCGCCACGGCTGTCGAAAAATATGATATGCGGATTGGCCGCCAGAACGCGGGTGATATTGTCAACGCTTGGCCCATTTGAGGCAATCGAGGTTCCTAAAAACTCTACCGCCAGTGCCTTTGCCGCCGGATCGAACGGATCAAGGCTCAGTTCGCTGGTTAAAAAGGAATGACAATCGCCGGTCAGCACAATCGGGTTACTCAGTTTCTACTCTCTATTGCCTCAAGCAGGCGCCTACGTCCGGCGGCACATGCCTTACCCTGAGACCTAACTGACGTGCCCCCCGCAAATCGAGGCTATTTAAACTGGAATTTTCCAATTAAGATCCCGGATGCGGGTTGACGAAAATCAATTACAATTCGTGCGACTTTGCCGCAGGCGTGCTCGTGACACTAAACTTCGCAGATAAGATCGGTGACATTCTGATGGCATCGCCACAGACTATCAAGGCCGCTCCTCTACCGTTCCGCTTTATATTTAGCGGGCCTCGTCAGACCTTCGTTTCCCCACGCGCTACACCATTTGGGCCACAACCAGTGTCGGATCAGGCTAACTTCAGAGCATTAACGTGATGTCCGCTTCTTGCGCTCTCTAAAGAACGCCGATGTCTCTTAAGGGCCACCTGCGGCGCTACTCTCCTTAGAATCAATACAATTCTTTTGCGGGAGGATAACGCAATATTCGCGCGCACCACCTTTACAAATAATATTTATAATTATGCCTATCTGCGGCAGGCATTCAGGACTGCTTTCGCCACAGCCATATTCGGTCAATTACCCAGACGATAATCAGCGACGCGCCCATTAAAGGTAGCAACATCCCGCCAATGATCAGCAGTCCGGTCGCAACCCTGAGGCGCGTATCCGGAATACGCGCCGGAAAACCGGCCTCTCCTTCGGGGCGGCGTCTCCACCACATGATAAAGCCGCTGATGACCAGCATTACAATCGTCACACAGGCCAGAAGCATCAGTACCTGATTGGCCAGACCGAAATAGTTTCCCATATGCAGTTGCACCCCAAGCTCAATCGCCTTGGCAGCCCAGCCATAATCGGCATAGGCGATTTCACGAATAAGCGCGCTACTGTACCGGTCGAAATATAGGGTACGCTGGCCTTCGGGCTGATCGGGGTAGGTATAGACTGTATAAACCCCCTCAGGGCCTGAGGGCATGAACAGGCGATAGGGCTGCGTCAGCCCATGCACCATTAATTGTGCTGTAATTGCATCTACACCGGCAATGGCCGCCTCATCCTTTTGGGCAGGGGCAATGTGATGCCCCGGATGACCGGCATGAGGATCGGATTTAGGTAACGGCGTGTCCTCAAGCGTCCAGGGCGCTTCGCCGAGCGCCCCCTTCATCGTCGGGTCACTTTTGGGCGCATTGTAGTTGCGGTTAGAGGCCGGATATCCCACACCAACCGAGGCGGCGACCTGTTTGACGACATTCCCCTGCACACCAGCCCAAGGCAGCCCCGTCAGGATCAGGAATATAATAACTGCCGCTGACCAAATACCGGTCACGGCATGAATGTCCCGCCAGAACAGGCGCCCTTTGAGCCACAAACGCGGATAGACTATGCCCCCCGGCCCTTTAAGACCCCGCGGCCACCACAGGTAAAGCCCCGTAATAATCAACACCAGCGCCCAGCACGCCGCCAGTTCAACAATACGGTCGCCTATGGTGCCAAGGGTAAGCGATCCGTGCATACGATCAGCGAACCCCACAAGAGTCTGCGCGTAAATATAGGCCCCAAGAACCTCTGCGGTCTGCGGATTGACCGCCACACGTTGATCCTGATTGTCATCCGTACGCACAAAGACAATTGCTGACCGGTTAGCGGCTGACGGCATATCCACCCGCGTTACAGTTCCCGGGTAATCATGCAGGGCCGAGCGCATCAGGTGCGATACCGGCATGGGGTCTGTCACGGTCTCCACGAATCTCAGATGCGGCATGGTCGCATCATTGATTTCATCATTGAACAGATAGATTGCCCCCGTCAGACTAAGGATCAGCAGAAACGGAGCCACAATCAGTCCGGCATAGAAATGCCACCGCCAGATCGCACGATAGGTTTTAGGGTTAGATCGGGAAGTGGCCATCTGCTGTCAGCCTAAAAACGGGTGGACAGGGCTATTTCGACACTGCGCGGCGCACCAATATAAATATTGGTCGAGGCATAACCGGAATATTCCCCGTAAAAAGCATCCGTAAGGTTCCGGCCACGTAAGGTTAGCGTCGCCTTATCGTTCACTTTCCACGCGACTGAGGCATCCAGCGTCGTCCGCCCCAGCACAAAATAGCTGTTCGCCGTGTCAGTATAAAAACCTGATACATGGTGTGCGGTCGCCCCCAAGGTCACAGGCAAGGTTTTAAGTGTATAGAACCCCGACAGATTGGCCGTGGTTGTCGGTGTATTGATTGGCCGATTACCCGAGCGATCAGCCCCGCCCGCCTCGATCAGTTCCTCATATTCGGCCTTGGTATAGGCCGCGCCACCGCTCAGGAGGAACCGTTCCGTCACCGCATACCCAAGGCTGAGTTCGATACCGGTTGAAGACTGCTCTCCGCCCTGTACAACCTGCGACGGATTGGCCGGATCGCGGGTCAGGATATTCTCCTGCGTAATACGGAACATGGCCCCTGTCGCCGTGAGCCGGTTTTCAAAGGCTGACGCCTTGAAGCCCGCTTCGGCAGACTTGCCCTTGGTCAGTTCATAGCGCGTATTGGCAATGGACAGGGTCAGGGACGAACCAACAGGCGTAATGGCAGTTGTGTACTGCCCGTAGATGGTCACCTTCGGCGTCACGTCATAGGTCGTCCCTATGCGCCATGAAAACGGTTTATAGGTCGGATTGGCCATAGTCACCGAATTACCCGCATTGAGGTTGATCACCTTGCGCTCAAGGTTGGTATGATCATAGCGCGCCCCCGCCACCACCAGCCAGCGGGGTGACAGATTATAGGCGTTCTCAAGGAAGACAGATGCCGTCTTCATACGGCTTTCAAACAGGTTATTGCCGGATGTGTAAATGTTTCCGCTTGGGAAAACACCGATTTCAGGATTGAAAATATCGACGGGCGCCAGCGGATCATTGACACTGCCATAGACCGGACTCTGCTGACGGGGATTTACGAAATCCGTCTCGTTGTACTCGACCCCCATGGTGAACCGGTTACGGCGTCCGCCAAGTTGCCCGTCATAGGATGCCGTCAACCGCTCGTTCCAAAAGTCGTGGTCATGAATAATGCGCTGCACCGAACGAGTAAAACTGCCGTTCGGAAAGGCGGGTTCCGTTCCGGTGGCCATTGAAGGCGCGCGGAATATCTGATCACCACTGAGTACAAAGTCGCGTTTGGCGGTGTACCACGTCAGGTCATTGGCCAGCGACCATCCCTCACCGATACGATAATCCACACGTGAACGCAGAGTCGTTTCGCGGGCGCTGGAATAGGCCCCGTCGGGGTTATAATTGATGTGACGCAGAGCCTCGTCAATCACCATACCATTGGTACTGCGGAAAGCTTTTGAAGGCTTACGGGCCACTGTTTCAGATACCAGCGGAAGCCCCTGATAGGTACCCTCGTATTTGTCGTCAAAATGATCGACAGCAAACAACAGAGTCAATTTATCAGAGGGTTTCCACAATAGGCTACCGGTCAAACCGGTCGATCGGGTGTCATTATTGTCAACGTCATACAGACTATCCGAACGCAGATTGCTGGCATCCAGACGCAGCGCCACCGTATCAGACAGTCTGAGATTCGCCCCACCCGCCACGGTTTTGGTGTTGAAACTGCCAAGGCTTATAAGGCCGTCATAAAAGTTGCCTTCAAGCACCGGTTTGCGGGTCACGCGGTTAATAACACCCGCCAAGGCCCCTTCACCATAAAGCACCGATGCCGGCCCCTTGATGACTTCGATCCGGTCGTAATGCCAGGTGTTATTATCACGCACGACCATGGTAGAGGTGGAGATGCGCAACCCGTCCTGAAGTATGGATACCGCACCGCCTGAATACCCCCTCAGCCCGACAACCGCCGGATTACCCGGCACGTTTCCTGAAATCGCGCCCACGACATGGCTATAGGCTTCACGTGAAGTGCGCAGCCCCAGAACCTGCATATCTGTCTGGCTCAGGGTTTCTGTTGTCGCCGGCGTTTCACGTGCGCTCAGACCCAGACGGCTTCCGGTTGAGATTGGCGACAACTTGTTCATAAGCTGGCTGCTGCGCTGGCCGGTTACGACCACTTCGGTCACGTCCGTCGTTTCGGCCTGAGCCGTGCCCGCCGCAATCATTATCGCTACTGTTGCCAGAAGTTTGGTTTTCATCCTGCCGTCCCGTACTAAAACTCAGTCGGGCGGCTATTACAGGCTTACATCAGGATACACACTTGGACATATTGTCCAAGCCCCTGTCTCAATAAGGGAATCCTCAAGAGGGGGCGGCCTGCTACTTCACGGGCTTGGCTTGATTGAGCGTAAAAAAGACGCCCATTTCAGTGTTACGGATAAGCCCGAAAACCCCTTCAACCGTTACCGGATCATCCGTCCAGCGCACAGGCCGGACACTGCGGACTTCGATCACCTCGTTAGGTTCACCGGGCGGATGGAACAGGCATACGGGGGTGTTGATACCAATCAGGAAATGCTTTGTCATATCCAGCCCGTCGAGCGGAATAATAAAACCATGCACACGAACGGTTTTACCGGCCATCGCCCGCACCTCAGGCGTTGGGGTCAGATCATAAAGGGCGGTCTTGGTATTATAGGTGACCTTACTGGCCCTCAGCCTAGGCCACAGCGGGTCTTTGGAACGTGGCAAGGTCATCTGAAAGGCGCGCTCACCACTCAGTTCGTCACCGGACTGCTCACGCCAACCGCCGCTCATCAGCGCCACGGCCGGCAAACCCATCAAGACAAAACGGCGCTGCATCAGGCGCGAAGCTCCTCATCATCTCTGGCCAGCGACAGGCGAACAATAGGCACAACCGCACTCATCAAACCCAATCCCACGGCTCCGGCATAGACCGTTAAAACCAAACTGCCCGACACATCAGCCGACAGACCCAAACCATAGGCCGAGAGTTTGCGGGCCACAAGCGTTTGCGCAATGAACGCCATCCCCAGACCACCGGCCAGAGCCGCATGGATAAGGATCATAGCCTCACCGACCGCTATAAGCGCCAGCCTTAGATGGGACATCCCCAAAAACCGTAAAAGCATAAAGTCTCGCGCCCGCCGGTTCAGCCCCTGTATCAACGTCAGGGCCAGTATCAGCACCGCTACAGCCCCCAGCACCAGCGCCAGCACCGTCGCCAGATCAATCATTGGCCTCACCAGAGCCATCAGGCGCGCCAGCTCAAGGCGCGGACTGGCGGCACTGAGGCCCTCACTTTCGTTTATCAGTGACGGCACCGACGCCTGCGCAATCTGGGATTTGAACCGCACCAGAAGCGCATTGATGCGTAAGGGCGCCGCCCCCTGCGTATGATCGTGCGCTTCATGATCGTGATCTTCATGCGCCTTATCGGGTGCATGCGCCCCATGCACCCGCTCTATCGACCCCAGATCGGCCAGAAGCAAGTGATCCAGAACCCCGCCCGTAGGTGCAAGTATCCCCGTCACCACATAAGAGGCTTCATGACGATGGCTATCCCCCGTCAGGCCGTGAGTTGATTGGAATCTTTGTCCGATCTTAAGATTCAAGGTCTTGGCCACACCAGCACCGGCCACGACTTCCAGCGGCTTTTGCCACACCCGACCCTGCACCAGTTTAGCCTCATAGAAGGGAATGATCTCAGGCTGCGTCCAGACGATGCGCGCCCCCCCATAGCTGTCACCCATCGCCACAGGCACGCTCTGGCGAATATAGGGTTTAATATCCGGCGCTTCGAGACGATCGGTTGCCGTGTGAATATCCATAAGCCCCCGCGCGGGCGTCAGGTGTAATGCGCAACACAGGGCCAGATCCAGACCGGAGCTTTTCGGCCCGACCACCATATCGGTTTCTGCGATACGCGCCTTGACCGCTTCCGGCACCGATGTCTGTGCCCAAAGGATCAGGCACAGTCCGGCAAGGCTCAAAGCCCCCACAGCCACACTCAGAAGCGCCGATCCCCAGCGCCGTTTCAGGCCGCCCCACACAAACCGCCAAAAGATCATGCAGCGTCCTCTTTGCTGTTATTGAACACAAACGCCACCTTGCCCAGACGCGGCAAAAGTCGCCGGTCATGGGTCGCCACGATCAGTGCCACGCCTTCGGTTTGCGCCACCGCCTGTAACAATTGCATCAGCTGATCCGCATTTTCCTGATCCAGTGCGGCGGTCGGTTCATCCGCCAACAGAAGGCGGGGCCGGTTCATCAGCGCCCGCGCCAGAGCTACCCGTTGCATCTGCCCCTGACTGAGGCGGTCCGCCCGTTTACGCACCATCTCCCCCACCCCCAGACGCTCAAGCAGGTCACGCGCCCTTTGCCCGTCCAGCGGCAGGTGCGCACTGGCGCACGCCATCAGTAAGTTGTCCATTACCGACAGGGAATCAATCAAACGATAATCAGCAAAGACGAAACCGATTTCACGCCCGCGAGTTTTTGCGCGCATTGCTTCGGACATGGCCCAGAGCGAACGCCCGTTCAGCTTCACCTCGCCGCCTTGGGGCGCGACCAGACCGGCCATCGCTAGAAGCACCGAGGTTTTCCCCGACCCGGAAGCGCCGCTGAGGGCCAGAGACTCTCCGGCCCCCAGACTTATGTCCGGCAAACCTATGCCCTGCTGACCGCGTTTGAGGGTCAACTGCTTCGTTTCCAGTATCATGCTTCGACCTCAAGGGTTTCGTCGGCGGCCATCTGGCCCCATGCCGGGAACGGATCCGGCCATCTGGCCCAGATCTTAGGCCCTTTGCGCAGTTCCTCGGGACTCAGGAGCGCCGCATCAAGCATGGCCGTCAAAGCCTTTTCATCCATATCTTTACCGATCAGTACAAGTTCCTGGCGCCGATCACCATAGGGCATGCGCCACACCTTATCGAAAAAAGCCAAGGCCTCAGGATCATCCGGGCGGCGCTCAGGCGCAATAGCCGCCCACCAATACCCGCCCCATTCATGGGTTGCCGCGGCCCCTGCCTGCGACCAGGCCCCAACATAGCTCATGCGGGTCGCCAGCCAGAAAAATCCCTTTGAGCGCCAGACCCCCGGCTATTCCTGATCAAGGATCACCTTCAGACGTTGCGGATGAAAAGGCTTACGCGCACGATACACAAAACTGGAAATACCGTATTCTTCGGTTTCCGGTACATTGTCGAACTCCAGCGCCTGCCGCCATCCCGCTGCGGTCTGGGCACGAGCCATGTCAAACAGACCGGTATCCAGAATTTCCGTCAGAGGCACCACGCCTTTTTCCGCATAAAGAATTTTGGCCAGCGGATTGAACTGGCGGCAGATGCCTTCGACCTCACACCGCTGGTCATCCGTAATAAGGTCGAGTTTGTTGAGAACAATGACGTCGGCAAACTCAATCTGTTCCACCAGCAGATTGACCACGGTGCGCGCATCCTCAGCCCCAAGGCTTTCGCCCCGATCCGCCAGAAAATCCGATGAGCCATAATCACGATGAAAATTAAACGTGTCCACCACGGTCACCATCGTATCAAGACGCGCAACATCCTGAAGTGACAGACCGCTTTCTTCGATGAAATCAAATGTAGCCGCCACAGGCATGGGTTCAGCTATACCCGTGCCTTCGATCAGCAGATAATCAAAGCGGCCGGACTGCGCCAGCCCCCGCACTTCTTCCAGCAGGTCTTCGCGCAAGGTGCAGCAAATACAACCGTTGGACATCTCCACCAGCTTTTCCTGTGTGCGCGACAAGTTAGCGTCCCCGCCCCGCACCAGAGCCGCATCGATATTCACATCGCTCATATCATTGACAATAACCGCCACCCGCAAGCCTTCGCGGTTACGCAGCACATGGTTCAGGAGCGTGGTTTTCCCCGCGCCCAGAAATCCGGACAGAACAGTAACGGGCAATTTTTTGATCGGCGCATTCATCTTTTTTCAGGGGCTGGGATTGATACGAAGCATTATGTTATAATATAACATTTCATATCGTCAATCTGTATTGGAATATATCCTGTGCCCCCTGTACCCCCATCAAATGCCTCTTCTGAATCCCCCTCTGGCGCTGCCTCCGTTGCCCAAAACCGGATACCCGACCTGATCGCCATCGGTCTGTCCGGCCTGTGTCTGGTACACTGCCTGTTACTGCCTGTAATTGTTGTGGCACTTCCCATGCTGGGCGTATTTGCCGAAGACGAACGCATCCATCAGATACTGATCAGTCTGGCCGTACCCGTCAGCCTCTGGGCCGTTCTGCGTTCCGGTCACTGGCGCAACCTCGCTATTATACTTCCCATGATGACAGGCCTGAGCCTTCTGGGACTGGCTGCCTTTGCGGAGCCCCTGCATGACTATGAGGTGCCTATAAGTGTTGCTGGTGCCCTGCTGCTGGCCCTTGCGCATTGGAAGAACGCTCGTCACCGTCACGTCCCTTAAGGACAGACCGCAAAAACGGAGCAGAAAGCAAATTTGAGATTAGTCTTTCTGCTCTGTCTGCGCATCCATATCCGAAGTGCAGATGACACATCTGCCATGAATCTCGATTACGGATTTTTCCGGTGTAAAAACCCTTTTGTCAGCCCAGCGCGATAAAATCCCGCTCAGGGCCTCATCCGTGAAACTCTCGACCTGCCCGCACATTCGACAGATCGCATAAGCCTCCCACGCCTGCGGCGCCCCCTTCCCTTCCGAAAGTATGTAAGCGTTCACACTTTCCAGCCGGCGCACCTGCCCACTGGCAATCAGCTTTTCCAGTGTGCGATAAACCTGCACCGGTGCGGCAAAGCCATACCGGTGCAGAAGGGGCAACAGGGCATAAGCACTCAGAGGACGCTGTGCCTGACGAAGGACTTCGAGAAGCTGCGCCTCTTTTGTCATCACTCGTTATATCCGGCCCTAGAACCGTGTGCGGATGCCAAATACAATATTGCGGCCCCTTAACGGCGCCAGCGTCGAAATGAACGACGTATGATTAATCGCCAGTTCATCCAGCAAATTGGTGCCGCGTACAAACACCTGATTACTGAATGCGCCTGTTCCGAAGTCATAGGCAACCGTTGCATTGACCATGTCATAACCTGCGGTCTGGACTTCGTAATCGCTGGCATGTTTTTGTCTGGCAACGCGGATATATTCCACATTACCCGACCATGCCCCCTGATAGATGTCACTGCGCACGCCGATACGGCCCGGCGCAATGCGCGGCAGGTTTTCACCGCTGTTTAGTTTGGCGCGTACATAGTCACCGAAAAGCGTGACCGACACACCCGGTGTAAAGGCATGACGTACCTGACCTTCGAAACCGGTGAAACGGGCGTCTTCCTGCGTATAACGTATCAGACGGAAGTCCTCATACGTATCAAGTGTGCGGGCATAGATGTAGCCGTCATATTCGTAGCGATAAGCACTGACAAAGAAGGTTGTATTGCCAGACGTTTTTTTCAGGCTCAGTTCAGCGGATTTCGCCGTTTCCTCATCCAGTGTCGCGGTTCCCAACTCATAGGTGTTGGTCGCCAGATGCACACCCCGCGCATACAGTTCCTGAACATGCGGCGCACGTTGCGAACGCCCAAGCGATACCGCCAGACTATAGCCGGGATGGAAAGCCCAGCTTACCGATGCCGAGGCCGAGAACGGCTTGTGTTCGGTATCTGCACGGCCCACAGCCTTGGCTTTTTGCCACTCCTGACGCAAAGCCCCCTCAAAACGCAGATCCCCCCAGACATATTCTTCCAGAACAAACAGGGCGGTATTACGCGTATTGCTTTCGGGGATGAAGGCTTCGGTGCCGGTGGCTTTGAAATCGTTATCCGTGTTCTGCAAGCCAATCACGCCCCTGAAGCCGCCAATCGGCTTATGCTGCGCTTCAAGGCGAATATCGTGTCCCTTGTTGGTGAAACGGGTAATGATTTCACCCAGATCGACCTCATCGTGGTGGTAATCGGTGAAGCCACCCCTCAGACGCACAACCTCGACACCGGCAAACGGTTCGCGCAGTTCACCCCGCACATCAATCCGCTTGCTCAGCAGGTCAACAACCGGCACATGGTTTTCGTCGCCATGATCATGTTCGTGGTCGTGATCATCTCCTCCGTGGTCGTGTCCGCCACAGTGCAAGCTTGAGCCGTGCGGGTGGCAGCTTTCATATTCGTGGCTGTGACCGGGCAAGCCGTAATCGCTACGCTTTTCGGTGTAGGCCAGCCCCATATAGCCGCGACTGCCAATCCATGAGCCGCCGATAGTGGCCGTTTGGGTTTTGTTAAACGAACCGACCAGGCGGTCAAAGCCCTCGGCTTCGTGCTCATGCTCATGCTCATGTTCATGGTCCGCGTCTTCTTCGTGTCCCGCAGGCGTGTAGAAGGGCAGTTCATAGTCCTTCGTATGCCATTTGGCCCCCTCAAGCCTGAGCGCAAATGCACCTGCGCCGATGGTCACACCTGCCACACCGGCGCGTTCCTTGTCCGCGGTGCCAAAGCGCAGTTCAGCCTCACCGGCGAAGCCTGTTTCCGGCACAGTTGTCGGGATCTTGCGATCGACCATATTGACCGCCCCGCCAATGGCTCCGCCACCATAGATAAGCGCACTCGGCCCACGCAGGATCTCAATACCATCCAGCAACAGGGTTTCCCCCGAAACCGCGTGATCCGGCGAAATATCCGAAGCGTCCAGTAAGGTCACCCCATCGCTCATGACCTTTACGCGGGGCGCAGTCTGACCCCGAATGACCGGGCGACTGGCTCCGCCCCCGAACGTGTCCGAACTGATGCCCGGAATGCCACTCAATGTCTCCCCAAGGGTTGATTGCCGACGCTGAGCAAGACGATCGTCCCGAAGTACAGCTACACTGGAAGCCAGTCCGCTATCCGAACGCCTGAGCGGGTCAGCCGTAATGATAATTTCTTCTATTTGCTCGGCCTGAACCGTTGAGGTCAGGGCCCCCGCAGACAAGGCCGACAGGCTGGCGGCGGCAAAGAGAATAAGTTTACGTGACATGGATTAAGGCTCCTGCTAATATTTTTGCAGCTATTATATTATAACATTACACCACTCAACCCCTATCCATATTTATAAGAAGAATTTCTACCCCATGCCGCCTCACACGACGTCTGCGCTCTTTCGCCAAATAGAAGCCCTGCAAGGCGACACGCCCTGGGGGCGCTTTCTTGACGCCGGGACAGGGGTCAATTCTGCCCTGTGGGCGCAAACCCTGAACACAGATACATGGGTAGGTATCACCGGCGCCGAAGGTCACGCTCGTCAGGTCAGCACCGCTCTGGGACATGAGCTACGTCCGCAGGACAAACTGATCGTCAGCAACTGGATGGATAACAAATTGCTTGAAGGACATGTCTTTGACACGGTTCTGGCAGACTATCTGGTCGGTGCCATCGAAGGGTTTGCCCCCTATTTTCAGTCACAGATTTTCCGCAGACTGGCCCCTCACGTGGGTAAAACGCTCTACATAGTCGGGCTTGATCCCTATATTGTCGGAGATGTCAGCACCGAAGCCGGACAAATGGTGCGCGCGATTGGCCGCCTGAGGGATTCCTGCCTTTTACTGGCGGATGAGACACCCTATCGTGAATATCCGGCCGAATGGGTGGCCAATGCCGCTTCCGATGCCGGTTTTGAAATCCTGTCCGCCCAAAGGTTCCCCAACCGGTATAAGGAAAAGTGGGTAAACGGACAGCTGGATATGGCTTTGCGCCGTTTGCCGAAACTTCGCAACACCTCTTTGGCGGCCGCCCTTTCGGATGAAATCGAAGCCTTGCGTGAAAAAGGCCTGCGGCTATGCCGCGAAGAAAACGGTCTGAGATACGGTGCCGATTATGTCATTGCCTGCCGGACCACAGCCCCCTACAGCGCCTGAATCCATTAAGACCACTTTCTGCACTTAACTGATCGGACGCTTTTGCAGCTTGCGCGCCAGCGTACGCCGATGCATACCTAAGCGTCTGGCGGTCTCCGAGATATTGAAATTGGTCTCAAGCAGCACCTCGTTGATACGCTCCCACTCAAGTATCTTCAGCGAAGAGGGACGATCCGGTGGCTCGATATCCGCGTCTCCTTCGGTTTTGTTGAAAGCCTCAATTATGTCATCAGCATTCACCGGCTTGGCCAGATAGTGACAGGCCCCCAGCTTAATGGCCTCAACGGCCGTAGTGATGCTGGCATAGCCTGTAACCACCACAATGCGTATATTCGGGTCCAAGGCATGAAGTCCCTTGATGCACTCAAGCCCCGATGCGCCACCCATGCGCAGATCCACCACAGCCCCGTGCAGTTTTAGCGCCGGTGCCAATTCCAGTGCGGCTTCTGTAGAGTGACCTACCTCCACCCTGTAACCGCGCCGGCTGAATGAACGGGCCAGCGTTGCCGCCATATCAATATTGTCATCAACAATCAGAATGGCCTGCTCAGTCATAGACTTCAACCTGTAAGGATTTCAGAGGGAGGCTTATACGTACACAACTGCCCTGAGGGGTTGAGGCAATATCAAGCGTCCCGCCCAGCGACTGAACCGTATTGCGTACCAGAAACAGCCCCATACCCCTTCCCGCAGCGGCGCGCGTGGAATGAAAAGGCTGACCCGGTTGTGCCAGCACCTCCGGTGCAAAGCCGTTTCCGCTGTCTGAGACTTCAAGCACCATATGCTCATCGGCAAAGGCAGCCTTGAGTGAGACCGCCTGATGCCCCACCTCTTTTGAGGCTTCCAACGCATTATCCAGCAGATTTACCACCGTCTGTTCAAGCAATCGGTCGGCCACAATAAGAGTATTTTGCTCAGGCAAATCCAAACCAAGCGTGGTCGTATTACCAGACTGCCAGCGTGCCGCCACACGATTTAAGAAATCGCGGGCCCCTTCTGCCTTGCCCCCTTCCCCCCTGGACTGTCCCGAAGCCAAAATCATGTCCGAGATAATAGTTTTACAATAATCGACCTGAGCGCACATTGTCTCAATGTCGGCATCTCGTTCAGCTTTTTTGTGTGGTGGGGACAATTTAGCCCAATCACGCAAAATGACCGAAAGGGTTGTCAGAGGCGTCCCTAATTCATGTGCCGCTCCACCGGCCAGCAGCCCCAGACGCACAATATGATCCTGCTCAAGGCTATGGGCTTTAAGCTGTTCATATTCGGCATCACGAACCGCCAGGATAATACGGATGCGGGTTACGGCATAAACAAGCGCACCGGCACAGATGAAATAGCCAATCATCATGCCGTTCATATGCAGATCCGTTTGATCAATAAGCGCGCCATGATGTGAATGCGCTGAATGCATCCCCGCCAACGGTACAGAGGGAGCGCCAAATGCATCCAACACCAGATAGGCAACGATCGTGACCCCATAGGTCACCCATGCCAATCGCGATTCTAACGTGATCGCACCAATTATGACCGGCAACATATAAAACGAGACAAGAGGATTAGAGGTTCCCCCGCTGAGCAGAAATTGAAGCGTCAGGACAATGACATCCACCATCAGCGCCAGAAACAGATCGTACTGCGTGACAGGCTTTTCATCTTCTACGCGCAGGAAGCTATATATATTGAATAGGGCCAAAGCCCCTGCGACCGTAATCATGGTGACAACGGGCAAAACAATATTGAAGCCGTAATAGGTGATCAGTATGGCCACAATCTGAGCACAAAACGCCATCCCGCGTAACCTAATTAAAAGGCGCAGGTTTTTGCGGTTGGCCTGGTCTGAAATGGACTGATGTGCGTTCATAATTGTATCCGGATACGGCCTCTATAGTCCTTATGCACCGAATGCGCCCTTGGACAAATTGTCTAAGGTCTAACAGACCACCTTATGAAAGACGTTTCGAGGGAGGAACAATCGCCCGTCTTCTATACTTCCGTCACTTCAGGATGTGACCTGAAGTTCGCATTGGAAAGGTGAGGTTATTGATAGAGAGCGACCACAGCCTGTAACTCTTCAAGGGCCCGAACAAACATTAATTCACGAGGCACCGTCGACATTCCTCGACTATTCCAGACCTGCCGGTCACAGCGGCTGGTAGCATTTTACATTCGAGGCTTATAATGCAGAATTGTTTTTAACCTAGCCACTTCTGCACAGACAGACACTCTTTCAGCCGACGTAGTTAGATGCGTTGCGCTGATCAAAAGCGACCCTTGCCGCCTCAACAGTTTCACGGTTCGCTTCAGCCCATATCCATACACCACAGAACGCCGCTCCAAGACTGGCTCCGAGCGGCGTCAACGCGTAATCAACACGGGGTGGGACAACGGCGTGCACGGTACGCGTCAGCATACCGTCGCGCTCCATCTGTCGTAACGTCTGTGTCAGCATCTTCTGGCTGATGCCCGGCACTTTGCGTGCAATCTGCGTGAAGCGCAGTTGGCCATGATCATTCAGAACCTCAAGCAGGATCATTGTCCATTTGTCAGCCACCCTGCCGATCAGATCATTGACCAAGGCCTCGACGGCCGGATCAGTTTCCTCTGCCGGGTCCGTACTATTGGCTGGTGCAACGCGCGAGATGCTGAACATTTCCAATACTCTCTTTCAGGTAAGTATAAATCTTTTGGGTGCCTTCTTTCTAACACGCAGCAGATGCCTCAAGTAAGACCTGTCACCATAAACGGAGCCGTTTCATATGAAAACCACAGGCAACACGATCCTCATCACCGGCGGAGGTTCAGGCATTGGCGAAGCGCTGGCCCATCGCTTCCATGATGCGGGAAACACCGTCATCATCGCCGGCCGGAGGCAGGACGTACTGGAGCGCGCCTCGGCCGGCCGCGAAAACATGCACGGGATAACCCTGGATATCGAAAGCGCCGAGAACATCGCCGAGTTCGCCGAAAGGGTAATTGCGGACTATCCGGCGCTGAACATACTGATCAACAATGCGGGCATCATGCGCTCTGAAGTGCTGGACACCCGTCGCGACCTTGCCGATGCCGAGGCAACCATCACCACCAATTTGCTCGGCCCTATCCGTATATCCAACGCGCTGATCGACCACCTCTCTGCCCAACCGGATGCCGCAATAATCAATGTTAGCTCAGGTCTCGCTTTCGTACCGCTCGTTACCAGCCCGACCTACAGTGCAACCAAGGCCGCCATCCATTCCTACACCGTGGCATTGCGCGAAGCCCTGAAGGACAAGGTAGAGATCATTGAACTGGCCCCTCCCGCTGTCCAGACCAGACTCACGCCGGGACAGGAAAGTCGCGCCGGCTATCAGCCTCTTGGCGATTTTATCGACGAAGTGATGGAACTGTTTGCGATACAACCGACCCCGCCGGAGATCGTAGTTAAGCGCGCCCGCTTTCAGCGCTATGCAGAGGCTGAGGGACGCTACGATACAGCTCTGGCAACCTTAAGTGAGATGGCTAAGAACCGAAGTTGATAAAGCCTCTATGAAAGGGCAGAAAATGGTCACTCTTGCAACCGCCCAAGGCAGCTCATTTAAGGCGCGGATTGTTATCGACGACATGCTGATAAGCAACGAGATCGAGGAAGGCTTCCGCTTCGACAACCGAACCTCCTTCCATCCTGAATATCCAGACAAACTGGTTTCTATATAGCGCTCCGGAGGTAGTGGTGGCTGAGGCGTCGAAGCGTATGACGACCCTGTCGCCTTCAGCCCATATATGATGCAGTTCCGGTTTCAGAGGACTTGCAAGGCGACTGACAAGAGGAAGCGACGCGTTGTGCATGAAGTCTTCTATGCCGTTATAGGTTCTGGCGATCGGACCGGAGCCGTGGATCGTCCAGAGGATATCGGGGGAAAGCAGATCAAAGACGCTACCGCGTCCAGATGCCCAGCTTTCAAACGCCTCGCGTACTATGGCTTCGTTGCTCACAGTAATGTCGCTTCGGGCTTCCGTTTTGTAAGATGCCGTAGTTACGCTACTTGCCTGAGCGGGCATCACAACGAAGGCCAGTATAAGCAAAAACTTGCGGGCAGCGACCATTGCCGTTCCGGCCGATAGAAGAACGCTCATGGGATGGCTCCATCAATTGGCTGAGGCGGTTGGGCGGATTGTAATTTCGGTGGTGTCCACGCTTGCCGGGGCCTTGATCACCTGACGAACGGCGCGGGCGATGTCTGAAGGTTGCAGGGCAATGGCGCGATAGGCGTCGATTACTGCCTTCGTTTCCGCATGGGTGATGGTGGCTGCGAGTTCGCTTTCCACGACGCCGGGATTGACGCAGGTGACACGGATATTCGCGCTTTCCTGTCGCAGACCGTCCGAAATAGCCCGCACCGCAAACTTCGTCGCGCAATAGACGGCCGCCGTCGGTACAACCTGTAAGGCACCAATGGAACCGATATTGATAATCTGACCACTGCCCTGAGCCTGCATGACCGGCAGCACCGCGCCAATACCCCAGAGCACCCCTTTGATATTGACGTCGACCATTCGCTCCCACTCATCGTGCTTGCCCGCAACCAGCGGCGATAGCGGCATCACGCCTGCATTGTTGATCAGAACATCAATGCGCCCCCACTTTTTCATCGCGGTTTCAGCGAAAACCGTCATGGACCCAAGATCGGTGACGTCAAGTGCCTGGGCCTCCGCCGCACCGCCTGCATCGCGGATTTCAGCGGCAAGGGCTTCGATACGTTCCCGTCTGCGCGCACCCAGTAACACTTTCGCGCCTTCACGCCCAAGTTCGCGCGCTATAGCTTCGCCTATGCCACTGGAGGCTCCGGTAATCAGAATGATCTTATCCATGCTGCGTTTTCCTTATGTGTATTCAGCGAAGATAGACTCCTGTGACTGGTGATGGTATTCGCTGGTTACTTGACTAAATGGTTAGCAAATCTGGACAATGAAAATTGACCTGAACCTCCTACCGCTCTTTCTCGCCGTCGCAGAGGAGCACAACTTTCGCGCGGCAGCAGATCGTCTGGGTGTGACGCGCTCGGCCGTAAGTCAGGGTATGCGGCGACTTGAAGATAGCTTTGGCACTGCGCTGGTGATGCGCACCACACGGTCTGTGCGATTGACTGAAAGCGGAGAGCGTCTGCGTGATGCCCTATCGTACCCGCTTTCAGAGATCGGCACCGCGCTCGAAAATGTCGCCGCAGAAACCGCCCCGCGCGGACTTTTGCGGATCGCTGTGACTTCGATCGCCGAGCCATTCCTGTCCGGGCCACTGCTGAGTGGCTTTGCGGCCAGCAACCCGGGCGTGACCATTGATGTTACCGTCACTGATGAGGTGTTCGACATTGTGGCGGCGGGCTTTGATGCGGGCGTAAGGCTGGGTGAGGTAATTGAGCAGGACATGATCGCGATCCCCCTCACCGGCGACCAGCGCGAAAGTGTCGTTGCAACCCCTGCTTATCTCGCGGCCCATGGCATTCCCACTCACCCGCGCGACCTCATTCATCACCGCTGCATCGGCTGGCGTCCATCACCGAACGTCGCGCCCTATCGATGGGAGTTTGCGGAAAATGGCACAGCGTTCAATGTCTCTGTTGAACCACAAATCACCACCAATGATTTGCGCCTGATGATCCGCACAGCGCTTGCTGATGGCGGTATCACTTTCGCATTAGAAGATACTTTCAGGCCGTTTGTGGAAACGGGGGAACTTGTGCCCTTGCTCCAAGACTACCTGCCGCCTTTTCCGGGGTTCTTCCTGTATTTCCCACAACGCCGTAATATGGCACCCAAGCTGCGCGCCCTGATAGATCACGTCCGGCAGTGGCGGTGAGGCGCGGATATAAGTGGCCGTTAAACGAGGGACTGGCCAATTAGGCCGTATGATTCAGCTCCACACCTCGTCTCTTTACGTCAATGCACACAGGCGAATGCAAAATTGGCTGAAAGCTAACATCTTGTCACAGCAGCAATAGAGCCGACTAAAGCAGATCAGCACCAGAAACCGATCACGCAAGGTCGCACTTATCCCGCACCTTCACCCTGTGGCTCTTTGACTTTATCTGCCATTTCATTCTATCCTTGAGATGAAGCCGTACGCGCGGCTTCGGGGTCTTAGAAAGCCCTTATCGTAAGTGGTTGATACCGGCCAATCCGGTACAATATCTCCTTGACTCATATGGTCGGGGAGCCTGTGACGTATGTCCAGGCCCCGGCTAAAGGTCACAGGGACCGACTTACGACGGTTTTCTAACTCCCCGATCACCAGGATTCACAGGAGGCTTAGCGGGGGCGCACCGCTGATCTGGCCTTCGCAGGGGAGAAGGCATGACAGCTAAAATTTCATGGTTAGAAGCTCGCGTCACAGGTCTGTTGGCCACCGTAAATAATGGCTGGTTCAGCCGCCGAACAGTCCGCGCACGGGCAAACGAACTGATCTGCCTTTACGGAGTCAACCGTGCAAAGGCAGAAGCCCTTATCCAGTGCATAGAGGCCTGGCGACGCCATGACCGCAACGAAGCCCGGCTATGGGACAGAGTAGCGCGATATATTGTGCAACACAGCGCGGACGAGGTGCACCAATGAATATCTCGCCTCCCGCAAACCGCAAAAGCCCGCACCCGTTTGACCTGCATGTCGGTGCAAAGGTTAGATTACGCCGCCGGTTCCTCGGGCTGAGTCAGGAGGCGCTGGCGACCGGCATTGGGATCACCTTCCAGCAGGTACAGAAGTATGAACGCGGCACCAACCGTATCAGCTGTTCAAAGCTGATGGAGATAGCCGCCCTGCTGAATGTGCCACCCGCGCATTTCTTTGACGGCTACGGGCAAACAGATCCGTCAGGACCTGACAGTTCCAGCCTGAAAACGAATATCCATGCCTTTCTGATGATCCCTGAAGGCATGGGGCTGGCAGAGGCCTTCCCACGTATCCGCCATGCGAAACACCGCCGCCGCATCCTCGATCTTGTGCAGAGCCTCGCCGATACAGATACACCTGAAGACTGACCGCGGTTTAAGGTCAGTTTCAGCGCTCTATGCCCCTGTCACGGCTTCGATCTCGCTCTTTGTTCCTGCCCCGATCTCTGGAGTGCTGCCTGATCTGACGTTCCATCTCCTGCGAGACTGTGCGACCCTTGAGATCCATGCCCTGACCTTTGGCCCTCTGCATCAGAACCCGTTCCACCGCCGGATCCTCACGCACGGCTCTGGCAATCTGACGCATATCAGCCTCAATGCGGGCGCGGTCACCAAAGCGCACTGTGTTTGCCTGTGCCTGCTGCAGATCCCCCCATGTCCTTATCAGCCGGCTGGCACGATCTTCGGCACTTTCCGGCAGTGATCCGGCTGTAGCAGAAGACTGTGTCAGGGACGCATCCTGTCCCTGTCCTTCCCGCTGCGCTTCTCTGGCCATACCGATAATCAGCTGCCGCGAGCGCTCATCCCCTCTGGAAGACCGCAAGGCCTCTCTCATTTTGGGATCATGCGTCACCCCCTGCATCAGCAAACGTGCCGATCCGGGTTTCAGACTGTCCAACTCCACGGCCGCTTCTTTCAGGGTCTCACGATGCAGTGTGTCCGGCCCTCCTCTCGCCGCCGCTTCTGATGCCCGTGTGAAGGCCACTGCCCAGACCTCGACCATGTCCTGATAATACTGCCTGAGTGAGTAACCTGACCTGTTAGTGGTTTCTCTGCCGGTCGTATTTCCTGCAGGTGTCATCTCTTTGTTAGCAGCAGGCTTGTCAAAACCTTTCCAGTCCGTAACGACCCTGTTTCTGCCGGTGATGTCTCGCTTTGGGGCTGTCGCCTGACGATTACGTGAGGTGCGGTCATCATCCTTGTCCGCACGGGCAAGCGATGCCAGACTTTTCCAGTCGCTGGCCTTGTCACCGGAACCCTCGGTCCCCCTGATGGTCTCAGCGCGCGGGACAGGACGGAATCCCCCCTCCAGCCTGTCCCTTTCACCGGATCTGTCTGCCCTGACAACCTCGGCCTGCCGGTTCACCGACCAGATGATGTCATTGTCCATGCCGCGGCGACGGGCAAAGGCCGAAACCGCCTCAGGCACCGCACCGGTGCTCAGCAGCCTGCCGTCCGCATCAAGATAATCGAGAACCGTTTCCTTGGCCCCTGAACGGCCCAGACGGGCCTTCAGGGCCGCCATATCCGCAAACGCATCACATCCGGCATAGAGACGCGCCTCATCCCTGTGACGGGTCAGGGCGACATAGGTCATATGCCGGTCCATAGTCTCCGAGGCCAGTACAAAGGCCCTGTCGACCGTAGCCCCCTGCGTCTTGTGGATGGTGGTGGCATAGCCATGGTCAAAGGCGGTGTATTCAGCCGCATCTATGACCGTGTCCACCCTGCAACCATCGACCCGCACCACCAGACGTCCGGCCTCCATCTGCCTGACTGTCCCCAGCATCCCGTTCTTCACCCCGAGCTCACGGTCATTCTGCAGAAACACGATCCGGTCTCCGGCCACGAAACGGCGTTCACCATTATCTGTCTCAAAGACCACCGACAGACCGGATAACTGCCCCCTGTCCTGCAGGACCTGCCGGATATCCCTGTTCAGTTGGTATACGTCCGCCCGCCGGTGGGCCATGGCGACCCGTGTGCCCTCCGGCCGTGTCAGCATATCCTCCGTATAATCACGGACAAGAGCGGCACGCGCCTGTGCCCCGTCTTCCGCAAAACGGATGGCGTCATGGTGTTCATAGGCTGACAGGGCCTCGCCCGTGCGCTGTGAGGCCAGAGCCACGCTGGCCTGTCTTTGCCACTCCGTACGCTGACGGCGTACCTCTTCCAGAGAGACATAGCCCACAGCTTCGGCCACCGAGCGGAAGGCCGCCCCCGCCCCTATGGCCTGTAACTGCTCCGGATCACCGACCAGCACCAGCTTGGCGCCGGTCTGTTCCGCCAGGGTCACAAACCGTGCCAGCTGACGCGACCCCACCATACCGGCCTCATCGATCACCAGAACATCCTCAGGGCCCAGTTGCACATTGCCTGTCTTCAGGCGCACCTCCCAGGCGGCCAGAGTACGCGATCTAATACCGGAGGACGCCTCAAGCCCGTCTGCCGCCTTACCGGCCAGCGCCGCACCATGGACACGGTAGCCCTGCGCCTCCCACGCGTCGCGAGAGGCCGCCAGCAGGGTGCTTTTGCCAGCACCGGCATAACCCACTACCACAGCAATCTGTTCCGCTCCGGTCAGGTGTTTCACCGCCTGCTTCTGTTCTGAAGACAGGCCTGCCTCTGTCAGCTTCTGATTGCGTACCTCTTGTTTGCGTGGCTCCGGCAGGCTGGCCATTATGCTCCGCCTTATCGCCTCGTCCTGCCTTCTGATGGCGGCGTCCACGCGCCCCTCCCCCACCCCGTGCGCCTGACGACATGACATGGACAGTGCCGCCCGCACCATGCCGGTTTCAATCTCCACCATCTCGCGGGTGGAATAGCGTATCTCTCCGCCCTTGCGGCCGGCCTGATCCGGCCCGTTTCCGTCTGTCAGCCGCACCAGGTCTTCCGACGCCATAATACGGGTAAACAGGGCCTGAAACTCTGACGGGTCATCCTGTATATAACGGTGAAGCGTCCGCGCCACATCGCGCCGGTCAAACACGCTCTTCTCGCCGGTGATGATCTGCAGCACGTGTGCAGGATTCTCGCGGATCAGACCGACATTACGCTGACGAGCCTCTTCCGCCAGCCGCTGCCGTTCCACCTCCCGACCCCGCTGTTCCATCTGATGGGCATGCACACCGACATGCTGTGTCGGCTCCAGTTCCAGACCACGATCCTGATGCGAACGGTGATCGATGCGCACCTCATGACCGGCACGGGCCAGTGACAGGTTGGTCAGTTCCTCCCATTCAAGCCGAAGGCCTTTCAGCTGTTCATCCGTTGCCGGCAGATCATGCGCTTTCAGCCATTTGTTTTCCCGTTCCAGAAGGCTCTTGTCTTCCAGACCGGTTTCACCGATCTCACGGGTAGTGATCAGGATATGCGCATGGTGGTTGCGGATATCCATATCCCCGTCCGGTGCATGCAGGGCGAAGTCCACGGCCACACTGTAGCGGTTAGCCACAGACTGCGAGAAGGCCCGCACCAGAGACAACCGCTCTTCTGCAGACAGTTCATGCGGCAGGGCGACTTCAAACTCGCGCGCCACACGGGCATCCTTGCGCTTCTCGGCAAACTCGGCCGCATTCCACAAGACTGACCGGTCATAAGCCCAGTCGGCCTTCACTCCTTCCGGCAGGACAATCTCCGCATGGGCAATGCCGCTCTTACGCCTGTAGTCATGCACCAGACCATCACGTTCATTGACCTGCCGCGTGCCGGAGCGATAGGCCGCGGCCGCAACCGCAGAGCGACCCGTGGCACGGGTGACCGGCTTCATGGACAGATGATAGATCGCCATAGGCCTCCCTGACCAAACCGAGCCTCAGACAACGCCGAACACACGCCGCATACCGGCAAACACAAAACCACATCCTAGACTACCAAACGGCTCAAACCTCCACGCCACCTACGCATCTGAGTTGCGCAGCAACTCGTAAGTGCGCCCTTGTACCTGCTTCGCTGCGCTTATCAGACCCCGGTGAGGTTACAGCCTGTGCGGATATTTATGCCACCAATGATAGATATTGCAATTGATATTCATACGCTAGTTATGCGATGGTCAATAGCATGAATACAACTTCAGACTATCAAAGAGAAACCGTATGGCCCGTGACCACAGTTCAGCTCTCGCCCTGTTAATCGACGGCGATAACGCTTCACCCAAAATCATAAGCGGACTGCTGGGCGAGATTGCCAACTATGGCACGGCCCACGTCAGGCGGGTTTACTGTGACTGGACAAGGCCGCATCTGAACGCCTGGAAGGACTGCCTGCTCGAATACTCCATTCAGCCCGTTCAGCAGTTCGCTTACACGACAGGAAAAAACGCGACCGATGGTGCCATGATCATCGACGCAATGGACCTGCTATACACAGACCGGTTTTCCGGTTTTTGCAATGTTTCCAGTGACAGTGACTTTGCGCGTCTGGCGGCACGTATTCGTGAGCAGGGCGTCACTGTCTATGGTTTCGGGGAACGCAAAACGCCCCGGCCGTTTATTACAGCCTGTGACAAGTTCGTCTATTTTGATGTCCTCGCACCGGTACCACCTGCACCTGATACCGGCAAACGGGCAGTAAAGTCTCCCCCGGCCAACCCCGCTCTGGATCAGACGACACTGGACATGCTGGCCAGAGCGGTCACCGCGTCTGCCGACGAGGATGGTCGCGCAAACCTCGCCAGGGTCGGGACACATCTGGCAAAGCAGGCTCCCGACTTCGATGCGCGTAACTATGGCTTCCACCGCCTGAGTGACCTCGCCGAAGCTTCCGGCATAGTCGACATCGAACGTGCCGGTGAACATCAGAAAATGGTCATTGCGCGCCTCAGGCCCCGCCGCTCCACTCCATCCACGAAAAAGGCAAAGTAAAAATGGCACGTAAATCCATTGAGGAGCGGCTGGCCCAGCTTGAGGCGCAGCGCAGGACGCTGCAGGCACGGCTCAGCAAACAGGAGCGGGCTCGCGATACACGGCGCAAGGTTTTACTGGGCGCCTTTATCCTGCACCGTCTGGAAACCGGTCGCGCTTCATCCGCCGATTATCTGGCTGAATTCATCCGCCGTGAACTGCCGACGTTTCTGACACGCGATACAGACAAGGCCCTGTTTGCTGACCTGGTGGACACAACGAACGAACAGGAACCATCTTCGTGATCAACTGGGGTCTGCGTGTGGGGCAGGCGTTCAGGAATATGCTCATTGCCGCCATACGGGATCCGTTATGGGCGTTTCTGTGTATTGTTCCGCCCCCCTCCGCTCATGGAGGTTTCTGTTCAAGACTCTGGCGATCCTGTTTCTGTCCGCCGTTGTACTGATAGCTCTGGGCGTGTGGGTCGAACACAGTCTGTCGCCGCTGGGGCAGGATGTACGCGTCAACCTGGCTCTGCTGGTCATCATCGGGCTGATATGGCTTGCGGTTCTGCTGACAATGGCAACCACCTTAGAACCTACCAAGAATTATTCATACACAATTCCATTCAGGTCTTCCGGACGGTTAAAATTGCGCAAGGTTTCAGGGTGTATTACACTCAACCGGTTGACCCTTATTCCTGTCAGAAACTCTTTGACCGCCCCTTTACCTCCAGCGGTCAGTTGCGCCAGTGCCGCGCGACAACGATTGCGCATCTCGTCATCCAATCGTAGTAATAAGGGCAAAGAGAAATCCGCAAACACTGCTGCCTGCACGTCTTCCGCACCTTCAGATAAGGTTTTTAGTGCTTCTGCCGACAAAAGCGGCATATCTACCGGTACGAACAAAAGCGCCTCAACTTCATCTTCTATTTGAAGAGCGCAACTGCAAATCGCCGCCAGAGGCCCCCGCCCGTCAATCATATCCTGCAAGGATATGTAACCCTCACGCTTCCCGCTGACATATATCTTATCTGCACCGGCATCCCGCAGGATTTGGGCCGTGTGATCGAGCCAGCTCTGGCCCTGCCACATCAGACCGGCCTTATCCTGCCCCATGCGGCTCGACTTGCCGCCACACAGAATAATACCTGCGGTGCGCATCAGGAATTTTCGACCAGCGACGTGCCATCCAGCCATTCACTGTCGCCGCTCAGATAATGTTCCTTCTTCCACACCGGCACACGCTTTTTCAGTTCTTCGATCAGATAGCGTGAGGCCTCATAGGCCGGCGCACGGTGCGGTGAGCCTACGGCGATGATGACGCTGATACCGCCAATCGGCAGGTAGCCTTTGAAATGCTCGATATAGAGCCGCAGATCAGGGCCGAACTGCGCTTGTGCCTCGACACAGATTTCGCCCATGACGGTTTCCGCCAGAGGTGCAAAGGCATCATAGCTGACGCCGGACACCGGCTTATTGAGATTGTGATTACGCACGCGCCCGACAAACACAAGCGCTGCGCCATTTTCTCCGGCATCGACAAAGGCCGACGCCTTTTCCAGAGACAGATGCGTTTCCCGCACGCAGACGTGTATAGAATGGTCCTGTGCAGGTTGGGCCGGAGCACTCATAGCCTATCCTCCTGAAACCGGCGGCAGCAGCACCAGCTGCGCCGAGGTTTCAAATACATGCCCCGACGATAGCACCTGCTGCGCGTCCGCCAGCGCCGATACCTTCAGAAGGTCATAGGCCGACGGATCAAGCGCTTCGGCAATCGCCGCCTTAACGACCGCCATGCCCGCCCCCGCCGCAAGCGTCAGGCGCAGTGGCCCTGTGCACTCATATTTGCGAAAGGCCCCGAAGAAGCTGATCTCCAGTTCAATCTTCTGCATCTGACTCACCCACCGCAAACAGAGAGGTCGCGCCATAAAGAAACGCCTCGACCGCCTCACCGGCCTCATAGGTTTTCGCCGCTTCAGGCAGGGCCACATAGCCATGTCCCTGCGCCAGCGGTTTCAGCTTGAACGATTCCTGTCCATCAAGCACCTCGGCCCGCAGACCGTCAGGCGTCAATTCAAAACCTGCCTTCAGAAACTGATACAGGCTATTCGCCTTGGTAACCGGCGCTTTCAGTTTCACCAACAATGGTCGCTCACGCCCAAGACCCGATAGCTGACGCACCAGGGCCTGCACAAAAAACCGCCAGCCCACCGCTGCCGCCACCGGATTACCCGGCAAACCAAAATAGAAATGCCCCTGCGGCAAACGCGCAAACAGGATCGGCTTGCCGGGCCGCAGATTAATCCGGTGAAAGACGATCTCCGCCCCCAGTGCCTTCAGGGCTTCCGGCACAAAGTCCTTTTCGCCTTTGGATACCGCACCGGTAGTTATAATGATCGACGGCGTTTCAATCGCCTGAATAGCCGTGACCAGATTATGCGCCTCATCACGGATAATCCCGCCGTCATGCGCCACAAGCCCCGCTCGTCTGGCGGCCGCCAGCAGGTAAGGCCCGTTGGAATTGTGGATCATGGCCTCAGACAGATTACCGCCATCCGACAATTCATTCCCCGTGCTGAAGACATGTACGTCCGGCAGGGTTATCACCGAAACCTCACGCACCCCCAGCGCCGCCAGAAGCGCCAGCTTTTCCGGTGTTACAGATTCACCGGCATTCAGAACGGCCTCGCCCTGAGCCACATCCTCACCGGCTTCGCGGATATTGGCCCCTGCTGCAGGTATGCGCTCAAAGACCACGCTTTGGCCGCTGACCTCTGCCTGCTCGACGGGGATCACGGCATCATAGGCCGGTGACACCAAAGCCCCTGTCATGATGCGCACCACCGACGCCTGATCGGTTGGCGTCTCATCACCCGCCGCCACGGTCGCCCCAATCTCACTGGCCCGACCGGCGGCAACCTCAGTGCGCTTGATCGCAAACCCGTCCATGGCCGAATTACGAAACGGCGGCAGGTTTAGCGACGCGACCACATCTTCCGCCAGAATCTGCCCCAGAGCGTCACTCAACGATACATTGCGTGCGGCGGCCCTGACCGCATTCGCCGCAATCAGATCGATGGCTTCGTTATAACTGATCATTTGCCCTCTCCGTTCATGATGCATATCAGGTGCGGGATCAGCTCAGGCAGAAGCGCCGACAAGCCCTCCTTCACGGCACGCGGACTACCCGGCAAGGTGACAATCAGGCTCTGGCCGATCTGACCACCCACCGCGCGACTGCTCCACGACAGGGGCGTATATTTTGCGCCATCGCTGCGCAGCAACTCGCCGATGCCGTCAATCGACCGGTCGAATAAAGGCGTCAGGGTATCGGGCGTCACATCACGCGCCGACACGCCCGTCCCACCCGTGCAGATAATCAGATGCGGCTTACGACTATGGGCCAAATCAGTAATCGTCGCACTTAAGGTCGCCGGTTCATCGGGGATCAGGCGATAATCGGTGACCTCCGCCCCATGTTCGCTCATTATGTCCTTAATGGTTTCGCCAGAGGCATCTTCATAGACACCGGCATGGGCGCGATCACTTAAGGTCACCACCGCCACACGGCGACCGCTCAGCACCTTTGGGGCGGGCGGATCAATCAGATTGCGCACCTCATCAGACACCCCATCGGGATGCAGCCAGACGCCACTTTTTCCACCACGTTTGGCCAGAAGCCTGATGTCGGAAATCAACAAGGCCGGCTCAACCATCTTGGTCAGATCCCACAGCGTCAGAAGCGCCGCATTGACCCCCGCCAGCGCCTCCATCTCGACGCCGGTTTTCGCATGGGCCGCCGCAATACAGGTGACCTTGACGCTCTGGGTCTCAGGCTCCGGCTCAGGGATGATCTCGACATGATCCAGCCCCAGCGGATGACAGAAGATAATGGTGTCGTGGGCGCGCTTGGCGCCTTGAATGCCCGCAATCTGACAGGCCGACAGGACATCCCCCTTGGGCAGGGTTCGGTTGATGATGCGCTCAAAGGCTTCCGGTGAGGTGCTGAAGCGGCCTTCGGCAATGGCGATCCGGTGGGTGACCGGCTTCGCGCCCACGTCAATCATACGATAGGGCAGGCTCATGCTTATCCTCCGATTGAGGCCAGATGCGGCGTCAGGCCGGTTACACCCTGCCCCAGATTATGCGAACGGGTTTTGTAGCTCAAAAGATCAGTAATCTGCTGCGTCAGCTCATTACGCTGATCGGCACTTTGTAACAGCGGGCGCAGGCCGTAGCCGAACTCCCCAAACAGACACAGCCGCAGATCACCTCGCGCCGTAACCCTCAGACGGTTACAGGTCGTGCAGAAATCCTTCGAATAGGGGGCAATAATGCCGATCCGCCCACCATGATCCGGATGGGCATATTCAAGCGCTGGCCCGCCGGTGACACTACGCGGCATAGGCGCAAAACCTTCTGCCTTAAGATAGGCTTGCAAGACCTCGCCACTCAGATGGTGTTTCCTGAAATAGTCGCCATTATCGCCGGTCTGCATCAGTTCGATAAAGCGGATGCTGATATCCTCACGCCGCGCCAGCGCCACAAAGTCGGGCCACTCGTCGTCATTGACGCCCTTAATCAGCACGCAGTTGATCTTGATCGGCTTGATCCCCGCCTTACGCGCCAGATCTATACCCTCAAGGATGTCCTTGAGCTTGTCATGGCCGGTGATGCGGTGAAACTTGTCGGCCTCAAGGCTGTCGATGCTGACATTAAGCGCATTAATGCCCGAATCCGCGAAAATACCCGCCTGTGTCTTCAGATTATAGCCATTGGTGGTCATGGCCAATGTTTCAATTCGCCCGAGCGCCGAAATGGCCGACGCAATGGTCGGGATGTCACGCCTGAGAGTCGGCTCACCACCGGTCAGGCGCACCTTGCGCACCCCCAGATCGGCAAAGCCGCTGACCAGCCGGATGATTTCATCAGCTGACAGAAAATCGCTTACGCCCGTTTTCTTGTAGCCATCCGGCAGACAGTAGCTGCAACGAAAGTTACAGGCCTCTGTTACGGACAGCCTGAGATAGGGGAACGAACGCCCCAGCAGGTCTTCCAGCACGCAAACACATCCTTTTCAAGCACGGAGGATGCAACGGTTTCCCGCAGCACCGGATACCTTTGAATTAAGGTATGGCACGCCGCCATATGCATGAGGCACTTAGGACAAACGGGCTTCGGACGTAGACACACTACTATTGTATAACGATTTCACGACCTGATACAGATCAAGACGCTGTAAAACATGGTCAATCTTTGTGATCAGCCCCATGCGGTGGATTAGGGTGAAACGGGAGGCTAATATTTTACCTGAACATAGGGCATGATCTTTTGCGTATCTGTGCCAAAGCCGTCGGCCCTGTAATCGGCATATTTCAGCCCCGCGACAAAACGTTTGGCAAAGAGCTTTTCGATCAGCAGATTAAATTCACTCCCGTAATTCTGCCCGCCGCGCTCCGCCTGAAACCGATGCAATGCGCCCTGAACCCTCACCCCCGATTTATGACCATAAGCGACGGACACAGCCTGCTCTTTCAGGCCATTGACAGGCGTGGTCAGGAACATATCCGCCCAACCGCTGAAGGCATGATTTGTCCCAAGCGGAAACTGAAAGGCGCTGATCCCGTCCCCTTCCATCACACTATCGGTCGCTTTCACCGTTACACTGCCAAAGATCAGGGATGGCTCCACACTGAAATAGTCCAGCCCGAACCGGTCGGGGTTGGCCCCATAATCTTTCTGATAGGCATATTCAGCACGCAAAGCTCCCTTTACGGAACCCAAACTGTGCACGCCTTCAAACACAATTCCCGTCGTCATGCCCGATTGTACCGGCGCATCGGGAATGTCCAGCGCCTGAACAAACCCGCTCAGCTTAATGGCCGGACTGAAACTATGGCTGACCCGCGCTAGATAGATTTCACTATCGTCCCACGTCCCCTGCGCCGATCGCGTACCAAAGACGCGATTGACCTGAAACACGTAGGCGGCCTCAAGCGTCGTTTTCGCCCCCAGCGCCATTTTCACACTCAGACCATCAAAGGTCTGGTCATTCTGCCGCCAGCCAACCGCCCCCAAATGGCGCTGATTATCAAAAGCGATTATCTGCCGCCCCAGCACGACACGGTTAGTCTTTTGCGTGTAACTCAGTTGCAACCGATTGATCAGGGCATCGTCGGGATCGGCGACCACCGGATAGGCGGCCTTACCATTGATCGTATCATTGAACCGTACTGGCCCCAGCGCGCGGATAACTTCGCCTTCGATCAGAAAACTGAAGCCGTTGACAGGTAAGGTCTCCACACCGGCCTTAAGACGCAGCGTATACGCCTCAGCTGTTTCCGGTCGATTGTCCTGCGTCACCTGCTCATAACGGTAACGAAGGTCAGCAAAGGGTTTGAGTAGCGGTTCGGCAAAACTGGTTGCGGGCAATAAAACAGGTAGCGACGCAAGTGCCGTGGCACAGAGAACACGCATGACAGCCTCAGGAAAAAAGGAATGACAGGATAAGATGACCGCAAGTTTAATCTGCGGCCTTTCGGGGATATTTAATCCGTGTCAAAGTCTTCGTTGACCTGACGGTTTCAAGAACGCATTCCGAAAAGTGCGCCCCACTTTTCGGAATGGGCGTCAAACAAAAAGCTGAAGTTTATTCGATCCTCTTTGACCGGGTAAGCTTCAGGTCGGAGTCTGCGCCCGTAATCGCCCTGCAACCATGACATAAGCCCCGCCATGACCGCTATGCCCAACGCTTTCAAAATATATATCAGACTGCTGCACGATTGTGACATAGCGCTGGGGCCGGGAAAGGCCGACCTTCTGGAGACCATTGACCGCGAAGGTTCCCTGTCTGCCGCCGCAAAGACAATGGATATAAGCTATCGCCGCGTCTGGGCGATGGTAGAATCTATGAATAATGGCTTTAAGGAACCTCTGGTCGCCACGGCACATGGGGGCGCCAAGGGCGGCGGTGCCACCGTTACCCCGCTCGGTCATGAGGTGCTGAAACGCTATCGCAGCCTGCAAAGCGAGGTGAATGATCTCACCCTGCGGCATTTTGAACACATAAAACCGCTGATGAAAGCGGACTGATAATCTCTTGATGGTTGGTGTTTTCAGGATCAGCTTGATCCCGATCAAATGCTCGATATGTTTTTTTGTGCATATCGAAAAACATAACCACTCAGGACAACCTTTCTCATGCTTCCTTTAAAAACGCTTCTGCTGTCCACCACATTGATGGGTGCACTGGTTCTTCCGGTCCTGGCCGAAACTACCGTCTCCCCGTCCGGTGAGTTTGAGCTTGGCACCATTATCATTACCGGCCAGCGTCAGATCAGCACCGGCGACGTTCTGCGGGCGCCTGAGATCAAACGCCATAACCGTGCCGATCTTGGTGAGGCGCTTAACCTCCTGCCCGGCGTCAGCCTCAGCACCAATTCACGCAATGAGAAAATGATCTATGTGCGCGGTTTCGATCCGCGTCAGGTGCCTGTGTTTATTGACGGCATTCCGGTCTATGTCCCCTATGACGGCTATATCGACTTCGGCCGTTTCGGCACGGACGGTCTGGCGGCCATTCAGGTGGCCAAGGGCTTTTCCTCGGTGGCCTATGGTGCCAATGCGCTCGGCGGAGCCATCAATCTGGTGACAAGGCAACCTACCGAACCGCTCGAAGGCAATCTGCGTCTGGGCGGCGGAAGCGGTGACCGGCAACAGGCCAGCCTCAATATCGGCAGCCGTCAGGTATGGGGCTATATACAGGCGGGCCTGTCACACAATCAGGCCGACAGCTTCCCCCTGTCCGATGATTTCAAACCCACAGCCACCGAGGACGGCGGCAATCGCAATAATGCCTATTACAAGGATCAGAAACTGAGCCTGAAGGTCTCCCTGACGCCCAACGACCATGACGAATATGCCTTAAGCTATATCCGTCAGGATGGTGAAAAGGGCCAGCCCCCCTCCACCGACCCCGCTGCGGCCCGTTACTGGCAATGGCCCTACTGGGATAAGGAAAGCCTTTATTTCGTCTCGAAAACCGCCCTGTCATCGCAGGAAACCCTGAAACTCAGGGTCTATGAAGACCGTTTCGGTAACGAAGTCCGCAGCTTCACCGACGACAGCTACACCACGCTTAGAACCAGTGGTCGCGGCAGTGTCAGCACGGGCCGCAGCATCTATGACGACAAGACCACAGGCGGCTCCATTGAGCTGGAAAGCCGCCGCCTCAACAACCATAGCCTGAAGCTTATCCTCCACCACAAAACCGATCAGCATATCGAAACCGACGCTAATGGCGTGGTCGGCTCACGCTACAAGGATCGCTTCTTTTCGGTCGGCATCGAAGATACGATCCATCTGGGGGAACGCTTCCGACTATCTGTCGGGGCCGCCCGTCACCAGCTGAAACCGGTCAGTGTTTTTAATGCCGGCAGTACCTACAGCCTGCCGCGCAAAAGCGAAGCCGATAATCTTCAGGCCGGTCTGTTCTTCGACCAGAGCACCAACACACGCCTCTATGCTACCCTCGCCAAAAAGACCCGCCTGCCAACACTTAAGGATCGTTATTCCCAGCGGCTGGGCAACTATATCGAAAATCCAAACCTTCAGCCCGAAACATCTGTAAATTACGAGATCGGCTATCAGGGGCAGCCCTGGGCGGTATCCTTGCCAGAACTGAGCCTTGAGGCCTCGTTGTTCCGCTCGGATATCGAAGACAAGATTCAGGTCGCCTATGTCGCCGCCGTCGGCTCGGCCTGCGCGGCAACCACCCAATGCCAGATGCGCAATATTGGCAAGGTGCGCCTGAGCGGTATCGAAGTCAGCCTGCGCAATCCCGTTACCAACTGGCTTGAGATCGGCAGCAGCTATACCGGCCTTGAACTGGAGAACCTCACCCATCCGGCAACGAAAATCATTGATATCCCGCGCCACAAACTGACCGTCGAAGCGATCGCAACCCCGGTTAATGCAGTGGAAATCGTCGGCTTCGTCGAACACAATTCCAAACGCTGGTCATCGGATACGGTGCGTATCGACGGCTTTACCACAGCCAACCTCAAGGTGCGTTATCGCGTCACCGAGGCTCTGGCGCTTGAAGGCGGCATCAACAACATAACAGACAAAAACTACCAGCTTGCCGACGGCTTCCCTGCGGCGGGCCGCAACGGCTTCATCAACCTGCGTTATGATTTCTAAGGACAACAGCCGATGCGTATTCTGATCACATTCATACTTTGTCTGCTGGCCGCTCCCGTTCTGGCTCATGGCCCGACGGGTGAAACCAAAAAATATGTCAGCCGTGCCATCACCGTTTCCGGTGCGGTTAAAAACACACTGACCTTAAGTGTGACTGACCTGAAAAAGCTGCCGGTCGTAACGGTCAATGATATCCCCATCACCAATCACCACGGCGTCACCGTCAGACGACTGAAGAACGTCAAGGGTGTGAAGCTGAAAGACATTCTGAACAAGGCTGTCCTCATCGCACCGGATCATAATGATCTAAAAAAAACGGTTGTGGTCGCCACAGCCAGCGATGACTATAAGGTGGTCTTTTCCTATCAGGAAATCGCCAACAGCCCGCTGGGCGATTCCATCATCGTCTTCTATGAAGTAGATGGAAAACCTCTGGGCGCGGACAGCGGCCTGATCGGTCTGGTATCGGCCAAAGATATCCGTACCGGTCCGCGCCACGTTAAATGGCTTAAGGACATATCCGTGATAAAGGTTGCCAAATGAAGCCTAACCGTCGGGTTCTGTTAAACCTGCTGCTCGCCCTGTGTCTCATATGGCCTGCCCAAGGTCAGGCCGCTGAGATCAGGGTTGCTGTGGCCGCCAACTTTACGGAAACGGCCAAAACGCTCGGCATCGCCTTTGAGCGCCAGACCGGCCATCGCGTGACCCACAGTTTTGGTTCCTCCGGACAACTGGCAACGCAGATTCAGCAGGGTGCGCCCTTTGATGTCTTTCTATCCGCCGATGCTGAACGGCCTTTGTGGCTTGAGCAACAGAACCTGACGGTCACCGGCTCACGGTTTGTCTATGCCTATGGCCGTCTGGTCTTATGGAGCGGGGATAAATCACGCACAGACGTCAATCTCAGAGGCCTCAGGGCGGGACGTTTCAACCATCTGGCCATCGCCGACCCGCTGACCGCGCCCTATGGGGTGGCGGCAGAAGAGGTGCTGAAAAAACACGACCTTTTTGCACAAATTACGCCAAAAATCGTCAAAGGCGGCAACATCGCCCAGACCTACGGCTTCGTGAAAACCCGCGCCGCAGATATGGGGTTTGTGGCCCTCTCGCAGGTCAAGGGCCGCAGCGAAGGCATTTACTGGCTGGTGCCGAAATCCGATCATTCCCCCATTGACCAGCAGGCGGTATGGCTGAAACGCAGTGAAAATAATGTCGCGGCCCGTGCCTATATGGCCTTCCTCAAAAGCCCCGAAGCGCGCAAGATCATTCGCGCACAAGGCTATGAGGTGGACTGATTTATGTGGGAAGCGGTACGCGTCACATTGGCATTAGCGGCGGTCACGACGCCGCTTTTGCTCGTTCTGGCGACACCTCTGGCCTGGTGGCTATCTCAAGGCAAAGGCGCGGTGCGTGATTGCGTCGGTGCCCTTACCGCCCTGCCGATTGTGCTGCCGCCGACAGTGCTCGGGTTCTATCTCCTGATCGCCTTAGGACCGCATAGTCCGCTGATGTTTATCCTCCGCCCTTTCGGCATCGAAACACTGGCCTTCAGCTTTACCGGTCTGGTCATCGGATCGCTGTTCTATTCCCTGCCCTTTGCCGTACAACCGATCCGCAATGCTTTTGAGGCAATGGGCAAGCAACCGATGGAAATAGCCGGATTGTTAGGGGCCTCGCGGCTTCAAACCTTTTTCAGGGTCATCCTGCCCCTGTCACAACGCGGCTTTATCACCGCCGCCATTCTGGTGTTTGCCCACACCATCGGGGAATTCGGCGTCGTCCTGATGATCGGCGGCTCCATTCCCGGCAAGACCGAAGTCCTGTCCATCCGCATCTATCAGGCTGTTGAGCAACTGAACTGGAACGAAGCCCACACATTATCGCTGGGGCTGATGGCCTTTGCCTTCCTGATCCTTTTGTCGCTTCTGATGATTGACCGCCGTACCCGTACAACCGCCCAAACAGCCGAAAGTTAAGTCATGTCCAAAGCCCCCCTTACAAAAGACAGGCCCTTTACCCCACTAAACATCGCTGTCCTGACAGTGTCCGACCGCCATACGCCAGACACCGATACCTCAGGCAATCTGCTGGCCGAGCGCATCACTGCCGCCGGTCATACGCTAGGTGAGCGGGCGCTTTTACCCCATGATCAGGTGGCCCTGACGGCACAGGTTCTGCGGTGGATCGAAGGTGGCAAGGTGCAGATCATCGTGACCAATGGCGGGACGGGGCTTCATGAACATAATGTCACCCCCGAAGCCCTTGAGCCCCTGTTTGCCAAACGCATAGACGGCTTTTCGGCCCTCTTTCATGCCTTCAGTTACCAGAGCATCGGCACCTCAACCCTGTCTTCGCGCGCAACGGCGGGCATCACGCCTGAAAAGGTGCTGATCTTCTGCCTGCCCGGTTCGGAAAACGCCTGCGCCGATGGCTGGGACAAGATTATCCGTGAGCAGTTAGATGCCCGTCATAAGCCGTGCAATCTGGTTGGTTTACTAAGGCGTTGAAGGGTATGCGAGCGCGGGCAAACACCGGCCCGACCCCGATCAGCACCGGCCCGTCAAAGGCCGCCGTCTGCACCCGTTCCGACAATTGCGCCAAAGTCCCCTTCACCGCGCGCGCATAGCTTCGACCGGCGTTTTCCACAACCAGTACCGGCGTCGCCCCACCGCGCACCGCCTGCAAACCCGCCTGAATATGGGCGGCATTGTGCGACGACATATAGAACACCAGCGACATTTCCGGGTCACAGACGACCGAGTCTTTCAGATCGACCGACCCATCCTTTGTGCGCCCCGTCAGATAGGTCACGGAACGGGCTTCCCCGCGATGGGTTAGCGGCACCTCGAACTGCGCCGCCGCCGCAGAAGCGGCTGTCACCCCCGCCAGAGTCTTATGGGATACACCGTGCGCCTCAAGATAGTCGCGCTCTTCACCCACCCGTCCGAACACCGAAGGATCACCGCCTTTGAGACGCACCACATGCAGACCCTTGCGCGCCAGTCGCACCATCAAGGCATTGGTTTTGTCCTGAGAGACACTCAGACGATCCCCGCGCTTACCGACACAGATTTTCACACAGCGTTCCGGCGCCAGCGCCAGAATATCCTCACTGACCAACGCATCATACAACAGCGCCTCTGCCGATTGCAGCGCCTTCAAGGCCCCAAGCGTCAGAAGATCGGCATCCCCCGGTCCGGCACCGGCAAGTGTCACAAATCCCTCAGGCATCGGCCAACTCCTTTGTTTTCGCGTATTTCAGTAAGCACTGTTTCAACTCGCCCTTACAGGAACCACATGAGGTGCCTGCGGTGGTCGCTTCACTGATCTCATCGACGGTTTTCGCCCCGTCAGCTATGGCGGCTGTAATGGCGACTTCACCGACACTGCGGCAGGCGCAGATAATACGGCCCTTGTCCTGTGCGCCGGGCAGGCGGCCGATCAACAGCGCGGCGCGGTGCGCATCGCTTAAATCTTCATCCCCGAACCGTTCCAGCAACCAGTCCCTTGGCGGCAGCTTTTTATGTATGGGCGAGACAAACATCACACGGGTCAGCCGCCCCTTATCCACCCGCACTCGCCGTGTCAGACCTGAGCCGGCATCATGTAATATCAGACTGGCCTCAATGGTTGACACATCCGGGGGCGCAATACCCGCGACCTCGAAACAGTCGGCATGGGCATGGGTCGTGCGCCGCCAGACCGTGTCATCGTCCCATTGCGGCAGTTCACCGTCAAAATCGCGCGGCGTCATGACAAAACCATGCCACTGCTCACTGAAAGCCCTGACCTGTGCCGGTGTGTACTTGAACTCCGGCTGGCCCGACATCGCATCCACCGCCGGATTGACCAGTTGGTTTGATCGGCCAAACGGTGCAAACTGCTTCGTCCAGTGCATGGGCACAGACAGATTGCCCTGACGCACATCGTCAGTCACGCGGGCCTTGAGGATCGCCTCGCCCCATGCGGTCGTAATCACCGCCAGCCGTCCATCCTTTATGCCCAGCGTCTTCGCATCCTTCGGATGAATATCCACCAGAGGCTCGGTGATATGACGGTTGAGTTCCGGTGCCAGCGCTGTGCGGGTCATCGTGTGCCAATGGTCGCGCACCCGTCCCGAATTGAGGCTGAAAGGAAAATCAGGCGAAACCGGATTGGCCGGGCTGCGCACAACCGGTGGAACCAGCCGCGCACGGCCATCAGGCGTATTGAACCGACCATCGGCAAACAAACGACCCGACGGCAAACCATCGGCTTTAAATGGCCAGCGCACCGGTTGAAGGGCGTCGTACTCACTCTTCGACATGCCGGTCAAACCGCCCAGATCAAGGAAGCGCCTGCCGTCATTTTCAAAGGCCGTCAGACCGGCATGTTCAGCAAACACCGCATCAGGACCTTTCCAGTTAAAGGCGCTTTCCCATGCCGTATTCATGCGGCGGGCAACCTCGGAGACAATGGCCCAGTCAGGCCGCACCTCACCGGGCAGGGCCGTCAGATTGCGCTGACGGGAAATGACCCGCTCCGAGTTGGTAACCGTTCCATCCTTTTCGCCCCATGCCGCCGCAGGCAACTGGATGTGCGCCATGTCCATGGTATCGGTGCGGGCCATGACATCGGATACCACCACCAGTTCACAATTCGACAGCGCCTCATGAATCCGGTTCGTGTCGGGCATGGACACCATCGGATTGGTGGCCATGATCCAGACCGCCTTGATCTTACCCGTACGCACCGCCTCGAACATATCGACAGCCTTAAGGCCAGCCTTTGGTGCTATGACTGGCGATTGCCAGTAACGCTGCACCAGCGCCTTTGACGCCTCATCGAAATCCATATGCGCCGCCAGCATATTGGCCAGTCCCCCGACCTCACGCCCGCCCATGGCATTGGGTTGACCGGTGATCGAAAACGGTGCCGCGCCCGCCTTGCCGATCTTGCCCGACAACAGGTGGGCGTTGATCAGGCTTAAGCCCTTATGCACCCCCTGCGCCGACTGGTTGGAACCCATGGAAAACAGACTGACCACTTTTGGCGTATGCAGAAAAGCATCGTAGAATTTTTTGAGATCAACCGGCGAAATCCCGCAATCTTCGGCCACGGCATCGATGCTCTGGTCATCCGTGCTTAAGGCTGCCATAAGACGCGAAAAGCCTTGCGTGTGCCGGTCAATGAAATCATGGTCAATGGCATCGCGGGCTATCAGATGCGCACATAATCCGTTCCACAACCGCACATCAGTCTGAGGCAGGATCATCAGGTGCAGATCAGCCGCCTTGGCCGTATCGGTACGCTTCGGATCAATACAGACGCGAAACTGATTATCTCGGGTTTCAATACGGCGATAAAGCACCGGATGGGTCCAGGCGGCATTATGACCGGAAAAAACCAGCATGTCGGCCTCCGTCAGGTCCTCATAGGTGCCAGGCACCAGATCCCCCCCGAAGGCCTGCTTGTGCGCCGCAACGGCCGAAGACATGCACAGCCGTGAATTGGTGTCGACATTGGCCGTGCCGATATAGCCCTTGGCCAGTTTGTTGACCGCATAATAGTCCTCAGTCAGCAACTGACCGGAAAGATAAAAGGCGACCGCATCCGGCCCGTGATCGATGATCACCTGATTGAACTTCTGCGCCACCGCCGACAGGGCTTCGTCCCACGAAGCGGTTTCCAACCGGCCGTTTCTGCGCACACGCGGCGACAGCAAACGACCCTCAAGGCCGAAGGTATTGCCCAGCGCCGTGCCTTTGGAACACAGTCGCCCCTGATTGGCCGGATGGGTTTCGTCGCCCTTTACCGTCATCTGACGATCATCGACCAGGGCCTTAACGCCACAGCCGACACCGCAATAAGGACAGGTGGTGTGCTGGTGAGGTATCGTCATAACCGATATATCCATGATCGGATTATTTCTTTTCCCTTGCAGGAAAAAATGGCCGAAAGGCCAGATGAGAGAGGCTTTCCAGATGCGCGGGGAAAGCCTCTCTCACATTGCCCTCCCCCCGCGAACGGAAGGAGGAAACGATTAGTGCAGACCCAGAAGGATACGCCCCTCTTCGATCTTCAGCGGCACGGTGGGCGTGCAGCCTTTGCCGGCATCCGCCCCGACCGCCTCACCGTTTTCCAGTGAGAACGACCAGTTGTGCAGCGGACAGGCAATATGGCGGCCGTGCACGATCCCTTCGGACAGAGGCCCGCCCTTGTGCGGGCACTTGTCCATGACAGCATAATATTCGTTATCTACGGTACGGAAGACCGCAATAGCTCCCAGATCGGTATCAACACGGCGCGCGCCTTGATAAGGAACATCAACCGAAGCGCCCACATCGACCCATTTCAGTGCAACCGAAACATTCATTATGCCTGCTCCTTCAAACGATCCTGAGAGACACCCTCGCGCAGGTCAGCCAGCGGCGAAAACACCTTGGCCGGTTCCGATTTCGGCGCATGTTCCGCCCAGGGATCGACCTGAAACACGGCTTGCGATTCCATGAAACGGGCTTTGAGGTCATGGCGGGTTTCTTCGTCAAACAGTTGCGTCTTGACGAACTCAAGCCCCACCCGCTCGATCCACGGCGCCGTGCGTTCGAGATACCACGCATCCTCGCGGTAAAGCTGAACGAAGGCCATGGAATATTCCAGTGCCTCGGCTTCGGTCGCCACCTTACACAGCAAATCCGTGCCGCGCAGATGGATACCGGCATTGCCGCCGACATGCAGTTCATAGCCTGAATCGACACAGATGACGCCAAAGTCCTTGATGGTGGCTTCGGCGCAGTTACGCGGACAACCGGACACGGCCATCTTGAACTTGTGCGGCATCCATGAGCCCCACGTATCCTGTTCGAGCTTGATCCCCAGACCCGTGGAATCCTGCGTCCCGAAGCGGCACCATTCCGAACCGACACAGGTTTTCACCGTACGTAACGCCTTGGCATAGGCATGGCCGGACACCATACCCGCCGCATTAAGATCGGCCCAAACGGCAGGCAGATCGGCCTTTTTGACACCAAACAGATCAAGCCGCTGGCCGCCGGTCACCTTGACCATCGGTACGTCATACTTGTCACAGACATCCGCAATGGCCCGTAATTCCTTGGCCGAAGTCACGCCGCCCCACATGCGCGGCACAACGCTGTAAGTGCCGTCTTTCTGAATGTTGGCGTGGTTGCGTTCATTTACGAAGCGTGAGCGCGGATCGTCCTTGTATTCGCGCGGCCAGGCACACAGCAGATAATAGTTGAGCGCCGGACGACACGACGAACACCCGTCCGGCGTCTCCCATTTCAGGGCCTGCATGACATCAGGCATGGTCTTCAGACCCTGCTCGACTATGGCCTTGCGCACATGCTGATGGCCGTGTGCCGTGCATTTGCACATCGGCTTCGGGCCGGTCTGCGCCTTGAAGGCATCGCCCAGCGTCACCTTCAGTAATTGTTCGACGATGCCGGTGCACGAACCGCAGGAGGCAGACGCCTTCGTGCAGCCACGTACCTTATCGAGATTATCCGCACCCCCGCAGATCGCCTCGACCACCGTACCCTTGGTTACGCCGTTACAGCCGCACACTTCCGTGTCGTCGGGCCATGCTGCAACGGCGGCATTAGGGTCCACGCCCGCCAGAGCCTCCGTTACCGACTGACCAAAGATCAGGGTGTCACGGATATCAGAAATCGTCTCAGCCTTTTTGATCAGGTCGAAATACCATGCCCCGTCGGCGGCTTCGCCAAATAGCACCGTACCGACCAGCTTGTTGTCCTTAACGACGATGCGCTTATAGACACCGCGCGCCGGATCACGGAAAACAATATCTTCACAACCTTCGCCGCCGTTAAACTGACCGGCGGAATACAGGTCAACACCCGACACCTTAAGACGCGTCGCCAGTTCAGACCCCTGATAGGCAGCATCAACATTTTTTTCTGTCAGCACATCAGCCAGCGTACGGCACATATCCCAGATCGGGGCCACCAGACCGTAACAGGTGCCGCGATGCTGCACACATTCCCCAACGGCGAAAATATGCGGATCGGAGGTGCGCATCTGGTCATCGACGACAATACCACGCTCGACCAGCAATCCCGCCGACTTCGCCGGTTCGGCATGCGGACGGATACCGACCGCCATGACCAACAGTGACGCAGGAATGATCCGCCCGTCTTTCAGCTTAAGCCCCTCAACGTGACTTTCGCCGACAATGGCCTCCGAATTGGCATTGAGTACCGAATTGACGCCGCGCTCCAGCAGGGCCTTTTCCAACAGCCGGCCCGCCGCCTCATCAAGCTGGCGCTCCATCAGTACATCCATCAGGTGGATGACGGTGGCCTTCATGCCGCGTTTGGCCAACCCGTAGGCAGCCTCAAGCCCCAGAAGCCCCCCACCGATGACAACGGCCTCACCGCCGTTCGCCGCCGCCTTTTGCATGACATCAATATCGTGCAGGTCACGGAAAGCGACAACGCCCGGCAGATCAGCGCCCGGCAAGGGCAGACGAATCGGATCGGAACCAGTGGCAAGGATCAGATAATCATAGGCGATGGTAACCCCGTCATGCAGGGTGACATAGCGGCCGTCGGCGTTGATCGACTGCACCCAACAGCCGAAGTGGGTCTTCACGCCGTTCGTGTCATACCATTCCTGCGAATGGGTAACGATATCCTCAAAGGTCTTTTCACCGGCCAGCACCGGCGACAACTGGATGCGGTCATAGGTGGCACAATCCTCGGCACCTATGATCGACACATCAAAGCGATGGGCATCGCGCTTGAGGATTTCCTCGACAATACGGCCACCGGCCATCCCTGCGCCGATGACGACGATACGGGGTTTTGGCGGCGTTTCGGCATTAAAAGCCATTTCTGTTGCTCCTGTGGGCAGAGCGAAGGCGCATGATGCGCCAACCGGAGATTGGGTTAAGGCCAAAAAAAATCCCGCACCCCCGTCAGGCTTTAGTGAGCCTTAAGGGATGCGGGACGTCTTTGCCCGTTAAAGCCGTCAAACAGTCATCGTTGACCGTCTGATAGCGAATGTGGTGGATCTTCCTTGATCCTGCGTCTATTGAGCCATAGCTTTACCCCTATGTCAATAAGGGTTTTTGCAGGCGCGAACAGATTGAAGTCAGCCCGCCTTCGCCGGTACAGAGCGAAACAGACCGCCGTCAAACAAACGGTTGGGCGGCATAAGGATATCGACCGGATCAGCGGGTAAATGCCAGTTCTGCGTATGCCCGCCTTCATCCTTTTCATCGGTCAGGGGTAGGCTCAGGCCCATTTCCCCCGCCGCCTGACGCCACAGGTCGGGCCTATAGACATTGCGTGCAATTGCATCGAAATCATGCGCCTCCGACGTCAGCCCCCAGCGCACAAACTGCCCCATGAACCACTTGGCATGACTGAGCCAGGGAAAGGTCGCCGTCTGCGGATCGAGCACCAGTCCCGCACCGCCTGCGGACAAGGCCTTTTGAACCGCCTCGACAGGCGCGCCGACATAGATATCCCGCGCCAGAATATTGGCCAGTTCCGCCTGATTGGCGGCTTTTGATGCCCACTGTGCCGCCCTGAGCGAGGCCTTCACCAGACCCAGCACCGCCTCAGGATTTTCTTCGGCCCAGACACCGCGCAAGCCCAGCACCTTTTCCGGCTTAAGCGTCCAGAAATCAGGGTCGGAAAACAGCACCTGCCCGTCCCCTTTCAATTCCGCCATCTGTGGCCAGGGCGAACCGGAACAGAAACCGTCAATCACACCGTCTCTGAGCGCATCGGCCATACGCGACGGCGGTAAAACCACCCACTGCACCTGAATATCCGGATCAATGCCCCCCGCCGCCAGCCAGTGACGCATAACGAAATGATGCGGCGAATAGGTGAAGGGCATGGCCAGCGTGATACGCCCCTCGCCGACATTGCGACGCAGTTGGATAACCTGACGCAGGGCGTGTGCACTCTCAAGCAGGCTTGCGGCTCCCTGATCCTCAAAAACGGCCTTAAGGCGTGAGGAAACCACCACGGAATTACCATTGGCCCCCAGAGCCATGGGCGCAATAATATGCCCCAGTGTCGGCCCCAGACCCAGACCACGCGACAGGGGCAGGGTCGCCAGCATATGCGCCCCATCCAGCAGCCCATAGGACACCTTATCGCGGATATTAGACCAGTTGGCTTCACGACTCAGGCTGACCTCAAGTCCTTCGGTTACATAGAATCCCAAGGCCTCGGCGACCACAATCAGGGCCGCGTCATTAAGGGCGATAAATCCGATCTTGACCTGTGCGCTCATGACCTCAGCTCTCTCCTGATTTCAGTAAGCCGGCAATCGACAATATGTCTCCCGCCACCGCCGCCATGGAGCGTCCGGTATCCATAGCGTGCTTGCGCATCAGCTTATAGGCCTCGTCTTCGCTGACCCCGCGGGAACTCATCAGAACCCCCTTTGCACGGTCAATAGTTTTACGGGCCACCAGATCGGACTTGGCCTTATCCAGTTCGGTGCGCAACCCCTGCATCAGCTTGAAGCGTTCGGCCGCAACCGTCAGAATCGACGCCACACGATTTGGGGCATAGCCGTCCACCACATAGGCCGCCACACCGGCTTCCAAAGCCCGTGAAGTGGTATTGGCGTCATGACGGTCAACAAACATGGCCACCGGTCGCGGGGCCTGTTCGTTCGCGATCTGCAAGGCATCGAGCGTATCGCGATCTGGGCTTTCGCAGGCAATGATCACCATGTCAGGATTGATGTCCTTAAGGCGCATCAGCTCAAATCTGGGCCAGTGATGAATCACCGCTTCCCGATGGGCCCCATCCGCACGTATCCCTTCGGCCACAAGGGCCGCACGGGCATCATCAGGATCGATTATCAGAACATTCATGCAGGGCGATAAATTCAATCAGCGAAAGGCCCCTTAGGGCTAGTCCGCATTCACCTGCCTGTGAAGCGGTCATGGACTCACATTATGCGACAGAAAAAGTTACGATTGTGACGAACAATCGCAACTAGCGGCCAGAAATATTGCACCGCACCTTGACAGAAATTCTAGCGCATCGCTTTATGGGTACAAGCGATTGTTAAGGCACGGCCAACGAAGGCCGCCCACCGGAACGAACCGGGCTGTCGTCTGTTTCCCTTTTCCTCCCCCTCTCATAGGTCTGTGCGCCGTAGATTCGCGCACGCCGGAAACTTCGCAGGTTCGTCATGATTTCCAAGGAATTCTTGAAGGCTGGACACAAACCAACCCTTTTGTCCGCCTTTCTCTATTTTGATATGAGCTTTATGGTCTGGGTGCTTTTGGGTGCGCTAGCGGTGCATATTTCGGCCGACATCGGCCTGACACCGGCCGAAAAAGGCCTGATGGTCGCCCTGCCGATCCTGTCGGGTGCGGTGTTGCGCATGGTCAACGGCGTTCTAGTTGACCGTATCGGCCCAAAGATCACCGGTGCCATCAGTCAGGCCATCGTGATTATCGGCCTACTGACGGCCTTTGTCCTCAAAATCGATAATTTCGCCGGTGTACTGGCGCTGGGTCTGGTTCTGGGGGTCGCCGGTGCATCCTTTGCCGTCGCCCTGCCACTGGCCTCACGCTGGTATCCGCCGAAATATCAGGGTGTCGCACTTGGCATTGCCGGAGCCGGTAATTCCGGTACGGTTCTGGCGTCCCTGTTTGCACCGTCTCTGGCCAATATGTTCGGCTGGACAGCCGTTTTGGGGCTGGCGACCATTCCCCTGATCGCAACCTTCATATTCTATATGCTGTTTGCCAAGGACGCCCCTAACCCACCTCCAGCCAAAAAGTTCAGCCAGTATATGGCTATTCTGAAAGAAGCCGATGCCTGGTGGTTCATGCTTTTCTACGGTGTTTCCTTCGGCGGTTTTGTCGGGCTGTCCTCGTCGCTCAATATCTATTTCAACGGCGAATATGGCCTTGATCCCGTCATGGCCGGCTTTTTTACCGCCATGTGCGTTTTCGCAGGCTCCCTGTTCCGGCCTGTTGGCGGCGGTCTGGCCGACAAAATCGGCGGCGTACGCACCTTGTCGATCATGTATATCATCGCGGCTGTCGCACTGGTGACACTGAGCTTTGGTGCCAGCAGCGTCTATCTTGCCCTGCTGGTACTGGTAATCGGTATGGGCGCGCTCGGTATGGCCAATGGTGCGGTCTTTCAATTGGTACCCCAACGCTTCCGCAATGAAATCGGCGTTATGACCGGTCTGGTAGGGATGTTCGGCGGCATAGGCGGCTTCTATCTCGCCGCCAGCCTTGGCCTGTCGAAACAGGCACTGGGGAGCTACCAACCCGGCCTGATAGGCTTTGCCTGTCTGGCTCTTGTGGCCTTCATCGGGCTTACGCTGATTAAACAGCGTTGGCGCACTACATGGGGTGCCACTCTTGAGAACGTGCGTATTTAATTCCCTCTTCTGGCAGAGCAGTCGCATTTCCATACGGCAACTCTGCCTCTTTAGTTCAAAAGCCGTACGGCTGCTGATTTGCCATTGGGCGTACGCCCTGGCAAAGCCAGACGCGGCAGGCGGTCTGGTTTTTCGGCGCTGATCCGGTTCCGTCTCTGTGACGCGCCTTTAGTCTTCGGAATGCAGATCGGGGGCAGGCGCTTCACCCTTGCGCCGCGGTTGACGACGGTTGATAGCCCCCGCATCCAGTGTGTTCTTAATATGGGCCGCATAGTATTTCTCGATCATCTCGACCGAGGTTCGGCAGTTCTTGGCGATCTGATAGATGTCGGCCCCCTCCATAAGACGCAAGCAGATATAGGTGTGACGTAAGGAGTAGGCAGTCCGTGCCTGACCGTCACGGTCATGTTTTAAACCGTTGCGCTCCAGAAGCGCATTGAACAGCTTGATATGATTACCGGGGAAGACCGGATCCTTCGGTTGTGGTAAGACCGTCAGAGGCACCACCACATCTCCCCCTGCCCGTTTCTGTTTCACAGTCAGTTTGGGCTGCCGGACCGGCTTTGGCCGCTTCAGCAACCGCTCATAGACGTTGACCGCCCCCGGCATGGACTTGCAGTAGCCGACACCGATCTTGCCCCTGACCTCGATCTCCAGAATACGTTCGCCGGTAACGTGGTCGGTTACAACCGCAATATCGCGATGCTGCAGGTTCTTGGCCTCATCCGGCCTCAGGCCCGTATTGCCCATGAACAGAACAAAGTCATGCACTTGTTCAGCGTTCCAGCGATGTCGACCATGTGCTGTTTTCGCATATTCGCGCGTGGCCGTATAAAGCTGTTTGTACTCCGCCGGACTGAACCACGGCCGGTGCATGATCTTGCCCCGTGTGCCATAGGGCGGTGACAGATCCGGCAGATGGCTCAGCCACCCGTGGCGCTGGGCGGTCTTCAGCACCTGCCGCAGAGTGACAATCTCATCATGGATCGTGCTGCGTGACGGCGGTTTAGGCTTTGATACCTCTGTCACCCTATCCGTCCCTGCGAAGTCAGGCTTCAGGACTTTGGGCTGGCGACCGCTCTGTCCGGCGCGATGGACGCGATAGTCCTGCACCTTGCCGGCCGTTACCTCCGAGATACCCAGCTTGCCGAAGAAAGGCCGCAGATGCAGGCGCAGACGATGCTTGTGGCCCTCGACCCAGCGCGGGGACCTCTGCCCTTCCGTGATAACCTCATACTCAAGTTCGAACTGATCGGCGACCTTGTCGAAGCTGATCTCCTTCTTCTTGATCAGACCGGCGCGCGACAGGCCGCGCAGATTTATGTACCAGTCCTCGGCAATCTCTTTGGCGAGGACAATATCCTCTTCTTTGGTGCTGGCGCGATGCTGCACGCCGCCGATACTGGCTGAACAGTGCCAGACCCGACCGGTCCGCCGGTACAGATGAACCTTTCCACCGAGAATCTCATGGCTTGCCATGCGAATAACCCTCATTTGCATCTTATGGGAGCATTGATGCCACCTTCCCGCGCATTCGTCAAACTTTGTGCTAGCTGCGTGCTAGACGGATTTGAGCCTTAAACGCAAAAAGACCTCTCGAAGGAGGCCTGCATTTGATTGTATTCATTGAATAATTGGTTGCGGGGGCCAGATTTGAACTGACGACCTTCAGGTTATGAGCCTGACGAGCTACCGGGCTGCTCCACCCCGCGACACTTGAGTAACCGGCATGAGCGTTAGGCCCGGTTTGTTTTGGTTTGTCATCTGCGCTTTGGGCGCATCAGACGGGGCTGCTCCACCCCGCGACAGAGATCGGATAGAAGTGATTGGGCTATGCCTCAGTGTACTTTTATCCGGCATTATATCAGAAGTCAGATTTTGGTCTTCATTCTGATCATTAAAAAAGACCGGCAGCGATTTGCCGACCGGTCTTTGATAGGAGTGTGTGGTATTGAAGGGTTAGTTTTAGCTTGTGTTTGATAGACCTGGCGACGACCTACTCTCCCGCGCCTTAAGACGAAGTACCATCGGCCCTGGTAGGCTTAACGACCGAGTTCGGAATGGGATCGGGTGGGGACCAACCGGCATAGCCACCAGGTCAATCGAACACAAGTTGTTATGAGAAGACGAAGTCTGAGTTTATGAAGCAAGATTTGTGCATTTGGTTGAGAGAGCGATCAAGCCGATCGGATTATTAGTACCGGTTAGCTTCACA
>JASGFL010000010.1:0-60460 GCA_047605545.1 Asticcacaulis sp. | reverse complement strand
CGCCGTCTGACGGGCCGAACATGATCCCTATTCAGAACATGAGCGACCTGATCGGAACATTGCGTGCCTTTGACGATCTCGCTAAAGGTGCATAAAAGTGTAGAAAATTTCCTGTAATGAGTTGAGAGCAACGATGAAAGATAAATATACACGTCAGCTTGATGGGCAGTTGAAGGATATTTTTCATCTGGAAAGCCGGGGCAATGTAAATGCTGCTGTCAATGCCATTAATGCGTACGTCACGTCCAATGCCGACGACGTAGACGGGCACTTGATGCAATCCTATATCATGTCACGGACTTTTCATCATTCAGCAGCCTTGACGGCATTCGCGAATGCTGTGGCTGCAGCAGGTGGCCCGAAGGCGCTCAAGAAAGCGCTGGACGTTGAGATAGTGCTGATATTTTCAAACTGTCACGGCAAGATTTTACGATCAAGCCTGATCAACGTTCCTGAAATTGCCGAACGTTTTCTTTTCCTCGGTCTTTTCAATATATCCCCCAAAGCTTTTGATCAAAGCATTGCAGATATTGCTGATATGGTCATCTTTCAATCCATGTCCTGGAATGACGGTACACAAACAGTCTTTTATGATCGCTTTCGTAGCGATGTGAATTTTATCACCTTCCCGGCCGCAACTATGCTATTTTTCTGGCCTTACTATCTACAGGCGCCCGCCAAGACCGATGAAAACGGTAGACCTGTCTACCGTTATGCCTATGGCGATCGTTTCATTGATTCACGCGTGCGGCAAAAGAAAACTGCGGAGAAGATTGTTCGAGAATATACTCATATTGACTTGCCCATAACCGTAAATCTTGAAAAAGTCATGGAGGTTGAACGACACAAGGAGTTTGGTAAGGAAGCGAACACGGATGTCAAAATCCGTCAGTTCATAGAGGATAATTATAAATATACTCCGGTCTTTTATACCCCCAATCACCCCACCCGCGAGGTAATGAATATACAGGCTGTTCAATTGGCGCAGCTTTTGGGAGTTAGTGTTGACTTGGCGCAGCTTCCGATTGATGAATATCCTGAAACCAGTAGTGTTCACCACCCTATTCACCCCTCAATAGTGCAATATTTAGGGCTGACTTATCGGACACCGAATGATACGTTCTATTTGTCCAGAGCGGGGAATATTACATTTGAACAGTTCATCCCACTTTATATTGAGGGAAAAGTTTGAACTGAGATTTAATTTTTGAATGAAATTTATATAGAGTAAATGGCAATGACGTATGAAGAAATATATGAAAAACTTAAGATTTTGATAGCTGATTTTTTTGCTATTGATGCAGGAACGTTAAACAAGGAAAGCTCTGCACTTCATGTTGATGGGTGGGATTCTATTGGTCACGTCATGCTTATAATTGAAATTGAGGCATATTTTTCAGTAACCTTAAATGGTGATGACGCATTACAGGTTGGAAATATTGGTGAATTGGCTGGGCTAATATTCAAATCAGGTAAACCATGAGCAAGCTTTCCTCACTTAAGCTACAAAGGTTGGACGTGCCTACTTGGAAACAGGGTTATGAAGGCGGTGCGTATGCAAGAAAAAACAAAGCGAAATCTCAAGGTCGCGGTCTGATACAGGCATTGTCAACCGAATATGTCGGAAACGCAGACAGCTCAACGCGCATTCTTATATTTTCAAGTAATTACGACGCATCTGTTGAAATAAGCTTTTTGCGCCCAGTGCGCTTTTCGCCTCAGGATTTTTGCGCTGCGCTGTTGGATGATGCCCAAATCAACCGGTTGGAAACAGACGGGCTCAACGTTGTTTTTGATCTATTCAAGCCTACTCACGTTATATTCTGTCGCTATTGGGGTAATTATTTTGAGCAGGCCATGGAGTTGGCAAGGGCGGTGGGGGCGGCAACGCTTTCCTTTCTTGACGATAACCTTCTCGCTGTACCTCCTGAAACCGGCAAAGCAACGTTCGAATTTTTTCAAGATAAAGCACGCCAACGAATCATTGCCGACTCCATTGGGAAAACGGATCTGTTCATACCTTCGACGCCCATGCTGGCTGAAGTAATGAAAACCTATCGTAAGGGGCCTATGGCCGAGTGGCCATTGTATCGCACAGTGGCGCAAAGCGAGGTGGGTGATGTTCCTCAAAGCCGCTCATATCCAACTATAGGATACATGGCTTCAAGTAGCCACATCGGCGACATTACCGCTCATTTGCCGGCGCTTATGTCGTTAATGGAAGATCGTGCGGATCTGCACATAGAATTTTTTGGAACTATACTGCCGCTGCCGCAGCTCTCGGTTTTCGGAAACCGCGTCGTTTCGCATGCGAAGGCAAACTCCTATGATGATTTCATGGCGCGCCTGCATAAGATGGGCTGGTGGGTCGGATTGGCGCCGCTGAAAGCCAATGATTACAACAAAACCAAAGCCTGTACGAAGTGGGTTGAATACAGCCTTGCGGGCATTCCGACCCTTGTGCAGTCCCCAGACGTTTACAGTGAGGCAGTGAAAGCTGACGCCTGTGTGCTGGCTAGGCCCGAAGCTTTTCTGTCGGCAATTGAAGGCCTCCTCGATGATGCCGGCCGGCGCAAAAAACTGGTTGACACTTCCCATAAGCTCATTGTTAGTCATTTTAATATGAACGCTCATGTCAACCAGTTACGTGAAGCTCTCGTGTTCGCACGGTCATTATCAGCCAAGACATAGTTACAGGATATTCACCACATGAAGGGGCTCACCGGTTCACTATTTCAGGAAAGTCCGCTACCACTGATGGGTGTCGTTCTGCCTGGCAGTAATGCAGCGGAAATTTTTTTTTCCACCATACAACATTTGGATAAATATAGTTTCCTGGTATATATTCCTTCAGTAAACCAAAACGTAGTTCAAAAATTCAAGAAGCTAAATATTCGATATACGACAGACATTCAATTTTTCATTCTTAACGCTTATCTTGTGGATGCTGTATTGACTTTCGGATGTCTTCCCCACCCGGCTCACAAATCAGTATTGTTGCTTATATCTCTGTTCAGAGAGTTGAGAATACCAACTTTTGATCTACAGCACGGCCTTTTTCAATGGGGCATCAATTTCGTCGATGACAGCCTTGAGCAAGGCTATGAAGGGGTTTGCGGTATAAGCCTGCCTTTGAAAACCATGGCCGATCATCAGCTCACCTGGAGTGGCAACAATGCCGTGGGTTACCCACGTTATACAGCCGCTCCCGCTCCCGCTCCCGCCGGCAATCATATTCTGATAGCTACTAACACGAACTGGCACATCTATTCCAATGAAGATCGGGTGCGTCTGATGCGAATTTTTGACCAGTTGTTCACAAGCCTGGATACTGTCGAGTTTATCTGGAAGCCGCATCCAGCCGAATTTTCGCCCACAAATGACATCGTGCTTGAGCTTATCAATGCGATACACAAAGGAAACAGGTATCCGAACGTGAGCATCTATAATCACAACGCGCCTCAGGCCAAAACACTGACTGAGCTTATCTCGGAATGTCGTGCCGGAATTACCACAGTCGGCACCTCCGTGATTGACTTCGAAATGCTGGGCAAGCCTTGTGCTATCTTTAACTGCTCATCTGTGAGTTCACTGCTCTCATCACTGGAAAAGAAGTTTGCATTCCATAGTTTTCAGGACATACTGTCATGGTTTAATGACATTGATAATGCAGAAATGCTCCCCGTTACCGGGCAATTGCAGCCCTTTAGTGCAGACAATTTCAATAACATAGTCTCTGTCGCTATGAAGCCCGCAAAAATGCAACAGAAAAAACCTGATGTTAGTATCGCGGTATCTATTAAATACTTGGTCACAGCTAAAACGTTGGGGTTAATGACCGTGTAGATGTAGATTCCATGTGCTGCGTACTTTCAAAGCACAGGCTCCTTAAATGAGATATCACAATTAGCGTACGCATTTTTTCTGCTGTGATTATATTACAAGGTTATAGACTTCTCAGTCTCTTATCCTGTGTTCGGTTATAATTTGTATTTTTAATGGATGGGCATGCAATGTCTGATTTTTACTCAAAGATACGAAATCTGACTACTCATATACGAAACAGGTCATCCGAAGGCGGTGCCGCGGCCGCACAGGCCCAGGCAGATTCCATGCAAAAGCTCCTGTCCTTGAAAGAGAAGTGCGAAAGTTTCGGCCCAAAAAATATCTGTCTTTTTGATCTCGACCTGTATCGCGTTCAGGCGGCAGACATTCCTGTAAATGCACTTGAAGCTTTCAGCCATTATCTGGAAAAGGGCTGGACGCAAAACTATGCGCCCTCGCTTAATTTTGACGGCAGTGCCTATCTTGAGGATTATCCGGACGTCAAGGCGGCAAGCGTGAACCCGTTATTACATTATGTTGAGTACGGAGCCGCAGAAGGACGCCGCATCCGCTCAGAGCCACTTATCATAACCGCAGAGGCGGCGGCTTTGTTCGATTCTGAATATTATGCCGAAGCCTATCCGGACGTGGCAAGCTCCAATCAGGATCTGTTGCGCCATTACTTCACGGTGGGTTGGAAAGAGGGTAAAAACCCTTCGCGTGAATTTAGTACGTCTTTTTATCTTTCAAGCTATGAAGACGCAAGGACATCCGGCCTGCCGCCGCTGACCCATTATGTGTTAACCGGACGGGAGATGTTCTATTCCACCTGTCCGGCCGCGCCGATTGGCGTGGCCAAAAAGCCATCCAACTATACACCGGCTCAGGTTCTTCCGGCCACATTGAAGCATGAGACGAATGCTGCCAAAAAGGTCAGCCTCACCATACATGACGTAAAGGCTGGACGCATTACCGGCATACTCCGCAGTGAAGACGAGAAAGCCACCTCCATTGAAGTATTGGTCGGCGACAAGGTCATCGCTTCCGTTGTCTGCCCGGAAGTTAAGAAAACATCAAAGGGCGTTGTTCCCCTGCGGGAGTTCAGGATTCGATTGCCTCTGAGGCATCGGTATGATTCTCCGAACGACCTAAATATCCGTACTCACGGGCAATCCGGGCCTGCACATCGTCTTGCCTGGCGTGGCCACGCTCATCCGCGTATCCTGATCGTTGCAAATGCTTCCAACGTCAATGATGGATCACGCATATACCGTGCGGAACTGCCTGCTGTGCAGCTTAGGGCCAGCGGTGTGGAGGTAACGGTTCTGGGGCAGGAAGATGCCTTTGAAAAATTGCGTCACAATCAGCTCGCCCCCGGTGATTTCGATGTCGTGATCTTCCAGCGTGTCCCTATCACAAGCTCCAGCTACAGTCTGCTGCATAAGGCAAAAGAGCAAGGTACGCGTGTACTTTATGATGTTGACGACCTGATGTTCAAACCTTGGCGCCGTGCCGAGATGGGGGTTGTACGTTCGGGTACCGTCAAGATGGATGACAAGAGCTATGAACAGAGCCTTGCCAAGCGACTTCAGCTGCTGATGCACTGTGATGGCGCCATCTGCTCGACATCCTTCTTGCAACGTGAGTTGAACTCTCTGGGCATACCGGTCATTCTGTCACGCAATGCTGTAGACGACTCCCACTTCCATCAGGGGGCGCTTCGCCTGAGTGCCCCTGCGCAGACAAATCTTCGCATACTGTTTATGTCCGGCACTCCTACCCACGATGCGGACTTTGAACGCATTCGCAACGTCGTTGAAAAAGCGCTCCAGACCTCTAGAACCACGCAACTGACCATTCTGGGGGAACTTAAGGACGTCAGCCTGAAGCGGCTTGCGAATGTTAAACGCATTCCGGTCGTCTCACGTACGGAAATGTTCCGTATCATCGCCCAGCATGATCTGGTGCTGGTTCCACTGGAACGCACATCCTTCAACATGGCAAAGTCATCGCTCAAATTCATGGAGTGCGGTGCTGCGGGCGTGCCGGTTATTGCCTCGTCACTTTATGAATTTTCACGCGACATACAGAAATCAGGCGGTGGCATGATCGTCAAGAACGAGGATGACTGGTATTCTGCGATTAATCTTTTCATTAACAACCCTGCACTGTCGCATAAGTATGGCCTCAAAGCGTATGAGTATTGTCGTCAGAACTACAGCATAAGTTCCAGAAAGGACTATTTATGGAACGAAATTTGTCGCTTTGATGAATATTTGAGAAAAATGGAAAATACACTTAATAATATTAAATCTAATATTAAGTTAAACTATAAAATTGGATAAATTAATATGAAAGTATTGGTCACCGGTGGCGCAGGTTTTATTGGGGTGCGCTTTATTCGCGCATTGCAGGCGCTTGGGGTCAGCAACATTCTGGTTTATGACAATCTACACCCTCAGGTGCATGGCGAGAATGCTATTGCACCCGATTTCGGGCCGGGCGTAGAATTTATCAAGGCTGACATCGGCGATGAAGCCACACTGAAGGCCGCGATCTTAAAATTTCGCCCCACGGGCGTCGCGCATCTGGTTTCCGAAACAGGGACGGGACAGTCCCATCATGAAATCAGTCGTTATGTTACGGCCAATGTCACCGGCACAGCTTATCTTCTGGAGGGGATAGCTCAACTGGGGTACTCACCTGACTGGTTTCTGCTGACATCGTCGCGGGCGGTGTATGGAGAGGGGTCTTATGTCGATGCCGATAACCGGCTGGTACATGCGCCGGCACGCCGTTATGAGGATATGAAGCAAGGTCGCTTTGGTGTTTATGGTGCTCACGACCAGCCCCTTACGGCTGTTGCGTCATCCTCCCTTTATAACACCAACCCTATGTCGGTTTATGCCTCAACCAAGCTGATGCAGGAGTTTTTGGTCGAAAACGTGTTGGGGGGAACCTCGACACGACGGCTGATCTATCGTTTCCAGAACGTGTATGGCGCGGGGCAATCGCTGATCAATCCGTACACAGGCGTTTTGTCCATCTTCATGGCGCGCCTGTTCAAGGGGCAACCGATCGCCATTTTTGAGGATGGGGAGATTGCCCGCGATTTTGTTTATGTGGACGACGTCGTTTCTGCCATGGTGGCAGGTGTTGTAAACAACGTGCAGGCCACACGACCAATGGACATTGGATCGGGTGTGGCGACGCGCATTTATGATGCGGCTATGAGTCTGGCCCGGCTCTCAGGCAATCCGGTGGAAGCGTTACCGATCAACGGCGAGTTCCGTCCCGGCGACATCCGCCATGCTGTCGCCGATATATCGTATTCCCGCGAGGTTCTGGGCTGGGAGCCGAAAATATCCTTTGCTGAGGGCCTTACACGTTTGCACGCCTGGGCAAAGGAACAGGCATGAGTTCTGGCATCGACACCCTGCTGAGCGCGCTTGAAAAGCATGTAACCGAACGTGCTGACGAGACCTTGCTGACCCTCCTGAAGGGAGGGGTTCAGACGGACTACAGCTTTGCCGAGTTTAGGGAAAACAGCCTGTGTTACGCTCAGGGCCTGAACAATGCCATTAGCAATGACGCAGATACCGAAGGTGTTGTGTTCATTGTCCTGCAACATTGTGCAGAGCTTTACTTCACTTTCTTCGGTACCCTTTATACCGGACGGATTCCGGCTTTTCTGCCTTTTCCGACGCCCAAACAGGACCCTGACCTTTACTGGTCTTCCCACCGCAACTTGTTCCTGCATGTGCAACCCAAGGCTATCATTAGCTATGAGCAAAATATTCCGTATTTGAAAGAGGCATGCTCGGGGCTTGACGTGCAGATTCTGGATATTGCCGATCTTGACATCAGCACGCCATATGGCGGCCCGCTACCCGCTCAAGAAGCCAGCGACATAGCATTCCTCCAGCACAGTTCAGGCACCACTGGTCTCAAGAAAGGGGTAATGCTCAGCTATGGAAAGGTCGCCGCCCAGATCAGCAGTTATAGTGCGGCGATAAACCTTACGGCCAAAGACACTATTGTGAGCTGGTTGCCGCTATACCATGACATGGGACTGATCGCGTGCATGATCACGCCGGTGAATGTTGGTGCACGCATTATCTCTATGGATGCTTTTGAGTGGGTGTCGCGTCCTGTCTCGCTGTTACAGGCACTGGAAACCTATGGTGGCAATTATGCCTGGTTACCTAATTTTGCTTTCAACCTGATTGCTCAGACGCGTCCCAGGGGTAGCCACTTCGATCTTTCATCCGTCAAGGCGCTGATCGGTTGTTCTGAACCGAACAAATGTGAGACGTTTGAACGCTTTTACCAGACTTTTGCTGATTGCGGCCTCAAACCGGGCAGCTTGCGCACCTGTTACGCCATGGCTGAAACGGTTTTTGCCGTGTCACAGTCTGCCGGTGATGCCCACCCCAACCCGCTCTATATTGATCGTCAGGCGTTGGAAACAGACAAACGTATTGTGATCCTGCCCAAAGATGACCATGCGGCAACAGGTTACCTTTCAAACGGTCGCGTAATTGACGGACTAAGTGTGCGCATTCACACCGATGACGGCTACGAAAGTGGCCCTACCTCTACTATGGCAGGTGAAATTCAGGTGACGGGCCGCTTCGTCTTTGACGGTTATTACAAAAACCCCACCATGACTGAAGAGGCTATGGATGCCTCCTATTATCGTACGGGGGACACAGGTTTTTTCCACGACGGTGAGCTTTATGTCTGCGGCCGGATCAAGGAAATGCTGATCGTGAATGGTCGTAATTACTACGCCAACGACATTGAAGACATCGTCAATAGTCTGGACGGCATCAAGAAAGGCCGTAACGTCGCTTTTTCCGTTTTCCAGCCTCGTACTCAAAGCGAGGCGGCTGTTGTAGTGGTCGAAACCGAATTGACCGACAAGGACGAACGTCAAAAATTACAGGCAACCGTCAAGGCAACCGTCTTCAGTCGCCTTGAACTGACCCTGCAACAAGTTGTTCTGGTCGAGCCCAACTGGCTCATAAAGACCACCAGCGGAAAAATAAGTCGAAAAGAAAATCAGCAACGTTATAACCAGCTTACGAAATTTGATACTTGATCTATCGAAGGATTAACACCATGCCCTTAGAACAGCTATCCTCTGCGGAGGCATTACATAATGTCCGCCGTAACCGTGTTTCTATATGGCCTGATGGGCGTTTGGCCACAGGGCGTATGGGTGTTTTCGCCAACTGCCTCCCTTCACCCAGTTTCACCTTCACTGCTGATGATGCCTTTTTCACAATGGGATCCTGCTTCGCGCGTGAAATTGAGAAGTTCATTCTTCAAACCGGGCTGAAAGCTCCGATGACGGCGCTCAGCCTACCCCAGGAAGAGAGAATAAGCGGTACGGCCAACGAAATACTTAACAAGTATACACCCTTTGCAATGCTTAACGAGCTTCGCTGGGCACTGACCGGAGAAACGCCTGCGGATGAACACCTTTATCTTTTAGCGGATGCGGAAAATGATCTGTGGGTTGACCCACACCTACACCCGGAACTCAAGCCAGCGCCACTTGCCCGACTGAAGGAGAGACGCGCTGATGTACTTGAATTGACCCGATCCATTCTGAGTACACGCATCATTGTCCTGACACTGGGTCTGATCGAGGCCTGGTATGATACGCATTCCGGTCTTTATCTGAACGGCAGCCCGCCTAAAACCGTTCTCTCGCGTGAGCCTGAGCGGTTTCAGCTTCATGTCCTGTCTTATGAAGATGTCATGAAGGCCCTCAACGAAATTTATGGCCTCATACAGAAATATTGCCGTCAGGATACGCAAATACTTGTTACGGTTTCGCCCGTACCATTCAAGGCGACGTTTACCGGACGTGACGCCATGGCTGCGAACACATATTCCAAGTCGGTACTTCGGACAGCCGCTGAAAGCTTTGTGCGCGCGCATGACAATGTGGATTACTTCCCTTCATATGAAATTGTTACACTGTCTGACCGGGCGGGGGCATACTGGGTTGACAATATCCATGTGCGTCCCGAAATGGTGGCGCGCATCATGAATCAGGTTTTCAGGTCTTACCTGCCTGAACGAGCGGAAGAATTTGCCAAAGATGCCTTTATCGCCAGAGATGAGGACAGATCCGGGCCGGCCCTGTACAAAAAAGCCATTAACTTCCTTCGTCAGGAAGCACCCGTTGATGCGGCGCAAAACCTGCAAATGGCGATCGACACTTACGGAGCAGATGGATTGGGGGTTTCTGCGGCAACAGCGCTCTCCGATCTGGGCATCTCTTATCTGAGGTCTTCGAATACCGCCCTAGGGTTAAAATATTTACAGCAGTCTCTGGAGCTTGAGCCTGAAAATGGCCGGATATGGTATAAGCTCGGACTTGCTCATGCCCGCCTGAAAGACAGCGATTCGGCAATTTCTGCGTTTTTTAAAGCGCTGGAAACCATTGAGGACAAAGACAGTGTGAAGTGGCGACTTGGTGTGGAATACCACCGGCGGGAAGAATGGCAAAAAGCGTATGATTTTCTGTCACAGGTTCCCGAAACGTATGATTCGAAAGAAAGAATAGAACAGATAAAAGATAAGGTTAAGGTTAAGGTTAAGGTTAAAAAAGTAAAATCATAATTGGTTGAATATAGATACCACAGCACAAAATGCCTGATTTATATTGATTTTATACCTTTCATAACCCACACATGGGATGAACGAAATGTCAAATAAAAAGATTGCCGATAGCTTATTTGAAGCGCAAGCTTTTTTGAAAGAGGCAAAAAAGCTTGACATCCTGAATAGAGTAGGTGATGCCCACGCCGCTTTTAAGTCTGCTTGCCAGCTTGCTCCTGATGATAATGAGGTTCTACTTGAGTATGGCCTCTTCCTCTGCAAGCATAACCAGTGGAAACAAGCTGCTGATGTTATTCTTGAGTCTACAAAGTACGGCAGTGGCCCAAAGGGTGGATTTCTCCAATTGGCTCAATGTTACCGCGCCAACCAAATGTGGCCTGAAGCGTATGAGGCAATCAATAATGCTCTGACTTTTGAGCCTCAACGTGCTGGCGTTATACATTTGAAGGGCGTTATATGCATCAAGCATGGCCTCTATGACGAAGCTGTTGAAGTTTTGGAAACTCTATTGAAGCAACGACCCGATTTTGAAGCAGCTCAGAAGGACTATAAAGAAGCTCTGGAGTTGAAAAAACGTATCAAGCGCGGTAGGATGTTTTTATCAAGCATAAAGTCAGGACTCAGGACTCATGGCTCATAGCTATCGATCACGCCTATAGCGAGGTTGATGGTGGAGAGGAAGGTGAACCGCGAGCTCCGCCTGCCGAGGCCGAAGAAAGATACTACGCAATGCTGGACATGCCAGAAATGGCTGCATAACTTCAACCAAACGGTCTCCGGCAAATCTGGCGCGGTTCAAACCTCTTTCATGGATGTCTCTCCAACGTTGTGCTTTCGACAGCCACAGTATGGCACCTAGGTGCCCAGAGCGGGAGCCGTCCACCTCATCAGGTCAGGGTCAGGGGGATTATTAAATATTTCCACCTAGTATGGTGACAGAATATGATGGTTTCGAATATATTGTAGTCTACCTATAGACTTCCAATACAGGTGCACCTTTTGAAGGCGCAGGGTGCCGATCAATCTTGTGCCGCTTTACTGAGAGAATATTATGGTGACAAAATCGGCAAGAACTTAACTATCCACAGCAGTGCTTTGAAGTCAGGGGGGGGCTTAGTGCACATTCCTGTTGGTTGGTACGTTCTGAATACGAGCGGTAACTATAGTGTGTGCCTGACCCTGAAACAGTGCGAGAAGTTCGAACTTATTGAACTGATGGCCAAGCCGAATAGTCCGGCCTATACTTTTCTGTCAAAAGGGGAGTACAGTTTAGAGTTAAGAGTTGGGACTAGGGGCGGTGTACATCCAACAGATAGCGTCGCCTTGTCGCCGTTATCCGCTAAAACTCGATTTGGTTTGTTGTTCGGACGGGCCCGTGCTGCTCTGAAGCATGGGGTATCACTCAGAACGATTGGAAAATTGGCCCTTAAAGCGTTTAACCAAAAGGGCACCTATGGTTTGCGCTCGGCGCAGCAACAGCTTGAAGTGGCGCAACATGCCAATAATGTTGCAAGGTATACGCCAGAACTACCTCAGGCTGACGATATAGAAGCCCGTCTGGCATCATTAAACTACAGGCCAGTATTTTTAGTCCGCACACAGAATGGCGTGATTGATCCCGGTGCCGAACTTAATCGTGGTTTGACGGCACAAGATTATACATTTTGGACTACGGACCCGCTGAAGCCGCATGATGCCGTTTTGGTATGCGATGAATTAGAGGTTTTGTTGCCGGATGCGCTCTTGCTCTTGGCAGAGGTTCTTTCGGTTAATGCGGATCAACAGATCATTATCTGTGATCGGTTCGAAAATGGCCTAGCTACAACGCGCGCTGCGTTCGACCCTCTCTTGTATGCTAATGGTTATCCTACACCCTATTTGATACGCGGTGCGTTGACGCCGGCATTGAAGTGGCAGGACGCAGAAAAACAGCATGCTTTGCTGCCGGTACCGTTAAGCATCAGCCAAGCCGCAACACCATTGGCTTTGTCCGAAGGGGTGCTGACTTTAAATAATATTACAGCAAGTATAATTATACCTACCCGCGATGCGGCATCGGTGTTGCGTGTATGCCTTGAGCGGCTACGTGACGTTACACCGGATCGAAATTCCTATGAGATTATTATTATTGATAATGGCTCCGTAGAGGAAGAGACTTTTCAGTTATTCGACGAATATGCGAACGACATTCGTATTTTACGTGATGATGGTGATTTCAACTTCTCACGCCTGTGTAATTTTGGAGCCTCGGCGGCCAGCGGGGACTGCCTTGTTTTCATGAATAACGATGTAAGTGTTGTTAATCGGCAGTGGCTACAGGCGATGATCTCTCTGGCTGTGCTCCCCGAAGCCGGTGCAGTGGGGGCGCGTTTGTTATATGAGGATGGGAGTCTTCAGCATGGCGGCGTTGCACTGGGGATGACACAGATATGCGGGCATATGTGGCGAGGCCTGTCGGCCGAAGATCAGGCAAAAGAACCGCGCCTAATGCGTAACTCACTGCGTTCGGCGGTTACCGCAGCATTGATGTGTGTGGAGAAGTCCAAATTCGTTTCGATCAATGGATTTGATGAGCAACGATTTCCGGTCACGCTAAACGACATAGATCTGTGTATGCGTTTCAGGGCCAACGGTTATTACAACATTTATTGCGCGCAAGCCGTGGCCACGCACCCCGAAAGTGTGACGCGAGGCGCAGATGTGGATCCGGAAAAAATCCTCAGGAGGCAAAGAGAGCTGGCCTCTTTTGCCGAAATTTGGGGTGCGTTTCCAGATGATCCCTGGTTTCATCCGGCCATAATGCGTTCTACTGAGCGGTTCGGTCTGAAGCACTCCATTTGATAATATGGAATGCTTCAGAGCCGGTGGCATTAGATAACGTAAGCCGGTTCCTCTGAAAGGAAGTTGTTTGCGAACAGGTAATCTACAACCTGATCGGCCAGTTGTTCGGCGGTCTCAGAGGCCTTGCCAAGGACGATCTCTGCCTGTTCCGGTGCCTCATAGGGGCTGTTGATGCCCGTGAAGTTCGGAATTTCTCCGGCGCGGGCTTTTTTGTAGAGGCCCTTGGGGTCACGGGCTTCGGCGACTTCGAGCGGCGTAGCGACGTGGATTTCGATAAATTCGCCGTCCTCTAGCAGTTCGCGCGCCATCTGACGCTCGGCCTTGAACGGTGAGATAAAGGACACCAGCGTAATCAGGCCGGCTTCGACCATCAGCTTGGATGCCTCGGCGACGCGGCGGATATTTTCCACACGGTCAGCCTCGGTGAAGCCCAGATCCTTGTTCAGGCCATGACGCACATTGTCACCATCAAGCAGGATGGTGTGTTGTCCCAGATGCAGCAGCCTTTTTTCCACCAGATTGGCGATGGTGGATTTGCCGGCACCTGAAAGCCCTGTGAACCACAGAACCGCAGGCTTCTGACGTTTGGCTTTGGAACGGGCCGATTTGGTGACCTCAAGGGCCTGCCAGTGGACATTGGTGGCGCGGCGCAATGAATGATCGATCAGGCCCGCAGCAAGGGTCAGGTTGGTGATCCGGTCGATCAGGATGAATGCGCCGGTGGCCTTATTGTCCGTGTACGGATCAAAGGCAATTGCGGCCTGAGCGGCGATATTGACTTCGGCCACTTCGTTGAGCTGAAGCGTGTTTGCTGCCTGTTGCTCAAAGGTGTTGACGTCGGTTTTGTATTTGATGCCGGTGATGCTGACGGCCACGGTACGGGTGCCGGTTTTCAGCAGATAGGGGCGACCGGGAATAAGGTCGTCCTCGCTCATCCAGATCAGCTTTGCCTGAAACTGATCGGCAAATTCAGGTCGCTGGTCGGGTTTGGCCAGAATATTGCCGCGTGAAATATCGATTTCATCTTCAAGCGTCAGGGTGACGGCCTGACCGGCAATGGCTTCGGGCAGTTCGCCGTCATAGGTGACAATCGCCTTAACCTTAGAGGTCAGGCCGGAATCTGCGACCACGACTTCGTCACCCGGACGGATCGAACCTGAGGCAATTGTGCCAGAGAAGCCGCGGAAATTGAGGTCGGGGCGGTTAACCCATTGTACCGGCAGGCGGAAGGGGGCATTGACCTCGTCGCGGTGAATTTCCACCGTTTCCAGATGCTCCACAAGGGTGGGGCCTGTGTACCAGCCAAGCTTTTCGCTACGTTCAAGAACGTTGTCACCGTAACGGGCCGAAAGCGGAATGGCTTGCAGGGTTTCAAAACCAAAGTCTGCAGCCAGTGTCTGATAATCTGCGACGATGCGATCGAAGATTTCCTGCGAATAGTCGACCAGATCGATTTTATTGATCGCCAGAACCACGTGCTTGATGCCGAGCAGCGACACAATGAACGAGTGTCGGCGGGTCTGGGTCAATATGCCTTTGCGGGCGTCGATCAGGATAACGGCCAGATCGGAATTGGACGCGCCTGTGGCCATGTTGCGGGTATATTGCTCATGGCCCGGTGTATCGGCGACGATGAACTTACGCTTGTCGGTGGCGAAGAAGCGGTAGGCGACATCGATAGTGATGCCTTGTTCGCGTTCGGCCTGAAGGCCGTCAACCAGAAGGGCAAGGTCGATGTCTTCACCGACGGTACCAAAACGGCGGGAGTCTTTTTCCAGACCAGCCAACTGGTCTTCGAAGATCAGCTTGGTGTCATAGAGCAGGCGACCGATCAGGGTCGATTTGCCGTCATCCACGGACCCGCAGGTCAGGAAACGCAGCAACGTCTTGTTTTCATGCGCACTCAGGTAGTCGCGGAAAGCGGCGGGATCGGTGGCGTTGAGCGTAATGGCGTTCATCAGAAGTATCCCTCGCGCTTTTTCTTTTCCATCGAACCGGCTTCGTCGTGATCGATCAGGCGACCGGCGCGTTCCGAGGTGCGGGCCACCAGCATTTCGGCAACAATTTCTTCAAGGGTGGCGGCAGTGGATTCGACCGCAGCCGTCAGCGGGTAGCAGCCCAGAGTGCGGAAGCGCACCGCCTTGATCTCAGGCTTTTCACCGGGTTTCAGCTTGAAGCGGTCGTCATCAACCATGATCAGCTGACCGTTACGTTCCACGACGGGGCGCGGGGCGGCGAAATACAGCGGCACAATGGGGATGTTCTCGCTGAGGATATATTGCCAGATATCCAGTTCCGTCCAGTTGGACAGAGGGAATACGCGAATGGACTCACCCGGACGGATGCGGGCATTATACAGGTTCCACAGCTCAGGGCGTTGGGTCTTTGGCTCCCAGCCATGATTGGCGGTACGGAACGAGAAGATACGTTCTTTGGCACGCGACTTTTCTTCGTCGCGGCGTGCGCCACCGAATGCCGCATCGAAACCATGCGCCGTGAGGGCCTGTTTCAGGGCATCGGTTTTCATGACAGTGGTATAGACCGAACTGCCGTGATCGAACGGATTGATATTGTCCTTTACGCCGTCCTGATTGGTGTGGGTGATCAGCTCAAGCCCCAGACGCTTTGCGGTTTCATCGCGAAACGAGATCATTTCGCGGAACTTCCAGGTCGTATCGACGTGTAGAAGCGGGAATGGCGGTTTTGAAGGGTAAAAGGCCTTCATGGCCAGATGCAGCATCACGGCGGAATCCTTGCCGATCGAATACAGCATGACCGGATTTTTAAATTCGGCTGCGACTTCTCGCATAATGAAGATCGACTCTGCCTCTAGCCGACGCAAATGCGTCAGGCGATCCGTACTAAGTTCCATGCCGTACATACTCTCAGAAGGTGCGTAACCGCTGGCGTAACCGCAAGCAGCCTTATCTTTAGCGCGGGTTTTAGACGCAAGGGGCGCACGACGACAAACGTTTAAGCGTCGTCGATTAAGTCAGCTAATCTAAAGAATACCCAAAGCCGGATCGCCAAAAGCGACAAAATGCGGGTTGGCGAAGTCGACGTCATCGGTTTGATTGCGCTTCCCATACAGGAAGGGGCTGCCGTCCAGATTAGTCATACGGCCACCAGCCGCGTTCAGGATGGCATGACCCGCAGCCGTGTCCCACTCCATTGTGCGGCCCAGACGCGGATAGATGTCGGCTTCGCCCGCCGCCAGAAGGCAGAACTTTAGCGAAGAGCCGGCGGAGACGAAATCGCTGACCTGATAGGCTTTGAGCCAGTCTTGGGTTTCCGAGGCTCCGTGTGAGCGACTGCCGATGGCTTTGAGGCCGTTTTCCGGCGATGGGCGTACGTGAATGGGGCGGGTGTTTTCAATCTGACCGTTGGTAACGTCGGCGGTAAAGGCGCCTGTCTCACGCGCGCCCCAGAAAATGCGACCCAGAGCTGGCGCATAGATGACGCCAGCGACCGGTTCAGCGTTTTCGATCAGGGCGATATTGACGGTGAACTCGCCGTTACGCGAAATGAACTCCTTGGTGCCGTCCAGCGGGTCAACAAGGAAAAAGCGCTGGCCAATATCCGGCAGGCGACCGGCGGCGGCTTCTTCTTCGGCGACGACTGGAATTTCCGGAGCCAGTGCGGCAAGGCCTTTGAGGATGATGACTTCGGCGGCCTGATCCGCTTCGGTGACCGGTGAGGCATCGCTTTTGGTTTCAACCGAAAACCCGTTGTCATAAAGGCGCATGATTTCTGCGCCAGCTTCAAGCGCAATCGGATTCAGGTTCATAGTGTGCCTCATGCATAAAGGGACTGGGCTTATCACTTTGGGCGCTTAAGGCAAGGCTGTATCAATAGGGCCTGACGTTTTGCCAATGGGAGGCTGTGCGGATCAGGGTTTCCAGATCACTATGGCGGGGCACCCAGTTAAGCGTTTGGCGGATGCGGTTGACATCGGCGACCAGTATTTCAGGGTCGCCTTCGCGTCGGGGGCCGAAGCTGTGGGGGACGGAGATGCCCATGACCTCTTCGGCTTTTTTGATGACCTCAAGGACGCTGTAGCCGGAGCCGGTGCCAACATTGAAAATGTCATTATCCCCACCGGCCATAAGCCGTTCAATGGCGGCCACATGGGCGGTCGCCAGATCGACGACATGGATATAGTCGCGCACGGGGGTGCCGTCAGGAGTGTCATAATCGGTACCGAAAATGGTCAAGGGCTTACCTTTGCCCAGGGCGGCCTGACACATAAGCGGGATCAGGTGGGTTTCGCAGGCATGGCTTTCGCCGATCTCCCCGTCCGGATCAGCACCTGCGGCATTGAAATAACGCAGGACGGTATATTTTAAGCCATGTGCGGCGGAAAGCCAGTGCAGGGCCTGTTCAAAGGCCAGCTTGCTGGCGCCATAAGGATTGATCGGGTTTTTGGGGTGGCCTTCGGCGATCAGGCGTGTTTGCGGATTTCCATAGACTGCGGCAGTAGATGAAAACACCAGTGCCTTAACGCCACCGGCGATCAGCGATGCGGTAAATTGCGTGGCAGCGGCAACGTTGTTTTGATAATATTTTGCGGGATCGCGCGCACTTTCACCCACCAGACTAAAGGCGGCGAAGTGAATAGCGGCCTTGATGTCATATAGGCCAATGGCCTCAGTGATGCGATTGTGATCGGTCAGGTCGGCCTGAATAAACGGCCCCCATTTTACGGCTTCGGCATGGCCTGTTGACAGGTTATCCAGCACAACCGGTGTGTATCCCGATTGTGCCAGCACCTTACAGGTCTGCGCGCCGATGTAGCCTGCGCCTCCAGCGACCAGAACCGCCCCCCTGCTCATGATCAGACTTCCTGATTGAACGCGCCGATTTCGGGGTGGTTCGCCAGACGGGGTTTGACCTCCTTGCGGAACAGGTCGCGCATATCATCTGTTGAGTTGAGAGACTCTACGACCACCACCAGTTCAGGCTTATTGCTTGAAGCGCGCACCAGCACCCATGAACCGTCTTCGAGGTGCACGCGCGCGCCGTTTACTGTGATGACTTCGGTAATCTTGCGGCCAAGAATTTCGCCACCAGCGGCATGCAGGGCGACATATTCAGCAACGATTCTGTCCAGTACGCCGTATTTGAGCTCATCGGCACAGTGTGGCGACATGGTGAGCGAGGTAAAGGCAACCGGCAGGGCTGATTTCAGTTCGCTCAAACGTTTGTCAGGATTGCGTTCAAGCATCGCCAGAACCGCCGCCGCCGCAACAATACCATCGTCGTAACCCAGTCCGATCGGGTCATTAAAGAAGAAATGGCCTGACTTTTCAAAACCGGCCAGAGCCTCAAGCTCCGAGGTCTTGCGCTTGATGTAGGAATGGCCCGTCTTCCAATAGACGGTCTTGGCGCCATTGGCTTTCAGCACTTCGTCCGTGGCATAAAGGCCGGTCGATTTGACATCAACCACGAAGGTTGCGTCCTTATGGATGGCCGAGAGGTCACGGGCCAGCATCAGGCCGATCTTGTCAGCGAAGATTTCTTCGCCGGTGTCATCGACTACGCCGCAGCGGTCGCCGTCACCGTCAAACCCGAGCGCCAGATCCGCGCCATGTTCCTTGACGGCCTTGGCCATTTCCACAAGCATGTGGTGGTCTTCGGGGTTGGGATTGTATTTCGGGAAGGTGTTGTCGAGTTCGCAGTCCATCTCGATGACCTCGGCACCCATGGCCCTCAAGGCCTGAGGTGCAAAGGCACCGGCGGTGCCGTTACCGCAGGCGCAGATGACCTTCAGCGGACGGGTCAGTTTAGCCTTTGAAGACGCATCAGCCAGATAGCGTTCCTGCACGCCGGTGACGCGCTTCAGCACGCCACCTGCGCGTTCCACGCCTGTGCCGGTCATGACGATTTCCTTCAGGCGGCCAATCTCGTCAGGCCCGAAGGTCAGGGGCGCCTGTGTGCCCATTTTTACACCGGTCCAGCCGTTTTCGTTATGGCTGGCGGTGACCATGGCGACCGCAGGTGCATCAAGGTCGAACTGGGCGAAATAGGCGATAGGTGACAGGCAAAGCCCGATGTCCAGCACCTCGACGCCCGACTGAAGCAGGCCGATGATCAGGGCATTTTTGATGTTGGTTGAATAGGAGCGGTAATCGTGGCCGACGACGATGCGCGGCTTGATGCCCTGCTCATGGATATAGGTGCCAAGGCCAAGCCCCAGTGCCTGAATGCCCAGAAGATTGATCTCCTGACCGAAAATCCAGCGGGCATCATATTCCCGAAAACCGGTTGTCTTCACGAAGGCTTCGGTTTCAAACGCAAAACTGTTGGGAACCAGATCGGTACGGGGCAGCAATGACATGCAATAAATCCGTTAGATTATTTAATTAAAAAAGGGGAGCAGGGCCTGACGGGCAGTGTCCTTAAGATCGTCACGCTTCAAAGCCAAAGCCACATTGGCTCGCAACAGGCCGATCTTGTCGCCGCAGTCATAGGTCACGCCTTGGTATTCAAGCGCGTGGAAGTCCTGATTCTGCATAAGGCGGAACATGGAGTCGGTAAGCTGAATTTCACCACCGGCTCCGCTGCCTTGCGTTTCCAGCAACTGGAAGATTTCCGGACGGAGAATATAGCGGCCGGAGACAATCAGATTGGAGGGGGCGGTGCCCTTGGCCGGTTTTTCAACCATGCCCGTCATGCGGTTCAGGCGGCCATCGCGGGTTTCAAGTGCAACCACGCCATATTGATGGGTCTGATCTTCGGGGACGGGTTCAACGACGATGATATTGCTGCCGGTTTTTTCGTAGGCGTATATGGCCTGCTTCAGGGCGGGCACGTCTGCGTCCATAACCATGTCGGGTAAGATAACCGCAAAGGGTTCATCGCCTATCAGGTCGCGTGCGCACCATACGGCGTGGCCCAGACCGAGGGGCTGCATCTGACGCACGAAGCTCATTTCACCGGGGCGTGGCAGTTCGGCCAGCATGGCCTCAAGCACAGCGGTCTTGCCCTTGGCCTTAAGCTGGGCTTCGAGCTCTACCTGATGGTCGAAATAGTCCTCAATGGCACCTTTGAAGCGACCGGTCACGAAGATGATGTGCTGAATCCCAGCAGCACGGGCTTCCTCAACGATATAGGACAGAATGGGGCGATCCACCACATTCAGTAATTCCTTGGGGGTGACCTTTGTACCGGGCAATACCCGTGTGCCTAATCCGGCGACGGGAATTACGGCTTTGCGAACCTTACGATGTGACAAATTTCAACCTCAGGTATTGTATCGTCTTAATCAATTTAACAAATAGGTGCATATTAAAGGTTTTAGCTTAGTGCCTCAAGCTTCAAACGGCAACGTTATCTTGGAGATAAGCGGTTGTTTCCCGCTATTCAGGCTCTGACTACCTCATCTATCGCGCAGATGATGTGATAAAGTGTCGACGCCGGGGCCGGTTCATCAACCAATGTGCCATCTGGATTGATGCGATCGAGATACAGGCCGGGTATTTTGGTGTTCAGAAACAGTTGTAGTCCCTTCATGGCGTCTTCGAGCCTGTGGTTCAGATTGTCACGCTCACGTGGAGAATTGGTAAGCGATAACAGCGCCGCATAGGCTTTCATGCGTTCGGTTTGTGACCAAAGTCGGGCTTTTTCGTCCTTGGGGGAAAAGTCATCCCATAACTCGAAGATTGTGACATTGCGCGTATGGTCGGTGCCATAGGTCTCGGCGATCTCAACCAATCTTCGCGCGGGGGCGATAAAGCGATTATCACCGGAAATGGCTGCCCAACGGATCAATAGCCAGGCCCATTCAAACTGATGGCCAGGCTCAATAACGCGTCCGGCGTCACCCTTTAAAGGGTTCCAGTCTCCGTCGAAATATTCGCCCAAGGCCCCCGTTTGTGGGTGCAGAAATTTATCGAGGCATAGTTCAGCTATTTCGGCCGCGATCTGATGCCATGTCTGGTCGCCGCCGGCTTCAATCCAAGCCAGTGTGGCCTCGAACATATGCATGTGCGGATTGGTTTTCAGGGGGAGTGAACGCGGTTGCGATTCTTCAAAACCCCGTATCGGATGTTTGTAGGTGCTAAGTAATTTGTTGCGGATAATGAGCGCTTTTTGCTCAAGGCTTTTATCCTGCGGGTTGATATGAAAGGCACTGGCATAGGCCAGAAGCGTAAAGGCGTGGTCATAGAAATCAAATTCAGCCCTTATGACTTCGCCGTCTGGGGTTAGTACCGACGTGACAAGACCATCGGGTGTTGCTGCCGGACCGGAAAGCCATTCAAGCCCATGGCGGATCATTGCGTTTGTCTCACCTTCATAGCCCATGCGCCTGGCTAAGGCGTAAGCATAGACCTGACGGGCGGCAACACGGGTACGGCGGTTGTCTTGGGTGGGATGACCGTCCTGACCAAGCTTCTCATGCACTCCTCCGCGGACATGATCCGCGCCGACTTCCCACCATAATGGCAGGGCCTTATCAAACAGCCAGGATTTGAGCGCTGACTTTTTTTGCAATAAGGTTTCAGAAGTGATGGGCATGAGGCGTTTCCTAAAATTCATAACGCCATTATTGGCGCAGGGTTCTTCTTTCGTTAACAAAAATGGAATTTCGTGATGTCTAGGGGAGAAAATTACTTAATAGTCTGGCGATAATGCAATTGCTTGCAAATATATAAAATGGCTAAGAGTGAAAATGAGCGGCCCCATAATGCTGGCAACGATATTGCCGCTAGGGCTATGTAAGGACACATTATGAAGATTGCAGTATCAGGCATAGGATATGTCGGTCTTTCAAACGCGATTTTGTTGGCGTTAAACAATGAGGTTGTCGCCCTTGATATCGTGCCTGCGCGTGTCGAAGCGCTCAATAATCGCACTTCACCCATCTCAGACCCCGAGATCGAAGCCTATCTGCGTGATAAACCACTGAATTTGCGGGCGACGCTGGATAAGCGTGAGGCCTATGAGGGTGCTGATTACGTCATCATTTCGACGCCGACCAACTATGATACGGAAACCAACTATTTTGATACGCGCTCAATCGAGGCGGTCATTACGGATGTGCAGGCGATCAATCCTCAGGCGGTGATCATCATCAAATCAACCGTTCCCGTGGGTTACACGCGAAAAATGCGTGAGCGCTTTGGGGTTGATAATCTGATTTTTTCACCGGAGTTCCTGCGCGAAGGTAAGGCGCTTTATGATAACCTGCATCCGTCACGGATCATTGTTGGCGAAGACTCTGAGCGCGCACTGACCTTTGCGAATCTGCTGAAGCAGGGGGCCATCAAGGCGGATGTGCCCGTGCTTCTGACCCATTCGGACGAGGCCGAGGCCATCAAGCTGTTTGCCAATACCTATCTGGCTTTGCGGGTGGCCTATTTCAACGAACTCGACAGCTATGCGGAATCCTATGGGCTGAATGCGCGTGAGATTATCGAAGGTGTGGGTCTCGATCCGCGTATTGGCACCCATTACAACAACCCGTCATTTGGTTATGGCGGCTATTGCCTGCCCAAGGATACGCGTCAGTTGCTGGCCAATTACCGCGAAGTGCCGCAGAATCTGATCCGCGCCATCGTCGAGGCCAACACGACCCGTAAGGATTTTGTGGCGGAAAGTATTCTCAAGCGTAATCCGAAGGTGGTGGGCATCTACCGCCTGACCATGAAGACCAATTCGGACAATTTCCGGCAATCGTCCATTCAGGGCATTATGAAGCGTATCAAAGCCAAGGGCGTTGAGACGGTCATTTATGAGCCGACCCTTACCGATGACACGTTTTTCAATTCACGTGTGATCCGTGATTTGGAAGAGTTCAAGCGCCTGTCGGATGTGATTGTTGCCAACCGCCTGTCGGACAATCTGAAAAGCGTGGCCGATAAGGTCTATACCCGCGATCTATTTGGCACCGACTAAGGCTGTAGCCTTATGCCTGAGGCTCTGTGTTTTCTGGCGCCTGAGGCGCTTCTGGCTCGGCTAAGGTTACTTCTTTGGGGAAGGGTAAGGCGGCCTTGGCTTTTTTGCCGCCCTTCTTGCCCTTTTTCTTCTTGCCGTCCTTTTTGCCTTTTTTATGCGCCTCGGTATGCTGATCCGAACCTGCGTCGCGGGGCGTCGTCAGGCGATGCAGCAGTTTGAGGAAGCTTTCACGTTTCGGCGGTGACAGCAGGCCGAGAATACGTGCATCCGCCGCTGTGACCTTAGGCTTGATGGCATCAAGGGCTTGACGACCTTCGTCGGAAAGGGTCACCAGATTGGCGCGGGCGTCCGTGCTTGAGCGTTCGCGGGCCAGAAGCCCCTTGGCCGTGAGGCGTGTAACCATGTCCGCCAGTGTGGAGCGGTCGATGCCGGTGATGCGCACCAGATCGGTCTGGGTCAGGCCTTCGGGGGTGTCCGCAGCCAGTAACAGGGCGTACTGACGCTGCGTCAGGCCACTGTCGCCGGTTTCCTCATTATAGATATCAAGGGCGATTTGCAGCACCTTATGCAACAGGTGTGACGGCGAATTATCGAGCAGTTCAGACCCTTGCAAATGCTGCTTTTGCTTATGGTTTTTCATGTTCCCGCCCTGCAGTCCTGATGATAAGCGCTTTGGAAATCAATGAATCCATGAAAGCGCGGCACAAATAAAAAGGCCAGAGCAAACACTGCTCCGGCCGTCACTATAGGCGTGATTATTATCAATTTTGCGACATTACTGTCCGCACACTGATTTAACTGTCCTGAGGGGTTTCGCTTTCGGGGGTGATCATGTTCTTCATCAGGAACGGGATCAGGGCAATAGTCAGTAAAATCGGCCCGCCGATCAATGAACCCATCTTCCAGCTGACCCACAACTCGTCCGATTGTGTGCGCCAGATGAATTCATTGGCAATGCCCATCAGCAGATAGAACAGGGCATAATAGACCGTCAGGCGTGGCCATGCGGTGTCTTTGAGTTGCAGCGAACTGCCCAGAAGCGCCTTGAACGGATTTTTGCCCAAACCCAGTGCCACCAGCAGACCCCCGCCGATCAGCACATTGACAATGGTCATCTTGAGCTTAACGAAGACGGGGTCTTTGAACACCACGGTCAGCACGGCAAACGGAATGCCCAGTGCGGCGGCAATCAGCGGCATCCAGGCAATGCGCTTTTCAAGCACCAGACCAATAATGACGGCAATCACTGAGGTGACGGCCAGAACCCCCGAAGCCCAGATCAGGGCATCGGAACGCGGCGCGATATTCAGAACCGGAACAAGGAAAAAGGTTGCCCCAAAGGCTATGATCGGGCCGTAGTCGATGGCGACTTTCAGCCGGTTCTGTTTCGGGGCGGTGGCCGGTATGGTCTCGTCGCTCAGAGTTTCGTCGGGCATCAGTCCTCCAGAGGTTCCAGCCCGACCATTGAACGGGCAAATTCACGCGCTTTGAACGGTTGCAGATCGTCAATATCTTCGCCGACACCAATCAGTTTGATCGGCGCATCAGAGGCCTTGGCGATGGGCACCAGAATGCCCCCGCGTGCCGTGCCGTCGAGCTTGGTCATGACAAGGCCGGAGACAATCGCCTGACGGCCAAAAATCTGTTCCTGACTGAGGGCATTGCGACCGACCGTGGCATCAAGCACCAGCAGGGTTTCATGCGGGGCGTCGGGATTAACTTTTTTGATCACACGGACGATTTTCAGCAACTCGTCCATCAACTGTTGTTTGTTCTGTAACCGTCCGGCGGTGTCGATCAGGACGACATCGTAGTTTTCTTCTTTTGCCTTAACCACGGCATCATAGGCGAGGCCCGCGGCATCAGAACCGGTTTTCCGCCCAAAGAAATCGGCACCGGCGCGTTCAGCCCAGACCTTGAGCTGCTCAACCGCTGCGGCACGGAAGGTGTCACAGGCGACGATCATCACCTTGGCCTTTTGCGCCGTCAGGCGGGCGGCAATCTTGCCTAAGGTCGTGGTCTTGCCGGAACCGTTCACGCCGACAAACAGGACGACATAGGGTTTGGGGCCGGACAGGGGATCGAAGGTGTCTTCTCGGTCTTTGAGTTCTTCGGCAATGATTTCGGCCAGCGCCGCCTTGACCGACACATCATCGGTTGAGGCGAACTTGCGCTCAGAAAGTTTTGCGGCAATCGAGGCGGCAATCTGCGGACCGAAATCGCTTTCGACCAGCATGTCCTCAAGCTCTTCGAGGGCAGCGGCATCAAGCGTCTTATTGGCGGTGAAGACGCTGACGACCGAGTCGCTGATCTGGTTCGAGGTCTTTGAAAGGCCCTGCGTCAGGCGGGAAAACCAGCCCTGTTTTTTGTTATCGCTCATGTTTTCGTTCCGTCAGGCGCGTACGGCGCGTGCCCGTTTACCGTCATGGCCCGTAATCCGCAAAGGCGCAAGCCCGCCAATGGGCGCTTCCCCGTCAAATACGATCTCGGTAAAATCGGGGGCGCGAGCGAAACCGGCCTTTTCGATGATGGCATTAACGGTGCGGCCCGTCTGCTGATCCAGATGTCGGGTCAGGGCTTCGGTGCCCTTGGCCCGCAGGCGCTCGGCACGGGATTTGATCAAAGGGCGCGGATGCTGAGGCATTTTCGCGGCCGGTGTTTGCGGGCGCGGGCTGAACGGGAAGACGTGCAGGAAACTGAGGCCGCATTCGTCCACCAGATCGAGCGTATTCTGGAAATGCGCTTCGGTTTCGGTCGGGAAACCGGCGATCATGTCCGCGCCAAAAGCAATGTCAGGGCGAAGGTCGCGCACGGTTTTTGCCAGATTAATGGCGTTGGCCCTGAGGTGGCGGCGCTTCATGCGCTTGAGGATCAGGTCGTCGCCGTGTTGCAGGCTAAGGTGCAGATAGGGCGCAAGGCGTTCTTCTTCGGCAAAGGCACGCAACAGCACATCATCGATTTCGGCAGCGTCAATCGACGACAAACGCAGGCGCTTCAGATCCGGCACGTGCTTAAGGATGCGCGTCACCAGATGCCCAAGCTGAGGCGTACCGGGCAGATCCTGTCCCCATGAGGTCAGGTCAACGCCGGTCAGGACGACTTCGTTATAGCCTTCGGCCACCAGACGTGAAATCTGGCCGACCACATCGCCTGACGCGGCGGAACGGGAATTTCCACGTCCATAGGGAATGATGCAGAAGGTGCAGCGGTGGTCGCAGCCGTTTTGCACCTCAACATAGGCGCGGGCGCGATCCTTGAGGCCATCAATCAGGTGGCCGGCGGTTTCGCGCACTGAGAAAATATCGTTGACGACGACGCGGGCGCTGTCGGGGCTGAGGGCATAGGCGCCCTTGGTCGACTTATTGCCGTTGCCGATGATGAAATCGACCTCGTCCATATGGGCGAAGGTGTCGGGATCGGTCTGGGCGGCGCAGCCGGTAACAATCAGGCGGGCATCGGGGTTTTCTTTGCGCGCGCGGCGAATGGCCTGACGGGCCTGACGCACGGCTTCGTTGGTGACGGCGCAGGTATTGAAGATGATCGCCCCATCGAGGCCATCGCCTGCGGCGGTTTTGCGGATCAGTTCGGATTCGTAACTGTTCAGACGGCAACCGAATGTCACCACCTCAACGCCGGTTTGCAGTCCGACCGGCGTATCGGGTGGATCGGCGCTGACCGCCTCTTCGTGAGGGTGTGCGGTGCCGTCAGCCATTGAGCGTGCCTTCGAACTCAAGCGCTACCGGCCCCGTCATGATGACATGGTCATCCGCGCGCCACAGAATATGCAAAGGCCCGCCGTCCATGATGACATTGGCGTGGCGGTCGGTAAGATTACGACGGGCAGCGGCCACCAGCGTGGCGCAGGCACCGGTGCCGCAGGCCTTGGTGATACCGGCACCGCGTTCCCAGACGCGCATACGGATAGTGTTGCGGTCGATGATTTGCGCAAATTCGACGTTCACGCCTTCGGGGAACAGGGGATGATGCTCAATCAGGCTGCCGGTGCGTTCGACATCGACGGTGGTGATGTCATCAACGAAAAACACCACATGCGGATTGCCCATGCTGACGGCCACCGGCGTGTGATACAACGGCGCATCAATTGGCCCGACCTGAAGCTCAAGCCGTTCGGTGTTCATTTCTTCGGACAGCGGAATCTGCGTCCAGTCAAGGCGTGGCTTACCCATATCGACGCTGGCTATGCCATCCGACGCGCTGGTTTCCAGCATACGGGCGGTGGTTGCCCCACCAAGTGTGTCGATCTTAAGCTCCGCGTTGGGGGCGTCCTTATCGAGTACCCATGTCACGCAGCGCAGGGCATTGCCACAGGTCTCAACCGTAGAGCCGTCCGAATTCCACACGCGCATAAAGGCGTCATTGCCGTCTGCGGACTCGATGGAAATAAGCTGATCGAAGCCCACGCCGCCGTCGCGTTTGCCCCATGCCCGCACCTGATCTGTGGTGGGACTAAAGCCGGTCTGGCGGGCATCAACGACAACGAAATCATTGCCGAGGCCATTCATCTTAAGGAAGGGGCGTGTCATGGGGGCTTATATAGTCGCAAACGCGGCTAAAATGTAGGCTTTTGTAAAATTTCCGGTTAAGGGGAGGGCATCGCGTTATTTTTGTTACGGAGCTTTCCCATGCCCAAAGGCTATATTATCGCCCAGTCGCGTGTTACCGATCCTGAATCCTTTGCCAAATATGTCGAAGGCACCAAGCCTGCGGCAGAAAAGCACGGTATGCGCCCTGTGGCCCGTGGTGGCCGTTCTCAGGTGCTCGAAGGTCGTGGTCATGCCCGCGTGACCGTGCTTGAGTTCGATTCCTACGAAGACGCTCTGGCCTATTACAACTCACCGGAATATCAGGCGGCCCGTGAGCATCGTCTGAATGCGGCAGAGTTTGACATGGTCGTAGTGGAAGGCGTCTAAAAAGGGCCGTTTTCTGGCCTGCAAAGTCGCGTCTTCTGCGCATTCCGTTGCTCACGTACCTTAAAGTACGCTGCGCTACGGTTCTCGAAGTCACGACTTTTCGGCTCAGACTCCAGCCCTTTGGGGGCGGTTCTTATTTCAGAGGTTTTCCGGCCTGAACCGCTTCATAAAGCGGTTCCAGCGTTTCGGGCAGGACGGGGCCGGTGATCTTGTCGATCACGGTGCCGTCCTTAGCCACCACAAAGGTTTCCGGCACACCAGAGATGCCGAGATCAAGCCCCATATCGCCGTTTTCGTCGCTTAAGACATAAGCATAGGGGTTCTGATAGCGATTGAGATAGCCAAGACCCGCTTCGGGGGTATCTTTGTAATTGATGCCGATAATCACCACGCCGCGTTGTTGCATATCCACCAGATAGGGGTGTTCAGCCAGACAGGGCGTGCACCATGAGGCGAAGATATTGACCAGTATTGGCTGGTCATACTGAGCGGCAATGTCGCGCAGACTCTGACCCGATCCGTCCTGAAGATTGGTCAGTACGCGCTCCGGCAAGGCCTTGCCGACCTGAGCGCGCGGCGCAAATTCAGCGGGTTTGGTGAAATTGTACCAGCCAAGTATGCCCAGAAGCGTCACAAGGATGATAATCGGAAGGAACAGCCAGATGCGCTTCACGAGGCGGTGCTCTTGTCCTGAAGGGCTTTAAGCTTACGCTGTTGTGCGCGATGGGCGATGACCGAGGCAATGGTCAGGCTGATCAGGGTCACGGCCGTGGCGCCATATGATCCCCAGACGTAAAACACATATTTGCCCATATCGAAGTCAAGCATCAGTTGCCCTCCTCGGCGAAGCTCAGGCGGGCGCGCAGGGCACGGTAACGGCGCGCCATCAGTTCGGTATCAATGCGCACCAGCCACAGCCAGACGAAAAACAGTTTGAAGGCCAGCGCCATGACAAGCAAAGGCCACAGCATGTCAGGCGCAATGGTTGGGCCGTCTGCGCGCACAACCGAAGCGCCCTGATGCAGGGTGTTCCACCAGTCGACGGAAAATTTGATGACCGGCAGATTGACCAGCCCGATCATGGCCAGAATAGCGGTGGATTTGGCGGCGCGGGTTTCGTCTTCGATAGCCGCATGAAGCGCCATATAGCCAACATAAAACAGAAACAGCACCAGCACCGAAGTCATGCGCCCGTCCCATTCCCACCATGTGCCCCACATCGGGCGGCCCCACAATGAACCGGTCAGCAGCGCGAGGGCGGTAAAGGCGGCCCCGATGGGTGCGGCGGCCTTAGCGGCGACATCAGCCAGAGAATGACGCCAGATCAGGCCAAAAAAGCTGGCAATACCCATCACCAGATAGACAGCCATCGCCATCCACGCCGACGGTACGTGCACATACATTATGCGTACCGTATCGCCTTGTTGGTAATCCTCAGGTGAGGCAAAACACAGATATAGCCCCCAGACAAACAGCAGCGCTGCCAACGCGCCAATGAAGGGGCGAATGGGGGTAAATATGCGCGAAAAGCGCTCAGGATTGGCCAGCCAGCTGATCATAGGGGTGACATAAGTCCTTAAGGGATGATCCACAAGTGTTTGTTAGGGGCGCTGCATAATGCCGCAGCCTTTATTCAGTTAAGCGCGCTGCGTAGGGCCGCGCCGGTAGCAATCGGGCACAGGGCAAGAGCAAACAGGCTGTAGGCCCCCAGAAGGCCCAGTGCCTGAGTGATCGGTGCGCCGGTCAGATAGGCCTGCATCAGGCCTGCACCAAAAATAACCGGCGGCACGTAAAACGGCAGCACAAGCAAGGCAATCAGAACGCCGCCTTTACGGCTGCCGAGGCTAAGTGAGGCCCCGACGCCGCCGATAAGGGCGAAGCTCAAAGAACCAAGAATGGCGGCCAGCAGGCTTAGGCCCGCGGCATCTGCGGGTGCGCCCAGTATGATCATGACCAAAGGCGTCAGCAGCGCAAGGATCAGGCCGGTGCCGAGCCACTGCGCCAGACATTTGATCAGGGCAATGGCCTCAAGCGGCAGTTTGCCCGCACGCAAAATATCAAACACCCCGTCCTCAAAATCACGCTCAAACAGGCGCTCCAGTGACAGAAGCGAGGCCAGCGCCAGTGACAGCCAGGTCAGGCCGGGGGCAACGCGGGCCAATACTTGCGTTTCCGGCCCAAGGCTTAGGGGGATCATGGCCATAAGGGTCAGATAAAAACCAACCGCCAGAATGGGGCCGCCGCCACGCGCCCACGACAGGCCGATGTCGCGCTTCAGAAGCGCCAGAGCTGGCTTAAGCATCGGCCATCTCCTGTAAAGTTGGGCGCGTCAGGTGCAGCGATCGGGTGTCAAACGGCAGGGGGTCGTGCACGGCGCAGATGATAATGCCGCCATCTGACAAATGCGCCTGCATCATTTCGACCATCAGGGCGCGGTGGGCGGTATCAAGCGGTGACAGCACCTCATCAAGCAGCCAGATCGGACGCGGGGCAATCAGAAGACGGGCCAGCGACACACGCTTGCGCTGACCGGCCGAGAGCATGCGTGTTTCAAGATCCAGGAGCGGCGACAGACGCAAACGGGCGATGGCGGCGTTCAGGGCCGCTTCACTACCGCCAAGGTAATCGCAATGAAATCGCAACTCCTGATCTACGCGTCTGGCGGGGTTCAATGCTTCGATATGGCCAAGATAATGAGAGTTATTCTCAATTATATTGTCGTTACTAAGTTGCGAGTCATTTTCAATTAGCTGAATACTGCCTTTGTGAGGCGCAATAAAGCCCGCCAGACAGCGTAAAAATGTGGTTTTTCCGACACCATTCGCCCCGGTCAGGCTTAGGGCCTCTCCGCTCCTGACGGTAACATTTATATTTGAAACCAGTAACTTATGCCCTTTTTTCAGAGCAATGTCCCGGGCAATCAGGCTAAGAGTCATGAATTTAAGCTATTCCGAAGTGTAAGGCCCACATAGACTATTAATAACAACAGCGGTAGAAGAGCCGCAGATCCTTACGTTCGGGGTATCTGCGCACCAAAGTGAACCCTGTGTTGTTCAGGCGGGTTGCGCGAACCGGAACGCCAACAAGGCCCGCTGGGGGTTTTGGTGAGGGTTGCATAACAGAAGGAAGATGATGATGTCATCTGTCGATAGCTTTCAGTCGAAATCGGACCTTAAGGTCGGCCGTAAAACCTACACCTTTTACGATCTGAAGGCGGCGGAGGCCAACGGCCTGACTGGCATATCGCAATTGCCCGCCTCTTTGAAGGTGCTTCTGGAAAATCTGCTGCGTAACGAAGATGGCGTTTCGGTCACCAAGGCCGACATTCAGGCGCTGGCTAACTGGGTCAACAACAAGGGCTCGGTTGAGCACGAAATCGCTTTCCGTCCGGCACGTGTGCTGATGCAGGACTTTACCGGCGTGCCGGCGGTGGTCGATCTGGCGGCTATGCGCGATGCCATGGTTAAGCTGGGGGCCGATCCGGCTAAGATCAATCCGCTCAATCCGGTCGATCTGGTGATCGACCACTCGGTTATGATTGACTATTTCGGCTCAAAAGACGCGTTCGGCAAAAACGTTGACCGTGAATATGAGCGCAATATGGAGCGCTATAAGTTCCTGCGCTGGGGCTCTTCGGCCTTTAACAATTTCCGCGTTGTGCCGCCGGGTACGGGTATCTGCCATCAGGTGAACCTTGAATATCTGGCGCAGACCGTATGGACTAATGTCGCAGGCGGTAAGACGGTTGCCTATCCGGACACGGTTGTCGGTACGGATTCGCATACGACCATGATCAACGGCCTGTCGGTGCTGGGCTGGGGTGTAGGTGGTATTGAGGCCGAAGCGGCTATGCTCGGTCAGCCTATCCCGATGCTGATCCCTGAGGTTATCGGCTTCAAACTTACAGGCAAGCTGCCCGAAGGCGCGACGGCGACCGATCTGGTTCTGACCATCACGCAGGCCTTGCGCAAAAAGGGCGTGGTCGGCAAGTTTGTTGAGTTCTTCGGCGAGGGGCTTCTGAACCTGACGCTTGAGGATCAGGCGACCATTGCCAATATGGCGCCTGAATATGGCGCGACCTGTGGCTTCTTCCCTGTGTCAAAGGCGACCATCGATTATCTTAAGGCCACGAACCGTGAAACCGCACGCGTGGCTCTGGTTGAAGCCTATGCCAAGGCGCAGGGTCTGTGGCTTGATACAGAAAACGATCCGGTATTTACCGATACGCTTGAGCTTGATCTGGAAACGGTTGTGTCGTCTCTGGCGGGGCCGAAGCGTCCGCAGGATCGCGTGCTGCTGACCGAAGCGGCATCGGCTTTTGCTACGTCTCTGGCTGGTGAATTCGGTAAGGACGGCGAGGGCGATAAACGCGTGCCGGTCGAAGGTACGGACTATACGGTCAGCCACGGCGATGTGGTGATTGCGGCCATTACCTCTTGCACCAATACCTCTAACCCGTCGGTGCTGATTGCGGCCGGTCTTGTGGCGCGCAAAGCCCGCGCGCTGGGCCTGACCTCCAAGCCGTGGGTCAAGACATCGCTGGCCCCTGGTTCGCAGGTGGTGACGGATTATCTGGATGCTGCGAAGCTGACGGATGACCTTAATGCGCTTGGGTTCAACCTGACCGGATATGGCTGCACGACCTGTATCGGTAACTCCGGCCCGCTGCCGGAAGCCGTTTCGGCGGCGATCAACGAAGGTGATCTGGTGGCGGCGTCTGTCCTGTCGGGTAACCGCAACTTCGAAGGTCGTATTAATCCGGACGTGCGCGCCAACTATCTTGCGTCTCCGCCGCTGGTGGTGGCCTATGCCATTGCCGGTTCTTTGAATGTCAATCTGTCGGTCGATATTCTGGGTACGGACAAGGACGGCAATCCGGTCTATCTGAAGGATATCTGGCCGTCTAATGCCGAGATCGCAGACATTCAGCGTGCGGTCGTTACCAACGATAAGTTCAAGTCGCGCTATGCCGACGTGTTTAAGGGCGACAAGCAATGGCAGGCCATCAAGGTCGCCGGTGGTCAGACCTATGACTGGGATGCGGAATCGACCTATGTCGCCAACCCGCCCTATTTCGAAGGCATGACCATGACGCCTGAGCGCGTTACGGACATCGTAGAGGCCCGCGTGCTGGGTATCTTTGGGGACTCGATCACTACGGACCACATTTCACCTGCGGGGGCCATTAAGGCCAATTCGCCTGCCGGTCAGTGGCTGTCAGCGCATGGCGTTGAACCGTCCGAGTTCAATTCCTACGGTTCGCGTCGTGGCCACCACGAAGTGATGATGCGCGGCACCTTTGCCAATATCCGCATCCGTAACAAGATCACGCCGGAAATCGAAGGCGGCGTCACCAAGCACTTCCCGTCGGGCGATGTCATGCCGATCTATGATGCGGCCATGCGTTATAAGTCCGAAGGCCGTAATCTGGTGATCTTTGCCGGTAAGGAATATGGCACGGGGTCTTCGCGTGACTGGGCAGCCAAGGGTACGACGCTTCAGGGTGTACGTGCAGTGATTGCCGAATCGTTTGAGCGTATTCACCGTTCGAACCTTGTGGGCATGGGTGTTCTGCCGCTGCAGTTCAAGGTTGATGGCTGGCACAAGCTGGGCCTGACGGGTGAAGAAATCGTAACCATCCGCGGGCTTGAGAATGTTCAGCCGCGTCAGGAACTGATTGTCGAACTGTTCCGTGCGTCTGACGGTAAGGTGGCCCGCTTCCCGGTGCGTTGCCGTATCGATACGCCGACGGAACTGGAATATTTCCGTAATGGCGGTGTCATGCCGTATGTACTACGTAATCTGGCACGCTAAGGCTTAGACGGCTTTAAAAGGTCGTTTTCTGGCCTGCAAAGCAGACGCTTGACGACGGGGCATGAGGCTGTAGGTTTCAGGTCAAATGACCATGGAACCCAACAGCTTTGTGCCCCGTTTTAATGCGTCCGCCCGTATATCGGCGCGGCGCATAGGGCGTGAGCAACAGCCCCTGCTGATCATTGATAATGTGCTGCAAAACCCGCAGGACATGGTTGATCTGGCGGGGCTTGCCTCGTTTTCCAAACCCCAAAACTCGGCCTATCCCGGACTGAATGCAGAGGCGCCACCGGCCTATGCCAGAGCACTGGCGGAGGCTTTGCGTCCGCTGATGTCACAGGGGTTTGGATTACTGCCAAAGGGCACACTCAGGTTTTTCAGCTTTATGGGGCTGACGACCATGGGGGCGTCAGAAATGCGCCCGATACAGCGTATCCCGCATTTTGATTCGACCGATCCCTACCGGTTGGCGGTGGTGCATTATTTTTGCGATCCTGCCTTTGGAGGGACGGGGTTTTTCCGTCATCAGTCCACGGGTTTTGAGACCGTTACGGCGGATCGTGTGGCCATGTTCGACCGGCAAATGTCCGAAGAACTGAAACAGGGGGTGCCGGAAGTCTATACCGGCCTGAAGACCCCCTATTTCGAGCCGCTGGATAAGGTTGACGCGGCTTTTAATCGGTTGATCGTGTACCGCAATAACTGTTTCCATGCAGCCTTGCTGGGTGGGGCGACTTTGAGCGACGATCCGCGTAAGGGCCGCCTCACGGTAAACAGCTTTATCTCTGCGGAAGCTTAGACTTCTGAAGCAGTCTCTTAGTCGCGGGGCACCATTATGCCCAGCCCGCGCAGGCACACACCCGCCAGAAGCACCATCAGGCCCGCTTCGGCCTGAAGCTCGTAACGGTTCAGGTGGCCGCTGACGGGGGCGGCAAGTGACACGCCATCATTCATGGCCCCGACGATGATGAACAGCAAGACCAGCGGCGCAAGCATGACGCAGCCGCCAAGAATCATCAGTGTGCGCGAAGTAAACTTAAACCGGCTCATGGTCTTCATCCTTTCTGGTTCGCTGGCGACGAAAGCACCTGGGTTCCGCCGCCAGCCATCCCCCTCGACCGGAGCCACCCTCCGGCCATTGTTATGAATGGCTTTCCCATGACGCATAATCATGATATGAACGCCGTTCACAATTATGATGTATTGCAGAAATGAACATTGTTCAATATAAAAATGAACTGTGTTCAAAATAATTTAAGAGGCCCGCTCATGACCCTATCGGCAATTGCCAAACGCAGACAGGCGCAACTTGAGGCGCTGATAGATGCCGCTGAGGCGCGCATCATTGCCGATGGCGTCTCCAGCCTTAAGGCGCGCGATCTGGCCAGCGATATCGGGGTGGCGCTGGGGGGGCTTTATAATATCGTAGAAGACATGGACATGCTGATGCTCAAGGTGGCGCAGCGGACCATGGGGCGGCTTGATGCGGCGCTGGCTGCGGGGGCGGCCAGTGTTAAGGTGGATAGCCCGGAAGCCGCCATCACGCAGTTGGTGGCCATTGCCCATGCCTATAATGATTTTGCCAGTGGCAATCTGCGGCTATGGCGGGCCTTGTTCGAGATGCGGCTGAAAAATCCGGATCTGCCGGAATGGAACCGTCAGGCGCAACTGGGGCTTTTCCGGCATATGACGGGGGCCATTGAGCGCTTGCGACCGGAAGCGGATGAGGCCGCACGTATATTGACGACACGTACCCTGTTCTCGGCGGTACATGGCGTGGTGGTTATCGGTCTTGAGGAGCGTCTGATTGCGGTGCCCGTCGTGGCTATGCGCCAGCAGATTGAGTGGCTGGTGCGGGCGGCGTGTCATGACTTTGTGAGGTAATAGTCTAATTATTGACGCAAGCGTCAAATAATGGTGCGCGCATTAAAAAAGCCCGATGCGATCTTACGTCAGCATCGGGCTTTTCTTTATTAAAAGGCGTTTCCTCCCCGAAACGCCGGAACTGACTTCGCTCTCTCTGGGGAAGTTCCGTTCTCCTGAGACGGACAAAACCGTTTTTTTAGGGTGGTGTCAACGCCTTTTATTGATTTGTGTCAAAAATATGTAGCGGGACTATCGGGTGTGTCAAAAACGCCTCAGGCACCAGCGTTATTTGACATCGATGTCAGGCTTGTCCTGTGATTTTTTTGAGGTGGGCTATGGCTTCGGCGCGGGGCAGGGTGACCTGTCCCGGACGACCTTCGCGCCATTCCTTATTGTCAGTGATCTGACTGGATAGCTCACGCCCCAGATCCAGATCCTTGATGGTCACAGTGCCGTTAGCCATTTCATCGCCACCCAGCATGACGGCCGCAGGCGAATAGCGGCGGTCGGCATATTTCATCTGAGCCTTCATGCCGGAACGACCAAGATAAACCTCGGCAGGGATGCCCGCAGCGCGAATCTCGGCGGCCAGTTTGAAATATTCACCCATGTCTGATTCGGAGAAGGCGATGATGACCACAGGCCCGCGTACCGGCGTAACCGCACCAGTTTCCGCCAAGGCCAATGCCGCCGCCAAGCGCGATACACCAAAAGAGAAGCCGGTAGCCGGAACCTGCTGGCCAGTGAAGCGCGCCACCAGATCGTCATAACGGCCACCGCCACCGACGGAGCCAAAAGCGACCGGACGGCCTTTTTCATCGCGGGTTTCGAGCAGGAGTTCAGCTTCGAACACAGGGCCGGTATAGTATTCCAGACCACGCACGATGGATGGATCAAAGATCGCCTGATCTTCACCAACCCCAAGACCGCTGAGGGCCGTGGAAATGCGCGACAGGTCTTCGAGACCGGCCTGACCTTCGGGGGAATTGGCAAGCACAGCCGCCAGATTGCCGAGCACCGTTGCGCGGTCGGCCTGCGTGCCGTCAGAGGTGCGACCGGCGGCGACAAAGCTTAGCACCGCAGCGGCAGCGGCATCGTTAAGGCCTGCGCCCTTGGTGAAGTCACCCGATTCGTCCTTACGACCGGCACCAAGCAACAGTTGAACGCCTTCAAGGCCCAGACGATCAAGCTTATCGATCGCCCGAAGCACGCCAAGCTGCTGTGCCGGTGTGCTGACGCCCAGAGACGACAACAGGCCGTTGAGCAGCTTGCGGTTATTGATTTTCAGAACGGTCGGCAGGTTGTTCGATTTGAAACCGGCCACCGCCAGCGCAATGATTTCAGCGTCGGCTTCGGGGCGATCCGTGCCTACGGTATCGGCATCGCACTGCATAAATTCACGTAAGCGGCCCGGGCCTGGCTTTTCGTTGCGCCAGACGGGGCCAAAGGCATAACGGCGGAAGGGTTTGGGCAGGCCGTCCCAGTTCTGGGCGGCAAAACGGGCCAGAGGTGCTGTGTGGTCATAGCGCAGGGCCATCCACTGATCGTCGTCATCCTGCTGGGCGAAGACGCCAACATTCGGACGATCGGCATCGGGCAGGAACTTGCCCAGCGCATCGGCATATTCAAAGGCCGGTGTTTGCAGGGCCTCAAAGCCGAAGTCTTCATAGACCTTCGACACATTGGCAATCAGGCGGCGCTCAATGGCGATTTCGTGCGCGCGCTTATCGGCAAAACCACGGGGTGAACGGGCTTCGGGGCGGAAATCGCCTGCGGGTTCGGCGGAGGTGTCGGTGTTTTCGGTCATATGTGGCGATTAACTCAAAGCACCGAAGCTGACAAGACTTTAGGCTCTTAACCCTTTGTTGGCTGAAAACTTGCATAACCGGAGATAAGGGGCCTGAACCGGAGATAACCCAGCTTGGTACGTTCGAGTATATTTGCATTTTGCCTTATGGCGGCACCGATGTTTGCCTTTGGTGCTGTGACGCAGGCGCTGCCGGTCAATCCGGTGTCGCAGGAACCCTTTTATGCAGACCTGATTCAGCGAGCCCAGACGTTGAAGGCGACCACGGATGCCTTCGCTGCGGCTCCGAAAATGTCGCTCCTGACGGATCCGGCCTTTGAGGCCTATGGCCGTGATGTGGTGGCCCTGACCGAGCTTAATCTTAAGGCTCATTATGATCTTAAGGCACGTGGAACCGATAATGACCTGAAATGCGTCCTGATGGGCGTGTCGCTTGATCTGCCTATCCGCCTTGAGGGGATACGGGTTTCGACGACCGAGCAGGAACTGAAAGACACACTTGAGGATATGGCGTTTTTGCTGGAGGACAATATTGATGTCATCCGCACGCCGGCCACAGTCGATTCCGGTCTGGATTGTGTGATCGAGTTTGGTCAGGCGCAGTAGGCTGCGCCCAGACGCACTCAGGGCTGTGCCAGAACCGCGTCAATAAAGGCCTTGGCTTCGGGGGCGTCCCAATGGGCATCACCTTCGAAGCGCGCGACCTCAAGGCCTTCAGCATTAAGAATGACCGTGGTCGGCATGCCAATAATGCCCCATTTGGACAGGCCTTGTACGTCTGAGTCTATATAGAGCGGCAGGGGCGGGCTGAGGGCCAGTTCTTCGCGCGCCTTTTCCAAATGCTCGGCCTTATCGATGCTTAAGGGCAGAACATAGACGGTTTCGGGGTCATAGTGTTTTTGCAGACCCGCAAGCGTCGGCAGTTCAACACGGCACGGCGTGCACCATGTCGCCCACAGGTTCAGAACAACTACGCGGCCCTTGAAATCACTAAGCTGAACCGCATTACCATCACCATCAAGGAAGTGGATGTTTTCAATCGGTTTAGGCGCAGCGTGGGTGATCAGGCCTTGGAGTGTGCCGGTGGCATAGACCTTAAGGGGGCCTTCAGCGACGGGTTCAGCGGGTGCGCTGACGGTTTCTGTTTCAGACTTGGCTTGACGCCACCACAGGCCCCCCGCTACTGAGGCAAGCACAATCCCTATCAACAGGCCCGCCACCCAGTAGGTCGCGCGGGATCTGTGTTGATCTTTCCTGTTTTCGTCCGAAGGTTCGCCCATGACCGATCAATCCTCTGCCCAAAAGCCTGAAACCGCAGGCCAGAAAATGTGGGGTGGACGTTTTTCTGCCCAACCCGCCGAGATTATGCAAGCCATCAATGTCTCGATCGATGTCGATAAGCGCCTGTGGCGACAAGATATCGCAGGCTCGCGCGCACATGCGGCCATGCTGGCAAAGCAGGGTATTATTTCAGCCGATGATGCGCAGACCATCGATGGTGGACTGGCGGCCATTGCGGCAGAAATCGAGAATGGCACCTTCCCGTTCCGTGCGGAATTTGAAGACATCCATATGAATGTCGAGGCGCGTCTGCGTGAGTTGATCGGCGCTACGGCAGGGCGTCTGCATACGGCGCGTTCGCGTAATGATCAGGTGGCGACGGATTTCCGTCTGTGGGTGCGTGATCGGGTGGACTATACCATCGCGCAACTTGAAAAGATGCAGCGTGGCCTTCTTGCGCGCGCTGAAGAATATGCTGACACCCTGATGCCGGGCTTTACGCACCTGCAACCGGCGCAGCCGGTGACCTTTGGCCACCATCTGCTGGCCTATGTCGAGATGTTCGGGCGCGATGCGTCGCGGTTCCGTGATGCGCGTAAGCGGATGAACGAAAACCCGCTGGGGTCGGCGGCTCTGGCCGGTTCGCCGTTCCCGATTGACCGTTTTGCCACGGCTGAAGCGCTGGGGTTTGATCGCCCGACCGCCAACAGCCTTGATGGGGTGTCTGACCGTGATTTCGCACTGGAATCCCTGTCGCACGCCAGCCTGACGGCAGGGCATTTGTCGCGTCTGGCCGAAGAAATTGTTATCTGGACGACGCCGCAGTTCGGCTTCATCCGCCTGTCGGACGCGTTTTCGACCGGTTCGTCGATCATGCCGCAAAAGAAGAATCCTGATGCTGCCGAACTGGTGCGTGCCAAGACCGGTCGCATCAATGGCGCGTTCATTGCCCTGACGACGGTGATGAAGGGGCTGCCGCTGGCCTATTCCAAGGACATGCAGGAAGACAAGCCGCCGGTATTTGAAGCCTTTGAGGCGCTTGATCTGGCACTGGCGGCCATGACCGGCATGATTGGTGATCTGACGGCAAATCGTGAGCGTATGCAGGTGGCCGCGTCTTCGGGCTTTTCGACGGCGACCGATCTGGCGGATTGGCTGGTGCGTAATCTGAACATGCCGTTCCGTGACGCGCACCATGTGACCGGCGCGGCGGTGAAGCTGGCGGAATCAAAGGGGCTTGAGCTGTCACAACTTAGCCTCAGTGATTTGCAAAATCTGGAAGCGGGCATTACCGAAGATGTATATAGTGTTCTGACGGCTGAGGCATCCTGTGCCAGCCGACAGTCCTATGGCGGTACGGCCCCTGATCAGGTACGTCTGCAAATCAAACGCTGGAAGGAAGCGCTGGCATGACCATAAAGCTTAAAACCGTTGTACTGCTTGGGGCTATGGGCCTTGGCCTGACGCTTGCGGCCTGTGGTAAGCAGGGCGATCTGGAAACTGCACCGCCGCTTTGGGGCGAACGCGCCCGTGCCGAGGTCGCCGCCAAGAAAAAGGCTCAGGCCGAAGGCAAGGCGACGGAACGTGCCTTGCCCCGCGGTGATCAGCGCAATGAAATGCGTGACCCCTATCAACAGAATGTAAGAGTTTCCGATGCCCCTCTGGAGGGCACTGGTAACGCTCAGAGACAATAAAGATATAAGCGCCTTAAGATGAACCATTTCGAATACAAAGACGGCGTAATGTATGCCGAAGGTGTCAGCCTGAGCGATCTGGCAGACCGCATCGGTACGCCTTTGTATGTCTATTCCTCCGCCACGCTTGAGCGCCATTTTCAGGTGTTCTCTCAGGCGCTTTGGGGGCAGGAAGCCCTGAAAAGCCCCAAGGGTGAAGCCCCGCTGATCGCCTATGCGACCAAGGCCAACTCCAATCTGGCGGTGCTGCAAACCCTTGCCGAGCAGGGGGCCGGAGCAGACACGGTTTCGGAAGGTGAAATCCGCAAGGCGCTGATGGCCGGTGTGCCCGCTGACCGGATCGTGTTTTCCGGCGTCGGCAAGACCGATGAAGAAATGGCCTTTGCGCTAAAGACCGGCATCTATCAGCTGAATGTCGAATCGAAGCCTGAGCTTGAGCGCCTGAGCCATGTGGCCGCGTCTCTGGGCCTTGTGGCCCCTTTGGTCATCCGCATCAATCCGGGTGTTGGCGCCGGTGGTCACGCCAAGATCACGACCGGCGGTGCCAAGGACAAGTTTGGTGTGTCGGCCGAAGAAGCCATTGCGCTCTATGCGCAGGCGGCCGCTGACCCTAATCTGGCGCCGTTGGGTATTGCCTGTCACATTGGTAGCCAGATCAGTGACCTGACGCCGATGCAGGAAGCCTTTTCACGCATGAAGGGCTGGGTACAGGAACTGCGCGCAGCAGGCCTGAGTGTTGAGCGTCTTGATCTGGGGGGCGGGCTTGGGGTGCCCTATTTCAACCAGACCGAACCGCCGCCGCCAGCCGACTTTGCCGAGATGGTTGCGCTTACGGTGGGTAATCTGGGGGTGCGCTACACATTTGAACCGGGTCGTCTGATTGCGGCCAATGCCGGTGTGCTGATCTCTAAGGTCATCCATATCCATGAGCGTGAAAGCTCCGGTCAGAAGTTCCTTGTTGTCGATGCGGCGATGAATGACCTGATGCGTCCGGCGCTCTATGATGCCTATCACGACATCCGTCCGGTGGTCACGCCTGAGGATCAGTTCAAAGCGACCTATGATGTGGTCGGGCCGGTTTGTGAGACGGGGGATACCTTCACGCGCGGGCGCACCCTTCCGGTGGCTGAGGCCGGTGATCTGGTGGCCTTCATGTCGGCAGGGGCCTATGGGGCGGCGATGTCGAGCGAATATAATTCGCGTCCGCTGATCCCTGAGGTTCTGGTGCGTGACGATAAATGGGCGGTGATCCGTCCCCGCCCCAGCTATGAGGACATGATGAATCGGGAAGTCCTGCCGGAGTGGCTTAAGCCTCATTCTGATAAGGCCTGATCTCATCCGAAGGGGGCTGGTGATAAGGGGGGCTGGCCGTGAGTGATCCGCTTTGGCCGGAGGTGCGGTTCTGAAACGTAAATCTGTCTACTGGGCCTTGCTGGCCATAGCCATATTGCTGGTGACATTCTGGCTGGATTACCGTGCGGGCCTGTTTGGCCCTGAGGTTGAAAAAGGCGCGGATGACATAGTGGGGGTGGCGCAAATCATCGATGGTGACAGCCTCAGGGTATCGGGCCATGAAATCCGGCTGAAGGGCATTGATGCGTTTGAGTATCGTCAGACCTGTGGGGCGTTTCGTTGCGGTGCGGATGGCACCTTGTATCTCAAAAAGCTGACGCATGGCCGGACGGTCATGTGCGCAGACAAGGGGCGCGACCGGTATCAGCGCGTGCTGGCCTATTGTCGTACGACAACCGAAGACGGTAAGGCTGTTGATCTGGGGCAGGCCATGATCGAGGCCGGACTGGCGGTGCGTTATTATGACACCGGTAATCGCTACGCCGCCAGCGAACGTATGGCTAAACACGAAGAGCGGGGGGCGTGGGCGCATCCGTTTACACCACCCTCCGAATACAGACGGCAATCATACTGACAAAAACTGACAGCATGGTTGTTAAGCGTGAAATCCGTTTCAGGGTTTTAAAAGGAAGCAGGGATGCTGACGCTATATCACTCACCACATACACGTTCGAGCCGTATTATCGGTCTTATTGAGGCAATGAACATCCGCGACCAAGTTGACATCCGTATTGTCGATGTCAAGCGTCAGGATGGTTCGGGCAAACAGGATCCTGCCAATCCGCACCCTGAGGGCAAGGTGCCATTTCTGGTGCATGATGGGGTTGAGATACGTGAATCGTCAGCGATCATCCTTTATCTGACCGATATGTTCCCTGAAAGCCGGATGGGCTTTCCGGTGGGGCACAGGCTGCGCGGGGCCTATCTGTCCTGGCTGAGTTGGTACGGCGGTGTCGTCGAGCCGGTATTTGTCCATAGCTATTTGCAACTCGATCATCCGGCATTGCTGGCGACCTTTCGGGGTATGGCCGAGGTCACGGAACGGCTGAAAGACGCCCTGACCGGACAGGACTGGCTGATGGATGGTCGCTATACGGCGGTAGACCTTCTGGTGTCTTCGCCTTTCCAGTGGATGGCCAGCCTGACACCGGACGAACCGGCTATAAGCGATTGGGTCGCCCGTTGCAGTGACCAGCCGTTTCAGTCGGCTGTGCAGGCATTCGAAGCAGATGCACTGGCGCGTATCCGGTGCTAAAGGTCATTGCCGAAGACTTTATCCGGCCGGAGGATGTGGATATTGTCCGGCCCTATTATCAGGAACTGGTTGAGGCGACGCGGCGCGAGCCTTTGTGCCTGTCCTATGATTTGTTTGTGGATCAGAAAGACTTCGGTCATTTCGTCTTTGTCGAGACCTGGCCGGATCGGGCGGCACTGGATGCCCATTGCGCCAGCGAACATTTCAAACGGCTGGTGCCGCTGATTGATAAGCACAAACGCAAGGATGCCACCTATATATTGATGGACGCGTTTTGAGGGTGCGCCAAGCGCTAAAACACAATCGCCGCCTCCGGTAACCGAGGGCGGCGATTATGTAACAGCGATGCCTTAGGCGTGCTGACTATTCGATATATTCAGGGGCATCGATGTGATGGCCGACCAGCATGGCATCGGCGACAATGCGCAGAGGGGCAAAATCGGCATCCGATTTACCGGCACGGATCAGGCGTTCGAAATGAGCGTAGAGGCCTGAATATTCGGCTTCTTTTTCCTTGATGATCACCTTGCCGTCGATTTCCAGTTCCGTACCGCCCATGGACAGGGTCAGTTTTTCACCGGCCTCGGATTCGACGAAGATCGACCATGTCTGAATGCCGGTTTGCAGGAAGTCGTAATCAGCGCGGATATCCAGACCGGTTTCATCGGTCATGGTCAGTTCAGCCTGAATAGGGGCCTGACAATTGACCGGAATATGCAGGTCTGCGGCCTTGACGATAACCTTTTGCGGCAGGATGCGCGTCAGGATCGACAGGGAGTTGATACCCGGATCGAACACGCCCATGCCACCAGCTTCGAAAATCCACTTCTGGCCGGGGTGCCACTGACGGACGTTTTCCTTCCAGACGATGTGAACGCTCTTCAGCGTGCGGGCGGCGATCCATTCACGGGTGGCTTCAACCGCCGGTGCGAAGCGCGAATGCCAGCTTGCCAGAACGGTCACGCCCTTGGCAGCTGCCAGATCGCGGATGGCTTCGGCTTCACCAAGTGTGGCTGCTGGGGGCTTTTCCAGAAAAACGTGACGACCGGTGGCGATAACCTCGCCTGCAATCTTGTGACGGATTTGTGGGGGCGTGCAGATAGCGATCGCCTCGATTTCCGGATGTGCTTCGATCATGGCTTCAAAGGTCGGATAGGCCTTTACGCCTTCGGGGCGCGCACGCGGCGAACAGCCTGCCACCAGTTCCAGTGCCGGATTACCCTTAATGGAGGGGATGTGCTGATCAATGGCGATCTTTCCCAAACCAATCAAGCCGATCTTCAGCGGTTTTACCTCTGCCATGTGTCAGTTCCCTCTATACTTTCTCTCGTTACGCTCAGGTCGTGCGCGGTTCCATCAGCAGTGGAAACGCGCAGCGGATTGTTCTGCATGTCAGGTGATTTACACCTGATGCTGTGTGTTCGGGCAAGCTTTTAGCGCAATGCGCGTCCGGCCGCAATTATCATATAATTACATGCCTGCTGAATAACGCAGACAATTGAATCCGGTGCATAGCACAGGCTTAAATCGTCGTAAAACGGTTTCACACAGGCGGTTACAGCTGTTTTGAGTGGGTCGGGTTAAGCGCCATTTCCATCCGGTTCTGATGAGCTGCTGAACGCTTCACATAGGCTGTGCCTGTGCCGGAACATCTGGTCTGTGGATCAAGCTCAAGTTCGTAAATAACGGCATTGCTATCCAAGTGCTTCAGCGCTTCGGAGGGGCGGCGCTTTTCTTGAGGTTTTTATTCGGTTTTTTCGGACAAATGCACAAAACATTGCCGGAAAATGAATTTCATATTTGACGAATGAATTTATAAATGATGTTTTAAACACATAATACCGGCGAATAAGCCAGACAAAAAATAACGAAAGTCGCTTTCAAAAGGCGCAGGGAGATAATTGAAATGACTTCTGATAACGGGCCGAAAGGCGCGATAAAGACGGCTATATGGCCGTTGATCCTCATCACCAGTCTGTTTTTTTTCTGGGGGATTGCCAATAACCTTAATGACGTTCTGATCCCGCAGTTCAAGAAGGCGTTTGTCCTGACCGACCTGCAGTCCTCGCTGGTGCAATCGGCTTTTTATCTGGGTTATTTCTTTCTGGCCTTGCCTGCCGCGCTGATTATGCGCCGCTTTGGCTATAAGGCGGCGGTTGTGCTGGGACTGTTGTTATACGCCGCCGGTGCATTCCTGTTTTGGCCCGCTGCGGAAACCCATCAGTACAGTTTCTTCCTTGGGGCCTTGTTTGTCATTGCATCGGGTTTGGCCTTCCTTGAGACCTCGGCCAATCCGCTGATTACGGTACTTGGGGCGCCGGAAAAGGCGGCCTTCCGGCTTAATCTGGCGCAGAGTTTCAATCCGCTGGGGGCCTTGAGCGGTATTTTCATCGGCCAGCACTTTATCCTTTCGGGCATTGAGCACGACGAAGCCGCTATGGGGGCGATGGACGAAGCGGCGCGTCAGGCATTCTACGTATCCGAAGTCAAGGCGGTGCAGGGGCCTTACCTGCTTATCGGGGCTGTGGTTCTGATCTGGGCGGTGCTGGTTCTGTTGTCGAAGTTTCCGGCGGCGGCGACCAAAAACAGTCACGAAGATACGGGTGAAGAGGTCGGTGCCTTTGAATCGATCCGCCGGTTGTTCGGTCGTCCGCGTTTCATGTTTGGTGTGCTGGCGCAGTTTTTCTATGTCGGGGCGCAGGTCGGTATCTGGAGCTTCACGATCCGCTATGCGCAGGCCGAACTGGGCCTTAGCGAAAAGTCTGCCGCGACCTTCCTCTATTATGCCCTGATTGCGTTTGCGGTTGGCCGGTTTGCGGGTACGGCTCTGATGAGCCGTTTGCCGCCGCTACTTATTCTCGGCAGCTTTGCGGTCATCAATATTTTCCTGACCCTGACCGGCGTCATCGTCGGTGGTGAGACGGGGCTTTGGGCCTTAACCGCCGCCAGCTTCTTTATGTCAGTGATGTTCCCAACGATTTTTGCCACATCCATTCAGGGACTTGGAAACCTGACCAAGACCGGTTCTTCTTTTCTTGTCATGGCCATCATCGGCGGTGCGGTTCTGACTGCGCTGATGGGCTATGTGTCGGATACGAGCCATATCCGGCAGGCCTTCTTGGTCACGACGGCCTGTTTTGCAGTGATCGCACTCTATGCTTTCACTGCACCTGTAAATCGTAAAGCGGAGGTGTAACCCATGGCTGATGCGCCTAAATCTGATACGTCGCCAAAATACCGTGCGCCGGCACTGGAAAAGGGTCTGGATGTACTTGAGCTTCTGGCGGCCAATAAACGGCCAATGACCCTGTCTCAGATATCGGCGCGGCTGGATCGCTCGGTCAGTGAACTGTTCCGCATGGTGCAGGTGCTTGAGCATCGCGGCTATGTCGCCCCTTCGGCGAAGGGGGACGGGCTGGAGCTGACCAACAAGTTGTTTTCACTGGGTATGAGCCGTGGCCCGAGCCAGAATCTTCTGGCTTCGGCCTTGCCACTGATGCAGGCCTTGAGCGAGCAGGTACGTCAGTCGGTTCATCTGGCTATTGCCTCGGATGATCATATGGTGGTGATTGCCCGTATCGAAGCGCCAGGTGATCTGGGGTTCTCGGTGCGCGTGGGCTATCAGCGCAAGCTGGTGGAATCGACGTCCGGTCTGGTGCTCTATGCGTTTCAGCCGTCGGGCCTGAAGGAGCAGTGGCGCACCTTGCTGCGGCCCACCGCTACGGCACAGGAATGGCAGTTGCTTGAGACGGTCGCCGAGCGCGCTCAGTTGCAGGGCTATGTGCAGGCCAAGAGTGATTTTGTGGACGGCGTGCTGGATGTGTCCTGTCCGGTTATGAACGACACGACTGTTATTGCGGCTATGACTATTCCCTATCTGAAAACGCATGGATGCCTGAGTCTTGAGGAGACGATTCTCAAGCTGAAAAACACCGCTCTGGCGCTGACGCGGACGCTTGGGGGGTAGGGCAAATATGACAAATTTGCCATTAATCACAATGGGTTAAAAAATAGTCAGATGAATTTTGCAGATGAAATAGAAAAGCAATTGTGACGTGGTTTTTCACGATGGCGACGCTTGAAAAGCCTCTGAGGCAGGCCTATTCTGTTTTACGAATGATAATGGGTTTCAAACCTGAGAATATCCGTGGGACAACGCCTTGCTCTTTTCGTCTGAACAGTCTCGGTCGTCAGCCGTATCCGGTTCTGCCTGTGCGGGCAGGCTGGGGTTTGGTGCGGCGGCCATCGGCAATCTTTATCAACGCGTAGAAGCGCCTGTGGCTCAGGCGGCAGTTGCGGCTGCGCTTGAGGCCGGTATCGGCTATTTTGATGTTGCGCCACATTACGGGCAGGGACTGGCGGAGCGCCGTCTGGGGGCCGGACTGGCGGCGAGCGCAGGCGGGGCGCAGGTCATTGTCTCAACCAAGGTCGGGCGGGTGCTTAAGCCGATTGATCCGCCTCCGGTGGGCACGCTGCGGCATGGCTTTGTTGATGGCGACCCCTATGAGCCGGAATTTGACTATAGCTATGACGGTGTATTGCGGTCGTTCGAAGATAGCCTGAAGCGGTTAGGGCGCGAGCGGATCGATATATTGCTGGCGCACGATCTGGGGCAGGTAACCCACGGCGACGCACATGCGCAGCATTACCGCGACTTCATGAACGGTGGTTATCGCGCCATGTGCGAACTTAAGGCTCAGGGTCTGGTGCAGGCTATTGGCCTTGGGGTCAATGAGGTGGCAATCTGCGAAGAGGTATTGCAGGACGCCGATCTGGATGTGGTGCTGCTGGCGGGCAGGTACACCCTGCTTGAGCAATCGCCTTTGGAGCGTTTCTTTCCGCTGTGTGCGGACAGAGGTGTGTCCGTGATTGCCGCGGCACCGTTCAATTCAGGCATTTTGATCGAGGGGCCGAAACAGGGGGCGCATTATAATTACGCGCCGGCGTCTCAGGCGATTATCGAACGTGTGTCACGTCTTCAGGCCGTTTGTCAGGCGCATGCTGTGCCTTTGGCGGCGGCGGCGCTTCAGTTTCCTTTGGCCCATCCGGTGGTCAGTCGTCTGCTGATTGGTATGGGCCATGCGTCGCAGGTGGACGCCAACCTCAGCTATGCGCGCGTGGTTATTCCGGATGCGTTCTGGAGTGATCTGAAATCAGAGGGCCTGTTGCCTGAGGGGGCGCCTGTGCCTGCGCCTGAAGTGCCTGCGCCTGAGGTGGTAGTGGCGCGTGGCGGTGAACTATGAGTGAAAGATTGGATCAGAGCGTGTCGGATAGTTTGATATTGCTGCATGACACCGACAATGTGCTGGTGTGCCGTCAGCGTGTCGAGGCGGGTACTATGGTTGTGATTGATGGTCAGAAGGTTACGGCCTCAGACAGTATCGAGGTGGGCCATAAGGTTGCGCGTCACGATTTGAAGACCGGTGAGAAGATCATAAAATACGGTGCGCCAATTGGCTCCATGACGGCCGACGCCCCAAAAGGCGCGCATGTACATATGCACAATATGAAGAGCGACTATATTCCGTCGCATACACGCAAGGTGGTTGGCTGATGGAAACTCTGATTGTGCATGACCGTCCGCAATTATCCGGTCGTTTGCGTGCCGATGGCCGCAAAGGCATCCGCAATGTGATTGCGGTCGTTTATCTGGTGGAGTGTGCGCACCATGTCGCCCGTCAGATTGTCACCAAATCGGATGATACCGAAGTGCATCTGATAGGCTTTCCGGGCTGTTATCCGAATGACTATGCCTTCAAGGTGATGTCGGCGGTGACGACGCATCCCAATGTTGGCGGGGTTTTGCTGATCTCACTGGGCTGCGAAAGTTTTAACCGCGAACGCCTCAGGCAGGTTATCGAAGCCTCAGGGCGTCCATGTGAGACACTGGTGATCCAGAATTCCGGCGGCACCTTATCAACCGTCGCGCAGGGTATTGAGGCCGTTCATCGCCTGAAAGCCATAGCGGCGGAAGTACCGGTCGTGCCTATGGATGTGTCTGAACTGGTGATCGGTACTATCTGCGGTGGATCGGACGGGACTTCGGGCATTACTGCCAATCCGGCGGTCGGACGGGCGTTCGACTGGTTGGGGGCGCAGGGTGCCGCCTGTATTTTCGAAGAAACCGGTGAGCTTGTAGGGTGTGAGAAAATCATGGCCTCACGTGCGGTAACGCCTGAGCTTGGGGCCGAACTTGAGGCCTGTGTGCAGAAGGCCGAGGCCTATTATACGGTGATGGGCTATGGCTCGTTTGCGCCGGGTAATGCCGAAGGCGGGCTGACGACGCAGGAAGAAAAGTCGATGGGGGCCTATTCCAAATCAGGCTCGGCGCTGATCTGTGGCATACTGAAGCCCGGTGACCTTCCGCCCACGGGCGGGCTATATCTGCTTGATGTGGTTCCCGACGGTGAGGTGCGCTTTGGCTTTCCCAACATCTCAGACAATGCCGAGATCGTTGAACTGATTGCCTGCGGCTCGCACATTACCCTGTTTACCACCGGACGTGGATCCGTGGTCGGATCGGCCATTTCGCCGGTCATTAAGGTTTGTGCCAATCCGGACACCTATAAGAAGCTATCCGAGGACATGGATATTGATGCCGGACGGATTATGGAAGGTCGGGCCACTCTGGATGAGGTCGGCGTGGAAATAATCGATTCCGTGCTGAATGTGGCGTCCGGAGGCCGGAGCAAGTCAGAAACACTGGGGCATCAGGAGTTTATTCTGACCTATAAGGCGTTTGAACCGCTGGGGCCTGCGTGTTTGCCGCTAAGGCGTAGTGCCTAAAGTGTCCCGAAGGGCGTTAAAATAACGCAATTTACCATGTAAGGCGGCTTCTTAGTCTAACGTTAACCAAACTTAAGCAAAACTTGCCCTGTTTAAACGCAAACCACGGATTCGGCCGCCTAAGTCGACACGTGTTCTGACCACAGGTTCGTGGGAGGAGCCGGCAGAATCCTTCCAGGGGAATTGGCTTAATGAAGGCGTCACGTTACGTCCTATTTGCAGTCGCTGCGGTTGCGGCATTACTACTGGCGTTTCTGGTACACGGATTAGTTCGCGGTAAGCCTGCGGCCAATACGGGTAAGGGAAATGTGGTGGTTGAGGCCCCGACGACCAGAGTGCTTGTGGCGGCGCGCGACCTTAAGGTCGGACAGCGGATCACCGAGGCGGATCTGGTTTGGAAAAGCTGGCCTGCGGATGCGCTCAATGCCGCCTATTACACCGATGGTCTGGTTAAGGCGGTTGCGTCACCTGAGGAAACGAATCAGTTGGCAAAGACGGGTGAGGCCGTTGCCGAAGCGGCTGATGCGGCGATTAACCCGACGCGCGGTATGGAAGGTCTGCTCAATGCCGTTGTGCGTGAGCCAATCCTGCAAAATGAACCTATTACAGATCGCAAGGTCGTGCAGGCCGGTCAGAGCGGCATGATGGCCGTGATGCTTGATGCGGGTAAGCGGGCTATGTCCGTACCTGTGAGCGTTGAGACCACCGCAGGGGGCTTCATTCTGCCCGGCGATCGCGTCGATATTCTGGTTAGCGGTGAAGACCGTCGTGCCGAAGGCAGCAATACGATTGTGACGCGTCAGGTGCTGCGTAACATCAAGGTGCTGGCGATTGATCAGAATGTCACCGGCCCGACCGAAGGTAATACGGTGGTGGGTGCCACGGCGACGCTTGAGGTTACTCCCGAAGAAGGTCAGGCGCTGGCTCAGGCGCGGGCGCAGGGGACGCTGGCGCTGATGCTGCGTTCCTATGCGGATATTAATGGCCCCTCAGGTCGTGTTTCCGGTTCTGATCCGTCCAAAGCAAATACAGTGAATGTTGTCCGTAACGGTCAGGTCTCAGAGGTCATGGTGTCAAGATGAGCAACTATCCGTTTGGAAAAATTGCCGTAACGGCGATAGCGATGATCATGGCGGGTTCGGTGGCCAATGCGCAGCCGGTGCCCTATCAGTCCGGCAAGGCACAACTGAATGTCGAGACCCGCTCAAGTCCGGTGCGTACGCAGGTTCTGAACCTGCCCAAAGGACGTTCGGCGGTTATTGATCTGCCTGTCGATGCGGCGGATGTTTTCGTATCCAATCCGGCGGTGGCTGATGCGGTGTTGCGTAACCCGCGCCGTATCTTTGTGCTGGGTGTGGCCACGGGTCAGTCTGACGCCATATTCTTTGATGCGTCGGGTCGCCAGATTCTTAATCTCAGCGTGCGCGTTGAGGCCCCTACCGATCAGTTGGCAGACACGATCCGTCGCATTTATCCGCAGGCTCAGGTTGAGGTCGAAAACGTCAACGGCTTTGTTATTCTGAACGGTCTGGTGGCGAATGCCGCTGAGGCGGAGGCGATCCAGCGTCTGGCATCGGCCTTTGCCGAAAAGCCTGAAAACGTCATCAATTCGCTGGCCATTGCCGGTCAGGATCAGGTGATGCTCAAGGTGCGTATCGTCGAGGTAGAGCGCAATACCATCAAGCAATTGGGGCTGGCGGCGGACGTTGTCTATAATAACGGCACCCGCTCCTATTCCTTCGGGCGTGGCAATACCTTCAGTACAAACGGGGGTTATCAGGGTGGTCGCGGTCTGTGCTACAGCCAGCGTGGCGCCAGAACCACCAACTATAATAACAGCACTTCCAATTCAGGTAATCTGACCCTGAGCAATGGTATTGATACAAGCACGACCAATACGTCCACGCTCAACGAAATTCTGTCCTATAATACGGACGGCAGCATTCGTGAGGGTTTAACGCAGTCGAATTCGGTGACCGATAGCCAGAGCCTTACTGAGGCATTGGGTCGTACGGTCGGCAGCACGGTGTCAAGTGCCTGGTCAAGCATAACCGGTAACGATGCCCAGCATTGTCTTGAGGCGTTTGAGCGTGTTGGTCTGGTGCGCACTCTGGCTGAGCCTAATCTGACGGCTGTATCCGGCGAAGCGGCCCGCTTCCTTGCCGGTGGTGAATTCCCCGTGCCGGTCAATCAGGATACACAGGGCCGCATCTCGGTCGAGTTTAAGCCGTTCGGTGTGGGTCTGGGCTTTACGCCGGTCGTTTTGTCCGGTGGCCGCATTTCCATGAAGTTGTCTACCGAGGTTTCGGAGCTGACCAATACCGGTGCCTATACGCTGAATGGTAACTTCACCATTCCGGCCCTGAGTGTACGGCGCGCTGAAACGACGGTTGAGATGCAGTCGGGTGCATCGCTGATGATCGCGGGCCTGTTGCAGTCAAACTATAAGCAGACCATCGATTCTCTGCCGGGTCTGACATCGCTTCCGGTTCTGGGCAGCCTGTTCCGGTCGCGTGACTTCCTTTCGGAAGAGACCGAACTGGTGGTGATTGTCACCCCTTATCTGGTTAAACCCGGCCATCCGGACAGTTATCAGACGCCAGCGGATAACCTGCAGGCCTCCAGCGATATGGAGGCGATATTCCTTGGGCGGCTGAATAAGGTCGTACGCGAAGGCAAGGGCGATTACGGAACCGAATCTCCACCGCCGGGGGCCTATCAGGCACCTATTGGCTATGTAATCGAATAAGGATGCTGCGGATGTCATACTTCAAAAACATAGCCGCAATTGTTACTCTGGGCAGCACCATGCTGGTGGGCGGCTGTAGTACGACGCCAGAGCCGTCATCCACAATTGAGGCGACATTGCCGGGCGGCAAGTATCAGCTGGCTGCGGAATCGCGTTCGGATACTGTGCATTTCAAACTGCATACGAACGGGTTCTCGGAAAACCAGCGTCGGGCGCTTGATCAGATTGCCGATAAGGCAAGCTGGGCCTCAGGTACGGCTATTGATCTTGTTATCACGACCTCTAATCATCCCGACTCTATTCGCGGTGGTACGGCGATTGCCGACTATCTGGTCGCGCGGCGGGTCTATGCGTCGTCTATCAGTCTGGCGACCGCCGAGAACCTGCCTGTGGACGTGATTGCGGTGAGCGAAATCGAATATCGTACGGTTCGTGAAACTTGTAACCGGAAATGGGACAACCTGACCAAGACGGCCTCTAATAAGGTCCAGAGTAATTTCGGTTGCGCCGTTACAGCGAACATGGCGGCCCAGATTGCCGATCCGCGTGACGTGGCGGCACCTCAGCCCGCAACACCCGCCGATGCCGGCCGTAAGGTCACGATTATTGATAAATACCGCAAAGGTGAAATCACCTCATCCGCTGAAAATGAAGCGGCCAGAGGCACTATTTCCGACGCCATTAAATGAATCTGAGTCCGCAAATGTCCCAAACCCCTATTGCCTCTCGTGATGATCCGTTTGATGCTTTCGACGATCAGGATGACTATGCAACGCCGCTGGAAGGCAGTCATGCCGGCCATAAAGGCGCGATAGATGATCCGTTCGCAGACGAGATCGAAGCGAGCCTCGATCATTCGGCGCGTGATATGAACAGTGGCATGCTTCAGGCCCTGACATCGCCTTCTCAGGTAGCTGCAGCGTTTTCGCCACTGGCGGCGGAATCGGGTGTGGGTTCCGATGCGATTTCCATTCCCCGCATAGCCATTCATTTCTTCCCTGAGAATGACACCACGTTTCAGGTTTGCGATACGGCCGCCAATGACCGCCGTATGAGCCGTGCCCAATCAGTGGTGCGACGCGGTGGCATAGTCGAGGCGACCAGATGTTACGAGCAGGAACCAACGCCTGCGCTGATCATAGTCGAGACCAATGCGCGCAGTGCGGAGATTCTGGCGCAGTTGTCGCGTCTGGCTGATGTCTGCGATGCCACGACGAAGGTCGTCGTCATCGGTCAGCATAATGATATTCCGCTTTATCGCGAACTGATGCGGGCGGGTGTATCAGATTATCTGGTAGCCCCTGTTCAGCCGCTGCAACTGATCAAGGTGATCGGGGGCCTGTTTACCGACCCTGAGTCACCCTATGCGGGCCGGACTATTGCCTTTATCGGTGCGCGTGGCGGGGCCGGTTCGTCGGCACTGGCGCACAATTTCGCGTACAATCTGTCTGAAGCTATGCAGGCCAACACGGTCATCGCTGATTATGACCTGCCGTTCGGTACAGCGGGGCTGGATTTCAATCAGGATCCTTTGCAGGGGATTGCCGAGGCGCTCAATGAGCCTGAGCGTCTGGATTCGACCCTTTTGGATCGTATGCTGACGAAATGTACGGAACGTCTGTCATTGTTCTCGGCTCCGGCGTCGCTGGATCAGGATTATCTGGCGGATGAAGTGGCCTATGAGGAGGTCACCCGTAAGGTGCGCTCGGTGGCACCGTTCATCGTACTTGACCTGCCGCATATCTGGACGCCCTGGCTGAAGAAGGCCCTGATCTCTGCGGATGATGTGGTGATTGTGGCGACGCCTGATCTGGCTTCACTGCGTAACGCCAAAAACCTGATCGATCTTCTGAAGACGTTCCGGCCCAATGATAATCCGCCCCGACTGGTGCTGAATCAGATGGACATGCCTGGCCGTCCGGAAATCCCGCTAAAGGATTTTACGGCGGCTCTTGGGCTTTCGCCGACCTGTGCCATTCCGTTTGACCCTAAGGTATTCGGTCAGGCATCGAACAATGCCCAGATGATTGCGGAACTGGCACCGGCCTCGAAAGCGCATGAGGCATTGAATCAATTGACCGTGGCGATCACCGGTCGTACCGGAGAGGTGAAAAAGCCGCAAAAATCTCTCCTCAACAAACTGTTCAGGAAGTGAGCAAGTCAGGTGTTTGGTAAAAGGCCCTCCGATCCTGCGAACAGGCTTTTTGGTGCAACCGATCCCGCACGCCCTGTAGCGGCGCGCGCGCAGGCCCTTAGCCAGCAACGGGAAACCATAAGAGGGGCACCGCCACCGGACACAGGTGGCGGGGATATTGCTACGCGACCGCAAAAGGTTAGCCAGACAGATGATGCGGGTGCCAGAGGCGCCGGTTCAGATGACAAGCGCGCAAGTGTTGACAAGGCTGCGGCAGCCAAGGCCAAGCTGGCGGCGGGTCTGCAGCAGATGCATCAGGCGCAGGCTGTTACCGAGATTGTGCGTGAGCAGTCAGACTACTACCATGCCACCAAGACAGCCATTTTTAATGCGCTTCTGAATACGATCGATCTGTCGCAACTGGCGCAGCTTGATCAGAAGGCGGCATCCGAAGAAATCCGCGATATTGTTTCAGAACTGGTGGCCATTAAAAATGTCTCCATGTCTGTGTCTGAACAGGACAATCTGGTTCAGGACATTATCAATGACGTTCTGGGGTATGGTCCGCTGGAGCCGCTTCTGGCGCGTGACGATATTGCCGATATCATGGTCAATGGGGCAAGCCGCGTCTTCATCGAAGTCGGCGGTAAGGTGCAACTGACCAATGTGCGTTTCCGCGACAATTTGCAGCTGATGAACATCTGTCAGCGAATTGTGTCTCAGGTGGGTCGTCGCGTCGATGAAAGCTCGCCGATCTGTGACGCCCGTTTGCCGGACGGATCGCGGGTTAACGTCATCGCCGCGCCACTGGCGCTGGATGGCCCGACCCTTACCATTCGTAAGTTTAAAAAAGACAAGCTGACCATGCGCAATCTGGTGGAGTTCAACTCCATCAGTTCCGAAGGCGCGCGGGTTCTGGGCGTGATTGGTGCGTCGCGGTGTAACGTCCTGATTTCCGGTGGTACGGGTTCGGGTAAGACCACACTGCTGAATACGCTGACGGCCTTTATTGATCCGACCGAGCGGGTTATCACCTGCGAGGACGCCGCCGAACTTCAGTTACAGCAGCCGCACGTCGTGCGCCTCGAGACCCGTCCGCCTAACCTTGAAGGGCAGGGCACGATCACCATGCGTGATCTGGTGAAAAACTGTCTGCGGATGCGTCCTGAACGTATCATCGTCGGCGAAGTGCGCGGCCCTGAAGCGTTCGATTTGCTTCAGGCTATGAACACGGGCCACGACGGTTCAATGGGTACGCTGCACGCCAACTCTCCGCGTGAAGCCGTTTCGCGTCTGGAATCGATGATCACTATGGGCGGCTATGGCCTGCCGTCGCGGACTATTCGCGAAATGATCGTCGGCTCGATCGATATTATCGTTCAGGCGGCACGTCTCAGGGATGGTTCGCGCCGTATCACGCACATTACCGAAGTGCTCGGCCTTGAAGGCGATGTCATGGTGACGCAGGACCTGTTCCTCTATGAGATCGAAGGCGAAGACAAACAGGGTAAAATCATCGGTCGCCATCGCTCAACCGGTATTGGCCGCCCACGTTTCTGGGATCGGGCTAAATATTATGGTCTGGAGCGCGAACTGGCCGAAGCGCTTGATGCTTCGGAGTAGGGCGCATGCTGACAATTGTTCTGATTGCCCTGTTGTCCTTCATCCTACTGGCCTCATTAGGCTATGTCCTGACGGGCGGTGGCGCGTCTGAGGTTGCGGTTAAGCGCGCGCAGGCTATCGGTGTCGGCGTTACGGCTAACCCCAAGCGTCAGAAACAGAACCGCACGCCGGAAGAGCGCCGTAAGCAGATTATGGAGCAGCTCAAAGAGGCGGAAAAGCGTGAACGCAAGGAACGCCTGACGCTTCGGGCGCGCATGCTGCATGCCGGACTGGTGCCTAATCTGACGCAGTTCTGGATATGGAGTGTCGTGGCCGGTGTCGTCGGTCTGGTGATCGCATTTCTTATCAGCCGCAACGTCTTTATCGGGCTGGGGGCGGCGTTTGCGCTCGGATATGGGCTGCCGCGCTGGATACTGAGCTTTCTCGCCAAGGGACGGGTAAAGAAGTTCACGCTCCTGTTTCCTGACGCGATGGACATACTTGTGCGCGGTATTAAGTCCGGTTTGCCGGTCAATGATGGCCTTAAGATCATTAGTCGTGAACTGAGTGCACCACTGGGGCCTGAGTTTCAGCGGCTGGTGGAAAATGTCGGTATCGGTATGTCGCTTGAGCAGGCGCTTGATAAGATGTGTGAGCGTATGCCTGCGCCGGAACTGCGCTTTTTCTCGATCGTTATCGCCATTCAGTCACGGACGGGTGGTAACCTCGCCGAAGCCTTGAATAACCTCTCTACTGTGCTGCGCGCGCGTCGTATGATGCGTGAGAAGATTCAGGCCCTGTCGGGTGAAGCTCTGGCCTCGGCCGGTATTATCGGCTCATTGCCGCCGTCGGTCGCGGCGCTGATCTTCCTGACGCGGCCGGACTACATCATGATTATGTTCACCGATATTCGCGGTCAGATGTTGCTGCTGGCCGGTGGCGTTTGGATGCTGCTGGGCATACTGAGTATGCGCAAAATGATCAATTTCAAATTCTAAGAAAGGGCCAGACATTATGAAAGCCCTTGCGACCTTTGTTATGGATCCGGCTAATCTGATCGCTATGACGGTCGGGTTGATGGTGTTTATCGCCCTGATAACCCTGCTGCGGTCAATGGCGACTGGCAGTATTCTCGATAAGCGTATGAAGGCTGTGTCCAATCGTCGGGACGAACTGCGTCGGCAGTCACGTCAGCATCTGGCGCGGGACAATACGATTACGGGTTTGCGGCATACCGATGAGGGGCTTCACAAAACCATTGTTGAAAAGCTGAATCTGAAGACGCTGCTCGAAGACCCTAAGGTTGTCGATAATCTGGCCATGGCCGGATATCGTGGGCCAAAACCGGTCTCGACCTTCTATTTCTTTCGGATGGTCATGCCGTTTGTGCTTGGGGCGCTGGCGACCATCTATATCTTTTTCGTCAATGACTTCGGCCTGCAACTGAACCTGAAGATCCTGATTGCGGTCGGGGCGTTCGTGGCCGGTTATTATGCACCGAACATCTACATTTCCAATCAGGCGCAGAAACGTCGTGATTCCATTGTAGCGGCCTTTCCTGATGCGCTCGATCTGCTGCTGATCTGTGTTGAAGCCGGTATGTCGATTGAAGCGGCTCTGCATAAGGTGTCCGAGGAAATCGGCTCAAGCTCTATCGAACTGGCGGAAGAGCTGTCTCTGCTGGTGGCGGAATTGTCCTATTTGCCGGAGCGTCGGATGGCCTATGAGGGGCTGGCGCGGCGTACCAACCACCCCGGCATTAAGGCAGTGTGTACGGCGATGATTCAGGCTGAGAAATACGGTACGCCTCTGGCGACGGCTCTGCGGGTTATGGCCAAGGAAAATCGTGAACTGCGTCTGGCGGCGGCAGAAAAAAAGGCGGCGGCTTTGCCGGCGCAGTTGACCGTACCGATGATCGTCTTCTTCCTGCCGGTGTTGTTTGTCGTTATTCTTGGGCCGGTTATCCTTAAGGTTATGGATATCCAGAAATAGGCAGGGGCAGGGTCATGGACCCTGCACCCGATACTTGGAGCAAACGGTAAGTTCATAGCTTAAAGGCCAGCGTGGGTGCGCTGGCCTATTTGCATGGAGATGGAATGGGCCGTCTGCCTCCGGTCTAACGGGTGCAGGGGCCGCGCCCCTGCCTATTGGCAGGCAAGGCATTCCTCGTAGTCGGTCTTGGCCGTTTCGAAGCTTTCGGCGGAGACCTTTTCGTCGGCACCGGCAAAGGCGGCACGTTGCACGGACTTTGAGCGGAGGTAATAGAGCGACTTGACGCCCTGCTCCCAAGCCGACCAATGCAGCATGTGCAGGTCCCACTTGTCGACATTGCCCGGCAGGAAGATGTTCAGTGACTGCGACTGGCAGATTTCCGGTGCGCGGTCAGCGGCCAGTTCAACAACCCAGCGCTGATCGATTTCAAAAGCGGTCTTGAACAGGTCTTTTTCGTCCTGTGAAAGGGCTTCGATATGCTGAACCGAACCTTCGTGCTCAACAATCGAATCCCAGACGTCGGCAGTGTTCAGGGACTTGGCTTCCAGAAGCTTTACCAGATAAGGGTTCTTAACGGCAAAGGAACCGGACAGGGTTTTGTGGGTATAGATATTGGCCGGAATAGGCTCAATGCCTGCCGAGGTGCCGCCGCAGATGATCGAGATCGAAGCCGTTGGGGCGATCGCCAGCTTGTGCGAGAAGCGCTCCATAACGCCACGGTCAGCGGCGTCGGGGCAAGGCCCGCGCTCCTGTGCCAGCTTAACCGAAGCCTTGTCGGCTTCGCGGCGCAGGTGCTTGAACAGGCGCATGTTCCATGACTTGGCCATGGCGGATTCAAAGGCCACGCCTTGCGATTGCAGGAATGAGTGGAAGCCCATCAGGCCGAGACCTACGGAACGCTCACGCATGGCCGAATAGACGGCGGCATCCATCGAATCCGGTGCGGACTGAATGAAGTCTTCAAGCACGTTGTCAAGGAAGCGCATGATGTCTTCGATGAAGCGCGGTTCATCGCGCCATTCGAGGAACTTCTCGGCATTGACGGATGACAGGCAGCAAACGGCGGTGCGCTCATTGCCCAGATGGTCAGGGCCGGTGTGCAGCATGATTTCAGCGCACAGGTTGGACTGACGAACCTTGAGGCCCAGATCGCGCTGGTGCGGGGCCATCGAGCGGTTCACCGTATCGGCAAAGATTAGATAGGGTTCACCGGTCTGCATGCGGATTTCGAGAATTTTCTGCCATAGATTACGGGCATCCACAAAGCGGACGACTTCGTTATTCTTGGGCGAACGCAGACCGAACTGAGCGCCTTCGCGCACGGCTTCCATGAACTCATCGGTGATGGAGATGCCGTGGTGCAGGTTAAGTGCCTTACGGTTAAAGTCACCCGATGGCTTGCGGATTTCGAGGAATTCTTCGATTTCGGGGTGATGCACGTCAATATAGACGGCGGCTGAACCACGACGTAGCGAGCCTTGCGAAATCGCCAGGGTTAGCGAATCCATCACGCGGATAAAGGGGATGATGCCTGAGGTCTGACCGGCGCCCTTAACCTTTTCACCGATGGAGCGCACGCCGCCCCAATAGGTGCCAATGCCGCCACCGTTAGAGGCGAGGGCGACGTTTTCGTTCCATGTGCCCACAATGCCTTCGAGCGAGTCGGGCACCGAGTTCAGGAAGCAGGAAATAGGCAGGCCACGGGCTGCGCCGCCATTCGACAGAACGGGGGTGGCAGGCATGAACCACAGGTTCGAGATATAGTTATAGATGCGCTGGGCGTGTTCGGCGTCGTCAGCATAGGAGGTAGCGACGCGGGCGAACATGTCCTGATAGGTTTCGTTCGGCAGCAGATAGCGGTCATCCAGCGTCGTCTTGCCGAAATCGGTCAGCAGGACATCGCGTGACGGATCGGTCACGACGGTCTGCACCAGCTTCAGTTCAGGGCGGGCCTTTGGGCGAACAACCCGGTTGGCCTTGAAGGCGGGTTTATC
>JASGFL010000009.1:0-61136 GCA_047605545.1 Asticcacaulis sp. | reverse complement strand
GCCCAGCATCAGCACCTGAAGCGTGTCGGCGTCCTGCACGATGGCGGGGATCAGACCGTCGCCCTTGGTGAAGTCAAGCGCGTCAATATCGGCAAGCGTCAGAGGATTGGGCAGTTTGTGCGCTTCGGACATGCTTCAGATCCTTACCGGAATGCCGGCAGCTTTGAGGTCGCGTTTCAGGTCGGGTATGTGAATGATCTTTTTGTGGAAGACGCTGGCAGCCAGTGCGCCGGAAACATCTGCCTGTTCAAAGACATCCGTGAAGTGTTCCGTGGCACCGGCCCCACCCGAAGCCACCAGCGGGATGTTGATCAGATCACGTACCAGACGCAGTTGTTTAAGGTCATAGCCTTTGCGCACGCCGTCCTGATTCATGCAGTTCAGTACGATTTCACCGGCCCCGCGGTCTTTGGCTTCGACCACCCAATCCAGTGTCCGGCGACCGGCGGCGCGGATTTTGTCGGGGTCGCCGGAATATTGGTGGACATAGTAATCGTTATCCAGTTCACGTGAATCAACGCCAACCACCACACACTGTGAACCGGCCATTTCCGCCAGTTCGTTGATCAGGTCAGGACGTTCCAGCGCTGGTGAGTTGATCGACACCTTATCGGCACCGGACTCAAGGCAGCGTACGGCCTGTTCGCCGGAACGGATGCCACCGGCAACGCAGAACGGGATATCGAGTGCGCGGGCAATGTCACGCACCCAGTTATAGTCCACGGTGCGGCCTTCAGCAGAGGCGGTGATGTCATACAGCACCAGTTCGTCAGCGCCTTCGTCGCGGTAGCGCAACGCCATGTCCACAGCGTCACCCAGCACTTCGTGACCGACAAACTGCACGCCCTTGACGACCTTACCGTCCTTGACGTCGAGGCAGGGGATGATGCGTCTAGCCAACATTTATAGCTGCCTTTAGGTCAATCAGGCCCTCATAGATCGCCTTACCGACGATCGCGCCGTTGATGCCAATGGCCTTTAGATCATAGAGGTCTTCGACCGAACGCACACCGCCAGAGGCCTGAATATCAAGATCAGGGCGGGCTTTGCGCAGGGCCTTCATCAGGTCCATATTCGGCCCCTGAAGCATGCCGTCACGTGACACATCGGTCACCAGAATACGTTGCGCGGTGCCGACCGGATAATAGTCCAGCACATCCCATAGCGAAATGCCCGAACCTTCGACCCAGCCATGCAGGGCGGCATCGTAACCGCCGTCTTTGGTCGGCAGGACATCCAGCGCCAGCGTAATGCGGTCCTTGCCGAAATCCTTCAGCCAGTTGCGTACTTCTTCGGGGTTTTTGACCGCTGCAGAACCGACGACCACGGCAGACACACCGGCATCAAGCAGGGTCTGAACATGCTCACGTGAGCGCACACCGCCGCCGGTCTGGATCTTGGCGCGTGAGGCCTTGGCCAGACGACCGATCAGTTCGTGCTGCTGCGGGGAGCCAGCCTTAGCACCATCAAGGTCAACAATATGTACCCACTTGGCAAATTCGGCATTGAACAGTTCAAGACGCTTGAACGGGTCAGAGTCATATTTGGTGACGGCGTCGAAACGGCCCTGTTCAAGGCGTACACATTCGCCGTTAATCAGGTCAATAGCGGGGTAAAGGATCACAGCGACACCTTAAGGAAGTTATCTAAAATCTTGGCTCCCGCCGCTGATGAGCGTTCGGGGTGGAACTGACAGCCCCAGACATTGCCCTTGCGCACCGAAGCGGCAAAAGGCCCGTCATAATCAGAGGTTATCAGCGTATGTTCATTGACCGGACAGACGAAGCTATGGACGAAATAGGCGTAGTCGCCATTCGTCAAACCTTCGGTCAGCGGATCGTCTTGCGTAACCGTAAGCTGGTTCCAGCCCATATGCGGCACCACCAGATCAGGACGTGCCGTCAGTTGACGCACCTTGCCCGGAATGAGACCCAGGCAATCGACATCGCCTTCTTCGGAGGACTCAAACAGAAGCTGTTGCCCCAGACAGACGCCCAGAAGCGGTTGGCTCAGGCCACGAATGGTGTCGTAAAGCCCCAGTTCGTGGATGCGGCCCATCACATAGCCTGCGGCACCGACGCCGGGCAGGACAACGCGCGGCGCATTGACGATCTCGGTGGCATCAGCCGTCAGGGTGACATCCGCCCCCAGACGCTCAAGCGCAAACTTCACCGATGCTGTGTTGGCGCAGCCCAGTTCGATAATAACGACCTTGTTGCTACTCACGCCAGCATCCCCTTGGTGGACGGCAGAGCATCGCCTTCGATGCGCGTCGCCATGCGCAGGGCACGCCCCAGCGCCTTGAAACAGGCCTCGACCTTATGGTGATCATTGTCGCCTTCGACCTCGACATGCACCGAAGCGCCCAGTGCATCCGCCAGTGAGCGGAAGGCGTGGCCGGTCATCTCGGTCGGATAATCGCCGATGTGTGAACCTGAGAACTCGCCTTTGAATACACAGAAAGCGCGGCCGGAAATATCGACGCTGACCTTGGCTTCGGTTTCATCCATGGGCAGGACAAAGCCGAAACGCGCCATGCCGATACGGTCGCCCAGCGCCTGTTTCAGGGCCGAGCCAAAGGCCAGCATGCAGTCCTCAATGGTGTGGTGCGGGTCGATGTGCAGGTCGCCTTCACAGGCCAGCTGCAGCGAGAAACCACCATGCGTCGCCACCTGATCAAGCATGTGATCAAAGAAGCCGTTGCCGGTGTGGATGGTGATTGGTTTCGGATTATCCAGATCTACAATCGCCGAAATCTTCGTTTCCTTGGTGTCGCGCAGAACTTCGCCACGGCGGGCGGGTTTGCCCTGACTGACGACCCCGAGTGCGGCCAGCAGGCGGTCATTGTGCGCCTTATCACCTACGGGCACGATGAGGCCCTCAAAGGCAGCCTGCGCCTTGAGGCCCAGACGTTTCAGGGCCGCGAGGCTTTGGGCCTTATCGGACGGTTGCAGGTAAACCCACGGGCCGTCATTGACCGCAAAGCCGGTGAGGGCCGTACTTTGGGTCAGTTGCTCACGCAGGCGGATTTGTTCCGAACGGATCAGACGGATGCGATCTTCAAGATTGAGCGTACGTGAGGGCGACAGGGCCGCTTCGGCAGCCTTGACGGAAGGCGTCGCCAACGGGGTGACTTCGGCAAAACGTTGCAGACCGGACGCCAGTTTGTCAGGGGCAATCAACGCGCCAACCTGCGCACCGGCCAGACCATAGATGAACGACAGGCTTTTAAGCACCACCACATTGGATTCAGTCGCGGTCAGGGCCGTCAGGCTTGGGGCCTCGGCGGCATCAAGCAGGCTTTCGTCCACCACGACAAGGGTCGGGAAAATATCGACCGCCAGAGCGCGGGCTTCGTCAATCGTCCACGCCTTACCATCCGGCAGGCGCGGATTGCTGATCAGATAGGCACCCGCACTTTTGGATTTGGGCGCGGTGTCACTTAGTTTCAGCGCCAGACCATAGGTATCGGTCTGGGCCTCAAGCTCGGCCTTACGCGCTTCGGTAACAGGGGCGGCGCTCAGGCTCTCGAAACCGTTGACACGCAGGCGGCGCAGGATCAGATCAAGGCCACCGGCAATATCTCGCGTGACCAAAACGCGGGCCGCTTCGGTGCCATAGACTTCGGCTAGACGCTGACGCAGCGGCTCCAGTGATGGAGGGGCGCTTTCAAGGCCGCTTGAGGCGGCGTTCAGGGCATTAAAAGGTGAGGGGATCATTTTATACCTCTAACCGGAAGTCTGCGGCCCGCGCGTGGGCCTCCAGACCTTCGAGACGCGCCAGACGTGCGGCGGCGGGGGCGATAGTGGCGGCACCGGCCTTAGTGGCGCGCTGCACCACAAAGCTGGTCAGGTAGGAACGCACGGTAATGCCGTCATAGGCGCGCGCAGCCCCATCTGTCGGCAGAACGTGGCTTGGCCCAGCGGCATAGTCACCGAAGGTTTCAGCCGCATAAGTACCTGCGAAAATTGTACCTGCGGCGGTCAGGAGCGGGATCAGAGTGTCGAGTTCCGCGACCTGAAGCGCAAGGTGTTCGGGCCCGTAGAGGTTTGACACCTCTGCGGCGGCCTCAAGGTCGGTGACGATGAACAGGCGCGCCTGCTCAAGCGAGGCGCGGGCAATGGCTTCGCGCGGCAACTGCGACACCTGAGCCTCTACCTCAGCGGCGATTGCGTTGGCAATGGCGGCATCAAGCGCCACCAGAACCACCTGCGCATCGGCATCGTGCTCAGCTTGCGACAACAGGTCGGCGGCAACCAGACGCGCATTGGCCGTGGCATCGGCAATGACCAGCAGTTCCGAAGGGCCTGCAGGCATGTCGATGGCAATGCCGGACACGCGCTCAAGGGCGTAGCGCTTGGCTTCGGCCACATATTTGTTGCCCGGCCCAAACAGCTTATCCGCGGCAGGCGCGCCTTCGAGTGCACCGAGAGCTAAAGCGGCAATGGCATGTGCACCACCAACGCGCCAGACGGCCTCAAGACCCGCAGCCTTACCGGCCGCAATCATCATCGGGTGCAGTGAGCCGTCCTTTGATGGCGGCGTAACACAGACGCGGTTCGGCACACCGGCCACCAAGGCAGGCACCGCTGTCATGATCAGGGTCGAAAACAAAGGCGCGGTACCACCGGGTACATAAAGGCCAGTGGTGGTGATTGGACGATAGACACGTTGCAGGCTCAGGCCCGCAGCGGGGGCAATAACCGGCCCGTCGCTGGGCAGTTCGGCCTGATGAAACGCGCGGACATGCTCGACCGCCAGTTCCATGGCCTCAAGATCCGTGGCGGTTAATTGCGCACGGGCGGCATCGACGCGGGCAGAGGTAAGGTCGATGCGTTCGGCCCCGTGCCCATCCAGCTTGATGGCCCAGTCATTAACGGCGGCAAATCCGCGTGTTTCGACATCGTCAAAAATGGTCTTGACGGTAGACAGCACCCGCTCATCGCGCCGGTTTTCCGGGCGGGCGAGGGCGGCTTTTTTCTCTGCCGCGTTCAGGTCTTTCCAGACAAAGGTTTTCATCTCGGTTACTTTGCAGTTTGCGCACTTAGCGCATCATTTTCTCAATCGGCAGGACGAGTATAGCGGAAGCACCAGCGCTTTTGAGCTTATCCAGCGTGTCCCAGAACACGTTTTCCTGACAGACGGCGTGGACAGCCACGGCATCATCACGACCGGCCAGCGGCATGATGGTCGGGGCATCGGCACCGGGGATCAGATGGATAATCTCATCCAGATGCTCACGCGGGGCATTGAGCATGACATACTTCGCACCCGCTGATGCCGTAACGCCATCAAAGCGATGCACGACCATATCATAGATATGCTCAAGCTCGGCGGGCGGCGCATGCGGGGCCTTAATGAGTACGGCTTCGGACGACAGCACCAGATCGGTGGCCTTCATGCCGTTGGCCTCAAGGGTCGCACCAGTGGACACCAGATCGCAGATCGCATGGGCAATCTTCATACGCGGGGCCACTTCGACCGCGCCGCGCATCTCAACGATGGTGGCATTGACGCCGTGTGACTTCAGCCACTTGCCGAGAATGTTCGGATAGGACGTCGCGATGCGCTTGCCCTCAAGGCTTTGGGGGCCTTCGTAAACCGCATCATTGGGCACAGCGATTTTCAGCGTGCACTTGCCAAAGCCCAGACGCTGCACAATCTGGCTTTCCAGATCAGCGTCAGGGAAGTGTTCGGCCAATACGTTGTAACCAACGATCCCAAGTTCCGCCACGCCATCGGCCACAAATGTGGGGATGTCGTCGTCACGCACACGCAGAAGATCGATAGGCTGATTTTCGATGCGATACAGCAGTTCATTGACGCCCTTAAGCACGCGCAGACCTGCACCGGCGATCAGTTCCAGTGAACGATCAGCCAAACGGCCTGATTTCTGAACGGCAATGCGTAAACGCGGAGTAGTCATAGGTCAGGCTTTCTTATTGTTCATTCAATTTCAGGCGATCCAGCACGCGCCGGTAACCTTGATGAGGCATGTCACGTAAAAAACGCGCCACGCGGGTAACGGTTGTGGTTGACGCTCCGGTGCGTTCGGAAATTTCCCGATAGGAGGCATTCCCCTGATCGAGTAACTGCGCCACGCGGAAACGTTCGGCAAAGGCCCGTATCTCTGAGGGCGTACAAAGGTCATCCAGAAACGCCATAAACTCTTCTGACGATTTGAGCGTCAGAAGGGCGTTGGCCAGTTCGGTTTTGTCCTTGGTCAGGTCAGACATGCGGGTGTCCCAATGTGTTATCGTGCTAATACATTAACGCATCGGATATGGCAAGCTCAGGTTTGGCTTATTTTTGCCCATAGGCTTCGCGGGCCGCCAGCCCAAGCCCCTGCACGACCGAGGCGAAGCGATCACCATAGCTGATGTCTGCGGTCGGGAAGGCGGCCTGAACGGCGGCTTCGAAACCGGGCAGGGCGGTGGAGCCGCCTGTCAGAAACAGTGTGGTGATATCCTGTGGGCAAAGTCCGGCCTTTGTGACGGCCTCACGGGCGGTACTGATAACGCGGTCAACATCGCGGGCCGTAGCTGCAATCAGGGTGTCGCGGCTGATTTCGGCATGCCAGCCTTTGTCAATATGACGGTAATCGGCCAAAGCGGTCTCAGCCGAAGACAGGGTAATCTTGGCGGCTTCGATACGTGAGGCAATATCATGCCCGTATCGCCCCTCAAGCACATTGATCAGGCGCTGCGTCAGGTCACGCCGCTGCGCCAGATAATGCAGTTCCTTGGCCCCCAGAAGTGTCTTTTGCGTATATAGCTGGTTGATCAGATGCCAGGTCGAAAGCTGATGGTAATAAAGCCCCGGCATTTCGCGGTCATTGGTCATCAGGCTGCGAAAGCCCATATCCGGCATGGCGGTGGCAAGGCTTAAAGCCTTATCATAGTTGGTGCCGCCAATATGCACCCCTAGGTTCGACAGAATTTGCGCCTCAGTGGCGGTCAGACGCATGACCGAAAAGTCTGATGTACCACCACCAATATCTACCACCAGTATAGTGGCCTGACCGGTGAGGCGGCTTTGGAAGTCGCGCGCAGCGGCCAGAGGCTCATATTCAAAGCGGATGTTTTTAAAGCCCTGCTCTTCGGCAATGGCCCGCAATTCATCTTCGGCGCGCTGGTCGGCGACGGGGTCTTCATCGACAAAATGTACAGGTCGCCCAAGCACCACATCTTCGATCCGCTGACCGGCAAAGGCTTCGGCTGATCGTTTCAGATGGGCGATATAAAGCCCGATAATGGCGTGAAAGCTTTTGCGGCCACTGCCGATTTGCGTGCTTTCCTTGAACAGGGCGGTCCCCAGAACCGACTTCAGCGCGCGCAGCAGGCGGCCTTCGTAGCCTTCAAGATATTCCGACATGGCCGAACGGCCAAAACGCGTCTGGCCCGTTTCGGTATTAAAGAATATGGCCGAGGGCAGGGTGGTGGCATCGCCTTCGATGGGCACAAGGCGCAGGTCATTGCCCACGCCGACACAAACGCCGGAATTGGACGTGCCAAAATCTATACCGCAATATGGGGACATCAATTTAGGGCGCGACTTCGCAGGTCTGCATGATTTCGACCCTGAGTTCAGGGATGCCGAAGCCCTTTTCCGACGAGGTCGCCAGCACAACGGGGTGAGCCGCCGGACGTTTTTTGATCGCGGCCTGTGTTTTGGCAATGACCGCCTCAAGCTCATGCGGCTTGATCTTGTCGGCCTTAGTCAGAACGATCTGATAGGAAACGGCCGCCGTATCGAGCGCATCCATCGGCTCGTTATCAACCTCTTTGAGGCCGTGACGGGCATCGATCAGAAGATAGGCACGTTTCAGGGCCGGACGACCGCGCAGATAATCACGCCCCAGATTCTGGAAGCGCTTGACCTCGGTTTTCGACGCCTTGGCCCAGCCGTAGCCGGGCAGGTCAACCAGACGGAACTTTTCATCGACCACGAAGAAATTGACTTCGCGGGTACGGCCCGGCTCATTGGAGGCACGCGCCAGATGGTTGTGACCGGTCAGGGCATTGATCAGGCTCGATTTGCCGACATTGGAACGCCCGGCAAAGGCGACTTCCGAAATATCATCGGGCGGCAATTGTTCGATCTTGGCCGCGCCCATGACGAAACGCGCTGGGCGTGCGAATAACACACGCCCAGCTTCGATTTGATCTTCTGTGTAGGTGTCGTCCGTCAAGGTTTACTGACCACGCTTTTTCTTGCTGCCTGAGGCAGGGGTGCCTGCAGGTTTACGCTTTGGCTTTGCTGCGGCCTGATCTTCGGGAAGACCGATGATGCCGTCATTGATGACTTCGTCGGCGATTTCCAGTGTCTGGGCCGCTTCGGAATTTGGTTTGGTCCGCGCCAGTTTGCCGAAGAAGGTATCGATCGGGTTTTCGACGCCCATCTTGTTCATCAGCATATATTGCTGGGCAATGGTCAGGACGTTGTTCCAGGTCCAGTAGATCAGAAGACCGACGGCGAACGGTGCCATGATGAAGGTGAAGACCAGCGGCATGAAGGCGAAAATCTTGCGCTGAACCGGATCCGGCATCGGCGGGTTCATACCTTGCGACAGCCACATAGACAGGCCGTACAGCACCGGCAGGACACCGATATGCAGCGGGCCGTCAAGGAAGCCACCGATAAACGGTACGGTTGCCGGATTGTAAGGGATCAGGCCGAACAGGTTGAAGATCGTCGTTGAGTCACGGTCAGACAGATCGCGAATCCAGCCGAAAAACGGCGCATGGCGCATTTCCAGCGTAACGAACAGCACCTTATATAGCGCATAGAAAACAGGGATCTGAACCAGAATGGGCAAACAACCGGACAGCGGGTTGATCTTTTCCTTCTGATAAAGGGCCATCATCTCCTTTTGCATGTCCTGAGGGCTGCCCTCATGACGCTTCTTGAGTTCTTCGACCTTCGGCTGAAGCATCTTCATCTTGGTCATCGACTCGTAGGCCTTGTGAGCCAGCGGGAAGAAGATGAGCTTGACGATAACCGTCAGGCCAAGGATCGCCAGACCGAAGTTACCGAACAGACCGAACAGGTGCTCAAGCACCCAGAACAGCGGACGGGTGAAGAACCAGAAGAAACCCCAGTCAATCGCCCAGTCAAAAGACGGGATATTGTCAGCCTTTTCATAGGCGGCCAGCAGTTCGGCGCGCTTGGCACCGGCAAAGACCTTATAGCTGACCTCAAGCGGCTTACCCGGAGCGACCTGAAGTGCATCCGCGACATAACCGACCTGATAGATGTATTCTTTTTCTTTGTCCTTGGCTTCGGGATTGACCGGCGTAGCCTTCAGGGCCGCATGAATCTTGGTTTCCTGATTAGGGATAACCGCCGCCAGCCAATACTTGTCGGTCAGGCCCATCCAGCCACCAGTCGAATCGATGCGCGTATTGGCCTTGTCACCCTTTTCCCAGTTGGTGAACTTCAGTTCCTTACGGGTATAGGCATCAGCCGTAGCGTCCTTTGAGAAGGCACCGATTGCGCCTTCGTGCAGGATCATGTTGCGGCCAAGCGTATCAGGCACATCGTGACGTACAACATTGGCATAGGGCGCAAGCGTAATGGCTGAGGCCGTATCGTTGATCACCTTGTCTGTGACGGTGATCATATAGTCTTTGTCGATGCTTAAGCGGCGCTCGAACTTCAGGCCCGTACCGGCATCATGCCCCAGAACCACGTCCTTGCCGACCCCAAGCGTATCACCCGACAGAACCGTCCAGACGCTGTTAGACGTAGGCAGGCCAGCAACATTGGCGCCAATGAAGCCCGATTCCGCATAATAGGCATGCTCGGCGCCCTGCGGACGGAACAGCTCAACGTTAGGCGAATCCTTCTTGATCGTTTCACGATAATTTTTCAGATACAGATCGTCGATCTTGGCACCGGTCAGCGACAGTGACCCTTTGAGCGACGGCGTATCAATCTTGACGCGTCCGGTCTGTGTCAGGGCCTGATCGCGCGGCAGCTTACCTGCAACGAAAAGGGTTTCCGCCGTCGGAGCCGGTTTGGCCGCTTCCTCGGTCTTGGCGCGCGCTTCGGCAGCGGCGCGTTCCTGCTCGATCTGCGGACCGGCTACGAAATATTGATAGCCGAACAGGATCGCCATAGACAGGGCGAGGAACATAAACATGTTGCGGGCGTCATCACGCTTCATCGGTGGCACTTCTCAACAAGGTAAGGGTGGAACAGAAGTTCAGGTTCAGTCTTTGGGCGAAAGCCTTATCAGGGCGCGTTTAACATCGTCAAGCAAACCTTGCCAGTCACGCTCAAGCGTAGTGGCGCGGGCGATGAAGACGTAATCATGTCCGGCCTGACCATATTGCGGCGTCAGAAGCCGTGCGGCTTCACGCAGACGGCGCTTGGCGCGATTGCGAAGGACGGCACCGCCAATTTTTTTCGTAGCGGTAAAGCCTAAGCGAATCGTATCGCTGCCGTCGTCACGCTTTCGCGCCTGAATGACCACACCGCCACGTGCCTGATAGGGGGCCTTGTTGGCCATCAGGAATTCGGCACGTTTTTTCAGTGTCGGCAGCATGGTAAACCCTGAACATGAAAAAAGGCTCTTAAATCGCTTTAAGAGCCTTTTTAAACGATTTTCCGCCAGATATTAGGCAGTAAGGCGCTTGCGGCCTTTGGCGCGGCGACGCTGAACGACTTTTTGACCGTTCTTGGTAGCCATACGCGAACGGAAACCGTGGCGGCGCTTGCGAACGAGGCGGCTCGGCTGATAGGTGCGTTTCACTGGGACTGCTCCGGTTAAGGGGCGATAGCCTCAGGTTACCCAATAGCTATCTACATTTCAAAAGAGGCGCGTCGATAAACCGACAAACAACGCTTGTCAATGCTTAGTCGGCCTTAATGGCTGCCTTTTGCGGCAATTAACGCTTTATGTCCGATTTAGATCACGGAAACGTTAGTTTATGTGTTAGCCTGTCAGGCAAACAGACTTATGACAACAGGAATCATGCCGGATACCTCCGTTCACACACTAAAGACCAAAGTGAAACCTGAAAAAGACGCCGTCATTCTGCCTGAAGTCGCGGATGTGGCTGATCAGGGGCGGCCGGATGTCAGTCTGCGTTACCGCCAGTATGGACGTAAGGTCAGGGCCTTTTATGAAAGCCTGAAACCGGTTTTCCGGCGTATAGGGCGCGGAGTTAATTCCTATTTCCACGGTTTGTCCGGCCATTTGCTGTTGCTGACGGCTTTGTTTGTTGTGGTCATGGTCATCATTATTATGGTGCCGTCTATGGCCGCACATCAGGAACGCTGGCTGATTGACCGTGTCCGTCAGGCTGAAATTGCGTCTCTGGCGCTTGATGCCTCGCCCGAGAGCACGGTGTCGCGTGATCTGTCCTCACAATTGCTCGACAGTGTCGGTGCGTCCTATCTGGCTTTGCAGAATAATGGCGTGCGCGATTTCGTGCTGCGTGACCCCGACGTTACGGTTGAGCCGGACACCGTCAATATCAATCGCAATCAGAATGATATCCGCGATGACCTCATATATCTGTGGGGGCCATGGAAGACATTGCTGGGTAAGTCTGACCGGCTGATACGTACCGAAGTGCCGCCCCGCCTGCGCAAAGGCACAGACCGGATCGAACTGGTGGTGCCTGCGGAACCGCTTAAGGCAGAACTTAAGCGCCATCTGGGGTCGATCTTGCGGCTATCGGTGCTGATTTCGCTGGCGGCAGGTGCACTGGTGTTCGTGTCTTTGCTGTTCTTTATTGTTATGCCTATCCGCAACCTGACCAAGGCCATTGCGCGGTTCAAGGAAAACCCAGAAGCCATTACCATCACGACCGGACGGTTCAAACGTAATGACGAGATAGGTCAGATCGAAACCGAACTGGCGCAGATGCAAGAGGAGGTACGTCACTCCTTGCGTTCGCGGGCGCGTCTTGCGGCGCTGGGGCAGGCGGTATCAAAGATCAACCATGACCTGCGCAATATGCTCACCGCGGCGCAGATGGCCTCCGAGCGTCTGGCCTATTCCGGTGATCCCAATGTCACCAAGGCCTTGCCGCGTCTGGAAAGGGCGCTGGATCGGGCGCTTACGTTGGCGCAGAATGTGTTGAATTACGGCAAGTCGGATGAGTTGCCCGCAAAGATCCAGATTGTTCGTCTTAGGGAACTGGCCGAGGCGGCGGCCGAAGATGCGGGGCTTGGGGCCGGTGAAAAGGTGCGCTTTTCCCTTAAGGCGGTTGATGAGTTCACCTTTGAGGCCGATCCGGATCATGTGCATCGCCTGCTGGTCAATCTGATGCGTAATGCCCGTCAGGCCATTGAGGCGCAGCCTAACCGCAAGACATTGGGGCGTGTGACCATTACGGCGGTGAAAACGGCTGAGGATGTGATTATGGCGGTTTCCGATAACGGGCCGGGTATCCCTGAGCGCGTGCGCAATACGCTGTTCCAGCCGTTTTCGGTATCCGGCTCACGCGGCGGTTCCGGCTTGGGGCTGGCGATTTCCCGCGATCTGGCGCAGACGCATGGCGGTGATGTGCGGCTGATTGAAACCGGCCCTAACGGCACATCGTTTGAAGTACGTATCCCTCAGGCAAACCTGAAGGCTTAATTCCGTTTTAGTTATTGGGCATCTGGCCCGAATTGCCACCACCCCGACCTTAAGATCGGTCGGTAGGCCGCCGAGGGTTGTGGCTTATCTGCCTTATGTGGTGCTCTGCTGATCTTGTTTTGCTCAGGGGCTTGAGAGTGTGAGGCGGTTTTGCGTGCCATGAAAGTGCCGATTGTTGAAGGACACACACGGCCTACAACCTCAACCTAAGTTGAGGTCAACGAATAAAATGCCGCAGTTTTCAATCAAGCAACTGCGCGCCGGGCCCTTTGGCCGAAAGTTGATCCTCAGGATTACGCAGCGGACACTCCTTAAGCGACAGGCACCCGCAGCCGATACAGGACGTGATCTGATCGCGTAACTGCGTCAGGCTGTGGATGCGGGCGTTGAGCATCTCCTGCCAGTCAGCCGCAAAGCGCTCCCAATCCTGCCGCGCAGGCGCATGATCATGCGGAAGCCCCTCAAGCGCTTCAAATATCAGGTTGAGGGGGAGGCCTGCACGCTGGGCGATACGTATAATCGCAATACGGCGCAGCACAGACCGGTGGTAGCGGCGTTGGTTACCTGAGGTGCGCCAGCTTTTGATAAGGTGCTTGGCTTCATAAAAATGCACCGTTGAAACGGCAATGCCACTGCGTTGGGCGACTTCGCCCACGGTCAGGTCGGGTTTGATATTCGATGTCAGCATTTAAACCTCAATATTAGCTGAGGTTTAAGCCGCGCAATAAAAAAGGCAAGACGCCGGAACGCCTTGCCTTGGATGATCAGACCTTAAACGACAGCCTTAGTCACGCAGCAGTTCGTTGATGCCGGTCTTAGAGCGAGTCTGGGCATCGACGCGCTTAACGATGACGGCGCAGTAAAGGTGTGGTGCGTTCGGGTTCTTGTCGTTCGATGACGGCATGGAACCGGCCACAACAACCGAATAGGGCGGAACTTCGCCGTAGAAGACTTCGCCGGTGGCGCGGTCAACGATACGGGTCGATTGGCCGAGGTAAACACCCATGCCGAGCACCGAGCCTTCGCGGACGATGACGCCTTCGACGACTTCCGAACGGGCGCCGATGAAGCAGTTGTCTTCGATGATGGTCGGGTTGGCCTGAAGCGGCTCAAGCACGCCACCGATGCCAACGCCGCCCGACAGGTGCACATTCTTGCCGATCTGTGCGCAGGAGCCAACGGTGGCCCAGGTATCAACCATGGTGCCTTCGCCGACATAAGCACCGATGTTGACGAACGACGGCATCAGGACGACGTTCTTGCCCACAAAGGCACCCTGACGCACGATCGCGCCCGGCACAGAGCGGAAGCCTGCCTGCTGATAGTCGTCGGCTTTCCACTTGGCGAACTTGTTAGGCACTTTGTCCCAGAACGGCCCGATAGCGGCTTCATCAAACAAGCCCTTGCCGGCTGACATGATGTCATTGCCATTCAGACGGAACGACAGAAGCACAGCCTTTTTCAGCCACTGATGCGTAACCCACTCGCCGTCAATTTTTTCGGCAACGCGGAAACGGCCATTGTCGATCAGGCCAAGGGCCTTTTCGACGGCATCACGCACGGGGCCGGTGGTGGATGGGTTCAGCGTGTCGCGGATTTCCCACGCGGCTTCAATATCGTCGTGAAAGGCGGCGAGGTCAGACATGGCGGCTCCTTACGAAAGGTATAAAATGGTTCCGCCAAGGCAATAGGGCGACATGCCGTCCTGATCAAGGCGTAATTGCCGCCTCAGGCCTGTAGTGCAGCACATAGGTCTCGCTCAGAAGCCCGTTCTGCTCCATAAAGGCCGACAGGCTTTCGGAGGTCGCCGTTGCGATATCGCCTTCCTGGTCATCCAGCCGGATGCGGTTATCGACCGCAGGTCCTAAGGTACGTTGCAGAATATTTGTGCGAATGGGCGTCGGTTTGAAATGCGCCGTCAGATTAGCCTTGATCTGCGTATAGTCTTTGGTTTCCCATGCGACCGCCGAAATGACATCCAGCATAAATTCGACGCAGTTCTGATAGCGTGGATCATGCGGATTGGAGATCAGTGAATAGTCGCGCACATGCAGGGCCTCATAATCACTGGTGCCGATAAAACCCATTAGACGGCGCTGCATTTCAGGTGTCGGGATAAGTATGGCGACATCTTCTTCGGCGGAACCTTTTACGAAGTCATAGGGGAAATCCTGCTTCAGATAGGACAGGTTCTTCGCCAGCGTTTCGCCATTGCCGTGATACAGATTATAGGAGGCATAGCCCTTGAGCGTGCGCCCATCGGGCGTTTTCAGGTCGCTATAGACCCAGAAAGCGCCGTGCGTATAGCTGACCCCATCGGGCAGCTTTTCATGCGGCTGGCTTGAGCGAAAGACAATCGCCACCCGTGCGCCTTTGGCCGCGAGATCCTGCTCGATCTGCTTGGCAAAAGGCGCGGCAATCGCAGGCGTCAAAAAGGTGGCCCCTGCGGCGCTGTCGCCTGATCCGTCTCCACCGGCGACGGCTTCAAACGGCAGACAAAGGCAGGTGGCCATTAAGGCAATGGCGAGCCGTTTCACAGGCATGTTCCGCAGGCGGGGACTGGGGCGGGCGCAGGCTGAGGTGTGGCGGGAACATCAGGCGCCGGTTGGGCAATGACGGTTTCCTTGCTGATCTCAAGCGGGGCATTGGCTGCATCCCAAAGGGCTTCGCCGGTGTTGGATGCCGCATTTCCCGACAGATCAAGCCCTAGGCCGGTGACAAAAAAGGGCACGGCCACAACACCTAAAGCTACCTGAACACCGGAAAGTGCCAGTTCCGCACTGGCTTCAGCGGAATTGCCTGAGGCGTTTGACGCATTTTCAACGCTGCCTGACGCCAGAACCGGCGAGGTCAGAAGCACACTTAAGGTCAGGGCGGAGATAACAGATTTCAACATGACTTGGCTCCTTGTATTGCCATGAACGTCGTTTATGTGAACATTGTTCAAAATTAAGGCGCTGTCAAGAGGCTATTCAATTTTACGAATTTAAGGAGTGATCAGGCCCGCAGGAAGGCTTTGAGTGATGGGCTGCGGTGATGCACGTAGACGTCCGTATTAGCTTCGGCCTCAGGGCCAACCAGAACCGTTGTCATGCCTAGTTCATGTGCCGGTTTCAGGTTTTTCGGGCTGTCTTCGAAAAACAGGGCATTTCGGGCAATGACGCCATGCTTATCCATCAGGCGGTGAAAGGTCACGAGGTTTGGTTTCGGGATAAAACCGGCATGATCCAGATGAAATACATCTTCGAACAGGGCTTTCATCTCAAGCCTGTCAATCAGGCGTGAGGCATGTCTGCCGTCGGCATTGGTGAAGACAATTTTCCGCCCCGGTAAGGCGGCAATAGCCGCATTCAAAGCCGGATCAGGGGTAACGCTATCGACGCTGACATCATGGACATAGTCCATGAATTCATGCGGATCGACCTCGTAATTGGCCATAAGTCCGGCCAGAGTCGTGCCATGCTCCATAAGGAATTTCTTCTGGAGCGTATAGGCTTCGCCGCGTGGCAAACCGATCCGGCGCATGACATAATCGGTCATGCGCTCGGAAATCATCGGCATGACATCACTGTCTGCCGGATAGAGGGTGTTATCCAGATCGAACAGCCAGGTATCTATGTGCCCCAGATTTCGATCAGTCAGGGGCATGATCAGACCGGATCGCGGGTGATCAGCGTACCTGCGCCGTGAGCCGTGAACAACTCAACCAGCATGGCATGCGGGCGACGGCCATCAAGAATAACCACGGCCTCAACGCCGGATTCAACCGCGGCAATAGCGGTCTCAAGCTTGGGGATCATGCCGCCGGTGGCAACGCCTGTGGTGATCAGGTTTTGTGCCTCAGAGACCGTCATCTGACGTATCAGTTCCTTATCGGCATCCAGAACACCGGCAATGTCGGTCAGAAGCAGCATGCGCTTGGCATTGAGCTTACCGGCAATCGCACCGGCAACCGTGTCAGCATTGATATTATAGGTACGACCGTCCGCAGCGACGCCAATAGGGGCAATAACCGGCACATAGTCATGTTCCGTATCGCCGATCAGGGTGCGGATCAGTTTGTCGTCAACCACCTTGGGTTCACCCACATAGCCAAGGTCAACCACACGCTCGATTTCCGAATCAGGGTCTTTCTTGGTGCGGGTAGCCTTTTCGACCGTCAACAGGCCTGCGTCCTTACCCGAAAGGCCGACACCGCGCACATCGGCCTCAGCACCTGCGCGGGTGATCCAGTTAGCAATCTCTTTGTTGACGGCGCCCGACAGCACCATCTCGGCGATTTCCATGGTCGCATCATCGGTGACACGCAGACCATCAATGAAGGTCGACTTCACGCCTGCGCGGCTAAGCATTGAGGAAATCTGTGGTCCGCCGCCATGCACGACCACCGGATGAATGCCCAGAAGCTTCAGAAGCACGATGTCAGACGCAAACAGCTTCGCCGTTTCTTCTTCGCCCATGGCGTGCCCGCCGTATTTGACCAGCACGATCTCACGGTCATAGATCTGAATATAGGGCAGGGCCTCGGCAAGGGTCTTGGCGGTGGCCCAGCCTTTGGCTTCCTTGGCTTCGATGGATTCGGTCTGTTTGATCATGGCCTGCGAAATTTAGACGTTACTTTTTATGGTGGGCCATAACCGAAAGTCATGGCGATGTCATGTGTTATATAGGTGAGTAATTACTTATATCTCGATCAGAACGTCTGGCAGTTCATTGAGATTCACCGCTTCGGGCGGGAAGTGCGCGGTCAGGACCTCGCCACATAAGGCGACAGCTTCCTCAAAGCCACCCGTCAGGTCGTCCTGCTTTATGTGTGTAATCAGCGCAGCGACCGCCTTATGCCACACGTCCTTATCAACGCGCGCATAAATACCTTCGTCGGCGATCACATCGACAAAATGTTCCTCAAGGGCGCAGAAGATCATCACGCCGGTACGATCCTTGGTCAGGTTCAGGCCACGAGCGGTGAACTGTTCCATCGCCTTTTTGTGGGCGCGACGACGGGTGATGAAACGCGGGGTCAACCACAGTTTGACCTTAGGCAGATCAGCAATCAGATAGGTCACGACAAACAAAATAAGCTGTGCCGTAGCATAGAAGGCGATGTCTTCGTAGGTATGTAATTTACCCGCGGCTCCCGGCGCGTTCCAGCCCAGAATGGCCGTCAGCACCGGCCCCAGCCAGTCATGTGGCCAGACATCAAATACCAAAAGCAACAACGGCAGAACGAACGCGATGCCCGCCGCCCACATCAGGGGCGTTTCCGGATAGTCGAGTGCCTTTTTGCGGATGACGCAGGTGATTTCCCCCGATGTAGTCTCTTCGGCTTTGGAAATGGCCGCATTAACGCGTGAATGGTCTATTTTCAAAGGCATTCTACCAACTCCCCGACGCGCCGCCGCCGCCAAAACCACCGCCGCCGCCACTGAAGCCGCCACCACCGCTAAAGCCGCCGCCTCCACCGCCGCCACCAAGGCCTCCGAGCAGGAAGAAGGGCAGCCAGCCGCGTGAGAACAGGGCGATAAAGATGAATATCAGTATGATCATCCAGGCGGGCTGGCCATCATTTGCCTGCGCCGCTTGCTGGGTAGCGGCCTGAGCCTTTTGAATGGCAACACCGCGATCCAGCGAAAGCTGTTCGATAATCAGGTCGGTTCCCGCGACGATACCGCCTTCGTAATTGCCTGTACGAAAGGCGGGCAGAATAGCTTCGCGGATAATGAGGCCGCTCAGGGCATCCGTCAGAACCGGCTCAAGGCCGTATCCGACTTCGATGCGCACGCTGCGTTCATTTGGCGCGACAATAAGCAGAACGCCATTGTCTTTGAGTTTGTTGCCTTGCGCATTGGGGCGCGTGCCGTCCTGTCCAATCCCCCATTGACGGCCGAGTTGATAGCCGTATTCCTCAATCGGATAGCCCTCAAGGCTATTTACGGTAACAATCACCAGTTGATCAGAAGTGGCCTCCTCAAGCCCCTGAAGTTTCAGGGTCAGGTCCTGTTCGGCTGCTGGCGTCAGTATATTGGCCTGATCGACCACACGACCGCTCAGGGCCGGAAAGGTCGGGCCGGAACGGGCAGGTGCTGCCTTACCCGTTCCTCTTATGCTTTCGGCCAGAGTCTGTGCCTGAGTCTGGGGGGGCTGGAAAGCCACCCCAAACACGAGCGTAATCAGCAGGAGGAACGCCGCCCAAACCGAGGGCTGGCTGCGCGTGACAGGCATTAATATGGCCTATTGAGCAGCCGGAGCGGGGGCAGCGGCAGGTGCCGGTTGTGCCGGAGCCTGTGCCGCAGGCGCAAGAGCCGAGAAATCAACATTCGGAGCCTGCTCAGCACCGGCAGAGGCTTTGAAATACTCAAAGGGCTTTTCGCCGCTGTAGAGGGTCTTGGCCCAGATCACAGTCGGCCAAACACGCAGCGTGGTATTAAAGGCCTGCGCCGACAGATTATAGTCGCGGCGTGCCACCGAGATACGGTTTTCAGTACCTTCAAGCTGCGATTGCAGGGTCAGGAAGTTCTGATTGGCCTTCAGGTCAGGATAACGTTCGACAATAACCATCAGGCGACCAAGCGCCGATGACAGGCCGTCCTGAGCCTGCTGGAACTCCTGAAACTTTGCCGGATCCGTCAGGGTGGAAGGATCGACCGTTACTGATGTTGCCTTGGCACGGGCCTCAACAACTGCCGTAAGCGTGCCGCGCTCCTGAATGGCTGCGCCCTGAACCGTAGCCACCAGATTAGGCACCAGATCGGCGCGACGCTGATACTGGTTTTCGACTTCGCCCCATTTGGCGCGAACATCTTCCTGCTGGGTCGGGATATTGTTGTATCCGCAGGCCGTAAGCGCGGTTGCGGCGGCAATGGCCGTAAGGCCGAGCATGGTTTTCTTTACAATCCGCGACAGGTTCATCGTTCAGGCTCCCTTGGAAGATGATGGCTTAACATAAGCCAAATTGGTGATGCACCAAAGGTTTTTCTACAGGGACGAACGGGCAATAAAAAAGGTGCCTGAGAAACTCAGGCACCTTGAAAACCCAATGGGTCTTTCTACTAGTTGCGGTAACGCACACCGAAGAAGATGCGCTTGCCGAAGGTTTCGTTACCGATATAGCGGTAAGCATTGTTGTACTCGACGCGTTGTTCGTTGTTCAGGTTCACACCTTCAACGAAAACGGTGACCTGATCGGACACGTTGTAGTTAGCAGAGGCGTCCAGCGAACCATATTCCTCGTTAAACTCAGGCAGTGAACCACGACCGGCGGGTGTGATCAGCCAAGCGTCACGCCAGTTATAGGACAGACGTGCCTGGAACTTGGTGTTTTCATAGTACACAGACAGGTTGTAGCTATCGCGTGACAGACCGGGGAAGGGCAGAATTTCGCCCGTCAGCAGGTTGGTTCCCTTGTAACCTTCATCCTTTTGGTGGGTGTAGTTAGCGAGAACGCCAAGTCCGTCAAACGGAGCCGGTAAGAAGTCGAGCGCATACTGAACGCCAGCTTCGATACCGTTAACCGTTACGCCCTCAGTGCCATTAACCGGACGGCTGATGTTGTAAACCGTGCCGTCGATCTCTTCAGGTGAGGAGACGTTGGTGATGAAGGACGAGATTTCCTTACGGAACAGCGTGACCGAAGCGAAGCTGTCGCTGTTAAAGTAACGTTCGATACCCAAATCCATCTGCGTGGCCTGGAACGGCTGCAGATCAGGGTTACCACGCGAACCAGTCAGACCGACGATGTCGGTCGAGCGGCGCAAGGCAAGCTGAGCCGGAGCCGGACGTGACATCACTTCAGCAACGGTGAAGCGGCCAACCCATTCGTTAGGAACGAAGTTGAAGCGGAGGTTAAGCGAAGGCAGGGCCTTCTTGTAACCGCCGGTTTGTCCGCCTTCAACAAAGCTGACTACGCCTGCATTGGTGACCTGATTGTAACCGGTAGACTTGGTCTCGGTATCGACATAACGCATGCCGATGTTACCATCCATGGTGAAGTTGAACAGAGGCAGTTCAAAGTCCATCTGGATATAGGCGGCCTTGGTTTTCTCTTCTATGCCCCATGTATCCAGATAGTTCTGGTAGCTGCCGTTCTTGTTCGGGTTCGTGTTGGTTACATATGGGCTATTGCCATCTGTGACGCCAGCGGCGGCAAGAATAGCATTGTAGGTATCCATATTCAGCGAGTTCCACTCACGGATGCCGCCAGAGAAACCGAGATCACCCGTATCGAAGAACGGTACGCTGTTGACGCTGGCGGTCGTGTTTACAATGTTTTGCATTGTGGCTGCTGAGACATTGTAAACAATGACCTGATTGCCCGATGTCGGCATGTTGGGTCTGTCGGCCAGACGCGTAGTACGCTGATAGAGTACCGAGTCATTGGTGGTCTTGCGGACTTCGAAGCCAGCCTTAACCGATCTTACCCAGATGCTGTCAGGACGCCAGTTAGCATTGAACTTGAAGCTCTTTTCTTCGGCATCGTTGTCACGTGGATTGTAAACGGCATCCATCTGATTGACGCCTTGGCCGCTTGTGATGTCAAGGCCGGGGAAGGACATGTTTGGTGCGCCTTCACTTCCGGTGTAGTCAATCACAGCACGAGGAACACCATACACAACAGCGGTTGCGTTGATTTCATCGTTGTGCACCTTGCCGCTGGAGAAGGTCAGCTTGGCATCAAGGGTCAGTTCAGGGGTTGCTTCCCATTTACCGCCAATAGCAGACGTATATTGCGTACGCGTCAGGCTACCCAGAATGTTGCGGTAGGTCAGATCGATTGGCGCAGCGGTCGTAGAGGTGCGCTCAATATGAGAAACGGTGTTGTCGTCGCCAATATCCGTGTTCGCATAATCAATCACGCCGGACGTGCCGGAGAGTTGCAGGAACATGGAGTCAACTTTTTCTTTGGCGCGAGCATAGTTACCCTGCCAGTAAAGCTGAAGGTCAGAGGTCGGACGCCATTCAACCACGCTGTTGAACGCCATGCGATCCGTGTCGCGGCGGTCAATGATGTAGCGGGGGATTTCCGGTACCCAGTCATCAACGGTGCCGTCATTGTCGGCGTCACGACGTACCCAACCCGTTGTACGGGCATTGTGTGAGTCCAGATTACGCTTTTCGTAGGTAGCGCCGAGCACAACCCCGAGCTTGTCATCAAGGAAAAGGCGTGAACCGATCAGAGACAGCTTAGGGTCTACGGAATCAGCAAGATCGGAATAGATGCCTTGTGCCGAGGCGGCGATGAATGGCTTACGGCTGTCGAACGGACGACGCGTCGTGATGCTGACCGTACCACCGATGCCGCCTTCGGTCATTTCGGCCGTCGGGGATTTGAAGACTTCGATGCGGGAAATGAAATCTACCGGCAGGTCACGGAAGTCAACCGCACGGTCGCCGGCACCAACGGTCAGAGACAGGGCCGTCGAACCATCGACTTCAACGCGAACCATGTTTGGCTCAGCACCACGAATCGAAACGCCGCGACCTTCGCCGTCCTGACGGCTGATCTGAACGCCGGTGACGCGCTGAAGGGCTTCACCAATGTTCTTGTCCGGGAACTGCCCGATATCTTCTGCGGTAATGGCGTCCACAACCTGAACGGAATTGCGCTTGACGTTCATTGCGGAACGCAGCGACGAACGAATGCCGGTGACAACGACTTCCTGAACGGGTTCTTCGGCGGAGGTGTCCTGCGCCACGGCAGCGGTCTGACCGGAAAGGCAGAACGCAAGTACGGCAGCAGACGCGCCCAGAGTTAACGGGAAGCGCTTGGATACGGGGGATTTCATTTTTCCAAATCCTGTGTAGGAGCTTTAAAAATTTTTATAGGGAGAGGGGCCGGTTAAAAGCAGGGCCAAAAGTTGTCTGATTGATTTTGATCAATTCAAGCTTTTTGATTATTGAAACTGACGTTATTTGACGTTTTGAAATTTGGCAATACGCCCGAAAGTCACATTAATGCCATTTATAGATGCGGAAATGTCCACATAATGGGACTGTGATAAATACTAATTAAAATCAGGTTATTGCGCGTAGCTTTACGCGCGCTAAACGCGCAAATTCGGTGCGCACACTCTGTGAAATGTGACGTTTTTGGGTGTGATGATGCAAAGAAGATACAGTTTTGTGTACGCGCGTACGCAAATACCGCATCAGTTACGCAAGCGATAACCGGTTTTGAAAATCCAGCTGATGATGCCGATACAGATGGCCATAAACACCAGTGTCATGCCCAGGCTTACAAAGATGTTGAAATCGGCCTGTCCGTAGAACGTCCAGCGGAAACCATTGACCAGATAGACGACCGGATTGAACAGGGTGACGGTCTGAAACGCCTGAGGCAGCATGGAAATGGAATAGAAAGTGCCGCCCAAAAAGGTAAGTGGCATAAGAATCAGCATCGGTACGATCTGGAGCTTCTCAAAACCATCCGCCCAAATGCCCAGAATAAAGCCGAACAGGCTAAAGGTCACAGAGATCAGGATCAGGAACCCGATCATCGCCAACGGATAAAGTACCTGATAATCGACAAACAAGCGCGCCGTGGCCAATATAATAAGGCCAATAATCAGCGATTTTGTAGCGGCGGCTCCGACATAGCCGATCAGGGTTTCAGCCACGGATATCGGTGCCGAGAGTATCTCGTAAATAGTTCCGGTAAAGCGCGGCAAATAGATACCAAAAGACGCATTGGACACGCTTTCGGTCAGAATGGTCAGCATAATCAGGCCGGGCACAATGAAGGCACCATAAGACACGCCGCCAACCTCTTCCATGCGGCCGCCGATGGCTGAGCCAAACACAACAAAATAGAGCGAGGTCGAAAGCACCGGAGACGCAATGCTCTGAAACAGGGTGCGCCAGGTACGCCCGAGTTCGAACAGGTAGATGGCTTTGATGGAATTGAGGTTCATATGCCTGCCCCAGCGTGCTCGGTGTGTACCAGATTGACAAAAATGTCCTCAAGCGAGGAGCGGCTCATGTTCAGTGTGCGGAAATCCAGTCCCGAAGCCGACAGGCGTTTGATAAGCTCTGCGCCCTGATCTTCGGCATTTTCGCCCTCAAGCACATAGGTCAGAGTCAGGCCATCCGCAGACAATGTGCCGACCGGATCGCTCAGGTTTGCGGGGATGGCCTCAAGCGGTTCCTTAAGGCCGACAATCACTTCGGTCTGCCCCAGTTTGCGCATCAGGGTTTGCTTGTCTTCGATCAGGATGATTTCACCCTTGTTGATGACGCCAATGCGATCAGCCATGTCTTCGGCTTCTTCGATATAGTGCGTGGTCAGGATGATCGTCACGCCCTGTTCGCGCAGGCGGCGCACCATCTGCCACATATCGCGGCGTAGCTCGACATCGACACCAGCGGTCGGCTCATCGAGAAACAGGATGGATGGTTCGTGCGACAGGGCCTTGGCGATCAGCACGCGACGTTTCATGCCGCCGCTTAGTGAGGCAATCTTGGCGTCTTTTTTGTCCCACAGCGACAGATCGCGCAGAATTTTTTCCAGATAGGCATCATTATCAGATAGCCCAAACAGGCCGCGACTGAACTTTACCGAATGCCATACGGTGATAAACATATCGGCGGAAAGTTCCTGCGGCACCAGACCGATACGGGCGCGGGCCTTACGGAAGTCTTTTTCAATATCGTAGCCATCAGCAATGACCGAACCGGCTGTTTTACGCACCAATCCGCAGATGATGCCAATCAGCGTCGTCTTTCCCGCGCCATTTGGACCAAGCAGAGCGAAGATTTCGCCACGTTCTATCTCAAGATCGACGGTTTTAAGCGCGTTGTGCCCGCTTTTGTAGGTCTTTTCGAGACCCTTAACGCTGATGATTGAGTCCACCGGGCTTCCCTTCTGGTGTTTTGTGCGATGAATATAGGCGCTTGGGATTGCAGATCAATGTAATAGCCTGTGGGCAATAAAATATATCAGCATGGGAGGCATTAGGGTGATCCAGCGTCTGTTTTTGTCAGCAGTCATGATGTGTATGGTTCTGGTGGTGCCTTGTGCTCAGGCTGAGGAAGCCATCGATCGGGTTTGGTCCGGACATAGCGTGGGTTTCGATATCGAGCTCTCGGATACCCATGTCTATGTGGCCTATTATGATGCCAATCGCCAACTGACCGTGGCGCAGCGTCCTTTGAACAATCCGGCGCACTGGGTCTATCATAAGGTGGATACATGGCTTGGGTGGGACAGTCATAACCTGATCGCCATGAGTCTGGATCGGCAAGGGGCGCTGCATGTTGCAGGCAATATGCATGTTGATCCGCTCACCTATTTCCGCAGCGATACCTCAGGGGATGTGCGAACCCTCCGACGGGTTGACACCATGGTCGGCCCTGAGCGTGAGGCGGCCATGACCTATCCGGTATTTTTGCAAAATCAGGCAGGGGATCTGATTTTCAAATATCGTGACGGCACCAGCGGGCGCGGAGATGAAATCTATAATATCTATGACGATAAGGTCAGAGAATGGCGGCGCCTGACCTCAGCCCCACTGGTGGACGGTGAGGGCAAATATAATGCCTATTTCATGGGACCGGTTAAGGGGCCTGATGGTTTGTTTCACATAGCCTGGGTGTGGCGTGATACGCCCATGGCCGATACCAATCATGACTTAAGTTATGCGAAAAGCCCTGATCTGATTAGCTGGCAAAAGGCCGATGGCACGCCGCTTACGCTGCCCATAAGGCTTGGGGAGGCCGAGATTGTTGATCCGGTGCCGGTTAAGGGCGGGATGATTAACAACAACACTGTGGTCGGCTTTGATGATCAGGGACGAGCCATGATCACCTATCACAAATATGATTCTGACGGTGACACTCAGATTTGGGTCGCACGATATACAGGTCAGCATTGGGAACGAAAGCAGGTCAGTCAGTGGCGGGATTATCGCTGGGATTTCTCCGGTGGCGGTTCGCTCAATAGCGAGATTTTCGTTGAGGGCGCGCGTCCGCAAGCAAATGGCCGATTAAGCGTGCCGGTTATCCGTCTGGGCCAGCATATAAGCTTTGATATTCGTTCGGATGACCTGAGCCTGATCGAAGAGCGTAAGGTGTATGGTCGGGCCACGGAACTTGAGCCATATTTTACGCGTGAGGATGGCCAGCAGATCAATACGATTGAGGCGCGAAGGGGTAATAAGACCTATGTTCTGGGCTGGGTCACATTCCCTCCACAGCGTGATTTACCAAGACGCGACATACCGGCGCCCACGGTTTTGAAGTTGTTCGTCAAAACTGAATGAGGGGCTGGTCAGGTCGCTGAAAATGAAATAGTCATACAATTAAGGTGCGTCTGAACGTGATTTGCGCAGCAGATGTGCCACGCAAATCACGTTCCCCGTCGTAAGGGGGCTACCCACAGGAGTGAAACCATGAAACCTTTTTTGGGGCTGGCCTGTGCGCTGGCGTTGGTCTGGCCTGCGTCTGTGATGGCGCAGGAGGTAAGCTACAAGCCTGAGGCCGTAATGGCGCTGGCGGAAAAGGTGGCGGATTACCAACTGGCGACCATGGCAGGCGGAGAAGTTCCGGCCAAGGCTTCGGGAGACACGCCCGACCCCAGAGGATGGGTTCAGGGCGCTTTGTTTGTCGGTCTTGTCGAATTGGCGGAGCATAGCCCCAAGCCGCACTATAAAAAGGTTATCCTGTCACGTGGCGTGGCTAACAGGTGGCAAATGGGGAACCGGATTTTTCATGCCGATGACCATGTAATTGCCCAGTCCTATTTCTGGGCTGCGCGTAATGGTGTCGGGCCGGCGGCCCTTAAGCCGACGCAGGCGACGCTGGATCGCATCCTGATCACCCAGCCCAAGGGGGATCTTGTGCACACAGAATATGGCACGGGCAGGGACTGTTCGGATCGCTGGTGCTGGTGTGACGCGCTATTTATGGCCCCGCCGGTATGGTTCGAAATGTCAAAGGTCACGAGTAATCCGGCCTATGCAAACTATGCGAAACAGGAGTTCCGTGCCGCGACCGATTATCTCTATGACACAGAAGAACACCTCTTTTTCCGTGACTCGCGCTTTTTCGATCGCCGTGACGAAGACGGCAATAAGCAGTTCTGGAGCCGTGGCAACGGATGGGTATTGGCCGGTCTGGCGCGGACTATACCTCTGTTGTCCGAAGACGACCCTGAGCGCGCCTACTATATCGGCATATTCCGTGAGATGTCTTCCAAGCTGAAAACCATTCAGACCCCCGAAGGATATTGGGCGCCGTCCTTGTTGTCCGACCCGAATAAGGCCCTGCCGGAAAGCAGCGGCACCGGCTTTTTTGTCTATGCACTGGCTTGGGGCGTTAATGCCGGTATTCTTGATCGCAAGGAATATGAGCCGACAATCCGCAAAGGCTGGGCCGCATTGACACGGGCCGTGCATCCTGATGGCAAGCTGGGGTGGGTGCAGCCGGTCAGTGATCGTCCCGAAGGTGTTACCTATGAGGATACACAGTTTTACGGCGTAGGCGCCTTCCTTTTGGCGGCCACCGAGGTTGCTGATATGCGGCTTGCTAAATAGTTCATCGACAAAGCGTCAGGTTGAATTATTCAACCATTAGTAGTTTATATACGCTTATTTGGCAATTTATGGTTGTGTTTGTCCGCCTTTGAGGAGATGCGCCGCCATGAAGGGTCGATTTGTTGAGTTGAGGACACTTGCCGGACGGGCTTCGGTTCTAAAGGACCGAAGCGGAGCGATTGCGGTTGAATTTGCCCTCATCAGCCCGATACTCATCCTGATGCTGACCGGTATTTTCAATTACGGCAGCTATTTCTGGACCTCACACGCGCTGCAACAAATGGCAAATGATGCCGCGCGTGTGGCCATAGCCGGTATGACACAGGCCGATCGGGCCGACAGGGCGCAGGCCCTGTTTTTGCGGCAATCGGAATATTATGATCTGACCATTCCGGGAGCCTCCGAACTGACGGTCGAGGAAAACGGTCAGACCCTTACGGTGCGCATCCATTTCGTTCCTGAGGCCGATGAAGGCTTCAATATGATGGGCAGTTTACCCGGCATGCCCGCGACGATTGAACGCTCGGCTTCGGTTGTACGGGGCGGGTACTGACATGTCTGGCCTTTTTAACTGGCCTGCGCATTTCCTTAAGGATCGGCGTGGCGGGGTAATGATCATTACCTCGGTAACCATGACACTGGTGATTGCTCTTGCGGCTCTGGCTATCGATATGGGGCATGTGTTTTTACAAAGCCGTAAGTTACAAGGCATTGCGGATCTGGCAGCTCTTTCGGCCGCAAGCGATTTGCCGCAGGCTCAGGCGGCGGCTCTGGCGACGGTTCAGGCAAACCATTGGCCCGAAGCTGCGGGGCCTTTGAGCATCACTACCCAAACCGGCCATTATGAGGCTTCACGCGGGCAGGGGGGGCATGAAGGGTTCATTGCCTCATCGGGCCATATGACGGCTAATGCGGCACGCGTGACCTTACGTGGTGAAACGCCCTTGTTCTTCGGTCAACTTTTGCTGAACCGAAAGAGCGTGACCATAGAACGTACCGCTCTGGCCACCCAGACGCGACTGGCGGCCTTTAGCATAGGCACGGGGTTGCTTGATCTGAACGGTGGTGTGGTCAATGGGCTGCTCAGCGGGCTGACCGGTTCAAGTCTTTCTTTAAGTGTAATGGATTACAATGCACTGGCGGGGGCTGAGGTCGATTTGCTGAGCTATGTCGAGGCGCTGCATACCGAACTTGATCTTACGGCGGCGGATTATAATGACGTCCTGAAATCGGAGATCACAATGGGCAAGGCCTTGTCCATTCTGGCGGATCAGGTGTCTGTCAATGCCAGAGGCCCGATCAGGGCCATTGCCGCCACGAATATCAGAGATACCCGAATTAAGTTAAATGAACTGATTGATATCGGGGCCTACGGATATCAGGACAGTGTTTCAGATGCTTCTGATGCCGCCGTCAGGGTCGGGTCAGATGACGTATTGAACGCTATGCTGGCTCTGGCCAACAAGAACCGTCAGGTGGAACTTGATCTGGGGGCATCCTTACCCGGACTGGCTTCTGTGAAAACCTATCTGGCGATTGGTGAGCGGCCAAACAATTCGCCCTGGATCACGATTACCAACGAAGGCGCACCAATATTACGCACGGCTCAGACACGGTTGTATATTGAGGCATCGACCAAAGAAGCCGGTGGACTGAATGGCCTTAATAATCTGCTGGGGGGGCTTATCAGCGGGCTTTTGGGGGTGCCAAAGCCAAAGGTCGATCTGATTACCCTACCCATATTAGTCGAAGTGGCGTCTGCCGAAGCGCGCTTGTCGAAGATTGGATGCGCCCCAAGTCCGTCTAACCGCAGTGTGACGCTTGATCTCAAACCCTCCATAGGGCGCGTGATGATCGGCAAGGTAAATGTCAATGACCTCAAGGATTTCAAAAAGGACCTGACGGTAGCCCCTGCGGCGCTGGTTAATCTGGCGGGGATTATGGTAACGGCAAAGTCGGAAATCAGGCTGGGGGGCGAAAGCTGGCAAAAACTGACCTTCAGTGCAGCAGACATCGCCAACCGCAAAACAAAGACAGCTAAAACCAATGATGCCTTAACCTCGGTGGCGTCGTCGCTGGTTCATCGCATGAGCCTGACGGTGGCCGGTATCGATCTGGGGGCTGTGACCTCAGTGTTGGGGGGCGTTCTGGGGACGCTGGCGACAGTGCTTGATCCTTTACTCAATCAGTTACTGGGGCTGCTTGGGATCGGGCTTGGGACGGTGGATGCACAGGTAAACGGCGTGCGCTGTACCGGAGCTGTTCTGGTGGCGTAAATATTTCGCGCTATGCCAAACGCTTTTGATGTATTAGCCATCTGTGACGTTCGTAGCGGAAACAGAATATGCGTGAGTGGCTTGTTGATATACGAAATTGCGATGTAATCCGCTCGCGTCCGTTGCTGCAGGATATCAATCTTCAGATTGCCCCGTTTGGCCATACGGCGATCATAGGCCCGAACGGGTCTGGTAAATCGACACTCATCAGACTACTGATGCGCGATATCTATCCGATGATGCGCCGTGAGAACCCGCCGGTGAACCTGTTTTGCGGAGAAGGCCACTGGACGCAGGGGGATATCCGGCAACGCATAGCGCTGGTGTCGATGAAATTTGCCGATTACCTGCTTGAGACCGGCGGACTGACGGTCTTTGACTCGGTGGTGTCTGCGCACTTTGGCACCTATGGTTTCTATAAACCCGAAGCCCTGACCGCTGAAATGCGTGCGCACACTATTGCAGCGCTTGAACTGATGCAGATCGCCGATATGGGCGAGCGCTCCATCCGTGAGTTATCGACCGGGCAGTTGCGTAAAGTGCTGATCGCGCGGGCTATGGTACTCAGGCCTAAACTTTTGCTGCTGGATGAGCCGTCACTTGGGCTGGATATCGCCGCGCAGTCCGATTTTCTTGATTACCTGAAACACACCCTCAGTGATGCGACGGTGATTATGGTTACGCACCATCTTGAGGAAATTTTGCCGGAAATCGACCATATTGTACTGATGAAGCAGGGGCGTATTTTCATGCATGGCCCCAAGGCACAGGTGCTGACTTCGGAGAATATGACGGCCCTGTTCGATAAGCCGGTTAAGGTTGAAATGAACGCTGAAGGGCTTTATGCCATGCGACGACTTTAGGTTTGTCGGCGCACCTGACGGGAATTGCGTTGGAAAACGCTTTCTTTTAAAGCCATAGCGATGACAAAATGGACTGATTGTATGCGTGTGATTCGCGCGGCTTGCCCTAAGGGCAACGCAAAGAAGCACCGGAATGAAGGACACGTCTGATGGAAGACAACGATCGCGACCGCGGCACCTATTCGCCCCCTACCGAAGACCACCTGAGCTATGAGACCCGCCGTCAGGCGACGCGCGATCAGACGCCGATCACCCTGATTGCCTCTGGGATTGTGCTGGTGGTCCTGCTTTTGGCGGTGGTGCTGTTCTATAATTCGGGCCTCAACAGCCGTAAGGTGGCTGAGGTGGGCACGCCGGTCGGCGACTATAAGGATGCCGGTGTCGAAGACGCCAAGCCTCTGAGTGACGAGGATCTGCTTGATCCGGCGCTGGGCACAGAAAGCCCGACCTTTGCCGAAGGGGCCGAACAGCCAAAGCCACGCGAAGTGATCAACGAAGCGCCCGCTCCGGTCGCGCCGATCAAGGGGCCTTTGACATCTGAATCTCCGGCGACAGTTGCACCTCCGGCCCAGACGGCCACGTCATCGGCTGCGGCCCCTGCGGCTAAGCCCGCTACGCCGCCCGTGGTCAATGCCTCTGCGGCGACGGCAAAACCGGCAGCTTCGGGCACCGCAGCGGTTCAGATTGGCGCCTTCGGATCACGCGAAATTGCTGACCGTGAATATAACGCTATTGCTTCAAACTATGGTTTATTCCTCAACGGGACGGCAAAATCAGTTGAACGCATCGAGCGGGAAGGTACAGTCCTGTACCGCACTTCGTTTGCGGGCTTCGCGTCTAAAGAAAAGGCGTCGGAATTCTGTAATGTGCTGAAATCTGCCGGAAAGAGCTGCTTCGTTAAATAAATGCTTGGATTTAATAAGAAACAGCGCGTAGGCGCTTTCATTTTTGGCTGTGCCGGACTTGAACTAACCGCTGAGGAAGCGACCTTTTTTGCCGCCCATAAGCCGCTGGGGTTCATCCTCTTTAAGCGCAATATTGATACGCCTGAGCAGGTGCGCGCCCTTGTTCGTGACCTGAAGGCAGCGGCCGGACACGATCATGTCCTGTTCCTGATCGATCAGGAAGGTGGCCGCGTACAGCGCCTTAAGCCTCCGCATTGGCCGGATTATCCGGCGGCGGCGCGTTTTGAGGCCGTAAGCGGCAACCCCTATGAGCAGCGGGAATATGTGCGTCTGGGGGCCCGTCTTATGGCGCATGACCTCAAGATGCTTGGGATCAATGTGGATTGCGTGCCGGTACTGGATGTGCCGCAACCGGGCGCACACGACATTATCGGTGATCGTGCCTATGGCCTGACGCCGCAGTCCGTGGCGGTTAATGGCCGTGCCGCTGCCGAAGGGCTTCTGGCGGGCGGCGTCCTGCCGGTCATCAAGCACATTCCCGGTCACGGGCGGGCGCTGGCGGATTCCCACCATGAACTGCCGGTCGTTAAGGCGACGCTCAAGGAGCTTGAGGAAACCGATTTCTTCCCGTTCCGTGTCAATGCCGACCTGCCTTTGGCTATGACGGCGCATGTGGTCTATACGGCGATCGATAAGCGCAATCCGGCGACGACATCGCGTAAGGTCATTGACGTGATCCGTAACAAGATCGGTTTTCAGGGCCTGTTGATGAGTGATGACCTGTCGATGGGGGCCTTGAGCGGTTCCATGACATTGCGCACCAAGTCTGCCCTGCGGGCGGGTTGCGATGTTATCCTGCATTGTAATGGTAATCTTGAGGAAATGCGCAGCATTGCCACGCATACGCCGGTGCTTAAGGGTAAGGCTCTGGCCCGTGCCGAGGCCGCTTTCGCGCGCTTTGTGCCGGCGGTTGAGCCGCTCAATGTCGACGAAGCCCGTGCCCGTCTGGATTACGCACTGAACTCAAAGCCGCCGGTCGTTCGCGAAGACTACGAAGACTATAACGACCCGACGGAATATGCAGGGGCGCAATAGGCCTTGCCCCCCAAGCACGGCACGGAATCCTTAAGTCTGGGGCTGGAAAACGAGGTTTTCCAGCAACGGCTTGATTTCGGGGCTGAGGCACCGCAGGAAATCGAGGCCGACGAAGCGCTTGTGCTTGATCTGGACGGCTACGAAGGCCCTCTGCATGTGCTTCTGGTGTTGGCGCGCCAGCAAAAGGTCGATCTGCTGAAAATCTCCATTACGCGGCTGGCTGAGCAGTATCTGGCCTTCATCCACGAAGCGCGCAAACTGCGGTTTTCGCTGGCGGCGGATTATCTGGTTATGGCCTCATGGCTGGCCTATCTGAAATCGCGCCTGCTGCTGCCCAAGCCGGAACGGCCACAAACCGAAGAAGCCGCCCCCGAAGAACTGGCGGCGGCACTGGCGTTTCGCCTGCAAAAGCTTGAGGCCATACGCAAGGCGGTCGACAATATTACGTCCCGCCCGCAGCTGAAGCGCGATGTCTTTGCCCGTGGCGATCCTGAGGCGACGGTTATCCTGCCTTCGTCGCGCCTTGAGGTGTCGTTGTTTGACCTGATGAGCGCCTATGTGACGCAGCGTAAAAAGGAAATCGCCCGTCATTATGATCCGGGCATGCGTACCGAAGCCTATCCGCTGGAGGAGGCACGCGACCATCTGCGCGACGTGCTGCCTGAGTTGACCGACTGGACGCCCTTAGAGGATATTGCACCACAGCCGGTCAATGCGCATGGGCCAAAGCGGGCTTCCTATCTGGCCTCGACCCTGTCGGCTTCATTGGAACTTACCAAGGAAGGATTGTTGCAGATTCAGCAGCTTGGGACTTTTGAGGCCCTGTATATGCGTCAAAAAACGGATCAGAAAGCGGAGCGGTTATGAGCGAATTTACCGAACGCGCGATTGAGGCCTTATTGTTTGCAGCGGCGGGGCCATTGTCTGCGGCTGATCTGCAAAGGCGTCTGCCCGAAGGGGCGGATGTCGGGCGTGCGCTGGCGGCACTTAAGGCGCGTTATGCCGGTCGTGGGGTGACGCTCGAAATCATCGCCGACAAATGGCAGTTCCGCACGGCTCCCGACCTTGGATATCTTATGGTTGAGGAACGCGAAGAGCCGCGCAAACTGTCCAAGGCGGCATTAGAGACACTGGCTATTATTGCTTATCATCAGCCGGTGACGCGGGCGGAAATTGAAAATGTACGCGGTGTGGGTCTGTCGCGCGGGACGCTTGATGTGCTGCATGAGATGAACCTCATTCGCTTGAGGGGGCGCAGGCGTACGCCGGGGCGGCCTGTGACCTATGGCACGACCGAGCATTTCCTTGAGGTGTTCTCATTGCCTGGGCTGATGGATTTGCCGGGCGCGGCGGATATGCGTGCGGCGGGCTTGCTTGATCTCAATGTGCCGTCTGACTTCGTCATTCCTGATCCGTCGGGTGGGCGTGAGGCCGAAGACCCTATCGGGCCGGATGATCAGGATCAGGTCGAATTTGCGCAGGATTTCTTCGATAGCGCGACGGATGACAGGCTTTAGGCGGGACAGGGCCGCTTAATGGCCCAATTTTGCTTTGATGTGCGGGTAAACTATCCCTATATAGGGGAAACAGTTGTGTAGGAGACGTTGAAAATGGGTGCGATGAGCATTTGGCACTGGGCAATCGTGGCGGTTGTAGCCCTGTTGCTGTTCGGTGGCCGTGGTAAGTTGTCCGGCCTTATGGGCGATGCCGCCAAAGGCATTCGGGCCTTCAAAGATGGCCTGAAAGACGAGCCTGAAACCGAGAAAAAAGACGCGAAAATCGTCACCGACAAGGAAGAGAAATAAGCTTCTCAGCTTGTCGTAACTGATATGTAACATCGCGTCGTACCGGTGGACGGGCGGCGCGTTTGTCCTTATTTTATTTGTGTCAAAGGCCGGATGGTATGCTTCCCGGAATAGGCGGCTCTGAGCTTATACTGATTGCGATTGTGGCGCTCATTGTCGTGGGGCCAAAGGACTTGCCCAAGCTGTTGCGGCAGTTGGGGCGCTTTGTCGCCAAAATGCGCTCAATGGCGGATGAGTTCCGCACAAGTTTTGAAGATATGGCGCGTCAGTCGGAACTCGATGACCTGCGCAAAGAGGTTGAGGCCCTGCGCTCCGGTCAGTCGGTGTCGCCCGTGATCGACGATATCCGCGAAGATATGCGCAAGATCGAAACGGAAATCGACCACAATATCAAACCGGTCGGCCCTTCCTACAGCGCCGCCAAGGATGTGCCGTCGCCTGACGAAGACGATCTGGGGCGTCCGTCAGTGATTGACGACGATCCGATGCTCGAAAAGCCGGTTTTGTCGCCCAAGGCTGCGGCCTTGCAGGCGCAGGCTGAGGCAGCCGCTCCGGCAAAGCCAGCGCGCGCGCCACGTAAAAAGGCGGTGGCTGCGGATAAGCCCGTGGCTAAGGCAGCACCTGCCAAGGCTGCCCCTGCGAAAGCGGCGGCTAAGAAAACACCTCAAAAGAAAACGGCCCCTAAAAAGACGGCTCCCGCGAAGGTGACGCCCGCGAAGGTGACACATGACTAAGGATATTGTGCCTGCCGATCCTGATTTTGATCCGGATGAGGCCGACATAGAGGCGTCGCGCGCGCCGTTAATGGATCACCTGATCGAGTTGCGTTCGCGTCTGATCTGGATGGTGGTGGCGTTCGCACTGACCTTTGTGGTCTGCTTTTATTTCTCGCCGCAAATCTATGTATTCCTGCTGCATCCGTTTGAAGTGGCGAACGCCATGTTCACTGCAACCCGTGCGAATCACGGTCATGGGGCTGGCCCTTTTGATATGATCTGGGTGCTGTTGGGTCTGAAGTCGGTAGGCGAAGTGCCGCCGGTCGAGGTTATCTCAACGGGCGCGCTTGAGTTTCTGTTCACCAAAATGAAAATGGCCGGCTTTGGCGCGGTGATCTTAAGCTTTCCAGTGCTGGCCTGGCAGATATATCGCTTTGTGGCACCGGGGCTTTATAAGCGCGAACGCAACGCCTTTATACCGTTCCTGATTGCGGCACCGGTTCTGTTCGTTATCGGGGCGTTGCTGGTCTATTACATCATTCTGCCGATGGTTCTGTGGTTCTCGCTGAACCAGCAGATTATCGGTGATGGCAATGTGTCGGTTCAGTTGCTGCCGAAGGTGTCGGAATATCTTTCGCTTATCACCACACTGATGCTGGCGTTCGGCCTGTGTTTCCAGTTGCCGGTGGTACTGACCTTGCTGGGTCTGTCCGGCATGGTGACATCCAAGCTGCTGCGCGAAGGTCGCCGCTATGCGATTCTGGGGATTGTGGTTGTGGCCGCGATTGTTACGCCGCCGGATCCGATTTCGCAGTTGATGCTGGCGATACCGATTGTGCTTTTGTACGAGATTTCGATCTGGTGCGTGAAGATTATTGAACATCGGCGCAAGGACTAAGGGCAGGGGCTTTCCTCTGCCTTCATTTTGCTTGCGCTCTACGCCGCCTTCCCCGTAAACGGGGAGGGATAATAAAACCTGTCAGAGACATAAGATGCACGATATCAAAGCCCTCCGCGAAACACCTGAAACCTATATCAAGGGCTGGGAATCGCGTGGCCGCACATCCGCGACCGCTGATGTTGAGCAACTCCTGTCCCTCGACAAAGCCCTTCGTGCCGCCAAGACGGCGTTTGAAACCAATCAGGCGCAGTTGAAAAAGCTGTCGGGCGAAATCGGCAAGGCCAAGGCGCAAAAAGACGAAGCCCGCGCGTCGGAACTGATGACCGAGGTTGAGGCGCTAAAAGGCGGCATTGCGACGGCGCAGGACGATGAGCGTAAGGCGGATACCGACCTGCGCGACCTTCTGGCGTCTCTGCCGAACCTGCCGTTTGAAGATGTCCCTGAAGGCGAAGACGAAGCCGGTAACGTCGAGGTGCGCAAGCATGGCGCGCCGACAAAGCTGGGGTTCGCGCCTAAGGATCACGCCGATCTGGGCGAGGCGCTGAAGGCCTCTTTTGGGTCGATGATGGATTTTGAAGCCGCCGCCAAGATTTCCGGTGCGCGGTTCGTTGTCCTTAAGGGGCAACTGGCGCGGCTTGAGCGCGCTGTTGGTCAGTGGATGCTGGACGTTCAAACCGCTGAGCATGGCTATCTGGAGGTCAATCCACCGGTTCTGGTGCGTGACCATGCCTTGTTCGGTACAGGGCAATTGCCGAAGTTTGAAGAAGATTTGTTCAAGACTACGGTTGAACACTACCTCATCCCGACCGCTGAAGTATCTCTGACAAATCTGGTGCGCGAAGCCATCACGTCTGAAGAAGAACTACCGCTGCGCCTGACGGCCCTGACCAACTGCTTCCGTGCTGAAGCGGGGTCTGCTGGTCGTGACACCAAGGGCATGATCCGTCAGCATCAGTTCCAGAAGGTCGAGCTGGTGTCGATCACCACGCCGGAGCAATCTGCGGCTGAGCACGATCGTATGGTCGATAATGCCGAAACCATCCTGAAAAAGCTGGAATTGCCGTTCCGCACCATGTTGCTGTGTACCGGCGATATGGGCTTTGGGGCGCGTAAGACCTTTGACCTTGAGGTGTGGTTGCCGTCTCAGGATACCTATCGCGAAATCTCCAGCGTCTCGAACTGCGGTGATTTTCAGGCCCGTCGCATGGATGCCCGTATCCGCAAAACCGGCGAAAAAGGCACGCGCTTTGCCCATACGCTTAATGGCTCGGGTCTGGCGGTTGGCCGGACGCTGGTGGCCATTCTGGAAAACTATCAGGACGAAAACGGGCGCATCGCCATTCCGTCCGTATTGCAACCCTATATGGGCGGCCTGACGCACATCGGGTAAGCCGGAGACTGTATCTATGCGTATTCTTCTGACCAATGACGACGGTATCGACGCCTATGGCCTGAAGGTGCTGCATGAGATTGCCAGCGCCCTGAGCGACGATGTCTGGACCTGTGCGCCCTTATATGAGCAATCGGGCAAGGGCAGGGGTATCACTCTGCATGACCCGCTGCGGGCCATTCGTCGTGACGAGAAAACTTTTGCGGTAAACGGCACACCGACCGACTGCGTTCAGATTGCCGTCAATGACCTTTTGCCATCGCCGCCTGATCTGGTGCTGTCGGGGGTTAATCGCGGTTTTAATCTGGCGCAGGATGTGACGCTTTCGGGCACGGTCGCGGGCGCTTTGCAGGGCATGAGCCTTGGGGTACCGTCAATTGCCCTGTCGCAATGTCTGGATTTTGATATGGATGTCGAAGCCCAGTGGGAAGCGTCACGCCATCACGGAGCGCCGGTGATCAGCGCTTTGTTATCAAAAGGCTGGCACAAAAAGATCATCTTCAACATTAACTTCCCAGACTGTGATGACGATGTGGTGGCCGGGGTTGAACTGACCCGTCAGGGGTTCCGTGACCTGCACGAATTGCATGCCGTCAAACGTGTTGATCCGCGTGGGCGTGACTATTACTGGCTCGATTTTGAAGCGCAGGAAAACCAGCTTCTGGACGGTACTGACCTTAAGGCCGTTGCCGAAAACCGTATCTCAGTTACGCCATTACATCTTGACCTGACCCATTATGAAACGCTTAATTCGTTCAAAGGTGTTATAGGTGGGGCGGTGCCTAAAAAGGTTGTCAGGTCGGAGTCTGTCAATGATTGATGAAAGCGCAGGCGAAGCGCCGCAAACGCGTATTGAGCGCCTGCTGACCAGCCTTAAGGCGCAGGGCATTACGGACGATCGCCTGCTGCATGCGCTGGAATATACGCCGCGTGACCTGTTTGTACCTGACCTGTTTCTGGATCGGTCATGGGAAGATTCGGCCATTCCGATTAACTGCGGCCAGACGATCTCTCAGCCCTATATTGTCGCGCTGATGACGCAGGCCCTTAAGCTTGAGGGGCGGCATCGGGTTCTGGAAATCGGTACAGGATCGGGCTATCAGACGGCGATCCTGTCGCGTCTGGTGCGCTATGTGTACACGATCGAGCGCTACCGGTCGTTGATGGTTGAGGCCGAAACGCGCCACAAACGCCTGATGCTGGAAAACATCATCTATCGTTTCGGAGATGGCTGGGACGGCTGGCCGGAACAGGCACCGTTTGACCGTATTCTGGTGACCGCTGCCTTACCCGAAGAACCTCTGCCGCTTCTGGCGCAGCTGAAAAACAACGGCATTATGGTCGGGCCGCAAGGGCGCGGCTCGGTGCAGCGTCTGCTGCGTTATACGCGCAAAGACGACAACTATCTGACCGAGGATCTGGGTGAGGTGCGCTTTGTGCCGCTGATCGCCGGTGTCGCCAAGGAGGCCTGAGGCTAGAACCTCAGGCCCTTGCGGAACAGCAAGATAAAAGCGGGCAGGGTGAGCATCACCCCAAGGCTTATCAGGACATCCTGCGCATCAATCTGTGAGAAGCCATCCGCCAGATAGGGGATGAGGGGCAGGGCGGCCAGGCTGGGCAATCCCCATTTCAGCGCAAGTCTGATCTGTTGCTGGCGATAGCGTTTGTGTGTGATCCGCTCCAGCACGCGTACCTGAAAAGCCGGATCATGGGCAGGCACCTGTGTGACGCGCTTTGCATCGGCTTCAAACAGCGCTTTTAGAGGGTCATTGCTCATGGGCAGGTACTCCGAGTAACTCACAAAGGCGTTCACGGCCTCTTTTAATATGCGACTTTATCGTGCCGATGGGAAGTCCGAGAATGGCGGCGGCTTCGGCATGGCTGTGGTTTTCGGCAACGCAAAGGCAAACGGCGGCGCGTTGTTCGAGCGGAAGCTGTTTCAGAGCGGCATCAAGTGACAGGCGCGTTTCATGTTCGGGCAGTGCCGTATCGGGTTGAAGGCTGTGCCACTGCGTGTCACGGGTGCTGTGACGCTGCCATTTGCGGCGCGCATTCAATGCCTTGCGATAGGCTATGCCACAGACAAATGTACGAAAAGAGACGCCTTGCTCAAGGGCGTCAAGTTTCTGCCAGGCGGTGACGAAGCTCTCCTGAGCCAGATCGTCGGCATCTTCGGGGACAGATACCAGACGTCTGAGGAACAGCCGCACCGCCTGCTGATGTTCGCACACCAGTTGCGCAAAGGCCTGTGACGAGCCTTTGCGTGCCCTGTCGAGACGGGCATCGGACATCAATCAGCCCTTGCCCAGCTTGTGTTTGATGATCACTGAAATCAGGGCAATGACTGCGCCGATCCCAAAGCCGATGGCCATAGCGATGAAAACCTTGTCGTGCGCGCTGAGGCCGAAATAGCCAAAAGCGGCGCTAAGGGCACTGAAAACGGCAACTGATGTCAGGCTGTCTTTCTCGGATGACTTGGGGGTGTCGTTCAGTTCGGCCAGCAACTCGGCTGGGGGTTCTTTGTCCCGTTCCAGATAGGCATGGATCAGGCGAATCTTTTCGCTCTTGATTTTATGCTGGTTATAGATGGCCCAGTAGCCCATGCCCATGCCCAGTGGCATCCCGAGCACTGGAAAAATCAGCCACCAATAGGCATGAAACAGGTTTTCCATAATGTGTCCTCTGATTAGCGGGTGACACGTCTGTGCCCCCTTCCTGTTACTTAATGTCCGCCGACACGGTGGCGGATGCAAAGTCAGGTATTATTTTTGATCTTATTCCCCAAACCCCTGCCGATTAACGGTCTTGATAACCTTTCGTTATCCATAATTGGCACATAAGTATCGTGAATGAACCGTTAACCCAAAGCGTCGGGAGATTTGTTGATGCGCGCCGTGACCAATGAAATTCAATCCGTGAAGCCATGGTCAGGGCAGTGGATCGGACGTGGAGTCGGTCTGGTGAGCGTCCTGTGTCTGGTTGGCTGTTCGCAAACACAGTCAGCAAAGCCGCAGTATCCGATCTATATGCAGGATACGCCCGCTACGGCCGAAACGAAGCCTATGCCGATTGGGCCTCAGACCTCACCTTATGAAGCGCAGGACGAGGGGCCGAGCATCAATGCGACCGGCAGTCATGGCGCTATTGTCTCGACGCCACTTGCGCCGCCCGCTTCATCTTCTCAGACGCCACCCCCGCCGCCGCCCCCGACAGCGGCGAACACTCAGACCGTTGCGGCTGGATACAGCTATTCGCTTCAGCCCGGTGACACCTTGTTCGGGGTCTCGCGTCGGTTCGGCGTGCCTATCCGCACGATCTATCAGTTGAATGGCCTTGAGGCGAGTTCGGTCACGCGTCCCGGTCAGAAAATCCTTTTACCCCAAACCGCCGTAGATAAGGGCGTTGAAGAACGTGCCACGGGTACAGGCATGGTAAAGGTTACAAATGTTGCCACTGCGGCGGCTGCGGCCCCTGCGGCCAAGCCGGTTGTGCCAGCTTCCACCGCGCCAGCTACGACCCCAAAACCGGTCGTTGCCCCACCAGCGGCTGCGACGACGACCACTGCGACGCCAGCCCCAAAGCCCGCAGCGACACCGGCACCAAAGCCTGCGGCATCGGGTGCGTTCCCTAATCAGGCCGAGATTGTACGACTGGGTAAGGGGCGCTTTATCTGGCCTTATAAGGGGCAGATTCTGGTGCCGTTTGGGCAACTGGCGACCAATGTACGCAATGACGGTATCAATATCGGCGGGCCGGAAGGGGCGCCGGTTGTTTCCACCGCTGCGGGTTCGGTCATCTATGTGGGCGATCAGATGAAAGAGCTTGGGAATACCATCTACATCAAACATGATGATGGCTTCTACAGCGGCTACCTGCATATGGCTTCGATCAAGGTGAAGACCGGTCAGAAGGTGGCGCAGGGGGAAACCATTGGCACGCTAGGGCGCACCGGGGCGGTGGATAAACCGCAGCTCCATTTTGAAATCCGCTACACGCCGTCCACAGATATTGCCAAGCCGATCGATCCGTCGCTGGTTTTGCCCTGATAAGTGTCTGATGGCCCCATTGACGTTTTTTATGTTGCGCCTATCTAAGGCCGGCTATATCAACGCAAGCGGCTTATAACAGATATCAGGAGAACCCCGCCTTGGATCCGAACAACCCTATCGTCAGTATTCTGCCCTTCGTTGCGATTTTCGCACTGATGTACTTCCTTATCATTCGCCCGCAACAAAAGCGTGCAAGGGAACATCAAACCAAGATCGCCGGTCTGAAGCGAAATGATACGGTGGTTTTGTCCAGCGGTATTATCGGCAAGATTACCCGCGTTGAAGACGCTGAAGTAATGATCGAAATCGCTTCGGGTGTGAATGTCCGTGTGGTTAAGGGCCTTGTCTCCGAAGTCCGCGCCAAGGGTGAGCCGGCAGCGGCCAATTCAACCCCGACAGTGTCTTAATTCTGACCTCTACCGTTATGTGGGTCTGCCCTTAGGGGCAGACCTTGTTTTATGTTCACCCGTGATGCGTCTGAGGCGTCCGGGCCAAGCCTTTAAGGGCACACGCTGATGATGGAACTTTCCCGCTGGAAAATCATTATGGTGGCTTTGGTCACTTTGGTCGGCATTTATTTGTCGTTGCCAAATTTCCTGCCACAAAACGTCAGGGACAATCTTAAGGGCTTTGTCGCGCCAAATACGCTCAACCTTGGGCTTGATCTGCAAGGCGGGTCTGAACTGCTGCTTGAGGTCGATACCGATGCTCTGGCGCGTGAAAAGACGCAGAACCTGACCGAAGATGTACGGGCGCGTTTGCGTGATAACCGTATTGCCTTCTCCGGCCCAAGCATCAGTGGTGACACCGTAAGCGTTCGTATTACTGACGCAACACAGGTTGATGCCGCCCAAAAGGCGCTGGCTAACCTGTCCATGCCTTTGCCGCAAAACCAGTCGGTGCGCGATGTGACGATTGCCAAAGGCCCCGATCAGACCATTCGCCTGACCTTTACACGTGAAGGCCGTAATGCCGAAGCTTCGGCTGCGGTGGACGCGTCTATTCTGGTGGTGCGTAAGCGTATCGATAATCTGGGTACCAAAGAACCGACCATTATGCGTCAGGGCACGAATCGTATCGTCGTTCAGGCCCCCGGTGAAAGCGACCCTGAACAGCTTAAGCGCGTTATTGGTACGACCGCCAAACTGACCTTCCAGATGGTCGATGTCACCGTAACTCCGGCTGATATCGAAGCGCGTCGTATTCCGCCGGGCACTGAGTTGCTGCCGAGCATGGATCCGAACCTGTCGTCAGTCGTAGCGGTTAAGAAGCGTATTATCGTATCGGGTGATGACCTGACCAATGCGTCGGTTTCTACCGATGAATTCCAGAAACCCGCCATTTCCTTCAGCTTTAACTCTCAGGGCGCGCGCAAATTCGGCGACGCGACCGCGGCCAATATCGGTAAGCCCTTTGCCATTATCCTTGATGGTCAGGTTGTTTCGGCACCGAATATCCGCAGCGCCATCACCGGCGGTCAGGGGCAGATTACGGGTAACTTCACCTATCAGGAAGCCTCCGAACTGGTGAACGTCCTTAAGGCGGGTGCATTGCCGGCGCCGCTGAATGTTGAACAACAACGTACCGTTGGTGCTGAACTTGGGGCCGACTCGGTTGCCAAGGGCCAGATTTCGACAGTGGTCGCCTTCCTTTCGGTTCTGGTGTTCATGGTTCTGGCCTATGGCTTCCTGTTCGGTGGCATTTCTATTGTCGCCATCTTTGTGAACCTGATCCTGCTGATCGCGGCTATGTCGCTGACTCAGGCGACCCTGACCCTGCCGGGTATTGCCGGTCTGATTCTGACGCTGGCAATGGCCGTTGACGCCAACGTGCTTATCTATGAGCGTATCCGCGATGAAATCCGCTCAGGGCGCAATGTTATCGGGTCTCTGGATGCCGGTTTCAGCCGCGCTATGGAAACCATTATCGACGCCAACCTGACGACACTTGGTGCGGCGATCATCATGTTCTTCTTCGGGGCAGGGCCGGTGCGCGGCTTTGCGTGGACCCTGTCGATCGGTGTGCTTACATCGGTATTTACGGCGGTCTTTATTACGCAGGTTCTGCTGGCCTGGTGGTATCGCACCAAGCGTCCGAAGACGGTTCCGGTTGAACATCCGACCGAGAAAAAGTCATGGCCGCTTATTCGCCTGATGCCGCAGAAAACAAACTTCCACTTTGTGAAGTATGCCAAGGCAGCGGGTATTGTTTCGGCGATCCTGTGTGTCGCTTCGGTATTCTTTACGGTCTATCCGTTCACCCCGCCTTGTGGTGGTCTGAACTGTGGCGTGGATTTCAAGGGCGGTACTGTGCTTGAAATGCGCACCAGCACCGGTCAGGTAGATCTGGGGCAGGTACGTTCGACTCTCGAAGCGCTTGATCTGCATGACATTCAGGTTCAGGCAGTGGGTTCTAACGGTAACGAAGCCTCGATCCGTTTCGGTACCCCTGAGGGTAATCCGGCGACGGCTGTGGAAAATATCAAAACCCACGTTGCCGAACAGATCAAGGGCGCGGAATTTACCCGTACCGAAGTCGTCGGGCCTAAGGTTTCCGGCGAACTGATGACCGGCGGTGTTCTGGCGCTGGCCTGTGCCATCCTTCTGATGATGGTCTATATCTGGTTCCGCTTTGAGTGGCAGTTCGGTGTCGCGACGGCTATTGGCCTGTTGCACGATGTGCTGCTGACCTTTGGTTTGTTTGCCTTGTTCAATCTTGAATTTACCCTGACGGCGGTGGCTTCGATCCTCACCATCATTGGTTATTCGATGAACGATACGATCGTTGTGTTCGACCGTGTTCGGGAAAACCTGCGTAAGTACAAAAAGATGCCGCTGCGTGATATCGTCGATCTGTCGCTTAACGAGACCCTGTCGCGTACCATTATGACCGGTATTACAACGGTCGGCGCGCTTCTGGGCCTGACTATTCTGGGCGGCGATGTTCTGTACGTCTTCTCGGTGGCACTTATCTTTGGTGTGGTTATCGGTACCTATTCATCGATCTATGTGGCGGCACCCATCATCCTGCTGTGGGGTGTGAACCGCAATCCGGGTCAGGTCGAGGTGGTCGATCTTGGGGGGCATAAGCCCAAGAGTGTACCGCGCCCCTGATGACCACTCAGGTAACTGATACTGAAACCGAACCTCGTGATGAGATTCTGCGCCTGAGCTATGCCTTCATTGATAATGAAGCACTCAGGGCGCAGGCTCTGGCGGTGGCGGCGTTTCTCGAACTACTGCGTGAGGTTCCGCAAAAGGTTTCCGAGCCGCTTTTGGGGGATATCCGTTACACTTGGTGGTATGAGGCGATTGATGAAATCGCTGATGGCCGAAAGGTGCGTTACCACCCGTTGAGCACGGTACTTGAGACTCTGATCAGGGATCGGGATCTTGAGGCCGAGGCGTTCCGCAGCGCTATTGAGGTACACCGCGTACTGCTTGAGGAGGGCCGCCTTAGCCTGAAACAGGCTTTGGAACTGGTGGATGCCGCGGATGTAAACCTTATCCGGCAGATGGCCTCTGTGGTCGCCCCTGAGGCCGATAATGCGGCCCTGATTGCGCCTGTGCGATTCGCGGGATTGGCGCAGATGCGTGCGGCGGGCCTGATCAACATGGATGAAGCGGGCGACAGCGAATACCGTCACCTGTATCGCGAAGCCCGTCAGGCCATAAAAACCCTGTCGCCCAAGCTGCTGCCTCTGGCCTTACCCGCGACACTGGCGACTGATCGCTGGACGGGCCACAGACGCGGGCCACTGGGGCAACGCCTCAGGCTGTTCTGGGCGTTTCTGACAGGTAGTATCTAGGCTAATCAGCCGATCCCGAAGCGTGATTTCTTGGGCGCGGGCGCAGGGGCGACGGGTTTAGGCCCATAAGCCTTCCAGCCCTTGGCGACCATTTCCTCAAAGCCTTTACACTGCGGCATGACCATGACCACGCCGGTCTTGGGCTTAACGAAGGGGGCAGGGATACGCTTGTCGGGCTGGGCCGGATTTACAAACACCCAGTCGGATGGCAGGCCATAGCCACGTTCACCGCCATTGCGCACGGCCTGATAGGCAATCTGCGCTTCGACTTCGCTGACGTTCCACTTACGCATGGCGCGATAGAAGATATCGTCGGCTTCCTTGCGTTTATTTGGTTCGCCAATGGCATAAAGCCAGTCATGAATAATGGCGGCGCGGATCGTCGGGCCGTCGGAACTGACGGCAAACTGACCAAACCAAGGCACAGAGGCGAAGTCGGTGCGGAACCATTTGGGCACCACGATCACCTTGCCCGTCGCCTTGTCACAATAGGGGAATTCATCGTTCAGGGTGAACAGCTTGCGCCCGTTCTTATTGACATCAAACAGCAAGATCGGCTGTGGAGACAGCGAAGACGGAATAACCACAGGCGCCACTACGGTGGGCGCAGGCGTGGTGGCGCAACTGCCCAGAAAGGTAGCGGCGGCAATGGTTAAGGCAGTCAGAGAACGGATCATGGCACGGTCTTGGATGAAAATTTCGCGTCGCTTACAGTCGCATTCTGGCTTTTATGTGATCGGAATACCGATGTCAGCGCGTAATCCGCCCAGTGGGCTTTGATCAAGCCGCAACTCACCCCCGTGGCCTCTGACCGTATCGCGGGCAATAGCCAGCCCCAGACCCACGCCTTTTTTGTTCTGGTTGCGCGAATCATCAAGGCGCGAAAAAGGCGTCATGGCGTCTTCGCGTTTTTCAGGCGCAATGCCGGGGCCATTGTCATCCACATAGATATGCAGGGACTGTTTGCCATTGGCCTTATATTCGACGGAGGCTGAAACCTGCACATAACCGGCATAATGGAAGCCGTTCAGCACCAGATTGGAAAGCGCGCGTGAAATCGCCATCTCACGCAAAGGCAAGACGACATCTTCGGGCATGGGGGTGAACTCAGGGCTGTGGCCTGCGCGTACGGCCCCGTCAATCACCGTCTGGATAAGCTGGTTGACCGAGACCGGTTGCGGGCTTTCCTGCATTTCGCCACGGGCAAAGGCCAGATATTCATCGATCATATAGGCCATTTCAGACACGTCCTGCTTCATGCGGGCGTTCGCCTCATCCTGAGGGGCCATGGCCAGTTCAAGCTTTAGACGCGTCAGGGGCGTCCTGAGGTCGTGGCTAACCGAGGCCAGAAGCGTCGTGCGCTGATCGATGTGGCGCTGAATGCGCTCTTTCATCTTGATGAAGTTCTGAGCCGCTGCACGGACTTCGGAGGCCCCATAGGGCTTGAAGTCCGGGTCATCGTCGCCCCGACCAAATTTTTCTGCGGCATTGGACAGACGCTCGATTGCCCTGACCTGATTACGGATAAACAGGATGGCGATAGTCGTCAGCAATAGGGTCGCCCCGCCCATCCACAATATGAATATGTGAGCGCGGGTGGCAAAGGCACGCTCACGCGGAGCGATGATACGCATGACGCCGCCATCGACCGCGACCCGGATATCAACCGCGCCCTGATAGCGGGTGGTTTCATACCAGAACGGATCATCCAGTTGCGCTTCGAGCGCGCTTTTCAACGAACGGTCAAGGGCCGTCCAGGCGTTACGGCGGCGACTGTCCGGCAGTTTGCGATCTGGCTGATAGACAATAGACAACTGCATGGATTTTTGCGCAGCGGCAGCGATCTTGGCCATGTTCTCAGGCGTAGGATCATCCTTATAGCTATCCACCGCCCAGCTTATGTCGCCCACAAGCCCTTCCGACAGACGCGCCGTTACCGTTTCCCAATGCATATCAAAAAATGCCCAGGTCACCGCAAACTGCATCAGGGTAATCGGCAGAACAATAATCAGCAGGGAACGACCCCACAGGGTGCGGGGGAAGCGGCGTTTAATAGCCTGTTTGAAAAGACGAAAATGCGCCCGCATAGGAGATTAATCAGGCGCCAGCATATAGCCTTTGCCGCGCACGGTTTGCAGGTAGCGCGGGTTTTTAGGATCCTGCTCGATCTTGCGCCGCAGACGCGTCACCTGAACATCGACGGCACGGCCGGTTGTATCGACGCTGTCCTTGGCCAGATCCAGACGATCCACAGGCACATTGGCGCGTTCAGCCAGATATTTCAGCAACTGGGCCTCGGCCTCGGTCAAGCGTACCAGTGACCCGTTTTTGGTCAGTTCGGCCCGCTCCAGATCAAAGGCGAAGCTGCCCATATTGATGGATTTCGGCAGGGCTGGTTTCACACCCGTACGCCGCAAGATGGCTTCGATACGCAACAGAAGTTCCTGCGGCTCAAAAGGCTTGGACAGATAGTCATCGGCCCCGATGCTCAGGCCCATGATCCGGTCATCCGGCAGGCCACGTGCCGTCAGTATCAGGATCGGCACATTTGAGTTCGAGCGCACCCATTTGGATAGAGAGAAGCCATCTTCGCCCGGCATCATCACATCAAGAATCAGCAGATCGAAATCCAGAAGCTGAAGCATACGTCGCGCCGCATCAGCGTGGGCGGCCACCGTAACGCGGAACCCCTGACGGCTCAGAAACTCCTTAAGCAGATTACGGATGCGATCATCATCATCGACCACCAGAAGGTGGCGGGTAGTGGCGTCATTGCTGGGGGAAGGAGCGCTCACGTCTTGTCCTCAGGTTCAGGGGCGGCATTTCAGGCATTAGTTCCGCTGAGACTACAGGTCAACTGCATGATTTGTCATCTGTAATTGTCGCGTTTTTGTCATGTGAAACGATTAATGCTCAGTGCGCGGAAAAACCGCTTGTGCGATGATGTGTCTTTGATGCGCATCTGTGGCACCGGTTCAGGGAATACGGATATGATGTCTTATGGTTGGCTGAATGCCCAGAGCCTGCTGGGTATAGTTGTTTTGATCGCGGTATGCTGGGCTTTGTCGGAAAACCGGCGACAGTTTCCCTGGCGTCTGGTGCTGGGCGGCATAACGGCGCAGGTGGTGCTGGTGCTGGTCTTTTTCGGGTTTCCGCAGTCCAAGGCCCTGCTCGAAGGCATTAACAGTGCCGTTGACGCACTGAATGCGGCGACACTGGCGGGAACGCAGTTTATTTTCGGCTATTTGGCGGGCGGGCCTCAGCCCTATGTCGTGGAGAATCAGGGGGCCTTGTTTGTCTTCGCCTTTCAGGTGCTGCCGCTGATACTGGTGATTTCGGCGCTGTCGGCGCTGTTGTGGCACTGGAACGTGCTGAAGTGGGTCATTCGCGGCTTTGGCTTTGTGTTTGAAAAAACAATGGGCTTAGGGGGCGCTTCGGCGCTGGCGGTCGCCTGCAATCTTTTTCTGGGCATGATCGAAAGCCCTATCGTCATTCGCGGTTATCTCGATAAGCTAACCCGTTCTGAGTTGTTTTTGCTGATGACCGTAGGTCTGGCGACGGTAGCCGGTTCGACCATGGTGGCCTATGCGCTGATTTTGCGCGATACGCTGCCTAATGCCGCCGGACACGTATTGGCGGCGTCTATTATTTCTGCGCCGGCGGGTATTGTTCTGGCGCGTATCATGGTGCCTCAGCAAAAAAACGAAGCACTGGCGGCGATCGATTACAACACGACGCTCAAATATGACGGCAGTATAGATGCCATATCCAAGGGGACGCAGGACGGCCTGATGGTGGTGCTCAACATATCCGCCATTCTGATTGTGTTTGTGGCGCTTGTGGCGTTGCTGAACGGATTTTTGGGGCTGTTGCCGGATGTCGCGGGCGCTCCGATCACGCTGGAGCGTATTCTGAGCATAGTGTTTGCGCCTCTGGCATGGCTGATCGGCATCGAATGGCGTGAAGCTCAGACGGCAGGCTATGTGCTGGGCGCCAAGCTGACCGTGACAGAATTCATGGCCTTTATCACGCTGGGGAATATGCCGGTTGAGGCCTTAAGCGAACGCTCACGCATGATCCTGACCTATGCCATCTGCGGTTTTGCCAACATCGGTTCAGTCGGAATCACCGTCACGGGGCTTGGGATACTTGTCCCTGAGCGCCGTGAGGAAGTCATGGGTATGGTGTGGAAGGCGCTGTTTGCCGGTTTCCTTGCCACCTGTCTGTCGGCCAGTATTGTGGGCGCCATGCCGTCGGGGCTGTTTTAAGCCCCGCTGCGTACCGAGCGCTTGATAATCCCTGAAAAGGCCATGATCGGCGTATCATTGGTGGTGATTTGTCCGCGCACAAAGATCGTGGACTTACCTGAGCGGACAACTTCGCCGGTCGCAATGATGATGTCGCCCAGATTGGCAGGGCTTACAAATTGGGCATCAAGCTGCATGGTCACGCCGCCCGAAGTTTTCTGGGCATCCATGGCGATGACAAACAGCGCCGTATCGGCCAGAGACAACAGGCAACCCCCGTGCATGATGCCGCCGCCGTTCAGATGGCGTTTTTCGACCTTAAGCGCGACCTGCGTCCGGCCATTTTCGTCCGGAAGATAATAAAAAGGCCCGATGAGGTTGACATAATCATCGTGAAACGGCGAAAGGTACCATCCCTTGAAATCGCCGTCTTCGACCTGAACGGGGGCGGGTTGATCGGCCATGGGATACTCCTGCTTAACGCTACAAAGGCCCAAACATGTCGAACCCGGTGGAAGAACTGATTATCGATCTTCTTTCAAGTCTGAAAAATAATGAGACTTTAGGCCCTAATCAAGTCGCAAAGGCGATCAATGCCGAATATTGGCGGCGTCAGTTGCCGCAGGTGCGGGCGGCCATTCAGGCACTTGAGGAAGCTGGCCGGATTGAAGTGGTTCGTAAGGGCAAGGTTGTGCCTTTCGAAGGCATCAAGGGCATATATCGCGTCCGTCTGGCAACTGAAGCGCCGGCGGAAAACGGAGAGGTCGCGTGACGATCAATCCGGCCTATGCCTATTTGGCGCTGGCTATCTGTGCCGAGGTCGTTGCCACCTCGGCCCTTAAGGCGACCGAAGGGTTCTCAAAGCCCCTGCCGACCCTGATTACGGTGGTGGGCTATGGCATTGCGTTCTGGATGCTGTCGCTTTGCCTGAAAACCATTCCGGTGGGCATAGCCTATGCCCTGTGGTCGGGTATCGGTATTGTGCTGATCTCAGTGGTCGGCTGGGTGGTTTATCGGCAATCGCTTGATCTTGCGGCTATTGCCGGATTGGGGCTGATTCTGGCAGGCGTCGCGGTCATCAATCTGTTTTCCAAAAGCGTTGCCCACTGATCCTGATCAGGGGATCGCATTTTGACAATGATGTTGTAAATTATCGGCGCTGTGGCAACACTGCGTACCGTACAAGACATAGGAAAAGGGCAATGACTATGAGCGCTTCGGGTGAACCTCCTGTAAAACCTGTTCATGCGGATGGCGCCGTATTCTATATGCACCCCCATCCCCGTTCGCCATTCTCTGAGGCCGTGCAGGTCGGGCCGGTCATATATTTGTCAGCCATGATCGGGCTGGACAGCAATGGGCGTCTGGTTGACGGCTTTGAGGCGCAGGTGCGTCAGATCATGAACAACAGTCAGGCTATTCTTGAACGCTACAGCCTGAGCCTTGAGCACGTCTTCAAGGCTACGGTGATGTTGACAGATATGGAAAAGTGGGGCGCTTTTAACCGCGTCTATAAACCCTATTTCCATCCGACGCGTCTTCCGGTGCGGACGGCATTTGGCGTCAGCGGTCTGGCATACGGAGCTGAGGTCGAAATCGAATTTCAGGCCTATGTGCCGGGGGCTTAAGGCCGAAATCCCCATCAAATCTTTATTTTTGCGCCGTCAGTTTCGCGGAGAAGGATTACGCGCCCTGTCTTAGAATCGGGACATCAGCCTTGAAGGACAAGGCCCGACCTTAAGAAAGGTGTAGTCCCATGTTAGGTTCAACTCTGAGACCCCTTATGCTGGCCGCAGGCGGTGCGCTTTTGATCAGCTCGGCACCGGCTCTGGCGCAAACCACCCATCATTCCGGTGCGGCCTATGATGGCTATTGCTATCAGAAAAACAGTCAGGCGCGTACCAAAGGAACCGTAATCGGCGCAGCCGGTGGCGCGGTTTTGGGGAATGTGGTCGCCGGTAAAGGCAACAAGACCGAAGGTACAGTTCTGGGGGGTATACTTGGGGGCATTATCGGCAACCAGGTCGCCAAAAACCAGCAGAACAAAAATCCGAATATCGAATGCCTGTACGGGCGTTATTACATATTTGAAAACGGCTATTATGAGCCGGATGCGGCCCCCAGCGGTTACACGGTAACCTATTTCTATCAGCGGCCTGATAATGCGGCCTACTACGTCCGCCGTAATGGCTATGACTATGAATGGCGTGACCATACTACCGCTCCGAACACGTCGAACGGTGGCCTGAGACCCTATGGTCAATAGGGGCGGTCAATAGGAAGCGTGCCTATATTTCTGTTGTGAAATGAAAATAACCATATTGCGTCCCTATCCGTTCAGATGCGGTTCAGGCAGGGGCGGTTAGTTTTAAATCATCGCAAAGATGATGTTGTAAATTGAGTGAAAGGAATAAGACCATGACCTCCAGATATAAACAAATGGCAGCCGGTATGGGTGCGGTGGCTATGGCCCTGACATTTATGGCCGGAGCGTCTTCGGCTCAGGCGCAGTCACATCGCTATGATGGTTTCTGCTACGAAAAGGTACAGAACACCAAGACCAAGGGCACTGTAATCGGTGCGGCTGCGGGTGCAGCGCTCGGTAATGTTGCCGCCAGCAAGGGCCGCAAAACAGAAGGTACCATTCTGGGCGGTGTCGTGGGTGCCGTGGTCGGCAACCAGATCGGTGAGCACCAGAAGGAAAAGAGCAAGGCCGAGTGCCTGAACAACCAGTATTATGTCTATGACGGTGGTCGTTACTACACACCGCCTGCGGCACCTGAAGGCTACCGCGTCACCTATTATGACGAGCGCCCAAGCTATGACACTTACTACACCCACAAGAATGGTAAGGTAAGACAGTATAAGCCAAAGCGTAACTACCGCTAAGGCCATTAAAACCGATAATGAGAGCCGCCGGAGTACCGCTCCGGCGGTTCTTTTTTTGCCCTATGGCTGTGAATACCTATTCATCTGCAAAACTGCGGGTTTCAGTTTGACGTTTGCGCGGCATCCGGCCCATCCTCAGTCAAACACTATAATTCGCAGGGGATAATCGGATGAATAAGCGTCTTCTTGGGGCTGTGTCAGCGGCCTGTCTTGTCATGGGTCTGAGCGGAGCAACTCAGGCCGGCACTCTCAAAGATCGGCCACCTGAAGACGAGATCATCTATTTTGTTCTGACTGACCGGTTTCATAACGGGGACCCGACAAATGATCGGGGCGGCCTTACCGGCGGACGTGAAGTGACCGGCTTTGATCCGACTTCAGACAGTTTTTATCATGGTGGGGATTTCAAAGGCCTGACGCAAAAGCTGGATTATATTCAGGGGCTTGGGGCGACGGCGATCTGGATGTCACCGCCGTTTAAAAACCAGCCGGTCGTAGGTTCGGGCAAGGATCAGTATGCCGGTTATCACGGCTATTACATCAATGATTTTATGACGATCGATCCGCATTTTGGCTCTGAGGCGGATTTCAGGGCCTTTGTGGAAGCGGCGCATGCGCGGGGCATGAAGGTCTATCTGGATATTGTCATCAACCACACGGGCGACATTATTAAAAACCGCGAATGTCCGAACCAATACTGTGACTATCGCTCAACCGGTGACTATCCGGCGCTGGGCGCGAACGAGAGCGCCTACACACCCTTTGTGCCCAAGGGGATGGAAAAAGCGAAAAACCCTGACTGGCTGAATGATCTGGGCAACTATCACAATCGCGGCGAAAGTACCTATGAGGGCGAAAGTTCCATCTATGGCGACTTTGCCGGTCTGGATGGCATAAAGACAGAAAACCCCGAAGTTATCAAAGGCTTCATCGATATCTACAGCTACTGGATTGATGAATATAAGATCGATGGCTATCGCATTGATACGGCGCGCCACGTCAATCCTGAGTTCTGGCAGATTTTCATTCCGGCAATCGAAGCCCGCGCCCGTGCCAATGGCATAAAGCATTTCCACATATTCGGTGAGATTATGGATAATGATGTAGCCATACAGGCGGTGCATACCCTTGTTGACGGCATACCCAATGTTCTCGATTTTCCAATGACCTATGCCGTTCTGGATGTAGTCAGCGGCAAAAGCGGCACGCATAAGATGACACAGATTTTCCGTTCGGATGCGGTCTATGCCGGTGGCACCGATGCCGCCAGACGCCACGCTACCTTCACCGGTAATCATGACATAGGGCGGATCGGGTTTCTTATCCGTGATAAGTTACCGGACATCAGTGATAACGAACTGCTGAAGCGGGTCGAACTGGCGCATGCCATGGTTCTGTTCTCACGTGGCGTGCCGGTGCTCTATTACGGAGATGAGCAGGGCTTTGTCGGCGACGGTCACGACCGCGGTGCGCGTGAAGACATGATGCCCTCACAGGTGGTGAATTTTAATGATAACCGGCTGATCGGAAACAAAAAAACTACGGCAGAGGATAATTTCGACACCGATACATATCTGTATCAAACCTTTGGCCGCATGGCGCAGGTGCGTCACAAAAGTGCTGACCTCAGATACGGTGAGACAGCCGTGAAACTGCATAATGCGCAAGGACCGGGGATTCTGGCCATACAGCGCAAACGCAAGGATCAGGCTGGTGAAACTCTGGTGATATATAACACCGCTAATGAGCCACTGACGGCAAATGTGCCGGTTGAGGCGCAATCGCGTAACTGGCGCAGCCTTTATGGACAATGTGCGTCGGTGGTGCGCCAGACGGGTAGCCTGAGTGTCAATGTGCCGCCCTTAGGCGTTATTGTCTGTGAGAGCCACCCGTAAGATACTGACATCAGTTTAAATAGCCGGAAGTGCGCGGATTTTTGCGAAAGCATCTTGGCCGGTGTGTGGGCTTTCGGCTATAGAGCCTTTATGACCGACTCTAAATCAATTCAGGGCCGCACCGGCCCGTGGGAACTCGTTATTGGCCTTGAGATTCATGCTCAGGTGGCCTCGAACTCTAAGCTGTTTTCCGGCGCGGCCGTTGGTTTCGGCGCAGGGCCGAACGAACAGGTGAGCCTTGTGGACGCGGGCTTCCCCGGTATGTTGCCGGTGCTGAACCGTTATTGCGTCGAGCAGGCGGTGAAAACCGGTCTGGGCCTTAAGGCGCAGATCAACACCCACTCGCGTTTTGACCGCAAGAATTACTTCTATCCTGACCTGCCGCAGGGCTATCAGATCAGCCAGTTGTTCTACCCCATCGTGGGTGAGGGCGAGGTGCTGATCGACCTGTCTGATGGGACCACCAAGCCGGTGCGCATTGAGCGCCTGCACCTTGAGCAGGATGCGGGTAAGTCGATCCATGATCTTGATCCGGTGGCGACCTATGTAGACCTCAATCGGGCCGGTACGGCGCTGATGGAGATTGTCTCCAAGCCCGATATTCGCTCGGCCGAAGAGGCTGTGGCCTATTTCAAGAAAATCCGCACCATCCTTGTGTACCTTGGAACTTCCGACGGGGACATGGAAAAGGGCAATATGCGCGCTGACGTTAACGTGTCGGTGTGCCGCCCCGGTGCCTATGAGCGTTTCCGTGAAACCGGCGATTTCAAGGTTCTGGGTACGCGCTGCGAAATCAAGAACGTCAACTCGTTCCGTTTCATGCAGCAGGCCATTGAATACGAAGCCCGTCGCCAGATCGAAATCATCGAAGACGGCGGTACGATCGATCAGGAAACCCGCCTGTTCGACTCGGTGAAGGTTGAGACGCGTTCACTGCGTTCCAAGGAAGAAGCGCACGATTACCGCTATTTTCCTGATCCTGACCTGTTGCCGCTTGAGCTTGAACTGGCGTGGATCGAGGACATCAAAAAGTCCCTGCCGGAACTGCCGGACGATAAGAAGCAACGCTTCATCGCGCAGTATGGCCTGTCGCCCTATGATGCCGGTGTTCTGATTACCGAACAGGCGCGCGCTGACTATTACGAAGCTGCGGCGAAAGGCCGTGACGCCAAGCTGGTGGCCAACTGGGTGACTAACGAACTGCTGGCGCGTCTGACCAAGGACGGGCTTGAGATCGAACAAAGCCCGCTGCCGCCTGCGCATATTGCCGGTCTTGTGGAACTGATTGAAACCAACGTCATTTCCTCAAAGATCGCCAAGACGGTGTTCGAGCATATGTGGGAAGGCAAGGGCGAAATCACGCCCGCTGAGATCGTTGAAAAGCACGGCCTCAAGCAGGTGACCGATACCGGTGCCATCGAAAAGGCCGTCGATGAAATCATCGCTGCCAACCCCGATAAGGCCGCCGAAGTGGCTACCAAGCCTCAGGCTATTGGCTGGTTCGTCGGTCAGGTCATGCGCGCAACCGGCGGTAAGGCCAATCCGGCGGCAGTCAACGACATCCTCAAGGCCAAGCTGGGGCTGTGATGCAGCGCAGGGGCCTCTTTACGACCGGTGCAGTGGCAGGCTTTCTGGCGCTCATCGGTTGCGGCCCCAAGCCGGAGCCTGAAAAGCCACCGGTTAAACCTGCGCCGCCGAAGCCGGTGGTGAAAGCCCCAGAGCCTGAACCAGAACCGGAATTACCGCCGGTGGATGTGCCGGATAAGGCGCGGGTCAGGCTTGAGACAACGATGGGTAATATTGTCGTTGAACTGAATGGCAAGGCCGCGCCGATCACCACGGCCAACTTCCTGAGATATGTTGAGGCGGGCAAGCTGGATGGGGCGACCTTCTGGCGGGCCATGACCTCACACAATGGCGGATTTGTTCAGGCCTCTACGTCTGGCCATCGCTTCCCGCCGATTGCCCATGAGCCGACCAGTCAGACGGGCCTGTCACACACCAATGGCACCATCTCTATGGCGCGCTATGCGGTCGGTACGGCTTCGCATGAGTTTACGCTGTCGGTAGGCGACATGACCTATATGGACGCGGGCCGTGACCCTGAGGGCGATAATCAGGGCTATGCGGCCTTTGGTAAGGTCGTGAGCGGCATGAGCGTGGTGCGCCGTATCCTGAGCGGCAAGATCGCCAAAAGCACTAAGCCCGGTGGCTGGGATGGCCAGATGCTCGAAGAACCGGTCACAATTATATCCGGTCGCCGGATCGATGGCTAAGGCGTAAGCCGCCCAACTCCTTTCGCTTCCCTTATCTCAAGGCAAGGCAAGCATATGTCTGTTTGATCGCATTTCTGCCTATGCTGAAGAGACAATCAACATATGTGGAGTTTAGACATGCCTTATGTTCTGACCCTTCCTGATGTGCCACCGTCCTTATCCGAATTAATAACGCCCAAAGCTCTGGGGGTAGTCGCTGTGGCGGCCTCAGCCGGTTTTCTGCTGATGCCGGCCCTGAAGCAGTTTTGTCATGGCTTCATGCACGCGCCGGTGCGCCACAAAAAATGCCTAAGGGAAGATAAGGCCCAGTGGGACAATATGAGCAACCGCAAGGTCGATGACATCGTGGAAGAAAGCTTCCCCGCCAGTGATCCACCCGCAAACTACTGAAGCTTATGGCTGTCTGAAACATTGCTGCAAAGCAAGGTAACGGGATCGTGAGGCGATCGTGTAAATAGTCTTGAATAATCAGGCGTATGATGAGGAATGCTTATTATTATTCATAGGTGTCGCAAATTGGATTTTATTGCGACTGCGTACTTCTTCTCTGAACATTCTCAGCGGGGAGCCAGATGAAGCCTGAACCTCAACGCCTTGATTTAACTGATATTGCGCTGTTTCTTGATCTTGATGGTACGCTGGCTCCGATTATGTCGCGGCCGGATGCGGTTGTGCCGGATATCAGGCGGACAAAATTGCTCAAAGACCTGCAAAAACGCCTGAAGGGGCGGTTAGCGGTGGTCTCCGGCCGTGAAGTGTCAATGGTTGATTGCATCCTTGAGCAGGCGGTTATGTCGGTTGCGGGGGTGCATGGACTGCAACGCCGGACGGCCTCAGGCGAGCGCATGGACGCCGTGGCACCTGATGTGCTGATGGATGTGGCGGATGTGTTTCTGGCTATGGCAGAGGCGCACACTGGCATAGTTGTTGAGGATAAGGGCTTAAGCGTGGCCGTACATTATCGCCATGCGCCAGACCTTAAGGCAGACATTCTATCTAAGGCGCGTGAACTGGCTGAGGCGAACGGCCTGAAGCTGCAGGGCGGGCATGAGGTCATTGAACTGCGCACGCCTGGCAATGACAAAGGGGATGCCATTCGTGCGTTTCTCAATGAAGCGCCCTTTGCCGGATACCGGCCTGTGTTTGTCGGGGATGACCTTACCGATGAAGCGGGGTTTGTTCTTGTCGAACAATGCGGTGGCTTTGGTGTCAAGGTCGGCGGTGGTGAAAGTGCCGCAAGTTACACCCTGAATGATTCTGACGCGGTAATTAACTGGCTGGAGGAGAGTCTGCTATGCCTGACGTAACCCACGCATTGGACGCTCAGGTGCAGCCGGAAGCTTTGGCGCTATCCGGTCAGCCAGCCCACAGTTTAAACCTGTCGCCCATAGGGAATTGCATGGTGTCGGCGCTCATAGACCCGCAAGGGCGCTGGGTCTGGAGTTGCGCGCCACGGTTTGATTCCGATCCGGTTTTTTCGTCGCTTGTGTCCGGTGTCGCACCTGATAGCGAGGCCGCGCAGGGACTTTGGTCTATTGAAGTGATCGATCAGGTCGCCGTGCGTCAGGCCTATGCGCGCAACAGCGCCGTACTGCACACATGGCTGACCGATGCCGATGGGGCCGAGGTGGAAATCATAGATTTCTGTCCAAGGTTTGAACGGCTTGAAAGGCTCTACAGTCCGGTTTCCTATTGCCGCATTGTACGACCGGTCAAAGGTGCGGCGCGTATTCGTGTGCGCCTTAGCCCGACGCGAAACTATGGTGAGGCGCTGGCGGAAACCACATTCGGGTCAAACCATATTCGTTATTTGTGTGCCGATACCGTGTTACGACTGACGACCAATTGTCCGGTGTCGCATATCCTTGAGGCCCGTGAATACCGCCTTGAGGAGGAGCAGATATTCTTTCTGGGGCCTGACGAAAGTTTCAGCGGCGAACTGAGATCAACGGTTCACAACATGCTGGAAAAGACCGACCGTCACTGGAAAGGCTGGGTGAGGGGGCTGGCCCTGCCGCTTGAGTATCAGGCCGAGGTGATCCGTGCCGCTATTGGTCTGAAACTGTGTGTCTATGAGGAAACCGGCGCGATCATTGCCGCCATGACGACCTCGGTGCCCGAAGCGCCCCATTCGCAGCGCAACTGGGATTATCGCTATTGCTGGATCAGGGATGCCTATTATGTCGTTCAGGCCCTGACGCGGCTGGGGACCATGCAGACCCTTGAGAACTATCTCAAATATCTCAGGAACATTGTGGATCGTGCCGAAGACGGTCAGATGCAGCCGGTTTACGGTATCGGTTTCGAGACGGTTCTGGCGGAATCCGAAGCGCCGCACCTCAAAGGTTATCGCGGTATGGGGCCGGTGCGCGTCGGCAATCTGGCCTATGTGCAGCATCAGCATGATGTCTATGGTCAGATCATCCTGTCGTCGGTGCACGCCTTCTTCGATCAGCGTTTGCTGCGCCCCGGCACGGTGGCCGATTTCGAACAGCTTGAAGCGGTTGGCGATAAGGCGTTTGAAGTGTTCGATCAGCCGGACGCCGGTCTGTGGGAGTTCCGTACCTTCGCCAAGCCGCATACCTATAGTGCGGTGATGTGCTGGGCTGCCTGTGACCGCCTGTCGAATGCAGCCACGGTCTTAGGCTTAAGCGAGCGGGCCATGCACTGGAAAGCACGTGCAGACCACATACGCACCGTTATTGATGAACGCGCACAGGTAAAGCTCGATACAGGCGAGGTGCTTTATTCCTCGGCCTTTGATGTCGATGAGGTGGACGCCAGCATCCTGCAACTGATTGATCTCAGATATATCCCGCCGGATGATCCGCGTTATCTGGCAACGCTGGCGGCCGTAGAGAAGGGCCTGAGACGCGGGCCGCATATGCTGCGTTATGCCCTGCCGGATGATTTCGGAGAGCCGGAGACCGCGTTTAATTTCTGTACCTTCTGGCTGATCGAAGCCCTGCATTTTGCCGGTCGCAGCGATGAGGCACGGGAACTGTTTGAGGGGATGCTAAAGACGCGCACGCCTGCGGGACTGTTGTCCGAAGATACCTCGTTCGAGGACGGAACCCTGTGGGGCAATTATCCGCAAACCTATTCTCTGGTCGGCATTATCAACTGCGCCGTTCTCCTCAGCCGCCCGTGGAAGGACATCCGATGAGTCGCCTAATTGTGATTTCAAACCGCGTCAGTGCGCCTTCGGATAATGCAGGGGCTTCGGTGGGCGGTCTGGCCATGGCGCTCAGTGCCGCCTTGCGCGAAGGTAATGGCATGTGGTTCGGCTGGAGCGGTGAGGTGGCTGAAACCTCTGACCAGATATCGGTGCAGCGCACAGGCGGTGTGACGGTCGCGCTCACGCATCTGGATGCGCAGGATGTGCATGAATATTACAACGGATATGCCAATAAGACCCTGTGGCCGTTGTTTCATTATCGCCCCGATCTGGTGAGCTTTGAGCGGTCGTTTGACGAAGGCTATGCCCGGGTTAATCAGCGCTTTGCCGAAGGGGTGTCGCCGCTGATTGTTGAGGACGATCTGATCTGGGTGCAGGATTATCATTTGATCCCGCTGGCGGCGAAACTGCGTGAGCAGGGGGCGAAGAACCGGATCGGCTTCTTCCTGCATATTCCCTGGCCTGCCATGCGCATATTGATGACCTTGCCCAAGCATCTGCAACTGGTTCGGGCGATGTTTGACTATGACCTGATTGGTTTTCAGACCGAAGACAGCGTCAGTGCCTTTCGTGAATATGTCCTCAATCACGCCGGTGGCGAAGATCTGGGCAACGGTCGCCTGAAGGCCTTTGATAAGGTCGTGCACATTGCGGCCTATCCCATTGGCATAGACGCCAAAGAGTTCGTTGAGGCTTCGAAAAGCGTTACCGCCGAAGACTATTTCAAGCGGATGCGCAAATCGCAAAATGGCCGCAAGATGATGGTAGGGGTTGAGCGCCTTGACTACTCAAAGGGGCTTGAGGAGCGCTTTGTCGCCTATGATCAGTTCCTGCGCGATTATCCGCAATATGAGAACAATGTCTTTCTTTTGCAGATTGCGACCCCTTCACGCGAAGAAGTGGATGCCTATCAGGATATCCGCAGCCGTCTGGACAGTCTTTCGGGGCATATCAATGGCGAGCATGCACAGGTGGACTGGGTGCCGATCCGCTATGTTAACCGCTCTTACCGGCGTGACGAATTGGCGGGGATTTATCGCGCCGCCCATGTCGGGTTGGTGACGCCTTTGCGGGACGGAATGAATCTGGTGGCCAAGGAATATATAGCCGCTCAGGATCCGGCCGATCCGGGGGTGCTGGTATTGTCACAATTCGCCGGTGCCGCCGAACAGATGCGCGACGCCTTGATCGTCAATCCGTTCGATCGTGAGGCGGTATCGGAAACCATCAACGAGGCCTTGTCCATGCCGCTTTCGGAACGCATCAGGCGCTACGAAGCCCTGATGCATGGTGTCGTTACCGATGATGTAGCGAACTGGCGCGAAGCCTTTGTACGTGACCTTAAGGCGGGTGCACCGGTCAGCGCATAAAAAAAGCCTCCGTCGGTATCCGGCGGAGGCTATTTCATGTTTGAAGGGCTTAGTAAACGCCGATCTGTTGGTCTTGCTTGTGGTGGTCTTCTTCGGCCAGAAGACGTACCGCCTCAAGCGCCGCCTGACAGCCCATACCAGCCGCAGTGACCGCCTGACGATACACATCATCGGTCACGTCACCGGCGGCAAACACGCCCTTGATGGCGGTTTTCGGCGTTCCGGCCTCAACCTTGATGTAGCCGCCAGAATTGAACTCAAGCTGACCGGCAAACAGTTGCGAGGCCGGCGCGTGGCCGATGGCAATAAATACGCCGTCCACATCCGGCGAACTGTCGACGCTGGATGTGGAC
>JASGFL010000008.1:0-66325 GCA_047605545.1 Asticcacaulis sp. | reverse complement strand
CGGAACCGATCACTTCACGGATCTTGTCGACCGCGATCTTGATGGTTTCGATCTTAGGCGCGAACTCACCGAGTTCTTCACGCGCACCGGAAATGGCCTTATTCATTTCGCCGAGGATGTGCAGACGGCCTTCGTTAGCCTGATGCAGCGCCTTGCGCATGATTTCTTCGGTGATCCCCGGAACCTTGATGTCCATCTGAAGCGAGGTAATACCCACTTCGGTACCTGCCACCTTGAAGTCCATGTCGCCGAGGTGATCTTCGTCGCCAAGGATATCTGACAGAACCGCATAGCCGTCTTTTTCGAGGATCAGGCCCATGGCGATACCGGAAACCGGACGCTTCAGAGGTACACCGGCATCCATCAGGGCCAGAGACGTACCACAGACGGTCGCCATCGAAGACGAACCATTGGATTCGGTGATCTCGGACACCACACGGATGGTGTAAGGGAAATCTTCCGTGGCCGGAAGGATTGGGCGAACGGCGCGCCATGCCAGCTTACCGTGACCGATTTCGCGGCGACCCGGTGAGCCCATGCGACCCGCTTCACCTACCGAGTAGGGAGGGAAGTTGTAGTGCAGAAGGAACTTTTCCTTATAGGTACCTTCGAGTGCATCAATGAACTGCTCATCGTCGCCGGTGCCGAGCGTAGCTACGACCAGCGCCTGAGTTTCACCACGGGTGAACAGGGCCGAGCCGTGGGTTCGCGGCAGGATGCCGACTTCACCAAGGATCGGACGCACCTTATCGACCGGACGACCGTCAACGCGGCGACCATGATCGATGATGTCACGACGCAGAACGTCAGCTTCACATTCCTTGAACGCCGAACCAAAGATGGTCGCGTCCACGCCTTCGGGATTTTCTTCGGTCTTCAGCAGTTGCAGACCGGCCTTAACCTTGGCGGCCGCAACGGCGTTGCGACGATCTTCCTTAGCCTTGTGGCTGTAGGCGGCGCGGATGTCGTCACCGACAATGGCCTTGATCTTGAGGACAACGTCAGAGAAGTCTTCGGCTTCGAAAGCGAAAGGCTCTTTGGCGGCATGTTCAGCCAGTTCGATGATCGCGTCGATTACCGGTTGCATACCCTGATGGGCAAATACCAGCGCGCCGAGCATCTTGTCTTCCGTAAGCTCCTTGGCTTCGGATTCAACCATCATCAGGGCGTCCTGCGTACCGGCCACCACCAGATCAAGATCAGACTCCTTGGTCTGGTCAAGGGTTGGGTTCAGTACGTATTCGCCGTCAATCACAGCCACGCGCGAAGCACCGATCGGCCCCATGAAAGGCACACCCGAAAGGGTCAGGGCCGCAGAGGCGGCAACCATACCCAATACGTCAGGATCATTTTCGAGGTCGTGTTGAAGCACGGTCACAACGACCTGCACTTCGTTCTTGAAGCCCTTAACGAACAGAGGGCGGATCGGACGGTCGATCAGGCGGGAAACCAGTGTTTCCTTTTCCGAAGGACGACCTTCGCGCTTGAAATAGCCACCCGGAATCTTACCGGCGGCAAAGGTTTTTTCCTGATAGTTGACCGTCAGGGGGAAGAAATCCTGACCGGGCTTAGGCTGACGGGCATATACCACCGTCGCCAGTACAATCGTGTCACCATAGGTCGCCAGAACCGCTGCGTCTGCCTGACGCGCGATGCGACCGGTCTCGAGGGTCAGTTTACGGCCAGCCCAGTCAATGGTTTTTCTTTTAATATCAAACATATTCGTCTTTCTTTCACCTTCTGGCCCATTCCGGAAGGCGTTGTAATGGGGCGCGAAATTCATTCATGCTTCGCCCCGCGTTATCACCGGCAAACGGTTTGCCGGATCAGTTTTGCCTGAATTTGCCCCATCAGGCAGGGGGCAGATATGTTTCAGGGCCTGAGAAAGTCTCAGGCCCTGAAGAAAGCTCAAACTTAGCGACGCAGACCCAGGGTCTCGATGATCGCCTGATAGCGAGCAACGTCGGTGTTCTTGAGGTAGTCCAGCAGGCGGCGACGTTGCGACACCAGCTTCAGAAGGCCACGACGTGAGTGGTTGTCCTTCTTGTGATCCTTAAAGTGCTCAGTGAGGTTAGCAATACGCTCAGAGAGGATTGCAATCTGCACTTCGGCCCCACCGGTGTCCCCTTCGGAACGGGCGTGGGTTTTGATCAGTTCGGCCTTACGTTCGGCAGTGATCGACATCGGGTTCTCCTTGTTTCTGCAGTCAGACTGCGAGAGAGTTAAAGATTAAGGATGCGCGTGGGGTAAAAACGGTCCAGACGCAATTCACCCAGAGCCACAACCCGGTTGTCCGTCTGCGCCCAAAGCGTGCGTTCAAACTCTTTGAAACCCGCCTCACGACGGTCCTTAAGGGTTTGGTTCGCCTGCTCAACACGTGAAAAAGACAAAGGAATGTCACGACCCTGTTTGAGCTGCGAAGCCTCATCAAGGGTCACAGGCAGAGCCGGGATGTCGTCCAGCGCTGTCTCGACCCCAAGCAAAGCCTCGTAAGCGGCGTCTCTATGCACCAAATCCTGTAATTTTTCCACCCCTGCACGCAAATTTAAATCGAACGCCCCGACGGCCTCACGACGCAGGACGCTGACCACCCCCAGTACCCCTAACTCAAGCGCCAGATCGCGTGCAATCGAGCGTACATAGGTGCCTTTCCCGCAGTGAAGCACGAACTCGGCCTCATCGGCGCTTATGATGCGTTCAAGCCTGAGATCGTGCACGGTGACCGGACGCGTTTCAAGTTCAACCAGAACCCCTTCACGCGCCAGATCATAGGCACGTTTCCCATCGACCTTAATAGCAGAAAAAGCCGGCGGGGCCTGCTCAATATCACCGATAAACAGAGGCAGTACGGCGCGGATTTCGTCTTCGGTCGGGCGCAGATCATTCTGCTCAACGACCTCACCTTCCAGATCAAAGGTTTCCGTGCGCTGGCCCCATCTGATGTTGAAACGGTAAACCTTATCGGCTTCCATAAGATAGGGAACGGTCTTGGTCGCTTCGCCCAGTGCAATCGGCAATATGCCCGACGCTAGCGGGTCGAGCGTTCCGGCATGGCCAGCTTTTTGTGCATTAAATAGGCGTCTAACCAGTGATACCGCCTGAGTTGACCCCAGACCGTGCGGCTTATCGAGACATACCCAGCCGTTTACAATATCGCCTTTTTTCTTACGCGCCATGCTCAGGCGTTGTCCCCGTCTTCGGACTCATCATCCGGCGTGAGCAAATCGCGCACCACATCCGGGCGGGCCAGAAGCGCATCAATACGTGAGGCTTCGTTGAAGCTTTCGTCGTGCAGGAACCGCAGGTCAGGTGTGAACTTCATGTCGATGCGGCGGCCCAGTATGCCCCGCAGATATTTGGCGTGACGGTTAAGGGCCTCGATCGCCGGTTTAACAGCGGCTTCCTTATTTTCCGACGCAATAAGCCCTGCCCCCAGCGGCTCCACAAATACGGTGGCATGGCGCAGGTCAGGCGAACAGCGGACTTCGGTCACGGTTACCGATACCCCGTTAAGGTCATCGTCGTGGATTTCTTCTTCGCGCAGGATTTCCACCAGCGCATGACGCACCAGTTCGCCCGCACGTAATTGGCGCTGGGTGGGGCCAAGGGCTTCGGTTTTCTGGCCGCGGCCGGATTTATGATCGTTTCGTTTCATGAGGCCCCATATAGGCGTTTTTGCCGTTTTTTCTATCATTAAATAGATGGCCCTGATATGCAGAGCCGTTTTTCATACCCGTTAGCGGTTTCGTATGCCGGCTTCTTCACGCCTTCTTATGATCGATGCCTTGCGCGGCTTTGCCCTTATGGGGCTGTTTCTGCTGCATGTTATTGATTATTATGAGCTGTTCTGGTTCGTACCGGCGCGTAACCCGCTGCATGATTTCCTGCATCTGCTGGTGTCGGGTAAGGCCTATTCCATCTTTGCACTGATGTTTGGCCTGAGCTTCTTTATTATAATGGACGGACAGGCCAAAAAGGGCGTGGATTTCAGCAAGCGCTTTCTGTGGCGTATGGCCTTATTGTTCGGTCTGGGGCTTTTGCATGGCCTGTTATTTATCGGTGATATTCTTCAGGTTCTGTCGCTGATAGGGATTGTGCTTCTGGTGCTCAACCGCTTGCCCACAAAGGCATTGGCGGTGGTCGGGGCAGCGCTTCTGTTTCAACCGGATCTGATGGTGATGCTGTTGCGCGTTATCAGCAATCCCGAAGCCAATACGCCGCCTCTGCATATGCAATTCCAAACCTTAGGTGTCTATGCGACCGGCAGTCTGGAGGAGGTAATCACCCATAACGTCACCAATGGATTGCAGCGTAAATGGATATATATGCTTGAATCCGGCCGTATGACCCAGATCACCGGCCTGTTTATTATCGGGCTTGTACTTGGACGCATTGGGTTTTTCCATAGGCCCGAAGCCTTTAACCGCCAAAGGCGTGCGGCATTGGCGGCCTGTGTTGTGGCCTGGTGTCTGTTATATTTCAATGAAACCACACTCAAACATCTGGTTCACTCAACAGCCGATCATCGCTTCGTTACACACTACCGCGAAGCCATACTGACCCTCTATCGGGTTGATCTGGTTATGGCCATGTATGTGCTCGGGTTCATTGAACTTTATCAATGGGTTAAGGCGCAGACAGTTCTTAATCTTCTGGCGCCTCTGGGGCGTATGACCCTGACCCTATATGTCGGGCAATCCCTCATCTTCGTGCCCCTGTATTACGGTTTCGGGGCCGGACTGTATAAGCATATGACTACGCCGGCAGCCCTTGGTTTGGCATTTGCGGGCTTTATAGCCCAATGCCTGTTTGCCCATTTTTGGTTCAAAAAATATCACTATGGGCCGCTTGAGTGGCTGTGGCGGTGTGGCACCTATCTGTCGCTCAAGGTGCCCCTAAGGAAGTATGGTCAAACCTCCTAGTTCGTGATAGCCCTCGAAAAAAACAGAACGGGGGGGATTATCCGTGACACAGAACACCGGCATTATGCCGCGCATGGAAGGGCTTGATGCCTTGCGCGGGCTGGCACTTTTTGGCCTTTTTATCGTGCACATGCCCGAGCTTTTTGAGCTTTACTGGGCCAATCCTACCAAAGACCCGTTTCAGTTGATGGTGCATGATACCGTATGGCTCATTTTCGCCGGTAAGTCCTTTGCCCTTATGGCCCTGTGTTTTGGTGTCAGCTTCTTCATTATTATGGACAGGTCGGCCCGTAAGGGGATCGATTTCACCGGCAGGTTCGTCTGGCGTCTGGTGGTTCTGGCTGGTCTGGGGCTTTTACACGGACTGTGGTATCGCGGCGATATTCTTGAAGTGCTTGCGGTTATGGGCCTGTGCCTCATTCCGTTTTATCGCCTGAAATCCAATCTCTGGCTGTCGGTCATAGCCTTGATCTTGCTGCTACAGCCGTTGATGATTGTACGTATTATTGCCGGGCTGAATGGGGTTGAATGGGCCAACCAGCCGCTTAAGTTCTGGGGTGAAGCCGTTCCGGAGGTTTATCTGACCGGCAATTTTATCGAAACGGTTCAGGCCAATATTTTACATGGTCACGGGTTCAAATGGCTTTTTATGTACGAATCCGGCCGCTTGAGTCAGATACTCGGCCTTTCGATCATTGGCATGATATTGGGGCGGATCGGTTTCTTTTCACGTCCTGCCAGTTTCAGGCTTAGCCGCCTGTATGGTCTTTTGATTGCCGTAGGCTGTGCGGTAATGTTGCATGTTGCACGCGAACCGCTGACCGCGCTTGTGCCAGCAACTGAGGCTATATTCATGCCCCGCGTCCTGACAGGGTCGATCATAAGCGGCCTGTTTGATCTGTCTGTGATGGCCATATTGCTGTTTGGTTTTACCGCGCTTTATTATGGTATCGCCAGCCGTGTATTGAGTATTCTGGCTCCGGCAGGCCGTATGACCCTGAGCCTCTATATTCTGCAATCCCTTGTGTTTGTTCCTGTTTTTTATGGATATGGCTTGGGGCTTTATGCCACAATGACACAATCCGAAGCCGTTTTGATCGGCCTGTTTGCCTTTGGGCTACAGTTACTATTTGCGCATATCTGGTTCCGATATTTTCAGTACGGACCATTGGAATGGGTGTGGAGATCTGCGACCTATCTGACCCTTAAGGTGCCTTTCAGACGCTGATTTTACATATGATTTATCATTAACAGTTATTTAGCATGTTGATGTGAACCTATGGTTGTATTTGTCTGTCGCGGAGGGGTATACCATAATGTTTGGATATTTTACGGCTCAGAATACAACTAAAAATAGTGATGGGGGGGTTCTTGCAGCGCTAAATACGTCTCAGGCAATAATCGAATTTACGCCTGACGGTCGCATACTTAGTGCTAACACCAACTTCCTGAATGCTACGGGCTATGAGTTAAAAGATATATCCGGTCAGCATCACAGTCTGTTTTGTGATCCTGATCTTGTTAAAAGCGAAGCCTATAATCTGTTCTGGCAAAACCTTTCTAAAGGTGAATTTGCCTCCGGCATCTTCAAACGGTACAGAAAAAACGGAAATCCGCTTTGGGTACAGGCGACCTATAATCCGGTTAAGGATACCAAGGGCAGGGTAACCAAGATCATCAAATTTGCTACGGATGTAACCGAAAGTCGTCAGCAAAATCTGGACTATGAAGGGAAGATCAACGCCATCAGCAAGGCGCAGGCCGTCATTGAGTTCACCCCCGAAGGTTACATTCTCACTGCCAATGATAATTTTCTGAAAACGCTTGGTTACACAATCGATGAGATCAGCGGTCAGCATCACAGCCTGTTCTGTAACCCCGACTATGCCCGAAGCGACGCTTACAAACGCTTTTGGGACGCCCTGGCCAAAGGCGAATATCAGGCCGCGGAATATTGTCGCTTAGCCAAGGGGGGGCGTGAAGTCTTTATTCAGGCCACCTATAACCCGATACTCGATGACACAGGCACAGTTGTTAAGGTGGTCAAGTTCGCCACCGACACAACAGAGGCTGTCCATCGTCGCCTGCGTAGTGAAGAGGCTAATCGGGCATTAGGGCTACTGATTGAGCAGATTTCGGGCGCCCATACCATGGCCAGTCAGGTCAGCCATGCTTCTGATGAAACCGGTGCCGTCATTCAGTCGGTCGCTTCAGCATCCGAAGAATTGAGCCAAAGCGTACATGAAATCTCCAACAGCATGTTTAACGCCAAAACAGGGGTTGAAGGTGTTTTCAGATATGCGGAAACGGCCAATGCCTCGGCGGGACTTCTGAATTCTTCTGCGGCGTCCATGAATAATGTCGTTTCCCTGATTCAGGGCATAGCCGCGCAGATTAATCTTCTGGCCCTAAATGCTACGATTGAATCTGCGCGTGCTGGTGAAGCCGGAAAGGGCTTTGCGGTTGTGGCCTCGGAAGTCAAATCTCTGGCCAATCAGGCCGCAGATTCAACCCGAAAGATTGCCGATGAAATCGCCAGCATGCAGGAAATAACATCCGAAGTGGTCAATGCGCTGAATCTGATATCCAGTGGCATGAATACGGTACTGGAAAATGTTGCGTCAGTTGCCGGCGCACTTGAGCAACAGAATGCAGCGACGGGAAGCATCAGTGCGGACATGCAAACCGCCGTCGGTGCCGTCAGTCAGATTAATGAGTCTATCGGCACCATCAGCCATACCTTCTCAGAGGTTGTTACCGCCTCTGCCGAGGTCAAAAAGCAGATGGATGAGCTAGCGGCCTGAAAAGGCTTATGAGAACACAACCGTCTTGCCGCCGTTAATGATTACGCGGCGTTCAACATGCCAAGTAACGGCCCGTGCTAAAACGCGGGCCTCTATGTCCTGACCGATAGCCACCAGTTGTTCAGGCGTGTGGCCGTGATTTACGCGCTGCACGTCCTGTTCAATGATCGGGCCTTCATCAAGGTCTTCGGTCACATAGTGCGCCGTTGCCCCGATGATCTTCACCCCGCGCTGATGCGCCTGATGATAGGGTTTTGCGCCTTTGAACGACGGCAGGAACGAGTGATGGATATTGATGCATCGCCCCGCCAGCTGAGCGCTGAAATCATCCGACAGAATCTGCATATAGCGCGCCAGCACAAGCAGATCTGACTTTTGCTCCTCAAGAATTTTGAGGAATGCCGCTTCCTGTTCGACCTTGGTGTCTTTGGTGATCGGCAGGTGAATATAGGGCAGGCCATTCCACTCTACAAACGAGCGCATATCTTCGTGGTTTGAAACAACCGCCGCAATATCGGCAGGCAATAATCCCGCGCGCCAGCGATGCAGAAGCTCATACAGGCAATGGCCGAACTTCGAGACGGCAATAACAATCCGAGGCTTTGCCGACAGATTATGAATTTCCCAATCCATAGCAAACCGGTGCGCAATGGGCTTGAACCCTTCGCGCAGGATTTCCATTGGCGGCATGCGTGGCCCAGCCTGTTTAAAGACCACCCGCACATAGAACATGTTACCGCCCTGTGCGTCATTGAACTGGTTCGACTCGACAATCGAAATGTCGTTGTCGTTCAGATAGCCAGACACCGCCGCCACAATACCGCGTGTGTCAGGGCATTTGATGATCAGTACATAATGGGACGGGTCAAAAAAGGTCGTATCAGGCATGGTGCGCTTATAGCTGACAAATCTTACAAAAAGTCAAAAGGTTGAGAAAATAATAGCTATTTCCGGTCGTGCGCCAACTCTAAAAAGCATTTAGCCCGACTTTCGCCGGGCTAAACCATATTACAGTGTGCGTTTGATTTCTTCGACCGTGAAGCATTCGATGAAATCGCCCTTCTTGATGTCCTGGAAGCCATTGAATGCCATACCGCATTCCTGACCGACCACGACTTCGTTGACTTCATCCTTAAAGCGCTTGAGCGTCGAGAGCACACCCATTTCCTGAATGACGACATTGTCACGCAGGATACGGATGCGGGCACCCTTCTGCACACGACCTTCGGTAACCAGACAGCCGGCAACCTTACCAACCTTGGTGATGTCAAACACCTCAAGGATTTCGGCATTGCCGAGGAAGGTTTCACGCTGGATCGGCGACAGCATGCCCGAAAGCACGCCCTTAATGTCATCGATCAGGTCATAGATGATCGAGTAGTAGCGGATTTCCACGCCTTCGCGTTCGGCCAGATCACGTGCCTGCTTACCGGCACGGACGTTAAAGCCGATGATCGGTGCGCCTGAACCCTTGGCCAGCTGCACGTCGGATTCCGTAATCGCACCAGCACCCGAATGGATGATACGTGCGCGGACTTCGTCGTTACCGACCTTTTCCAGCGACCCGACAATGGCTTCGGCAGACCCCTGAACGTCAGACTTAACGATCAGTTGCAGTTCCTGAACCTTCTTGTCCTGAAGCTTGGACATCATGTCCGAAAGCGACACGCCAACCGGTGCAATCATCTTTTCACGACGTACGCGGGTACGGTACTCGGTAATTTCACGAGCGCGCGCATCGGATTCGACCACAGCAAAGGCTTCACCGGGATCCGGCGCATAGTCCAGACCCAGAATTTCAACCGGTTGTGACGGACCAGCTTCGGGCAGTTGCGCATTGCGTTCATCGATCAGCGCACGAACACGGCCCCATGACGAACCGGCCACCACAATATCACCACGCTTCAGCGTACCACGGCTTACGAGAACTGTCGCCACCGGACCGCGACCCTTATCAAGCTGGGCCTCGATCACGGTACCTTCGGCGGTACGATCGGGGTTAGCCTTAAGATCAAGAACTTCGGCCTGAAGCAGAATGGCTTCGATCAGGTTTTCAAGACCGGTGCGCGCCTTAGCGGACACTTCGATAACCTGCGTATCACCGCCCAGAGCTTCGACCACGACTTCGTGTTGCAGCAGGTCATTGATAACACGCTGCGGATTAGCATCCGGCTTGTCAATCTTGTTGATCGCCACAATCATCGGAGTCTTAGCGGCACGGGCATGGTTGATAGCTTCAACCGTTTGCGGCATCACACCGTCATCAGCCGCAACCACCAGCACCACGATATCCGTGACATTGGCCCCGCGTGCACGCATGGCCGAGAAGGCCGCGTGACCAGGTGTATCAAGGAAGGTAACGCGATCGCCCGAAGGCATATGCACCTGATAGGCACCAATATGCTGGGTGATACCACCGGCTTCGCCTGCGGCCTTATCAGTGGCGCGAAGTGCATCCAGAAGCGAGGTCTTACCGTGGTCAACGTGACCCATAACCGCCACGACCGGCGGACGCGACACGGTGTCGTCATCATGGTCATCAGCCGCGATAAAGCCTTCTTCGACGTCAGCTTCGGACACGCGCTTAACAATGTGACCAAACTCGGTTGCCACCAGTTCGGCGGTATCTGAGTCAATCACGTCGTTGATCTTAAGCATCATGCCTTGCTTCATGAGCATCTTGATGATGTCCACGGCGCGCACAGCCATACGGTTCGACAGTTCCTGAACCGTAATAACGTCGGGAATAACCACTTCACGAGAAACGCGGGCCTGCTCGGTTTGCGAACCCTTGCGCTTTTCACGTTCACGCTCACGGGCACGACGTACCGAAGCCAGTGAACGCATACGCTCGGCGGCATCCTCATCGTTACCAACAACGGCCTGAAGTGTCAGACGGCCTTCACGACGTTTCGGCTCACCACGGGTTTGCGAAACAGCCTTAACCGGCGCACCGGCGCGGCCCTTCTTGTTACCACGACCATCATCGTCATCCAGCGTACGGCTTCTGACATCGGTTGCCTTGGCAGCAGGCGCAGCTGTGCCGCGCGACGAGCGGATACGATCAACCTCAGGGGTTGCAGGCGCATTAGCAGACACACCCGCGCCCAGACGCGGCGGACGTGGTGAATTGGCGCTATAGCGAACGGTTTCGCCTGCCGGACGCGGCGGACGGTCACCTTGCGGACGGTCGCCACGGTTAAATGGCGGGCGGTCGCCCTGCGGACGATTGCCATCGCGGTTAAACGGCGGACGGTCACCACGGGGGCCACCTGAGCGCTCGCCCTGCGGACGGTCACCGCGCGGATGATCGCCACGGGGATTGTCACCGCGATTATGGTCGCCTCTGGGACGGTCGCCCTGAGAACGGTCGCCTTGCGGGCGGTTATCGCGGTTAAAGCCTTCGCGTTGGCCTTCGCGCGGCGCACGTTGTGCCGGCCGCGACAGGGCCTGTTCAATAGCTGAGGTCGGGCGCGGCGCCGGACGCGGCGCTTCGGCCACAACAGGCTTGGCTTCGACCGGCTTAGGTTCCGGAGCCTTGGCTTCAGGCGCCGCAGGCTTAGGGGTTTCAGTAGCTACGGGCGCAGGCGCAGGCGCGGCGCGTGCCGCCTCTTCTGCGGCCTTGGCACGACGGGCATCGGCTTCGCGGCGGGCCTGTTCCTGTTTAGCCTGCTCAACGCGGGCTTGCTCAAGAACGCGACGACGGGCTTCAAGCTCTTCCTGACGCAGGCCACCGGCATTACCGCCGCCCTGTTGAGACTGGGGACGCGGCGCTGAGGCTGGCGCCTGTGGCTTCGGACGTGCCAGATTGGTCTCGGTCGCAGGACGCGGAGCACCCGGAGGTGTACCTATGCGACGCTTGGTTTCCACAACCACCGTCTTGGAACGGCCGTGGCTGAAGCTTTGCTTTACCGTACCGGTGGACACGTTTCCGCCAACACGGGGCTTAAGCGTCAGCGGGGTCCGTGTGTTTTCGCCCTTTTGGGTGTCCGTCTTATCGTCTTTCGCGTCGCTCATTCAGCTTGCTTACTTATTCCCTATGAAACTTTTACGTTTCGCTTCTACCAATTTCGTACCATCTGGCCGTCGGGCATGGAAAATGCCCTGATAGTCCTTTTAAGGCCTTAATGAAAGGGCTTTTCCCGCCATTGCGGCGGGAACAAAGGCTCAAAGCCACTGATACGACGCAATTCACGTCCGACACGCAATGACCGCCGACCTTCAATCAGGGTTGCGTGTATGACATTTTCCAGCCCTAAAGCCAAACTCAATTCGTCATTATTGAAGATTCCGCAGATATTTACGTCGGGCCGATGCGGAAATATGACGGATAACAGCTTCTGACGGCCATCTGATGCGCCATCAACGGCTTCAATCAGCCATGCCGCCTTGGGCGGTACGGGTGATTTAAGCATTGCTGCGACTTTTTCAAACCCCGTCGTCAACTGACCTTCGCGTCTGGCAAGGCCCAGCTGCTCAAGAATCCGGCGGCGCAACAGGTTATGTACCTGATCCACAAGGCCTTCCGGCGACTTTGCCTGTTTTTTGGCCGCGCGCGAAAACAGATTCTTTTTTATCGCCAGCTCAAGGCTTTCGCGGTCAGATTTGACCCACAACCCGCGTCCGGGCAGCTTTTCCGCCAGATCAGGCACGACAAAGCCGTCCGGCCCGATGACAAAACGGATCAATCCGTCCCGATCAAAGGCCGCGTGCGAGGCAATATCGCGTCGCGTCGTAACCTGAGGCAGATCGGAATCTGCCTCAGCTACGTCTTCGTTCAGATCAATGAGGGTCTCATTGTTCGGATTCGGCGTCATTGGTTTCGCCCTCCTCCGCATAAGCTTCCTCAGCACTTTCTTCTTCGGCAGGAGCCTCAGGCGCTTCAATCCAGCCCGCAGAAATACGGGCATTGAGGATCAGGGCCTCAGCATCGGCAACCGACAGAGAGAAGGATTCCAGAGCACCCGGTACCTTGACCTTATCCGAACCCCGCTGCTCATAGCCGCCACGAATTTCGTCGGTCGCCAGATCGGCCAGATCCTCAACCGTCTTCACACCGGCTTCACCAAGGGCGATGGCCATCGGCAGGGTAATGCCAACAATATCCAGCAGGGCGTCTTCGACCCCCAGCTCAACACGCTTGGCGTTTTGTTCCGCCGCTTCGCGCTCAAGGAAGTCACGGGCGCGGGCCTGAAGCTCGGAAGCCGTATCCTCATCAAAGCCTTCGATGGTCGAGATTTCATTCTCGTCAACCCAGGCCAGATCCTCAACGCTTGAGAAGCCTTCGGTGACCAGAAGCTGTGCGATAACCTCATCGACATCAAGCGCTTCCTGGAACAGGGCGGTGCGCTCGGCAAATTCTTTCTGGCGGCGCTCGGAATCCTGAGCTTCGGTGATGATGTCCACCTGCCAGCCGGTCAGTTGCGAGGCCAGACGTACGTTCTGACCGCGACGGCCAATGGCCAGCGACAGTTGTTCATCAGGCACAACCACTTCGACGCGGTCTTCTTCTTCGTCCAGAACCACCTTCGAAACTTCGGCAGGGGCAAGGGCGTTAACGATGAAGGTCGCTTCATCCGGTGACCACTGGATGATGTCGATTTTTTCGTTTTGCAGTTCGGCAACCACCGCCTGAACGCGCGAACCACGCATACCGACACAGGCACCGACCGGATCGATCGAACTGTCGTTCGACAGAACCGCCATCTTGGCGCGCGAACCCGGATCACGGGCGACCGACTTGATCTCGATCACGCCATCATAAACTTCGGGGACTTCCTGCGCGAACAGCTTGGCCATGAAGCCGCCATGCGCACGGCTAAGCATGATCTGCGGGCCTTTGGTTTCGCGGCGCACGTCATAGATATAGGCGCGGATACGGTCATTGACCTGAAACGCTTCGCGCGGGATCGACTGATCGCGGCGCATGATACCTTCGCCACGGCCCAGATCGACGATCACATTGCCATATTCCACACGACGCACCGTGCCGTTGACGATTTCGCCGACGCGATCCTTGAACTCGTCATACTGACGCTCACGCTCGGCTTCGCGCACCTTATGGGTTACCACCTGACGGGCCATCTGGGTCTGGACGCGGCCCAGTTCAAACGGCGGCAGGGTTTCTTCGTAGGTCTTGCCGACAAAGGCGTCCTTGTCGTCCTTAAGCGCTTCGGTCAGGGTGCGCTGGGCGTTTTCAAACTCAAGCTCTTCGTCATCAACCACCGTCACCACGCGGGTGATGGTCATTTCACCGCTGCGCGGATCAATGTGCACGCGGATGTCATGATCGGCACCGTAGCGGGTACGCGCCGCTTTCTGGATAGCCTCTTCGATGGCCTCAATGACCACACCCTTGTCGATGGACTTTTCACGTGCCACCGCATCGGCGATCTGCAAAAGTTCCTGACGGTTAGCGCTGATACCGGTAAAGCTCATGAGCCCTGCTCCTTAGTTATCTTCGTCTTCGATATCTTCGTCATCCAGATCGAAGTCATCGTTTTCAAAATCTTCTTCATCGTCCCCAAGGTCGTCATCTTCGCCCCGGAGCGCGCGTTGTTCGGCACCGCGCTTCATCAGTTCGTCATTGAGAACCAGCTTGGCGTCGATAATCCATTCAAACGGAATAAGTGCCGTTTCTTCCTCGCCTTCGAGGTCGATCGCCACATGGTCATCTTCGGTACCGGCGACAACGCCGCGAAAACGCTTGCGACCCTCGGCCAGACGATCCAGCTCGATACGTGCCTCAAGTCCCTGATAGGTTTCAAAATCCACCAGTCGGGTCAGAGGCCGGTCGATACCGGGCGATGACACCTCAAGGATATATTCGCCATCGATCGGATCGGCTTCCTCGAGATAGGCCGACAGGGCACGTGACAGACGCGCGCACTGATTGACGTTGATTTCACCGTCAGTTTTACGCTCGGCCATGATCTGAAGGCGTTTGGAGCCACCCGGCTTATTGGCGCCCATCAGGCGCACACGCACAATATTCAGCCCCAGAGTCTCGGCAATGGGATCGAATATCTCAAGCAGTTTACGGTCTTCAGCCGTTTTGGCGCGCAAAATCGTTTCCTTTGGTTTGTCGTTTAGGGTTCAGGCAACAAAAAAGCGGCGGGCCTTCTGACGGGCCGCCGCCGTAGGGCCTGAAAGGCCGTTCGGACGATGTTGCCGCTCTTATAGGCACAAATCCCGTCCTTGCCAAGGATTTTATACGCCGCCGCGCGCCTTGCGATAAAAGTCGAGGAAAACCGGCGCGCAATCGCCCAGCTTTTTTTCTTCGTAACGCGTCGTCAGGTGATCGGCAGGTGGCGTGTTCCACTCTGTCTGTGATTGCGCGGGCCAGTCAAAGTCCGCATGGGCCGTGGCTTTTTCCAGCGTCCAGTCCGCATAATCGGCCCAGTCGGTGGCAAAGCGCAAACGCCCGCCATCCTTCAATACACGGGCAAAGGCATCAAGGGTTTCGGTCTGAATGAAACGGCGCTTATGGTGGCGCGCCTTTGGCCACGGGTCCGCAAACAGGACAAAGACCTTATCTACGGACGCGTCTTTCAACCGGTCGATCACCGGACGGGCATCATCGGCCAGAACCCGTACATTTTTCAGATTTCGCTCATCGACATGGCGCAGAAGCGATCCCACACCATTCAGGAAGGGCTCAAAACCCAGTATCAGCGCCTGAGGATTGCGCTCGGCCTGTCCGGCCAGATGCTCTCCGCCACCGAAACCGATTTCGAGCCACAGTTCCGTTGCCCCGTCCAATTCTCCATCATTGATCGCTTCAATACGCGCATCCGTAATTTCGATCTCAGGCAGGAGCGTATCGAAAAGACCGGCCTGACGCGGTTTCAGTGTGCGCGACTTGATACGCCCGAACGAGCGCATAGGCCCCCAGGTTGGGGTTTCAGTCGATGTATCGGCGGAATTGGGGGTGTTTTCTTCTGAGGACATGACCGCGCTTTAGAACGCACCTTTGAGTGCGTCAACCAGATCGGTTCTTTCCCACGAAAAACCACCATCGGCTTCGGCTGAGCGGCCGAAATGGCCGTAAGCTGCGGTGCGCTCATAGATCGGCTTATTGAGACCGAGATGCAGGCGAATACCACGCGGGGTCAGACCACCGATCAGTTCCGGCAACAGCTTTTCCAGTTTTGCCTCATCCACCTGACCGGTGCCGTGGGTATTCACGTAGAAGGACAGAGGGTGCGACACGCCAATGGCATAGGCCACCTGAAGCGTACATTTTTTGGCCAGACCGGCAGCGACAACGTTTTTCGCCAGATAGCGCAGGGCATAGGCTGCCGAGCGGTCAACCTTGGTTGGGTCTTTACCGGAAAACGCCCCGCCACCGTGAGGAGCCGCGCCACCATAGGTATCGACAATGATTTTGCGACCGGTCAGACCGGCATCGCCGTCCGGCCCGCCAATGACGAAGTTACCTGTCGGATTGACCAGCCATTCCGTGTCATCGGTCACCATACCTGCGGGCAGAACCTCAAGGGCATAGGGCTTTACAATGGCCTCGACATCCTTCGGGCTAAGACCGTCTTTGTGCTGATGGGAAATCAGAACCTTAAGGATGCGGCTCGGCACACCATTTTCATACTGAACCGTAACCTGCGACTTGGCATCCGGTTCCAGACGGCTTTCACCGCCGTGACGAACCTCGGCCAGACGGCGCAGGATATTGTGTGACCACTGAAGCGGTGCCGAGGTGAGCTCCTCTGTTTCATCTGTCGCATAGCCGAACATAATGCCCTGATCGCCAGCGCCCTCGTCCTTGTTGTGGCCGGCATCAACGCCCTGAGCAATATCCGCAGACTGAGCATGCAGGTGGCAGGCATAATCGGCCAGCTTCCAGTGGAAGCCTTTTTGCGCATAGCCAATATCCTTGACGGCAGCGCGTACCTTGTCCTCAAGACCATCGACAATATCGCTGATCTGGTCGTCACCGGCACGCACCTCACCCGCCAGAACAATGCGGTTCGTCGTGACCAGAGTTTCGCAGGCGACGCGCGCTTCGGAATCCGCACCAAGGAAAGCGTCAACCACCACATCCGATATCCGGTCCGCCACCTTATCCGGATGGCCTTCGGAAACACTTTCAGACGTAAAGATATAGGATGGACGCACAGACATGACGGCTCCGTTTAGCTAAGTTACCCTTAGATGAAGCCATATAAACATATCTTTATATGATCAAGCCGTTTCTTTGGGTCATAAAAAAACCCCGCCTGTTCAGACGGGGCATTTTTATGCTGACCAAAGGGCTAAACCTTAGCCCTCGTCATCCTCAGCCAGTGCGCGCACCAGCTCCAAAAGGCGACGACGATGCTTTGAATTTTTAATGCGCGGGAAAGCTTCCGCCAGTTCAATGCCTTCGGTTGTCATCAGAAACCCATGCACAAACTGTTCGGATTCGGATTCCGAAAAGCCTTCAAGCGCATCCGAAGCCCCGTAACCTTCGAAGAAATAGGCCACAGGTGCCTTAAGCGCTCTGGCAATCTCGTACAGTTTTGACGCACTGATGCGGTTTGAGCCACGCTCATATTTCTGAACCTGCTGAAATGTCAGGTCGATGGTCTCTGCCAGACCTTCCTGAGACAGACCCAGAAATTTACGGCGCATACGGACGCGGGCACCGACATGCAGATCAACAGGGTTCGGACTGCGGTCCGTTCTTACAGTATCGTTCAACTTCGCCTCTATCGGTTCATCAAACCGGTTTGTTCCGGTCTCTAGTCCTCGTTATGTCATGATCCTGACTGTTGTCGGCGGGGCTTGCACCCCACGCCCCTTTATTCAGGGCTTTGTCTCTTTAACGCCTGACTGTCCGTTATCCGGTGCAGGCTTGTTTGCAAGCCGCACGAAAAGCGTATTCAGCACCGGAATCAAGCAAAAAAATACCACGAACAGAAGATAGCTATGTCGGTTCACTGAATACAGGGTGGGTTTTATCGCCTCCGGAAGCCAGACATCTCTGTAACCACTTTCTCCAATATCAAGTTTAGAGCCTTCAACTATACGCCCTAATGGATCAAGCACCACTGATATTCCCGTAGGGGTTGATCTTACCATAGGTAAGCCTTCTTCAATGGCCCGAAAACTTGACAGGTTAAAGTGTTGCCGCGGGCCAGTGGTTGGCCCAAACCACGCGTCATTAGATATATTAACTATCCAACGCGCTCTGGCTTGTGGCTGAGCAGAAGGAATAAGACCCGAAGACAGTCCCGGAAAAAGCCCTTCGTAACAAATAAGCGGCAAGAAGCGATCGATATTTTCCACTTCTACTGGGGCGGTACGCGGGCCTGCTGTATAGCTGTCACCGATATGTACCAGTTGCTTGAAACCAAACGACTCCAGCAGAGATTCCAGCGGCAAAAATTCACCAAACGGCACAAGTTTAAACTTGGAATAAGACGCCGTTACATGAGTGTCCGGCCCTTTTTGCTGCAAAACCAGCAAGGCATTACGCCAGACCGAGCCTTTTTCAGGCATATAGTCAGAATGATAAGCCCCCATTATCAGGGCCTGATCCGGTTTTAAGAGTGTGCTGAAACCTTCTGCAGTCCATGATTGTGCCGAGAAAAGCGCGTCCGCCGAAGCCGGTAAGGCCCCTTCGGGCCACACCACTATATCAGGATGCGTCTTGGTGACACTTTTTGTTGCCAATTGTAAATTTTGGGCATCAACAGGCGCTTTTGACATGGAAACATAGTCATTGAATACCCCGCGCAAAGCACCTGCCGTCCATTTGGCACGCTGCTGTACATTCGGCTGCACAATGCGGATCAGGGTATCCGTCTGGCCAAACTGAACCGTATGTAAGCGCATTGCGCCGAAACCATAAACCCCCGCCAGCAGGACAACAGACACGGCAACCGGCCAGACCTCACGCCCTTTGAGACGGCTGACAGCCAAACTTGAGAAAGCCGTGACCGTAATCAGGCTCAGGCCATATATGCCGGTGACGGAGACAATCTGAGACATTGGCGCGCCGGCCTGCCAGGTCGCGCCCGCCGGATTCCACGGAAATCCGGTCAGTATAGTGCCGCGCAAGGTTTCAAACAAACAGAACAGGCCCGCGAAATACAGCCATCTTGACCAGCCTGCGGGGCGAAACCGTCGGTACAAAACCAAGGCCGCGCCCCAGAACAGGGCAATCCCCGACGGCAAAAGCGTTACCGCCAGCGGTGCCATCCACCCATGCGAACGGGCATCCACCAGAAAAGCTTCGGCTACCCAGAAACAGCTTACCAGAAAATAGGTGAACCCTGCCCACCAGCCAATGGCGAAGGCACGCCGCGACGGCTTCGGCCCCAGATCACGATCCAGAAGCCACAACAACCACGCATAGCCCAGTAATCCCGGTAAAAAACCGAATGGCGGCTGCGCCAGTGCAATGAAAATGCCCGCCAGTGCTGCGTACCGCTTCGGCCCGCCATAACGCTGAAACCAAGCTGTGACACGAGCCCATCCTGCTTTCAGTGGATGGATGGATTCCTCAGGCCCCGCCCTATTCATCCGCCGTCAGGGTGTCCGCATCCCTGTCCGTATGCTGAGGGGACAGGCGCACGCGTTTGACAATACGGGCATCCGCTTGTGTGACTTCGATATCGATACGGCCTGCTGGATAAGGGATAATTTCACCCTCCTGAGGTACCCTGCCCGCCAATGTGGCAACCAGACCGCCGATCGTATCCACCTCGTCCTCACCTTCGGACAGATAAAGCTTTAGGCCCAGACGTGTCTCAATGGTCTCAAGCTCGACACGGCCGCCCATTTCAAACACGCCCGCCCCCAGATCCGTCAGCTCATCAGGGTCTTCGTTGTCATATTCATCGACAATGTCACCCACAACGGCCTCAAGTAGATCCTCAAGCGTTACAAGACCTTCGGTGCCACCATATTCATCAATCACCACCGCCATGTGTGAGCGCTGGTTCTGCATTTTGAGCAAAAGGCCCGAAGCCGCCATTGAGGCCGGAACATATATCAGATCACGACGCAGACGACCGACCACCTGTTCGTCCCATGCGGGTGTAATGCCCTGATCGGGATGCAATAGCTTAAGTGTGTCTTTGATGTGTAATACGCCAACCGGATCATCAAGCGTTTCCTGATAGATTGGCAGGCGCGAATGGCCGCTTTCGACACACAGTCTGATGACATCGGCCAGTGATGCCGACAATTCCACCGCGACAATATCCGCACGCGGTGTCATGACATCGGCGACTTTCAAATTCTGAAAGGCGCGGGCATGGGTTATCAGCTCGTTAGAGGCGTCTTCCGCCACAGTTTCTGACTCGTCGTCTGCCTGCCCCAGCAGGCCGAACAGATTGAACAGGGTACGTTGACCCTTACGTTCACTGGGTTCATTTAAGTCGCTACTGTCAGGCTCCGGCATGTCTAGTCTGTTGTCCCGTATGCATAGGGGTCGGATATCCCTAACCCTTTTAAAATATCCCGCTCAAGGCTTTCCATATCTTCGGCCTCAGCGTCTATAATGTGGTCATAACCCAAAAGATGCAAAGCCCCATGCACACTTAAATGCATCAGGTGATCCTTTAAGGTTTTACCCTGTTCCACCGCTTCGCGCACGCAGGTCTCAAATCCCAGCGCCATGTCCCCAAGGTGAGGATGCATCATATCCGGTGCCGGAAATGACAATACATTGGTCGGCGCGTTTTTCTGACGAAACTCTTTGTTCAGGCTTTTCAGCTCGGCATCATCCGCCAGCAGGACAACCACATCAAGCTGCTCGGTTACCTGCATATGGGCAAAGGTCGCTTCGATAGCCCGCTGCACGCACTGTCCGGCCTCAGGCAGGACATCCAGCCAGGCCTCATGCTCGACTTCGATATCAACAAGCGGTGTTACATCACTGGTCATGATTTTTCACTGTCATAGGCGCGGACAATACGTGCCACAAGTTCATGGCGCACCACATCATCCGCCGTCAGATAGGACGTGCCCACACCCTTGACCCCGTTAAGCAGTTGCGTTGCGTGGATCAGGCCGGAATCGGAGATGCGCGGCAGGTCAACCTGTGACGGATCACCGGTCACCACCATCTTGGAACCTTCGCCCAGACGGGTCAGCACCATCTTCATCTGCTGGCGCGTCGTGTTTTGCGCTTCGTCAACAATGATATAGGCATTCGACAGGGTGCGCCCGCGCATATAGGCCAGCGGGGCCACTTCAATCTCGTTGCGGTCACGACGACGACGCAGGGCCTCGGCCCCCAATATGTCATCCAGCGCCTGCCAGATCGGCATCAGATAAGGATCAACCTTTTCGTTCAGGTCGCCGGGAAGGAAGCCGAGCTTTTCCCCTGCCTCAACCGCCGGACGGGTGATGACCAGACGATCCACCATGCCTTTAAGCAGAAGCGATGCCCCATAGGCCACCGCCAGAAAGGTCTTACCCGACCCCGCAGGCCCCAGACCAAAGGTCAGATCATGGCGCAAAAGCTGCTGATAATAGGCGGCCTGACCCGCCGTTTTCGGAGCCACGGCCCCTTTGCGGCCCATGACCACCACATGTGACCCGCCATGATGGTCGGCCCACTTCGGAGCCTCACCGGTCGGGTTGCTGATCAGTGTGCGCACATCGGCTTCGGAAATTTCCACGCCTTCGTCATGCAGTTCGTAAAGCGCCTCAAGCACAGACCGCGCCCGTTGCCGGTCACGGGTCTTGCCATTGATCGACAGGCCACCGCCGGGCGTTTCAATCAATACATGATAGGCCCCTTCGATCAGGGCCAGATAGCGTTGCGAAGGACCGGACAGGGCAAAAACCGCCTCATCTTCCAGTTCCAGAAAATCTTCAGTTCCTGCGGTCACGCGGGTACGCTTTCCAGTTCACCAATCAATGAGTTATTCCCCAGACCGACAATCTTGACCGGCACAATCTGACCAATCAAATGATCAGCGTCTTCGGCAAAGACCGACTGCAGCCAAGGCGAACGACCAATGGCCTGATGGTTATAACGACCTCGCTTCTCGAACAGGACGTCAATCGTCTGACCGACCAGTTCAGCCTTAAAGGCCTGCTGCTGTTCCAGAATAAGTGCCTGAAGCGCACTCAGGCGCGCATCGGCCACAGCCTCATCGACCTGACCGGGCAGAGCCGCCGCCGGCGTACCCGGACGCTTGGAATATTTGAACGAGAAAGCCGAGGCATATTTAACCTGACGGATCAGGTCCATCGTGTCCTCGAAATCCTTATCGGTTTCACCGGGGAAGCCGACGATGAAATCGCCCGACAGGGCCAGACGCGGATTAGCCGCCTTGATGCGGGCAATCAGGTCAATATAGCTTTGGCGACCGTGTTTGCGGTTCATGGCGCGCAAAATCTTGTCAGAGCCAGACTGCACCGGCAAATGCAGATAGGGCATGATCTTGGGGTTATCCGCATGGGCGCGGATCAGTTCCTCGGTCATGTCGTTCGGATGGCTGGTGGTATAGCGAATACGATCCAGCCCCTGAATTTCGCTCAAGGCTTCCATCAAACGTGGCAGGCTGGATTCCGCACCTGTGCCGTCATCACCGTTAAACGCATTGACGTTCTGACCCAGAAGCGTGACTTCGCGCACCCCATTTTCAGCCAGAGAACGGGCCTCGGCAATAATCGACGCCATCGGCCGTGACCATTCGGAACCGCGCGTATAGGGCACGACACAGAAGGTGCAGAACTTGTCACACCCTTCCTGAACCGTCAGGAAAGCCGTCGGGCCGGTCACATGACGATCGGCACTCAGGCTGTCAAACTTGTCTTCAGGCGCAAAATCAGCCGACAGGCGCTCCCCGCGGGCGCGGGTTGTGCGGGCGATCAGTTCAGGCAACTGATGATAGGCCTGAGGCCCGATCACCAGATCAACCGCAGGGGCGCGGTTCATAATCTCGGCCCCTTCGGCCTGCGCGACGCAACCGGCCACAGCAATGGTCATACGCCCTTCGCCGCGCGCGGTTTTTTCTTCGCGCAGCTCCTTGAGGCGACCAATTTCCGAATAGACCTTTTCGGCGGCCTTTTCGCGGATATGGCAGGTGTTCAGCAGCACCAGATCAGCCCCGTCAGCCTCACCCGATACCTCATAGCCCAGCGGGCGCAGGATATCGACCATGCGCTCACTGTCATAGACGTTCATCTGACAGCCATAGGTTTTGATGTGCAGCTTTTTCAGCGGCTTGATGGTGACGGTTTCGCTCATAAGGGCCTTATGCGGTTTCACGCCTCTTTTTTCAAGAGGAAGCCCGGAAATTGGCCCTTATGAGGCGATGAGAAGAGGGTTTATTTATGTCGGAGGTTCATTTATACTACAATTAAACATCACAGCGCTGGCTTAAGTCAGCCACCCAGGAAATGCCACATGTCCAATCTGTCCCGCCGCAGTCTTGTTTTTACCGGTTTACTGACCCCTGCCCTAATCAGCGGCTGCGCAACCCTGCCGCGTAACCATAGTCAGAACCGGATTCATGTCGAGGCGCCATTTGACATGCCGCCGATTACAGTGCCGGACTTTGGCTCTTCGCCACGATTTATGATTACGGATTTCGGTGCCGCCCAAGGCGATCTGACCAAAACGACCAATGCCATCGCTCAGGCCATCGAGGCAGCAAATTTGGCGGGTTCAGGGGTTGTGGTCATCCCCGAAGGTATCTGGCTGACCGGCAAGATTCACCTTCGCAGCCATGTCTGTCTGCATGTATCAAAAGGCGCAACACTGCTGTTTTCGGAAAAGCCCGAAGACTATCTGCCGCCTGTGCATACCACGTGGGAGGGCATCGAATGTATGAACTACTCCCCCCTCATATATGCCTACGGCTGTGAGAATGTTGCCATAACTGGCGAAGGCACGCTTAGGGCCAAGCTTGATGTCTGGAAGATATGGTACGCCAGACCCAAGGCCCATATGGATGCCCTGGTTGAGCTGTATAATCTGGCCTATACGCAGGTTCCCGTTTCAGATCGGGATATGACCCGAGGCAGTGCCAATCTGCGTCCGCAATTCGTTCAGTTCAACCGCTGCCGGAATGTACTGGTAGAAGATATTTCTATTGAAGACAGTCCGTTCTGGGTCATGCACCCCTATTTGTCCCGCGATGTGGTTATCCGTCGCATCAAGGTCAGGGCGCATGGTCATAACAATGACGGCGTTGACCCTGAAATGAGCCAAAATGTGCTGATCGAAGACTGCGTCTTTGATCAGGGTGATGACGCCATCTCCGTTAAGTCCGGACGCGATATGGATGCCTGGCGGCTGAATACGCCGTCTAAAAATATCGTCATGCGCAACTGCCGTATTCTCAATGGCCATCAGCTTATGGCCATAGGCAGCGAGCTTTCGGGCGGCGTGGAAAATGTGTTTGTCGATAACTGCCACTTCACCGGAGACGGCAATGGCGCGGACGGCCATGCCGTGCCGATCAGCAATCTTCTGTTTGTTAAGACCAATGAACGACGTGGCGGCTTTGTGAAAAACATCCACGTTTCAAACGTCAGCGCGACAAAAATTGCCGGTGGTGTGCTGAGTGTTGAAACAGATGTGCTCTATCAGTGGCGCAACCTGATGCCGACCTATGTGCGTAAGCTGACGACCATAGAGGGACTGCACCTCAGCCATATCAGCGTCAATGAAGCGGCCTTTGTCTGTCACATTAAGGCCGAGGCCGAAGCGCCGGTGAAAAACGTCAGCCTGAAAGACATCAAGGTACAAAAAACCCTCCAGACTCCGGTGATTACCGAAAACGTGGAGGGCTTTGTACACACTGCCTGAAGACGCTGACTATTTGTCTTCTTCGATAGGCACGCCATACAGCTCAAGCTTATGGCCCACCAGCTTAAAGCCCAGCTTGGTCGCCAGAGCCTCTTTCAGGGTTTCGATTTCCTGATCAAAAAATTCAATGACCTGACCGGTCTTGATATTGATCAGGTGATCGTGGTGATCGTCTCCGGCCTGTTCGTAGCGCGAGCGGCCGTCGCCGAAGTCATGGCGTTCAACCACACCGGCTTCTTCAAACAGACGCACCGTGCGATAGACCGTGGCCAGCGAGATGTTCGGATCAACCGCCGCGGCACGGCGATAAAGCTCTTCTACATCCGGATGGTCCGTGGCCTGAGACAGAACGCGCGCCACAACACGGCGCTGATCGGTCATGCGCATGCCTTTTTCGATGCACTGCTGTTCAATCCGATCCATCAACTCGTCTCCTGCTTCAGTTTTCCCGTGTTTGGTAACGGGCGACACATTGTCGCTGTCCGTCCCTTAAGGTCAAGCTTTTTTAAGCTCAAGGCGCAGCGCGTAACCATCCACAGGCGGGCCAATGCGCCGGCTATAATAGGCCTTACGCACGCCTGCGCGGCGAAAACCCAACCGTTCATACAGATTCAGCGCCGTAGGATTGTCCGCCGCGACCTCAAGAAACAGGCTTTCGAACGCATCTGCACGAAGGGTTTCAATCACATGGCGCATCAGATCACCGGCCAGTCCCTGACGACGGTGGTGCGGATCCGTCGCCAGCGTCAGGATTTCACCTTCACCGGCGACATGGCTGAGAACAACAAAGCTTTTGATAGTCTCATCGGCAAAAACGCCATAGGTCAGGTAATGTGGCCCCTTGAGCATGTCGTCAAAGTCCGACGCGCTCCAGCTGAAATCAAAGGAGGCGGCGTGGATTTCCGCCAGTCTTTGCGCCTGATCCGTGATGGTGTGAATAGAGGCCATCAGAAATCGAACCTGACAACGGCCTTGTCTGAAACCTTGGCGTCTGCATCACGCATATATAATGGCGTCAGATCACTGTAATCCTGCGGACGTTCTACAGAAAGAACCGCCATAGCATAGGGGTCCGGCAAGGCGTCTTCGATAAGTTCTGCCTGCGGAAAGAGCGTTCCCAGCAAACCCGCACCCGAACCGGCTATTACCTCAGGCGCATATTGCGTCTTAAGACCGCTAACATCATCAACCGACAGGGCTTGTGCAGCCTGAACCACATTATCGGCACCTATATATTGCACATAGACCTGCCCCCTGCCCGCCGCATAGGCCGCAAGCCGGTTTCGGTTTTTTAATGCCGGTGCAGAGATCATGGCCTCAAGGGTAGAAAAACCGTGCAGAGGCACAGACAGGCCCGAAGCCAATCCCTTTGCAAAAGACAATCCAACCCTCAGGCCGGTAAATGATCCCGGCCCCAGAGTAACCGCGATGCGTTCCAATTGGTTCGGTAAAATACCGCTTTCCGCAAACGCCTCAGCCACCAGCGGGCCGATCCGTTCCTGATGACCGCGCGTCATAGGATCAGAAACAAGAAAATGCGTTCTGACTGACTGACCTTCGCGGGAAAACAACCCGACCGAACAGGCGTGCATGGCCGTATCGAGCACCAGTACACAGCGGGATTGCGTCATCGGCCTTATAAAACCTGCTCGATCGCCTGAACTTCGGGCACATAGTGGCGCATCAGTGACTCAACGCCCTGACGCAACGTGGCCGAAGACGACGGACACCCTGAGCAGGCGCCGCGCATATGCAGAAACAGCGTGCCGGTATCCATATCAAAGTGTTCGAACTCAATGTCGCCGCCATCCTGCGCGACCGCCGGACGCACACGCGTATCCAGCAAATCCTTAATTTCGGCAACAATCTGAGCCGTTTCGCCTTCGTACACGCGCTCAACCGGCGCATCGGTGGCATTGACCAGCAAAGGCTTGCCTGACACGTAAAAGTCCATAATGGCCGCCAGTATCGGAGCCTTGATCTGCGCCCAGATAAGACCCGCTTCGGGATCGCGTCTGACCGTCAGAAAATCCGCGCCGAAATAAACACCAGCCACGCCATCTATCTGAAACAAGGCATGCGCCAGCGGCGATTTTTCAGAATCTGCTTCATCGCGGAACTCAAGTGAACCCTGCCCCAGAACCTCGCGGCCGGGCAAAAACTTGAGAACATCAGGATTGGGTGTGGCTTCGGTCTGGATAAACATAGCGTCTTGTCTTTCGGTTAAGGCCCTCACATGGCCCCGAATGGCCATAAAAACAAGTCCCGATACGAAACCGGTTCTTTAAACCAGTTCGAGAATTTCCGCATCACTGAGGTCTCCGGGCACCACCGTCACCGGAACGGTGCGCTTACCCCTCAGGCTAATCATGCCTTCACGTACCAAAAGGGCCGCCAGCGGGCTAATATCCCGATTATGCTGTGAGGCCGCCAGAACAATGATTTTAATGTCAGGGTCTTCGTCAATGACCCCGCGCACGGTTTCCTTAAGGTCACCCGTGCGGATAATGATTTCTGCCGGTCGGCCTGAGCCAACCGCCGCACGTGCCGCCAGTTCCGCCATCAGGGTTTCCGCCTCAGCGCGCGCCTCGCGTTCGATCTCGTCGCGAACACCTACCCATTGACTGAAATCCGAAGGCTCAAGCACCCGCAACAGGGTGACTACGCCGCCCGTATTTCTGGCGCGGCCGGACGCAAACTTCAGCGCGGCCTCAAACTGAGGGCTATCATCAGCGACAATTAAAAACTTACGTACGGACAAAGGCGTACCTCCTGCGCAAGCTTATAGCTGGCCACCGCATTGGTGCAATAGGCGCCCGCTCAACAAAAGAAAACCGCCCGCCTTAGTTCAGGCGAACGGTTCTTTCTCAGACGCTCATCATGGGGAATAGAACGTCTGACTGTTACCAAGCTCCCTCAGTCTGGGGGATACCTAAGAGAGCCTTATAAGGCGACTGAGAGAGACAGTGCCTATGGTTGACACAGTACCACAGGGCCTGAATTTCACTAGGGTTCGCGTATCACAGTTGTGTGAGACTTTCGTGTAGCAAAAGAGTGCCTTAAACGGTTTTGACAACACCTTTTAAGGCTTCACACCAAGGTTAAGCCGCTCTATGACTTAGGATGTGATTATCAGGCGAGGACACGCATATGAGTAACGGTATTCTGGTTGGTTTTTCGGACACCCCCCAAAATCTTTTACTCAATCGGGCTAACCGCCACGGTATTGTTGCCGGTGCCACTGGGACTGGTAAAACCATAACCCTTCAGGTACTGGCGCAGGCGTTTTCTGACGCTGGCGTGCCGGTTTTCGCCGCGGATATCAAAGGCGATCTGTCCGGCATTGCTGCCGAGGCTGTGCTCAACGAAAAACTGGTGGCTCGCGCGCAATCAATGGGCATCGACCTCAAGGGGTCCGCCGCTCCGGCCGTCTTCTGGGATATCTTCGGTCAGAAGGGTCATCCGATACGCACCACCATCTCAGAGATGGGGCCTTTGCTGCTGGCCCGCCTGTTTCAGCTCAATGAAGTGCAGGAAGGCGTTCTGAATATCGTCTTCCATGTGGCCGACAAGGAAGGTCTGCTTCTGCTTGACCTCAAAGATCTGCGTTCGATGCTGACCTATGTGGCTGATAATGCCAAGGAAATCAGCCAGACCTACGGTCAGGTGTCCGCAGCATCGATTGGTGCAATCCAGCGCCAAATCCTGACGCTAGAGGCGCAAGGCGGTGATAGCTTCTTTGGCGAGCCAGCCCTGAATCTGATTGACCTTATGCGTACCGATATTGCCGGTAAGGGTTATGTGAATATTCTGGCGGCAGATAAGCTGATTGGCAGTCCGCGTTTATATTCGACCTTCCTGTTGTGGTTGTTGTCGGAACTATTCGAGCAACTGCCCGAAGTTGGTGATCCTGAAAAACCGCGTCTGGTGTTCTTCTTTGACGAAGCTCATCTGCTGTTCAACGAAGCGCCTAAGGCCTTGCTGGAAAAAATTGAACAGGTGGTGCGCCTGATCCGTTCAAAAGGGGTCGGTGTCTATTTCGTCACGCAAAATCCGGCGGACGTTCCGGATTCGGTTCTGGCGCAGCTCGGCAACCGTGTTCAGCATGCCCTGCGGGCCTATACCCCGACCGAACAAAAAGGCCTGAAGGCCGCTGCCAATTCTTTCCGTCCTAATCCGGCCTTTGAAACCGCTACGGCTATTCAGGGACTTGGGGTCGGTGAAGCACTGGTGTCGCTTCTGGATGAAAAAGCTGCGCCCTCAATGACCGCGCAGGCGAAAATCCGTCCGCCCGCCTCACGCATGGGCCCCCTGACGGACACCGAACGCACAGCGGTTATTCAGAAATCACCTGTTTCAGGCATGTACGATCAGGTCAGAGATCGGGAGTCAGCTTTTGAAATCCTTAGCGCCCGCGCCAAGGCCGCTGCGGAAACCGAAATTGAGGTTAAGACCACAAAATCCGTTAAAATAGAAAAAGAAGTGGTGCGCAAACCAACGGCTACGGAAAAGGCTGTCACCTCTGTGGCCGTGTCGGTGGTGCGGACTGTTGGCGTGACTCTTGGGCGTGAACTGGTGCGTGGCCTGCTCGGGTCAATGAAGAAAAAACGTTAATCTGCGACCATGATTGAACCCGTTTTAGGCCTTATTGTCTGGTCATTGTTTGTACTTGTCTGGCTCTATGTCAGGCGAGTTCCAGCCATTATCAAACTGCGCATACCTCCGCAGGTATTGGCTGATAAACGTAATTTTCGCAAACTTCCGGCTTCGGCGCAGAATGTTGCCGAAAACTATAACCACCTCATGGAACAGCCGACGCTGTTTTATGCCCTGTGTCTGGCTATCCACCTCAGCGGATACAGCGACCGTTTGTTTCTGGTGCTGGCCTGGATCTATGTCGGGCTAAGGATTGCGCATACACTGGTGCAGACAATTGGCAATAAGATTGTCCTAAGGTCATTAGTCTTTGCCTTAAGTTCCGGCATTCTGATCGTTATGACTCTGCGTATTGTACTGCTGGTGTTCGATTTCTGAGCCGAACACCACAAACGCCTAACGTGCCGGTACAATACGCCATTTGCGCAGATTGTGTTTGACCCGTCCGGCCTCAAGACCGGCCCGATCTCCAATACCCATATAGAGATCCGCCCTCACCTTGCCCTTAATGGCACCGCCGGTATCAAGTGCGGCAACCATGCGCTGATAGGAGGGGAAGGCATTTTTCAATGCGCCTGCATCTGCATCAATCCAGTATAAATCCCCATAGACATGATGCGCCGGATCAACGGCAATTGCCGAGCCGGCAGGCAAAGGCACAGACGCCGCACCCAATGGCTCCATACGCGTGGTGTCTATGGTGAAAAACGCATAGCGCGGATTTTGATTCATCATTTCCTGCGCTACCGGCCCACGATTGGCCGCCAGCCATTTACGGATATTTTCTCCCGATGACTGATCCGCCGTCAGAATGCCTCGTTCGGTCATGGGACGGGCTATGCCCACAAACGGCAGGCCATTATTTGCCGCATAGGCCGCCAGAACTCGCGTGCCGTCAGGCAAGGTAAGAAAACCCGAACCCTGAATCTGCATAAAGAAATAATCTTCCGGCCGCATATACAGGCTCGCGCCCGTTGCCGGTCTGGTCTCGATTTCCGCCCGACTGTAATAGGGGACATAGCGGCCATTATCACGTCGCGCGGCCACCAGAACCCCTGCCGTTTGCGGCGGAGACATCATAGCGCCATCAACCATCTCAAGATCGGCTGGTCTGACACGAACGGGCTGAGAAAACTCCTGATCGGGCACACTAACCGCAGGATATTCCGGCACAAAATAGGCCGTTAAAAGTCCCTCACCTTCGACGCGCTCGATCTTAAATCGTGCAAGTAGCCAGGATTTGATTTCTTCGGGAGATTCGAAATCGGTTACGGCCAAATCGGCACAAATGGCCGCATACTGACGGCCACTGCGATAGTTACAGGTACCACGCACCGCTTCGAGCGCAATGAAAGCATCGCTCGTTTCCCAACCCGGTAAGGCCGAAAGCCGTTGATCTGCCGGAATATAGGGTAAGGGATCCACAGACGGCCCCGGCACAGTAACCGGAGGTGTAACCGGTGTGGTTACAGGTGGTTTCGGCGTCTGCACACAGGCCGTCAGCCATAGCGCCGTGCCTGTAATGGCTACGGCTCTGAGCCAGAAGCCTTTGGACATCACGCCTTAGCCGCCTCTACCTTGATGAGGGTCCACGGATGATTTGGCGTTTTCAGTGTTTTTTGGAATGTCCAGTATTCAGCTGTACGGCGATGAACGCTGCTGATTGTGTCAGGCTTTCCGACTTCATCCGAAGGCGTACGGGTCTCATAAGCCAGTTCCGAAAGGAAACGCACGCGCACCTGCGCCAGATCGTCTTTGAAATCAATTGTGTCAATATCAGCCTTGGGCGTATCGTAAAACTTTACGACCTGCTTTTTTGACTCTTCACTACGCGCAGCCGCCGCATCGGAAAACACCTTATAAACGGAGTCCGACAGGCGTTCTTTTACGCTGTTCACATCGCCACGGTTAAAGGCCAGAACAATCTGCTCATAAACTTCACGGGCTTTTTCGAGGAAATTGATCTCGTTAAAGTTTGTGTCGCGGGCTTTGAGCACATCAAGATTAGGAATACGCACAACCTCGGGCGTTCTGTCGATACGAACGGCGCCGTCGTTTTCTTCCGGCTTTTTAGTGGCTGCCTTATCCTCGGCCTTAAGGCCTACGCGCTTTCCCAATACGTTATAAAGCTGAAACAGTACCACAACAGTAATGACCGCAAGGATGACCAGATCCCATGACATAGTATAAAAAGCCCTCGGACGGGTGTTTAAGACAATTGGTTTCCCATCCTATATAAGCGAAGTTTGCAGAAGTGGAACCGTTCGTTTGATTGCCATTACATTTTATGCGTGTTAGGGGCCTTTTAAGCAGGCGGATTCTGAGGCCAGTGCCGCCGAACCGACTATAGATGGAGCAGATAGGCTTATGACGGATAATGTACCGCCCGCTGATGGGCAATCGGCAGGAACCACTCTGGAAACTTCAGGCACCACGACCCTGCCGCCCAACATGCAGGTTGTTGCCCAGTTTATCCGTGATTTTTCTTTTGAAAATCCGCGTGCGCCTGAGTCCCTGCGTATGGAAGTCCGTCCGGAAATCGATATGGGCGTAGAAATGAACGCCAAGGGCCGTCCCGATGGCCTGTTCGAAGTCGATCTTAAGCTGACGGTTAAGGCAAGCAACCCTGACGGGGCCGTATTTGCCATTGAACTGGTTTATGGTGGTCTGTTCCAGCTGGCAAATGTGCCGCAACAGATGATCGAGCCGACGCTGCTGGTGGAATGCCCGCGCTATCTGTTCCCGTTTGCCCGTCGTATCATCGCTGATGTGACTTCGGATGGTGGTTTCTTCCCGCCGTTCTTTGTCGAGCCGATCGACTTTGGCACGCTGTATCTTCAGCAAAAAGACAATCTGGCGGCCCAGCAAACTCAGGGTCAGGCCTAAGAAAGACAAAAGGGCAGGGAAACCTGCCCTTTTTTATTCGGTTTGATAGCCCCAAAGATTTTTATCCTTGAGATTTTTCAGACAAAAGGCCCGATGGGCTTCAGCTTCTTCGGGATGTATACGACCGGCTAACGGGGCAGGGCGCTGACCGTAATCCACGGCCTCAAGCGGTTGGCCGTTCGCGCTGACACTTCCGACCATGGCCAGATCGAGGCCACGTTCCTTACCGCCATGCAGTTCAAGGTAAACGCCGGCCAGAAGCCGCGCATCGAGCAAGGCCCCGTGCTTATCACGTTCCGCCAGTGAAATATTGAAACGCTTACACAGGGCATCAAGAGAATTGGCCATACCCGGAAAGCGGTTTCGCGCCATTTCCAGCGTATCAATCCATTGCTCAGCCTCAAGCAAGCCGCGATTTTGCCGTTCCAGCTCCATATTGACAAAGCCGCGGTCGAAGGCGGCGTTATGGGCTATGATCTTTGAATCACCGATAAATTCGAGCATCTGATCGACAATTTCGGCGAACTTTGGCTTATCGGCGACCATGGCATCCGTAATGCCGTGAACCCGTATCGCATCCGGCTCAATCAAGCGTTCCGGATTGACATAGCGGTGAAACGTCCGCCCCGTTGGCAACAGATCTTCGATTTCAAGGCAGCCGATTTCGATCAGGCGATGCCCTTTGCGCGGATCAATGCCGGTGGTTTCGGTATCAAGGACGATTTCTCTGGCCATATTGCTTTTTGAATCCGTTCTTCGGACTTGTCCAGCTATTGCCCGATAAGTTGGTTGATAAGCGCCTTAACGTCTTTTCGGGTAGTCTCGATATCCTGACCTGTATTAATCACATAGTCAGCGCGCTGACGCTTTTCAGCATCCGGCATCTGTCGCCCAACAATCTGGGCAAATTTTTGGGGTGTCATACCAGGGCGCGCCAGAACCCGCGCTGCCTGAATTTCAGCTGAAGCGCTGACGACCAAAACCTTGTCGAAAAGTGACTCCAGACCCGTTTCAAACAACAAAGGAATATCCGAAACGATCAGTCTGGCGCCTTTAGCCTTCTGAGTGGAAATAAACCACTCGCGTTCTCCGGTCACATAAGGATGGACGATGGCGTTCAGAATCTTAAAGCCATTTGGATCAGCCTGAAGTTTTGCCGACAGCTTGGCCCGATCCACCACATTATCAGTCACCACATCCCCAAAAGCTGTTGTCAGTTCGGCTTTGAGAGGGTCTGATCGGGTATAAAGCGTATGAACAATCTGATCGGCATCAGAAACCTCTATGCCTTCGGCGCGGAACATGTCCGCTACCGTTGATTTGCCCATACCTATGGAACCCGTCAGACCCAGATGGATCATGCTTCACCCAGAAAATCGAGCGCCAGACGCCGGACGTCCTGAGCTTCGTCCGGCAGGACGCCATAAAACGCTTCAAAAGATGGCCGCGCCTGCTCAATCAGCATGCCCAGACCATCCACCGTCTGGTGACCCGCATTTTCTGCAGCCTGCAGCCAGGCTGTTTTCAGCGGGCGATAGGTCATATCCATAACACTTGCCGCCTTATCAAGACCTTCGAGGGGCGGCAGAGGCCCACCGGATGCAGCATTAATAGCTGCGACCGAACCATTAAAGGCCTTAGCCACATCGCCCAAGCCATAGGCGGTGACATTTTCCTTAAACGCAAACACCAGTTCTTCGGCGCGGGCAATGGTGCGGTTGACAATACGCACATCCTTACAGCCCAGACGCAGCAGTGAAGCGACCACCGCCCTTGAAGCACCACCGGCTCCAAGCAAGGTCACGGCCCCTGAAGTCAGATCGCAATCAGGTGCCTGAAGCGCAAAGGCCTTGATCAGCCCGTGACCATCGGTGGAATCCGCATGAACATGACCCTCTTCATCAAAGGTCAGCAAATTAGCCGCGCCTGAACTATGGGCAATATCGCTATAGCTATCTGCCAGTTTCAGAGCGATCTCTTTAAACGGAGCCGTAATATTCAAACCGCGCACGCCATTCGTCCGGCACGACAATATCAAACGCTCGAAACCATGCTCATCTTTTGGACCAAAGGGCACATAGACCCCGTTCAACCCAAGATGCCTGATCCATGCCGTATGCAAAAAGGGTGACAGTGAGTGATGGATCGGCTGACCGACTACACCGGCGACAATGGCCGCACCTGTGGGCAGATTAAGAGGGTTTGTCATGCCGGAATAACCTCATAGTGGCGCAACTGAGCCAGAAGCGGCAACAGTGGCAAGCCCAGTACCGTAAAATAATCGCCCTTGATACTGTCAAACAGATGCACACCATGAGCCTCAAGCTGGTAACAGCCAACGCTGGCCAGAATTTCTTCACCCGCTTGAGAAATATAATGACTGATAAAGTCAGGACTTAAGCGTCTGACGGACATGTCGGCCGTATCGACATGCGACCAGAGAATTTCACCCTTTTGCGCCAGCGCCACCGCTGAATGCAGGTGGTGAATCTTACCGGAAAAGCGTTGCAAAAGACGGGCTGCGTCTTCGAGCGATTTTTGTTTACTGATCAGATCACGCTCAAGCTCAAGCATAGAATCCGCGCCAATCACCAAACCATCCGTCTGGAGCGAAATATGGCGCGCCTTTTCTTCGGCCAGTTTCATCGCCACCGCCTTGGGCGAGAAACCGCGGCCAAGGCAATCATCCTTGATGACATCCTCATCAATATCTGCCGGTTTTTTCTCAAAGCTAAGGCCACAGCCGGTCAATAGGGACGCGCGGATTTTAGAGCCGGATGCGAGGATCAGGGGAGGGGACATGTCAGGGATACTCTTGGTTATATATATAGCCGGTCGTTACAGGGTTCAGATTCCACCCAGACGACCTGTGCGTTTTTCATTCAGCAGACTGATGATGGCGGCTGAGGTTTCTTCGATTGACCGACGCGTCACATCAATAACCGGCCAGCCTTTGCGTTCAAACAGACGCCGCGCCGCTATGATTTCCTCACGCACCGCTTCTGAGTCCGTATAGGTCGTGGGCCGGTCATCATTATAGGTCAGAAGACGCGCCTTGCGGATCTGGATCAGCCGATCGGGTGAGGCAATCAATCCAACAACCAAAGGCTCGGTCAGTTCATCCAGTGTCGCCGGCAGAGACTGACCCGGTACCAAAGGAATATTGGCGGCCTTGTAACCACGATGCGCCAGATAGATACAGGTCGGGGTTTTTGACGTGCGGCTGACACCGATCAGGATAATTTCCGCCTGCCTGAGTTTGTCGGCTGCGGCACCATCATCATGGGCTATGGCATAGTTCAATGCCTCGATGCGTTCGAAATACTCGTTATCCAGATTATGCTGGGCGCCGATACGTTTCGACATGGCCGCACCCAGATAACGGGAAAAGGCGACAACCATAGGATCAAGCACACCGATTGTTGGAATATCCAGTTCCCGACAGCGGGTTTCAAGTGTCGTCCGCAGGTCGGAATCTACAATTGTATGCAGAACTATGCCGGGAAAACTCTCAATTTCCTGCAAGGCCCGTTCAAGCTGCTTTTCCGAACGGATAAGCACATAGATATGCTCAATGGGGAAAATATCCTCAAAGCGTGCCGCCGCCGCCTTGGCCAGCGCGTTCAGGGTTTCACCGGTTGAATCCGATACCAGATGCACATGAAAATAGGTGCCAATACGGGGAGGAGTTGCGGGCATTTAAATAAATCTGTGTACAGCTATTGGGGATAAGGGCGGGATAGTTGCGTACAATATGGGCACAATCATCTGCCAATTTGCGATGGCGTGCAAGGGCTGAGGATGAGGGTTGATAAGCCGTATTTTGCCCGCTGTTTTTCCCCAAAGCCTTAGACCTTGGAAAATTGTCACGGGCCTTCTGTGGGTATGTTAGTTTTTTATTAACCATGTATTTTTACCCAAATTTAACTTTAATTTTTTGTTAAGGATTACTAACGATTAGTTAATTATCCAAGAGATTCACAGGCTCTGGAAAATTAAGATTCTATTAAGATTTGATTGTGAAAAACCGCATATAAGTCGGGCCGCTGCGACGATTTTCCGCAGTCTTAAGCCCTCTACTACCCCTTCTATCTATTTATATTTCTATTATTAGGATTGAGGTCATACAGCCTTAAGCCTATGAGTTGACGCATGTCAGAACCTATGCCACCTCTGTTATCCGTTCTTTCAGGACAAACCCTGAAAACACCGCCCGTCTGGTTCATGCGTCAGGCCGGAAGACATCTGCCGGAATATAGGGAACTACGGGCGACTACGCCTGACTTCCTCAGCTTTTGTCTCAATCCCGAAAAAGCCGCCGAAGCGACCTTACAGCCCGTTCGTCGTTACGGAATGGACGGTGCTATCCTGTTCTCGGATATATTGGTCATTCCTATGGCCCTGGGTCAGGATGTACGTTTCGAGGCAGGTGAAGGCCCTGTTCTGGGTGAATTACCCTCTATTGAGTTTATGGCCGATAAGGCAGGCTCGGCGGGTGAGTATTTGTCCAAGGTCGGGGAAACCCTGAAAATCCTGCGTTCGGAATTACCTGAGGAAACGACACTTATTGGGTTTTGTGGCGGGCCATGGACGGTCATGACCTATATGCTCAATGGTCGTAAAGCCCATGATCGTTCGCTGATCCGTAGCTTTGTTTATGAGCAGCCTGATCTGGTATCGAAGTTACTGGATGTAGTCATTGAGGCCTCAGCGCAATATCTGCTCATGCAGGCGCAATCAGGGGCACAGGCGCTGAAAATATTTGAAAGCTGGGCAGAGGGTTTCCCTGATCCTTTGTTTGATCAACTGGTTACGCAACCGCATAGATGCCTTATTGCGCGTGTTCGGGAACTGGGCGTGAGATTGCCGATTATCGGTTTCCCGCGTGGGGCCGAGGCGCAGTCACTTGATTATGCGCAGGCTGTCGATATTCAGGCTCAGGCGTTGGGCACGGCAACACCGTTGAAACTTGGGCAAGCCTTACAGAAAATCAGACCTATCCAAGGTGCACTCGATCCCGTGGTCTTACGTTCCGGCGGCAGGGCATTGGATGCGGCTATCGATCGTTTGCTTGAGGCGTGGGGGCAGGGGCCTTATATCTTTAATCTTGGCCACGGTATTTTCCCTGATACGCCTATTGCGCATGTCGAACAGACCCTTAAGCGTATAAGAGGCTAAATTGAAAAAAGTCGCTGTCGTCCTGTTCAATCTGGGTGGGCCTTTGACGCAGGCTGATGTCCGGCCGTTTTTGTATAATCTGTTCAGTGACCGGTTTATCATCGGGTTGCCTGCCGGATTTCGTCAAGCCGTAGCCTGGTTAATCTCATCGAGACGCGAAAAATCGGCTCAGGCCAATTATGCGCTCATGGGCGGGGGGTCGCCTATTGCTGCCCTGACCGAAGAACAATCAAAGGCGCTGGAAACGGCTTTGAATGCCAGCGGTATAGCTGAGTTCAAAACCTTCGTGGGAATGCGTTACTGGCATCCGTTTATTCCGGAGGCCATTAAACAGATTGAAGCGTGGGGCGCAGATGAGATTATTGCTCTGCCGCTTTATCCGCAGTTTTCAACGACCACGACGAAAACGGCCTTTGTTGAATTCGACAAGTATTACAAGGGTAAGGCTCCGGTTCGGTATATTGAAGACTATCCGGTCAATCCGGAATTCATATCCGCCCATATCGATCTTATCCGCGAAGGCCTTAAGGGTATTGATCTGAGTGAGTGTCGGCTGTTGTTCTCAGCGCATGGTCTGCCTGAGAAAATTATTCAGGCCGGTGATCCTTATCAGAAACAGGTTGAGCAGACCGTAGCCGCAATCATGGCCGGACTTGATTTAACTATTGATCATGTTGTCTGCTATCAGAGCCGAGTCGGGCCTCTGAAATGGATCGGCCCTTCAACGGACGATACTATTGTAGAGACCGTTAAAGCCGACAAGATACCGGTTGTTGTGCCGGTCGCCTTTGTGTCAGAACATATCGAAACCCTTGTCGAGCTGGATATCGAATACCGGCATCTGGCAGATGAAGCGGGCGCAAAAGCCTATTATCGTATTCCGGCTCTGGGTACACACAAAGGATTCATTCTGGCCTTGACCAGAGAAGTTCTGACGCGGTTACAGAGGGCATAGTTATGAACCTGTATGATCTGTTTCGCGGTCTGCACATACTGGCAATCATAGCGTGGATGGCGGGTCTTCTGTATCTGCCGCGCCTGTTTGTCTATCATATTAAACATGCTGATCAGCCAGCGGTGACGGATGTATTCAAGGTAATGGAGCGTAATCTTTTGCGCATCATTATGAACCCTGCGATGATTGCGGCCTGGGTATTTGGCATTGCACTGATCTGGGTCAATGTTACCCAGCGTACAGGGTGGGCTATTTTTCACCAGCCCTGGTTCATTGTGAAACTGCTGGGGGTTGTGGCCATTACAGGCTGGCACCATGTACTGGCGGCGCGCTACAAAAAATTGCAGCGTGGCGAATATATTGGCAGCGAGAAATTCTGGCGTATGGCCAATGAGATTCCGTTTGTACTGGCAATCATTATGGTCATGGCTGTGACGCTTGAATTTTTTAACCGCTGAATTTTATTTGCTTAGCGGCACGTTCGGTTGTATCTGAAAAATATATGCTGCGCCCCGATGGTTGATATTCGGGCTTTTAAGTCGCGGTTAAACGGCCCCGTGGTTCTCACGGTCTAAAGGCCCAATCCGGTAAAATTTACATATTCCTTATCTAAGGAATTGAAAATAAATAGGTTTTCGGCGTCAGGACACTGGTTCTGTATGCGGTGAGCCCTGTTTGAAAAGAGTGATCCATGTCTGACGAACCTCAGGATGAAATTGAATTCGAACTGCCTGCCGAAGAGGCCGGTGAAGAGGATTCCGAAAATGCAAATGCTGAAAAGCTGTCGCTTCAGGAGTTGAAGGATAAGTCTCCGGCTGACCTTCTGGCGTTTGCTGAACAGATTGGCGTTGAGAATGCGGCTTCCCTGCGGATGCAGGATCTGATGTTTGCAACGCTTAAGGTGCTAGCGGAAGAAGGTGTTGAGATCACCGGTTCCGGTGTTATCGAAGTCCTTCAGGACGGGTTTGGTTTCCTACGTTCGCCCGAAGCCAATTACCTGCCCGGTTCGGATGACATCTATGTCAGCCCGCAGCAAATCCGGCGTCATGCTCTGCGAACGGGTGATACGGTCGAAGGGCCGATCCGTAGTCCACGTGAAGGTGAACGCTATTTTGCCCTTTCAAAAATCCAGACGATTAACTTCGAAGATCCCGAAGCTATCCGTCACAAGGTGCATTTCGATAACCTGACGCCACTTTATCCTGACGAGCGTCTGCATATGGAAATTGATGATCCGACGCTTAAGGATCGTTCAGGCCGTATTATTGATATTGTCGCACCTCTGGGTAAGGGCCAGCGTTGTCTCATCGTGGCGCCTCCGCGTGTAGGTAAGACGGTAATGCTGCAAAATATCGCCAAGTCGATCGCAGCCAACCATCCTGAATGTTATCTGATGGTGCTTCTGATTGACGAACGTCCCGAAGAAGTGACGGACATGCAGCGTACGGTGCGCGGTGAAGTTATTTCGTCAACCTTTGATGAGCCGGCAACGCGTCACGTTCAGGTGGCTGAAATGGTCATCGAAAAGGCGAAGCGACTGGTTGAACATAAACGTGATGTCGTCATTCTGCTTGACTCGATCACCCGTCTGGGTCGGGCATACAATACGGTAGTGCCGTCATCAGGTAAGGTATTGACCGGTGGTGTTGACGCTAATGCGCTTCAACGCCCTAAGCGCTTCTTTGGTGCGGCGCGTAATATCGAAGAGGGTGGCTCTCTGACAATCATCGCTACGGCTCTGATTGATACCGGCTCCAAGATGGATGAAGTGATCTTCGAAGAGTTCAAGGGGACGGGTAACTCTGAAATCGTGCTTGACCGTAAGGTCGCAGATAAGCGTGTCTTCCCGGCTATGGACATCCTTAAGTCAGGTACGCGTAAGGAAGACCTGCTGGTTGATCGTTCTGATCTGCAAAAGACATACGTCCTGCGGCGTATTCTTAACCCGATGGGGGCACAGGACGCGATTGAGTTCCTGATCGATAAGCTTCGGCAGACAAAAAATAATAGCGAATTCTTCCAAAGCATGAACACATAGAAAAGGGGGTCGGTTTCAAACCGGCCCTATTTTTTCATAGGATAGATTATGAAAGTCACGATTGATATTGAATGCACACCTCAGGAAGCGCGCAGCTTTTTGGGTTTGCCGAATGTGGAAACGCTGAACGATTTTATGGTCGATCAGATGAAACAACGTGTCGAACAAAACATCAATCAGATGCAACCAGATGAAATTCTGAAGACCTGGTCCAGCTTTGGTGTTCAGGCGCAGGATCAGTTTTTGAAGTTGATGCAGTCTGCGGCAACAGCTGGTTTAGGCGGGTTCAAGGCGCCGTAATCGGAAGGCAGTGTTTCACGTGAAACAAACAATATTTGCTCTGGCTTCGGCTCAGGGTCGGGCTGGTGTGGCGGTTATACGCCTGTCTGGCCCGCGTTCGGCAGAAATAGTTGAACATCTTTTGGGGCGATTACCTAAGCCCCGTTTTGCCAGTTTTGGTAAATTACGTCATTCCTCGGAAACAATTGATGAGGCCCTGACGCTCTATTTTAAAGCACCAAACAGCTTTACAGGCGAAGACTGCGCAGAGTTCCATGTTCATGGATCACTGGCAGTTTTGGATAAATTTTACGCGGTGTTTCGTGAATTAGGCTTACGACATGCTGAGGCTGGTGAGTTCTCACGTCGGGCATTTGAAAACAATAAGCTTGATTTGACGCAGGCTGAGGCTATTTCTGACCTTGTTGAAGCTGAATCCGAAGCACAACGTCAGCAGGCTTTGACCCAATTAGGGGGGGGATTCAAACAGCGTTATAATGACTGGCGTGGACGCCTGATAATCATTCTGGCGCACATCGAAGCCTTGGTTGACTTCCCTGATGAAGATATTCCCCAAAGTCTGAGTGATAGAATTATTGCTGATATCTCAGAGTTGCGAAGCGAAATCTCAGAGGGTCTGAACGATTCTCAGCGCGGCAGACAAATTCGTGAAGGCTATCGCATTGCCATTATGGGCAAGCCAAATGCTGGTAAATCAAGCCTGTTCAATGCGCTTTTGCAAACAGATGCGGCCATAGTTACACCTATTGCCGGTACAACACGTGACGTCATCGAAGCACATTTGAGGCTTGGCGCCTATACGGCCTTGATCTACGACACGGCTGGACTGCGTGAGACGACTGATATCGTAGAGTCCGAAGGTATTCGTCGTGCGCATCAAAAAGGTAAATCGGCAGACCTGCGGATTTGGGTTATCGATATTTCTGAAGGGATTAATCCGGAGGAATATGAATTTGAAGCCGGTGATTATCTGATCTGTAATAAGATCGATAAATCCAGCGATATTGGTTTTGCGGAAAGGTTGCGATCAGAGAGAGAGCTTAAATTGTTTCCGACTGATTTAATCTCTCAGAGCGGCCTTAATGAGCTGGTTAGTTCGCTTCAATCTCATCTTGAGAAGCAGTTATCTCTAAGCACTTTTCCCGCAGCAACACGTGAACGTCACGTAGAACGACTGCGTAGTGCTTATGAGTCATTGGGTAGGGCTTTGGATATTGGTTTTGATACGCCTGAACTTATGGCCGAAGATCTGAGACAGGCTATTTCCGGTTTTGATGCGCTTTTCGGCCGTGCTGATGTGGAACTCGTTCTGGACCATATTTTCTCCAGTTTCTGTATTGGTAAATAAAGTGTTTCACGTGAAACACCATTGATCGCTGGGAAAAGGTGGAGATTAACCTTTCGGGATTCGACCCTTTCGCTCGGGTCTGCTATAGCGACAACATATTTCCGTAAAAGGTGATCTATACTCATGTCCTCACAGTTTTGGGATGTTATCGTTGTTGGTGGTGGTCACGCAGGAGCAGAAGCGGCGACGGCTTCTGCACGCATGGGTGCGAAGACACTACTTCTCACACATCGTTTCGACACCCTTGGTGAGATGTCCTGTAATCCCGCCATCGGTGGTTTAGGCAAAGGGCATCTGGTTCGTGAGATAGATGCGTTAGATGGTGTAATGGGTCGGATGGCCGATATTGGCGGTATTCAGTTCAAAATGCTGAACCGTTCAAAAGGGCCAGCCGTTCGTGGTCCGCGCGCGCAGATAGACCGTAAGCGCTATCGCGAAGCTATGCAGGCTGAGTTATCACAAACTGATAATCTGACCATTATTGAAGCCGCGGTCGAAGACCTGATCCTTACCGGTAATCAGGTGATGGGTGCGATTGATGCGAAGGGCATCGAATATCGTTCGAAAGCGACAGTCCTTACGACAGGTACTTTCTTGCGCGGCATCATTCATATTGGTGAAAAGCGCATAGCCGCAGGTCGGATGGGGGATGAACCTGCGAATGGTCTGGGGCAAAAGCTGTATGACCTTAAGCTGGACATGGGACGTCTTAAAACCGGAACGCCGGCGCGTCTCGATGGCTCAACAATTAAGTGGGATATACTGGAATCACAGGAGGGCGATCAGCCACCTGTTCCATTTTCGACTTTGACGGACCGCATTGACCGGCCGCAGATTCTTTGTGGCATCACCTATACTAATGCGGACACACATCGAATTATCAATGAACGTCTGACGGAATCGGCAGTCTATGGCGGCTATCTGTCTGGCAGAGGGCCGCGTTATTGTCCTTCGATTGAAGATAAGGTTGTCCGCTTTTCCGATAAGGACAGTCATCAGGTCTTTCTGGAGCCCGAAGGTTATGATGATGATACGGTGTATCCGAACGGTATTTCGACCTCAGTTTCTGAAGCGACTCAGGAAGCTTTTCTGCGTACGATCCGTGGTCTGGAAGAAGTGGTTATTAAACGCTTCGGCTACGCGATTGAATATGACTATGTTGACCCGCGTGAGCTATATCCAACGCTTGAGCTGAAAAAGCTTCCAGGGCTTTTTTTGGCGGGTCAGATCAATGGTACAACGGGTTATGAAGAAGCGGGTGCACAAGGTCTTATGGCAGGCCTGAATGCTGCGGCACAGGCGGGTGGGCTTACTTCAGTTATTCTTGGGCGCGATGAAGCCTATATCGGTGTTATGATAGATGACCTTGTCACCAAGGGAGTGACAGAACCATACCGTATGTTCACAAGCCGCGCAGAATTCAGACTTATGCTACGCGCAGATAATGCAGATCAGCGCCTGACTGATGTTGGGATTAAGCTTGGCCTTGTGGGTTCAAAGCGTAAGTCACATTGGTTGGCCAAGAAAGAGAATCTGGCTCAGGCGCGTGATCGCGCACTGGAGTTAAAGGTGACACCGAACGAGGCTGTTAGTTTTGGTATCCATGTGAACGCAGACGGACAGAAGCGAAACATGATGCAGCTTCTGTCTTACGACACATGCAATCGGGAAAAACTTGAGCAAATCTGGCCGGAAATTGCAGAGTGGTCTGATGCTATTTATGAGCAGGTGCATACGGATGCTATTTATGCCGGATATCTCGGCCGGCAGAGAACAGAGATCGAGGCATTCAGGAAGGATGAAAATCTAAGTCTGCCTGATGACATGGACTATGCTTTGGTTGGCGGTCTGTCTAACGAGATACGCGAAAAGCTAATGCGGGTACGTCCGGTAACCTTAGGTCAGGCTAATCGTATTGAAGGTATGACAGCGGGTGCACTTACGGCATTGCTCCATCATGTTCGTAATCTGAAAATCAGTTCAACTCAGGGACAAGTGGCCTGAGAATGACGAATTCGCTGGTTACAGATAATGTGCCCATGTCGGCACAAGAGATGGCTTCAGCCTTAGTGTTTCACGTGAAACAAGAGGCTATAGAAGAGCTGACGTGGTTTCAAAACCTTTTGGCTGAGCGCAATGAGGTTATGAACCTTGTCGGTCCGGCGACTATACCGCATTACTGGTCTCGCCATGTTCTCGATAGTGCCCAGGTATTAAATCATGCACCTGCGGCCCGACGCTGGGCAGATTTGGGGGCAGGGGCAGGATTTCCGGGTGTGGTTCTGGCCATACTTCTTAAATACATGCCGCGTGAAGGTGGGCCTGAAAATCATGTTTATCTGGTGGACTCTTTACAGAAACGCTGTCGCTTTTTGAGCGAGATTGTGCAAGAGTTGAAGCTACCGGCAACGGTCCTGAATGAGCGCGCTGAAAAGGTAAAATTGGAAGTTGACGTGGTTACGGCCCGTGCAATGGCACCTTTACCTAAGCTCCTGGGGTTTGCCGAAGGCTTCTTTAAAAAAGGTGCCGAGGGGTGGTTTCTTAAAGGTGAAAATATAGAAGCCGAACTCAATGAGGCGCGTAAACAGTGGCGATTTGAAGCTGATAGTTTTGCTTCTCTGAGTGATCCTCGGGGACGCGTGGTACATATTCGGAGCGTGCGTCGTGTCTAACATTTCTTCTCAGCTTCCAAAACCTTCACCACGTGTGCTGGCAATTGCCAACCAAAAAGGGGGGGTGGGCAAAACTACTACGGCGATCAATCTGGGAACGGCGCTGGCCGCTGTTGGAGAATCCGTACTTCTGATTGATATGGACCCACAAGGGAATGCCTCTACGGGTTTGGGAGTGCCGAAATCGTCCCGGACAACCACAATCTATGATGTGATTGTTGATCAGAAATCTATCGGAGACTCGGCAATTCATACGTCGGTACCGGGTTTGCATATATTGCCTTCAGATCCGGATTTGTCAGGTGTCGAAATTGAATTGGGTCAGGCCGACCGTCGTTCGTTCCGCCTGCGTGATGCGATCGAAAAACAAAGCCATGAAGGCCCCGTTGACTATAGCTATATTCTGATTGACTGCCCGCCATCGCTGAACCTTTTGACGGTCAATGCCATGAGCGCCGCAGATGCCGTTCTGGTGCCTTTGCAGTGTGAATTTTTTGCTCTTGAAGGTCTGAGTCAGCTTATGCGCACGATTGATCTGGTTCGCGGCAGCCTTAATCCGTTGCTTGAGCTTCAGGGTATTGTTCTGACGATGTTTGATCGGCGCAATGCGCTTTCAGGACATGTGGCAAAGGATGTGCGCAATCACTTTGGTGATAAGGTGTATGACACGGTCATACCGCGTAATGTTCGGGTTTCTGAAGCGCCGTCATTCGGTAAACCGGCTTTGATATATGACCTTAAATGTACAGGTTCTCAGGCCTATCTGAAATTGGCGCGTGAGGTGGTTTCACGTGAAAAACAACGTCGTGAAAAGCACGCGGCCTGATACCCCTATAAATGAAAACGGATACAATTATGTCGGAAAAACAAAGAGGCTTAGGCCGTGGCCTTTCGGCGCTATTGGGCGACAATCAGGCAAATACACCTGACTTACCCCAAGCCGCAGAAATCCGTGCGCAAAGCCTCGAAAAGCCGATTGAGCTACTGAAGCCTAATCCGGATCAACCGCGTCGCCTGTTTTCCGAAGCTGAAATCGAGGATCTGGCGGCTTCGATCCGTGAGAAGGGGGTGTTGCAACCCATTCTGGTGCGACCCGTTGATGGCGGAAAGACCTTCCAGATTATTGCCGGTGAACGTCGCTGGCGTGCTTCGCAAAAAGCTGGGCTGAAGACGGTTCCGGTACTGGTGCGCGATCTTGATGACCTTGAGGTGCTGGAAATCGGCATCATTGAAAACGTACAGCGTGAAGACCTTAATCCTGTTGAAGAGGCGCGCGCCTATCGTGCGTTGATGGAACGTTTTGGGCGTACGCAGGACGCGGTGGCTCAGGTCGTTTCGAAATCGCGTAGCCATATTGCCAATACATTGCGTCTTCTGTCATTGCCGGAGTCTATTCAAGACCACGTGCTACATGGTCGCCTGACCAGTGGCCATGCCCGCGCCATTGCGACAGCAGATAATGCCGAAGAACTGGCCGAATTGATTATACAGAAGGGTCTGTCTGTTCGGCAGGCGGAAGCGCTTTCGCGTGAGGTGCAAAACCCTTCAGAAACCAAATCAGAGCGCACAAAAGCTCAGCCAAACGCTGACACACTTGCGCTTGAGCAGGATTTGCAAGAAGTTTTGGGGCTTAATGTGAAGCTTGAGGATAAGGGTGGCAAAGGCGAGCTGCGTCTCAGCTATGCTAATCTTGAGCAGCTTGACGAACTTTGCCGTCGCTTGATGCAACAGGCCTGAGGCTCAGAGGCCCAGTCTTCTGGCGCGTCCGGCAATGCTCATATAAAGCCTTTCAGCAATGAGTAGATCGGGCATGCCTGTGGTTTTGCATTGTTTATCGGTGTCGATCAGCTCTTTGGACAGACCATCAATCAGCTGATCTGTCCAGCTACGTGACTGGCGCAGGAACTCTGCTTCCTGCTTCCAGAATACGCCGGCAGCTTTGGCGGCTTGCTTTGCGTCGATACCTTTTTGTATCTGAGCCTGAATGAGCCTGAGTTTGATGAGGTGGGCATTAAGCGCGCGCACGGCGTCTATGCCTGTTTCACCTTCGGCAAAGGCGCGGCGCAAACCGGCCTGAGCGGGCGCCATCTTAGCGCCAAAGGCTTCTAAAGCGGCCTGATAAAGAGAGGCTTCGGGTTCTACGCCCAGAAAATCCTGAAGCTCTTTGGCATCAAGTGTTTTCTTTGAGCCAGGGCCAATGAACAGGCAAAGACGCTCAATTTCCTGACGGGCGACACCACGTTCACGGGGTAGACGATTGGCGAAAATATCCATCGCATCAGGGGTGAGGGCTACCTCATTTTTTGCCAGGGTTTCACGTGCCATACGAATGACATCGCCCGTTTCATCTTCATAGCAGGCGATCGAGGCAACTGACTTATCGGCATCAGCCAGACGGCGGACGGCGGAATCTGTACCGAGACCGCCAGCTTCGATTAAAAAGAAAGTATCGGTTTTATTAGAGCCACCAAGATGTGTTTTCAGGGCGGCGGTAACCGTCTTATCCAGAGTGGCTTTTTCGGAGAAAAACTTCAGACGCACCAGACGTCGCCCGCCCATCAGGGACTGAGCCTGTAATTCGTCTTCAAGGCGCACCGGATCGGCATCGATATCTGAGTCGGTCAGAAGCGAGACATTGAACGGGTCTTTGGGATCGGCAACGATTTTCCGCGCCAGCATGTCGCCACGCTCTATCACCTGCCCACGGTCCTTACCATAGATCAGGCAGGCGGAGATGTCCGCAGAGGGTTGCTTAAGAAAGGCTTCAATTTCAGGCCGCTTGACCAGTTTCATGTCAGATCAGGGCTTTGTCTGACCGTAGAAGTAAAGCGCAAGATCGGAATGAATACGATCTGCAATACTGACGGCGGCGCGTTCCTGACCGTCCTTTTGCGCCACGACACCAACATAGGGCGACTCATTGGAGGTATCATATGTTGTCGTGTCAACGAAGCTGCCGCGGGTTATAGGCCGACGGGTTTTGATATCTGTGAGTGTATAGGTGACGCTGGTTGAAATTTCGGCACGAACGGCCGTGTCATCAACCTGAAGGCCAACATCATAGCGTCGTTCACGCAAGGTAACATTTAACCGGTAAAGCTTTGGTTCGGACTCGTTGATATTAAGCGCTGTTACCAGACGGTTCCGCACAAAATATCCGGTGCGTGTTTCAGGCGTAACCAGATCAATGTTAGCCAGCTTCAGACCGAGGTCTTTTTGCGCATAGATGGGTGTAAAGCCGCACGCCGTCAGCGCGGTAAGGGCTGTGAAACCAGCCATAAAGCTCAGCAGATGACGGCGTTGGAGACGGCGCATATTTTACCCTACGACAAAATTGAGGATGCGGTTCGGAACGACGATGACCTTACGGACGGTGGCGCCTTCAAGATGTCTCTTAACGGTTTCATCTTCAAGCGCCATTTGACGGATTTCCTCTTCGGTCGCACCAATTCGCACCGAAAGCTCTCCGCGCTTCTTGCCATTGACCTGAATGGGCAGGACATAGACATCATCCTGAGCCAGTGCCGGATCAAATACAGGCCAGCTTTGTTCGGCGATAAGACCGTCATGACCCAGACGTGTCCAGCCCTCTTCGGCCAGATGCGGCGTAATCGGAGCAATCAGGCCAGCCAGAATGGTCAGGGCCTCACGACGGGCTTCTGATCCGGTTTTGGCTACATCCGCGCCACGCAGGGCGTTTACAAACTCATACAGCTTGGCGATGGCAGAGTTAAAGCGGAAGCTTTCAAAGCCCTCTGTAACGGCCTTAATGGCCTTATGGGCGGCTTTGCGTAGCTCAAGTGCCGAAGCTTCGTCCGCAGGCGGAACATTTTCCGCAGGCAAACGATCGAACTCGGCCCAGACGTTGGATGTGAAACGCCATGACCCTTCGACACCGCCGGTGGTCCACTGCACGTCACGCTCAGGTGGCGAGTTCGACAAGACAAACAGACGTGCCGCATCAACCCCATAGGTCTGGAAGATGTCTTCTGGTGCGACGACGTTCTTCTTGGACTTGGACATCTTTTCGATGTCACCGATTTTGAGCACTTCACCGGTGGACAGGCGTATGGCTTTGCGCTTGTCACCTTCGGTAGTGATATCGACATCCGACGGGTCAACCCACTCACCATTTGGCGCCTTATAGGTTTCGTGAGTTAGCATGCCTTGGGTAAACAGGCCGGCAAACGGTTCCTTTACGTTCAGATAACCGCAGGTATGCAGGGCACGGGTAATGAAACGCGAATAGAGCAGGTGCAGGATCGCGTGCTCGATACCGCCAATATACTGATCAACCGGCAGCCAGTAATCAGCGGCCGCCTTATCGATCGGCTGATCCGAATGGGGCGAGGTAAAGCGCGCAAAATACCATGAGGAATCGACAAAGGTATCGAGCGTATCGGTTTCACGCCGAGCGGCCTTGCCACAGGTTGGGCAATTGACATGTTTCCAGGTGGGATGACGATCCAGCGGATTGCCGGGCACATCAAAGGTTACATCATCAGGCAGGCTGACCGGCAACTGCGCGTTAGGTACAGGCACAACACCACAGTCTTCGCAATGGATGACAGGGATCGGGCAACCCCAATAGCGTTGACGGGATACGCCCCAGTCACGCAGACGATAGATGGTTGCGCCCTGACCGAGGCCCTTGGCTTCGATACGGGCAATGGCTTCGGCTTTGGCAGCTTCGATATCCAGACCATCAAGGAAGTCAGAATTAAACAGGGTGCCGAGGCCCGTATAGGCTTCGTTCTCAACCACAAAGGTCTGAGCGTCGGCATTTGACGGCAGAACGACTTCGCGTACCGGCAGGTCGTATTTACGGGCGAAATCAAGATCGCGCTGATCATGGGCCGGACAGCCGAAAATAGCGCCGGTGCCGTAATCCATCAGGATGAAATTGGCGATCCATACATCAAGCGTTTCACCGGCTTTGAAAGGATGAGCAACCTTGAGACCGGTATTGAAACCAAGCTTTTCGCCGGTATCAATCTCTTCCTGAGTGGTGCCGCCTTTTTTAACTTCGGCCAGAAACGCCTCAAGCTCCGCGGTTTGCGGCAAGGTTTTTACCAGCGGATGATCGGCGGCAATACCAACAAAACCAGCCCCAAACAGAGTATCCGGACGGGTGGTATAGACCTCAAGACCATCAGAGAAGCCTTCGGGTGCCTGACCGTCAAAGGCAAAGCGGAATTTCAGACCCTTGGAACGACCGATCCAGTTTGACTGCATCAGGCGTACCTTGTCCGGCCAGCGGTCAAGCGTTTCCAGACCTTCGGTCAGATCATCAGCATATTGAGTGATCTTCAGGAACCACTGGGTCAGTTTTTTCTTTTCGACCAGAGCGCCAGAACGCCAGCCACGGCCGTCAATGACCTGTTCGTTGGCCAGCACCGTATTGTCAACCGGATCCCAGTTGACCGTGCTTTCCTTACGATAGACCAGATCATGCTTCAGCAGATCGAGAAACCATTTTTGCTGCTGGCCGTAATAGGTGGTGTCGCAGGTGGCAAACTCACGTGACCAGTCGATTGACAAGCCCAGTTGCTGAAGCTGGCCGCGCATATTGGCAATATTGTCATAGGTCCATCCCTTGGGGTGGATGCCGCGTTCCATTGCTGCGTTTTCCGCCGGCATCCCGAACGCATCCCAGCCCATCGGATGCAGAACATTGAAACCGCGTGCCCGCTTAAAGCGCGCCACCAGATCGCCCATCGCGTAGTTACGCACGTGACCCATGTGGATGCGGCCCGAAGGGTAGGGGAACATCTCAAGGACATAGTATTTCGGCTTATCACCGGCTTCGGCGGGCGAATGTGTGCGGAAGACGTCGGCGTCATCCCATCTTTTGCGCTGGCGGGGTTCGGTTTCTTTGGGATTGTAGCGTGACATTCAGGAAAAAGCCGGGATACGGGTTAAAACTGAAAAAGAGCGCCAGAGCATACAGGCTCCGAACGCTCCTTTTAAAACAAAGGGTTAAATCCGAAAAAAGTCGGACTTAATTGCGGACATCCGAAAGACGCAGTTGGCGTGCGCGCGTCAGGATGGCGTTTTCAATATCAATCTGGGTCTGGGCTGTGACCGTGGTATCAACCCACTGACCGCCGCTGTTGATCTGCTTATACAGGGACACATTCAGTGCATCTGCACGCAGACGCGTATCAAGAATGTAGATAGTGGCCTTGAAACGCTCATCAGGCTTTTCCGGATTGGCGTACCATTCGGTGATGATCGTACCGCCCCAGGGATCAGCCGAAGCCAAAGGCATGAAGGAGATCGTATCCAGAGATGCGCGCCACAGATAGGCGTTAACGCCGATGCCGGTATCAGCATTCGCATTCGTGCTTTTGCTGCCGCCCAAACCAAACAGACCGGAGCGCGGTGCATCGGTTATCGTCGTGTCGCTTTTCTGGCCGAAGCCGAGGCATCCCCCAAGGCTCAGGGCCAGGGCTGCAACGCCCACCGTAAGCACAGCCTTAACCGTCTTCGTCATAGAGTGATCGCTCCGCAAAAAATCTTTATATCTGCGCCATATATGGCCGTTTATACGTACCGGAATGCTCTATAGCACGCCCAAGCGGGGGTATGACAAGAGATTCATTTAGCCTTGCTCGCATCAAATTGAGACAGTTGTGGGGCAGAACGGCTGTGTCTGCGACATTGAGCGTGACCATTTGAACACAATAAATGCGCGAAAGTGACGAGAAACGCAAAATCCATTCAATTAATTTGACGTAATCCCGTAATCCGTCTTAATCGGAAATTGACATATCAAAGCCAGAATAAAGGCTTAGGCTATGCGGGTGCGGAACAAGGTGGGCATTGACGGTACATAAAACCGTAACAATATCTATATAATCCGCGTCACAATACAGGAAAGTGGCTTCATTTACGAAGCGGCTATGCAAAGAAGACGAAACAGAGTTGTTGGTGTGATGAAAAGGGTTGTGTCATTAATAGTGCCGGTTGCGGCTCTGGCGATTGCCGGAAGCGCTCTGCCTGCCTATGCACAATCAAATAAATCCGCACGCGCAACCGAAGCGTCCTCTCCGGCGGCAGCCCTAAGCCTGACAACCGGTGCCGGTACGCAAAAAGACTCCGGTTATGTCGCACCTACCAACAAGATTTACCAATGGTCGCTTAAGGGCCGCTGGGGTCTTAAGCTGGATGTGACCGAAGAAGAATCCCGCCCAAGCGGCTGGAACGATGTAGACGCCGGTGCATTCTATAAGATTTCCCCTTCGGTACGTGTCGGGGGTACGGTTGGTTTCGGTGAGAAGACCAAGAGCCTTCAACCCAAAGACCCTAACGCGGAAGAAAAACAGCCTCGCGTACGTCTTGAGACCACCTTTAAGTTCTGATTTCCTTACAATCTGAAGGCGTCAATAGCGCCAAATCCCGATAGCCCGCTTGAATTGAGCCGGTGCGCATTGTCGGTTGTAATGCCCCCCAGACCCATGACCGGTATCGGGCTAACAGCACAAAAACGTTCAATACCTTTCACACCCAGCGCGTCTTTGTGGGCGGCTGACGGGCTTTGGCTTGGAAAGACCGGTGATACAAAAACGGCATCCAGACTGTTGATCTCAGGCTGTTCAAGGGTCTGAACGTCATGGCAGGCGGCGGTCAACCAGATATCTGGCCGTTCGGTACGTAATGGTGTGGCCTGAGATATCCGGTCTTCGGACAGATGCACTCCGGCGGCACCTATATCCTTCGCCAGTTCGGCATCATTCCCAATCAGCAGAAAAAGTCCCTTTTCCTGCGCCAGACCCTGTAAAACACGGGCGTGAGCCGCGGCATGTCTGTCGCCGAAATGCCGGTATATGATGGCGGCCCCTTCGGGCAGATGGGCAGCAATGTCTTCAGGGTGTGGTGTGCGGACGGGATCAGTGAAAAAATACAGGCACGGAAGTTCGGGCCTGAGACTGGACATATGGGCCTGACGGGCTATGTCTCTGGCGCGGTTCAGCAAAAAACTGTAACGGATTTTATATGTCATCTCAGTCATCGATCTCAGAGTCCGCCACCCATTATGCGCGTATCCTCAAGGATATGCAAAAAGCTTTGCGCCTGAGCGGCCGGTCTCCCGAAGCCGTCCGCCTGACGGCCGTATCCAAAAACCAGCCCTGGGAAGTCGTAGAGCCTGTGCTTAAGGTGGGTCATCGTCAGTTTGGTGAAAACCGCGTGCAGGAGGCCATGCAGCGCTGGGGTGAAGTACGCGCGGATTATCCCGATCTGGATCTGCGGCTGATTGGCCCGCTACAAAGTAACAAGACTGCGGATGCAGTTCGTTATTTTGATGCGATCGAAAGTGTGGACCGGGAAAAAATCGCGCGCGCCATTGCCGATGAATCTCAGGCACAGGGACGTTGTCCGCTTCTGTTCATTCAGGTCAATGTGGGCGAAGAAGCGCAAAAAGCTGGTATATTACCCTCAGAAGCTGACGGCTTTATCCGCAAGGTGCAATCTGATTTCGGCCTGTCGGTTGAGGGACTGATGTGTATTCCGCCGGTCGAAGGGCCACGCGGACCCTATTTTGCCTTGTTGCGTAAGATTGCCGAGCGCAATGGGCTGACTGCCTTGAGCATGGGCATGAGCGACGATTACAAGACCGCCATAGCCTTCGGGGCTACTGAAATTCGCGTCGGTACAGCCATATTTGGCCACAGGTAAGGAACGCCTTAGCGAACGATACGATCGACCTGACGGTTGATAAGCTCAAGCAACCAGTCATCCGGAAGCACCTTGAGCGCTGCCGCAGAGGCCTTGTTCGGCGCGCCGGGAACGCAGATGGCACGGTTGGCTTCGCAGGCCTGATAGCCTTCGCGCGCGACTTCGTCTGCGCCCATCCACATCCAGTCTGGCACACTGTTGCTTATTTTAGTGCGTGATCCGTTCACATCATGGAATTCAGAGTAGGTAAAACCGGGGCACAGTGCGGTCACATGCACGCCGTGGTCACGGGCCTCAAGATGCAGGGATTGGGAAAAGGTCGTCAGATAGGCCTTGACCGGCGCATATAATGTCGTGCTCGGTGAGGCGGGCAAATAGGAAGCCAGCGACGACACATTCAGGATACGCCCGAATTTTTGTCCGATCATTTCAGGCAGAACCCGATGGGCCAATTGCGTCGGAGCCAGCATCATAACCTGTAAAAACGCCTGATGGGTTTCAAAGGCATTGCCGACAAAGCCGTCATGCAAACCATAACCGGCATTATTTATCAGGCCATCCACCGTCCGGCCCAGACCGGCAACAAACCCCAGTATCTTGTCTACCGACAAAGGATCGGCCAGATCGGCTACAAAGGTGTGGGCTTCTACACCGAAACGCAGACGGATTTCATCGGCCAGCTTCTCAAGCCGTTCCTGACGACGCGCGGTCAGAACGACATCCCAGCCATTGGACGCATATATACGCGCAAGGGCAAGACCTATACCGCTAGAGGCACCGGTGATGAGGGCAAGTCGTCGCATGAGAATGAGCCGTTTCTTCAGGGTTTCGGACCAGCCAACACGATAAGCGTTTTAATAGCAAGCGCTTTATATCTGGTGGATCAGGTCAGCCACCGTGATTTTCGACAGGGCTTCGGCGGCGGCTGTATCGGCTTTTTTCATTGCCGCACTGACGGCCTTGGGGATGGCCTGACCTACGGGGCAGCCTTTTGCGCCTGCCGGTGCACTCCCCAGATGGGCGCAGCCATGTACGGCACGCAATACCTGATCCAGCGTGATGCTTTCGGCGGGTTTCAAAAGCCAGGTGCCGCCAGACACGCCTGAACAGGTGGTGACAAAACCGGCCTTAGCCAGCTGGGTGGTCATGCGTCGGATAACCACAGGATTGGTGGGAATAGATGCCGCCAGCACAGAACTTGAGACCGCCTGCTCACGCGCATAGGCCCCCTTATGCGCCAAATAGGCGAGGGTATGGGCGGCGACCGGAAATTTCTGACTGTCTGACATATTGGTCTATTGTTACGGTATTTTGACGGGCTTTCCTAGGCTGTAAACTCATAAATGGGGATCCCAGCCCGTGATGCCAAGGATTCAGGGCATTCATGTCACGCCGTTATCATTAGATGAAAATAAACCCTGCCCAAACCTGCACAGGGGCTGGCTATTGGCTAAAGCACGCTACATTATGCGTTTATGGCCACCTCTGTTGATCCGTACTATTGAAACGAGACAGGGTGACTTACCACTGGTTATGGCTTTGAGGTTGAAACTCTATATAAATGGGCGTATGGAGCGCCGCGTTCAAACGAAGACCCCATTGATATCCTGTGTGTCAGGTCTTCAGGAGAGTTTACATGACTGGCGTTACCCCTGATACGCCCCCCAATGCACCCGAAGTCTCGTCAGCAGCGGACATTATAGACGGTGCCAGTGCTTCCACACCTTCCCCGCAACACGCTCACGGCAGCCACAAACCCGGTGGTGCCGGATTCTGGGTGCTGGCGTTCGGGTCGATGGGTGTTGTGTTCGGTGATATCGGCACCAGTCCGCTCTATGCCTTCAAGGAAGCCCTGCATATTGCGGCCATAGACGGCGTGACCCGCGCAGAGATACTTGGGGTCGTGTCTCTGGCGCTGTGGGCGCTGATACTGGTGGTGACGGTCAAATACGTCTTTTTCATTATGCGTGCCGACAACAATGGCGAAGGCGGTGTGCTTTCGCTGATGGCGCTGGCGCAGCGCGCGCTGGGCAAACGAACGCGTATTATCTTCGTGCTTGGGGTCATCGGGGCCGCATTGTTCTATGGCGATGCGGTTATTACGCCGGCCATGTCGGTCATGGCCGCCGTTGAAGGTCTCAGGACTATTCCGGCACTGGAACATGTGATCAATGGTCAGGTAGTTCTGCTGATTGCCGGTGTCTTGCTGGTGTCCCTGTTTATGATCCAGAGTCGGGGCACGGCCAAGGTCGGGGTGTTGTTTGCGCCGGTCTGTATTCTCTGGTTTGCTATTATGGGCGCTTTGGGCGTCTATAAGCTTATTGATCAGCCTCAGGTTCTTATGGCCTTCAACCCTTATTACGCCATAAAATTTCTGGCAGAACACAGTCTGGCGGGTTTTCTGGTGATGGGGGCGGTGTTCCTGACAGTCACGGGGGCCGAGGCCCTGACCATGGACATGGGGCATTTTGGTCGCTGGCCCATTCAGGCAGCGTGGACCTTTTTCGTTCTGCCATGTCTGGTGATGAACTATCTGGGGCAGGGGGCCTTTGCCTTTGAGGTGCTGATACAGTCCGAACTGAGCGGCATAGCGTTTGTCGAACGAAACTGGTTCTTTGAAATGGCGCCCCTGTCATTACGTCTGCCGCTGGTGCTGTTTGCCGGTCTGGCGACGGTGGTGGCGTCTCAGGCGGTGATCACTGGCGCCTTTTCCCTGACACAACAGGCGATCCAGCTTGGGCTTCTGCCGCGCCTGAATGTGTTGCGCACGTCTGAAACCCAGTCGGGTCAGATCTATGTGCCGCAGCTTAATACCATGCTGCTGGTGGGTGTGCTTGTGGTCATGGTCGGGTTCCAGACCTCATCGGCTCTGGCCCATGCCTATGGTCTGGCGGTGTGTGGCACCATGGCGGTCACCACTCTGATGGCCGTGATTGTGATGCGTCAGATGTGGAAATGGAACTGGGCGCAGGTTCTGGCCTTTATGATCCCGTTCCTGTTGCTTGATCTGGCCTTCCTGACGGCGAACTCCTTGCGCTTTTTCTCAGGCGGCTGGCTGCCGGTTCTGATCGGTGCCGGTCTGTTCACCATTATGGCGACCTGGGTGCGGGGTTCTCAGATCCTGTTTGATAAGGCACGCAAAGAAAGCGTTCTGCTGACGGATCTGGTGGAAATGCTGAAAAGCCGCCCACCGCACAGGGTCGCTGGTACGGCGATCTTCCTTACGTCGGACTCCGAAGCCGCTCCGGTTGCGCTGATGCATAACCTCAAACACAATAAGGTTCTGCATGAGAAAAACATTGTCTTGTCCGTGAAGACCCTCAATGTGCCGCGGGTTCATGAATCCGAGCGTGTGGCAATTGAGCGCTTGGATGATGATTTCAAGATTGTCAGTATCCAGTATGGCTTTATGGAAAGCCCCAACCTGCCTAAGGCGCTCGGGCTTTGCCGCAAACAGGGCCTTAAGTTTGACATCATGGCCACCAGCTTCTTCCTCGGCCGTCGTTCGGTGGTGCCGGCGGCTAATTCAGGCATGCCTTTGTGGCAGGATAAGCTGTTTATCTTCCTGATGCGCAATGCGGCCAATCCGACTGACTTCTTCCATATTCCGCCGGGACGTGTGGTGGAGATGGGTACGCAGGTATCGGTGTAGCCATAGCGGTCACACTTTTACCGAATTAAGTCATAGGATATGCCGCAGCGGAGGGAGAGATCATGAGCAAATGGCGTGGACGCCTGATCGGGATGGGCGTGCTTCTGGTGTTTGCCGGTGGTGTGGTTTGCTATGATATTTATCGTGCCCAGACCGTAGCCAGAGATGTGATCCGTCATGCCGAAGCCGGACGGGTGGCGGAACTGTCGGCACTGATCAAGTCCAGCACCATAACCGACCGCCTGTATCGTGACAGTGAGGGTCTGGTTGAGGAACCGGTAGTGATTGTTGATCAAGAGGCGCCCAGGAAGGGCGTGTTTAAAAACCTGTGGGACAAGAGTAAAAATCTTGTCGGCCTCGGCGAAGAAGCCGAAGCGCCTGCGGAACTGCCGCCGCCGCTTGATTTGCATCTGTGTACCCAGACCCTGGGCGAACCAAACGGTTTTTCTGCCCTGATCCGCTATCTGAAACCCGAACCGGTGACGTCTGGATTCAAGCCTGACCCGCGCATTCATTATGGCGCGCTCAATACCCGTCAGTATCTGATCCGACAGAAGGGCGATGAAGCCCAATATCTGATGATTTCCCGCGCAAATCTTCTGGATTGGCAGGTCACGGGTCTGCGTCTCAGCGAAAATGTCAGACGTCAGATCACGCGTAACTGTCTTGGTGTGATTTAGCCTTTTCACGGACGGGTCTTTGGGCCACAAAGAGCCATGACTGAAACCCTGTTTGCGCCACCGTCCCGTCCTGTCGATTCCGGCCTGTATATTGTCGCTACGCCGATCGGGAATCTGCGGGATATTACCTTGCGGGCGCTGGATGTGCTGAGGGCGGCGGATGTTATTCTCTGCGAAGACACCCGCGTAACGGGCAAGCTCCTGTCAGCTTATGACCTCAAAAAACCGCTCCTGCGTTACGATGATCATGCGGGGCCGCGTGTTATCCCCGAAGTGGTGGAAAGATTAAAGGCGGGGGCCGTGGTGGCGCAGGTATCGGATGCCGGTACACCTCTGATCTCTGATCCGGGCTTTCGCCTTGTCAATGCTGCGCTTGAGGCGGGGGCTAAGGTACATCCCTTACCCGGTGCATCGGCTGTGATGGCGGCCTTGTGTCTGGCCGGATTGCCGACTGACCGATTTATGTTTGCTGGTTTCGTGCCGAACAAATCAGCCGCGCGTCAGACGTTTTTCAATGATTTTCTCCACCTTGCCTCAACGGTTGTCGTGTTTGAAACCGGCCCACGCCTGAACGATAGCCTTAAGGACATGCTGTCTGTTCTGGGGGATCGTGAAGCCGCCGTCTGTCGGGAACTGACCAAGCTATATGAGACCTGTGTGCGTGGACGACTAAGCGATCTGGTGCAGGATCCGGCATTACAGGCACCCAAGGGGGAAATCGTTGTCCTTATTGGGCCAGCGACTATCACGGCTCCGACGGAGACGGATCTAGATGAGGCGCTAAAGGCGGCTCTGTCGGACATGCCGCCGTCTGAAGCGGCGGCAAAAATCGCTGCACGCTTCAACCTGTCGCGCAAGGATGTTTATAAACGCGCGCTGGAACTGAAGGCATGAACCGTCGCGCCGAAAAAGGCCTTAGGGCACATCGGCGCGGACATCTCAGCGAATATATCGCGCTCATTCACCTGATGCTCAAAGGTTACCGGATACTGGGGTTTCGGCTGAAAACGCCTGAGGCCGAGATTGACATACTGGCGCAGAAAGGTCGTCGCCTTGCAGTCATTGAGGTCAAACAGCGCCGAAGCGTGCTTGAGGCGCTGCATGCTACGGGGCCGGTGCAACAGGCACGTCTGAGACAGGCCGCTCAGAAACTGATCGCGCGACGTACGCATTTGCGCAAATTTGACCTTGAAATTGACCTCTATGTGCTGCCCAGACGCGGATGGCCGCAACATGTGCGTAATATCTTTCATGAGGGTGCGTAAACTTTCCCCCTTGTGTCGGCGGGGTTCGGGGCTACATATAAAATCTCTCCGGTTGGAATAAGAAAGTAGCTGATCCATGTCCTTGCGTGTTGCCGTCCAGATGGACCCGATCGAAAAGATCAATATTGCCGGAGATACAACCTTTTTGCTTATGCTGGCGGCGCAGGCACGTGGCCACCAGTTGTGGGTCTATGAGCCACAGCACCTATCGCTTGAGGACGGTAAGGTGTTTGCGCGCGCCCGTAAGGTGACCTTGCGCAATATCGCTGGTGATCATGTCACCTCAGGCGCGTTCGAGACGCTCAATCTGGGTCAGGATGTCGATGTGGTGCTGATGCGTCAGGATCCGCCGTTTGACATTGCCTATATTACCGCCACCTATATCCTCGAAACCATCCACCCGAAAACTTTGGTGGTCAATGATCCGGCAGCGGTGCGTGACAGCCCTGAAAAGCTGTTTGCAACCCGCTTCGAAGGGCTTCAGCCCCCCACCCTGATCAGTGCGGACCCCGTTGCCTTGCGTGATTTCCATGCGCGTCATGGTGATGTGATCCTTAAGCCGCTGCATGGCGCGGCCGGTTCAGGAATCATCAAACTTACTGCAGGCGACCGTAATCTGGATGCGCTGATTGAGCTTCACGCCTCTATTGGCCGTGAACCTCTGGTGCTGCAAAAATATATTCCGGCCGTATCCGCAGGTGACAAGCGCATTATTCTTGTTGATGGCGAGGTGGTCGGCGCGATTAATCGTGTACCGGAAAAGGATGCCATACGCTCTAATCTGCGGGTCGGTGGTACGGCTGTACCAACGGAACTGACGCCGCGTGATCTTGAAATCTGCGCCAGAGTTGGTCCGGTTCTGAAGGAAAAAGGCCTGATGTTTGTCGGGCTTGATGTCATTGGTGACTATTTAACCGAGATCAATGTGACCTCGCCCACCGGTGCGGTTCAGCTGAAGCAATTTGACAATATTGATGCCGGTGACCGCCTGTGGCAGGCGATAGAACATAAGTTACCCACAAATAAGGCTTAGAAACTAAAGGATAAAATCCTGACAAATCGCCGATACGAACCACACCGTAAGGCTGTGATCACAAAAGATCGACATTTGTTCTAATTTTGTTCTTGATTTGTCTTTTTTCTCTCGCTACCTTGTGGATAAGAACAGAGGGTGGTGTTTTCTAGCGGGGGGAACTGACATGCCAGCGCGTATCACGACGATTGCCTTTGAGGGAACAGAAGCGCATCGCGTCGAAGCTGAGGTTCAGCTCACCTCGGGCAATATTGCTTTTGTTGTGGTTGGTCTGGGCGATAAGGCCGTCGCTGAAAGCCGGGAACGTGTGCGCGGTGCCTTTGCAGGCATGGGCCTGAGCCTTCCGGGCAAACGTATTGTAGTGAATCTGTCGCCGGCCGATTTGCCTAAGGAAGGTTCACATTACGATCTGCCGATTGCGCTGGCCCTTATGGTCGAGATGGGACTGATCCCTCAGGATGCCCTGAGTGGTTATGTCTGTGTGGGTGAGCTTAAGCTTGACGGGCAGATCGCAGCGGTGTGCGGGGCCTTGCCTGCGGCCATTGCCGCTTCGGGTTTTGGTATGGGGCTTATCTGCCCTGAGGCCAATGGCTCCGAGGCCGCATGGGCCGGTGATATGTCTATTCTGGCGCCCAAATCGCTGATTGCGCTTATCAACCACTTCAAAGGCCACGTGCCCCTAAGCCCGCCTGTTGCCGGTACGCTTACCACCTCTTCTCAGGCACCGGATCTGAAAGAGGTCAAGGGGCAGGAAATGGCCAAGCGGGCGCTGGAAATAGCCGCCGCGGGTGGGCACAATCTGTTGTTTGTCGGCCCGCCGGGTTCAGGCAAGTCGATGATGGCCCAGCGTCTGCCCGGTATTTTACCCCCTTTGACGGCGGCTGAATTGCTGGAAACCTCACAGGTCTGGTCTATGGCAGGTCTGTTACAAAAGGGTGAGTTAACACGTGAGCGTCCGTTCCGTGCGCCGCATCACTCGGCCAGCATGGCTGCCTTGACGGGCGGTGGTTTACGCGCCCGTCCGGGTGAGGTGTCTCTGGCACATAATGGCGTATTATTTCTGGATGAACTGCCTGAATATTCCGGTATTATCGGGCAAACACACCAAGCGGAGACTGTTCAATTATAAGCCTTTGGGCCTATTTTTTGATATGGAAAGACCCAATACAGTTGCAGGATTAATTGCTAAGCGTAGCGAACTGGCAAAGCTTCGTAAGACTTTGGAAGCTGAGGTCAAAAAGCTGACCTGTGACATAGACCATCTGGACGCAGCTATTGCATTGTTTGATTCCGCGCAGACTCCGAAGTCCGTTCAGCGCTACGTAACAAAACACCGCGCAAAGAAGGGTAGCGTAACGCCTTTTGTGGTCAAGTTTTTAAGGGAGGCGAAAGCACCTGTGACCAGCCGAGATATCACAGAAGCGTGGATTGCAGAACGCGGTCTCAGAACGGACGACGCGACCTTTGTTATTTTGCGTAAAAGAATCGGCGCAGTCCTGACAAAGCTACGTCAGCAGGGCCTCATTACGGGGATCGTTAAGGGTGATTACAAAGCTTGGTCAGTGGTTTGACCTTTAATTAAACATAAAGCTACTTCGGCTCGACTCCCTGCGCGAGCAGAAATGCGCCCATCACAGATGCCAATATAACCTTTTAATCTTTGGTAATCGCGCACGATCTGGAAGAGATGTCCTCTTAGCATAAATTGTATGGGTTCTTGATGGTTCATTGAGTGGCTTTCTGATCTTTGGCGATTGACCGGTTTCCGTATCCCTTCCATTTCCGCGATACTGGATGACGCAGGACGGCTGTGGTGATCATCATAAACTGGTCACCGTTGCTGACGCGTCTATGGTTTTCCCGCCAAGCTATTTCGTTGGCGTAAGCGTCTAGGTATTTACCTGAGATGTGATGATGGATTCCGAGCTCGGCCCGACGAAGACGGGAGAAATAGCTTTCCGCCATGTTGGTGCAGGCACCGTCTAAAGAATATGCTTCACGGTGATTGATACGCTTGGTGTTGTAGCGGAGCGCCAATACGTCCCAATGTGACGCTTCATCGGCATGGATCGTAGAATTAGTATCGACATATTGCTGGACTAACGGAACGCCATCTTTTTCCGCCTTCAATACAAAAGGCAGCGTACGCCCTTTGCGCTCCCGCATTACGACGACGACCTGACGCTTACCGGACTGATTTTCTGTAAGCCGCCTGTCTTTGCGTTTATCTTTTTCATTCGCCGGTTTTACATAACCGCCAAAATACGCTCCATCAACTTCGATAGTACCATCAAGCCGTGAATTATCATTCATAGAGCCAATGGCCTCGCGTAACTTGTGCGCCAGCACGAATGCCGTCTCGTATGTGACGGCAAGGTCACGGCTCAATTGAAGGGCAGGATAGCCTTTAGCCCCGTTTGTGAAGACGGCTATTGCAGCCAGAATATCCCGCAGGGCCAACTTATGGCTGGCAAAGATCGTACCTGACGTAACCGAGAATTGCTTTTCGCAGCCTTTGCACTTGAAAATCTTACGTGCGGAATAGGCGTAGACCGCGACACATCCACACCGTGGGCAATATGGTTCTCCTCCGTTGTCCGCCCAACGGATGGCCTTGAATGTTTCAAAGGCTGCATCGGCTGTCATGCGCATCACCTTCGCTAAGGAGAGCGTACGAGCAGCGGCAGAAAGGAGAAAATGTTGTGTCATGTCTTATATTTGATACCTAGGTGTCAAATATAAGACTATTTTTGAAACGTAGACAAGTCCAAAAGTATCATTTATAGTATCTTTTTCATTAAGAGTGATACCATGACCGAAAAAACGGACTGGGAAAAGAAGGCGGCGAACCTTCTGAAGGCTGAACTGAAGCTAAAAGGTATCACCTATGCTGAGCTTGTGACTAAGCTGTCAGAGATAGGGATTGAGGAAAAAGAGGGCAACGTGAAGAACAAGCTGTCGCGTGGAACTTTCTCGGCAGCGTTTTTCCTGCAATGCCTAACGGCCATAGGGGCCAACCAGCTAATTATTCGGGATTGAGCCTGACTTATATCTCGACCTTCTCGGGTAACTTGTTTGCCAGTTCATCGAACAGTTCCCTTGGTTCCATGCCGAGAGCCTTAGCGATCGCATAGAATTCCAGCACATCAACCCTGCGCTGCCCAGTTTCTATAAGCGAAATCATTGTACGCTCACGACCCAAGCGTTCAGCCAGTTCTTCCTGCTTCAAGCCAGACTTCTTCCGCGCGTCCTTAAGTGTTCGGACGAGGTGCTTGTGTGCGCCAGAAAAGACGGTCTTGGACATAGCTGGGCCTGACAAAAACGAATCCAGCCCCTTGTCTATAGAGGGTCATTTCATGTGCGATTTTTCCACATTTTAACCTTTACTTAGCCTCTCTCCGTAAAATGAATGTCATCCGAGGCTTTGGAATAAAAGCCGTCGGCCTCCAAAAACTGGAAGGTGGATGATGAACCGCGACTTTAATTACACATATGCTCAGCAGGAACGCAGCGTAGGACTCGGGCTGAAGCTGGCTATCTTTTTCATGCCTGCTTTTTTCGTGTGGCTTCTGCTTGGGAAGGGTTATTCGCCGCGTGCCAGAGCAATAGGGTTCGGCTGGCTGATTGCTTTATGCGGTTTCGTTTTTATGACTTCAGAAGATATCCCAGAATCTAGCACCAACGCGGTCACAGTAGAGACGCCAGCAACGCAAGCAGTTTCTGAAACGCCAATACAAGTTGATGTACAAGAAACTAAAAGGCTGGCAGCTGAAAAAGCCTTTCAAGAGCTCTTAGACGTTAAGCTGCCCCCGAATGGGGACTATCGGGAACACAATGTGCAGATGACAATAGCCTATCATAAATGGGCCGAGGCTGAGGAAGCATATAGAGGCCCCAACTGGAACGTTTCGACCACTCTGAACTCGGACTATATGGACTGCTTAGCGACAGCGAGGGCTAAGGGCCTTAAAGGCGCAGGAATTATAGGCTCGTTAACGGACGGAGATTCTCCGGCAGATGCTGCTTGCCGTGCACTAGGCTACACAAAATACGTCCAGGCCCCTACTCTTGAAAGCCTCCTATTAAAACCACCAATGGTGCCATCAGCTGAGTATCGCACTTCTTCCCACGTACGGACACAGCCTGAAACGGTAACCCCACAAGAAAACATAGCTTCTCAGGCTCAAGTCGATGAGCCGTCGGAAGTGGTCATCTATCAATCAGAATACTGAGGAGGGGTTGATGGAGATCATATTCATCATCGTGGCAGTGATATGGGTCGCGCGTTTCATTACCGCTCCGATACGTAGCGCCAAGAGTTTGAGGAATATTGAAAGGGAAATGAGGCGGAGAAGATAATGCCTACGACATTATCGATCTGGCCCACTCTTTGAAATTAACCCCTATAACGTCTCAATCTGAAACGTTGCCAAACTGCGCCTAGCGCTCAAAATGAAACACCAAAATTCGGTGTCTATGACCCCCTAGCGAGATGCCCACTCCACACGTCTCCAGATGAAATTGTTAAGGTAAACGCGAAATTACCCCATAAATATCAGTAAATTGCTGATTTTATGATGCTATTTTTCGGCCTCTAAACTGCATCACACCCTTCGTCGCCACTTTCGGCGGCGTTAGGGAAACTACGCGTGGCTGGAGAGCGGGCAAAGAAAGGTGACAGAGGGAGGGCTGGTCAAGCCTTTGCCCTGTCGTCTGCCGCCCGTTCATTCTGCCCCAGAGACATCTCCAGACTGTCCGAAGATGAGGCATACGCCTATTTCGTGTCGATCCGGTTCAAGGATAATAACGGGAAAGCCCAGTGCCCTCACTGCGGCTGCGGGGCCTGTTATGAGTACCAATCCAGGCGGATTTTCAAATGCAAAAGTTGTGAGAAACAGTTCTCGGCAACCACTAAAACGGAATTTGCATCGCGGAAGCTGTCTTTCAGACAGATTCTGGAGCTGATCGTAGAGTTTGCTCTTCCTGCTAAAGGGAAGAGCGCTATCGAAGTCAGCAAGGCGCTCGGTATCTCCTACAGCACCGCTTTCTATCGTCTTCATGGACTACGGCGCAGTATGCAGAGTTCTCATGAGGGGATGGTTTTTGATACGCCGGTCGAGATCGATGGCGCAGAGTTCGGTGGGTATATCAAGCCGAAGAACCTGAGGATTGGGCCGAAAGATTACCGGCGAATCCCGTTCAGGTCATCCAAGAAAAAGGTCGTCTGTGTCATCAGGGAGCGCGGTGTGAACGGGCGCACCAGAGTGGTTATCGATAAGACCGAAGCACAGGCTGCGAAACTCATACCTGAATATATAAAGCCTGGTACACGCGTGTATGCGGACATGGGTTCCGGTTTTAATTTCATGAATGCCGATTATCCGATGAAACGAATTAAGCATATGGTGGAGTATTGGAAGCCTGGGGTTTCAACGAACAGCGCTGAGTGCTTCTTCTCTGTGCTCAGGCGGGCAGAGCGGGGAGTGTATCACCACATCGCGGGAAAGTATTTCGAGGCATATGCGAATGAAGTCGCGTGGAGGCAGGATAGACGTGGGATGGATACGAGGCAGGTGTTTGAAGAACTTATGCAGTCAGCGACTAAAGAAGTGAGGAGTTAGTTGGAAGGCTCCCCACTATCGGGAACAACTTCTGATTCTGTGGCAGACAAATTGTTGCCGCCCCCTTCTGTTTCGGGCAGCACCTCGTTACCATCTTTGGGCTTATCTGGGGGAGGGAATGAACTTTTCGTCAAATCCAACGCATCCCGGCTCCATTTTCTAGCCATTTTTTGGAACTCCTTGAATATGCTTGAGCGATAAAGCCATTTATTCTGGCTTGCGTCCCACATCCATCTTTCCCGTTGAATCCACTCTCTGGCGGCGTTCCAATCTCTTACGAAGGCACCGCCCATCCACAGCTTATATATGGAGCCGTCCAAAGCGCCACGCTGTATGCCTAATGAAACTAATTCATAGTGATTGAGATAATCGACGATTTGTTGACGCTCGTCATTAGGCCCTGACATCGGCTCGGTAAGGTGCATAAACCCTTCAGCCCGTCTTAACGTAGAGAATTTATCGTTTAATTTGCGATAATGGTCAGTAGATTCAGCTTTCTCAATAAAATCAAGAGTAGCTCGTTTTTGGGCTATCGCTTTAACATTTCTTATGCCAAACCACGCAATTATGGCAGAAATGGCAATAACCCCTGGACCGAGAAACACGGTCCAAGGGACTGAATCATTAGACATGCAAACAATTAGGTTTGCTCCGGAAGCGATCGATGCAATGTCAGAACATTGCATCTAATTAGTCGCGAACGCCTTCTTTAAACATGGCCAATTCTCCATCTTGGTTAGAGGTTCATCCTACGGAAACGCTCCTAATTGTCAAGATAATTCATTAGAGAGCATCTCCAGAGACCGACGTTGCCCCCTGATTTTATCCAATATTGAGTTTGCTCTGGCGGTTGGTTTTT
>JASGFL010000007.1:0-70805 GCA_047605545.1 Asticcacaulis sp. | reverse complement strand
GCCGAACGCCCGTTCATCGAAATCAAACATTCGGATCTCGAATATTCGGCCACGGGTTTCACCATCAAAAACCCTGACCTGGCCTATATCGCCGACCTGAAACACCCTTCGCGCCTTGAGGTCGAGGCCACCGGTATTTTCACAGACCGCTTCTCTCCGGCCAAGTCGATCAGCGGCAATGTCGTGACCATGCAGCAACCGGCATGGGACAACAATGTCTGGGGCTATGACACCCTGACCAAGCCATTATTCCCCGAAGAATCGCGCCTTTTCCTCGTCAACGCGCCTGAATTTATCGGCAAGGTCAGCCACTGGCACACCAAGCCCTATCAGTGGTTCATAAGCCCCGACGAAGGCAAGTTGTACCTGCGCATCCGTCAGGACTCAAAGGTCGAAGACGTCACCGTCACCATTCCGCGTCTTGAAACCCTGATCAGCATTTCCGGCACACTTGATAAGCCGGTCGAAAACCTGAACTTCAAAGGCCTGCGCTTCTCCTATAATTCTTGGACAGGGCCATCAAAGTCCACCGGCTATGCCAACCAGCAAAGCGGGTCTTTCCTGCTTGAGGAATCGCCTGTGCGCCCCGCTGATGCCTGGGCCACCTGCGGCTGGGGCTGCCCCGACTTTGAACGTATGCGCCTTCTGTGGAACCAGATGCCTGCCGCCGTTCAGGTGTCCGCCGCCAAGAACATCAGCTTTGAGAAAAACACCTTCTCTCAACTGGGGTCGATTGGTCTGGGCATCGGTAATGACGACAATGCCCACCTGAGCGGTGTCGGTCTGGCGAGCGACAATATCCGTGTACAGCGTAACCGCTTTGCCGTCATTTCGGGCAGCGCCATCATGGCTGGCGGCGTGCGCACGCCTGCACACCATCCCGATGATGCCCGCCTGATCAACAAAAACATCCTGATCGAGAACAACTACGTCACCACCGTCTCTCAGGACTATAAGGACAATGTCGCTATCCTGACGACCTATATCGACGGCGCGACTATCCGCCATAACGATATTTCGGACATTCCTTACGACGCTATCGCCACCGGATGGGGCTGGGGCTATAACGATCAGGGTGGCAATCCGAACTACGATAAAAACCAGCAGGGCTATCTGCATAACCCTAAGTTCACCACGCCCACGACCCTGAAAAACACCACCGTCGAGAACAATTACATCCATAACGCCAAGCAATGGTACATGGACGGCGGGGCGATCTATAACCTGTCGGCCAACCCCAATTCGGTCATTCGCGGCAACTATGTCACCGGCATCAATGACAAGATCGCGCTCTATCTTGATGAAGGCTCAAAGCACTTCCGCATCGAAAACAATGTCATCGACACGCAAGGAGTCTGGCTGAACATTAATACGGCCGGCCGCATGTATATGGAGCGCATTTCGACGGATAACTACGCCACCCGCAACTGGCACAATTCGCTGAAAACTGGCGGCCGCTGGCTGAAGGAAAACGGCAATATCGACGAGGGCAACCACCTTTACCCCAACAAGGACTGGCCCGAAGAAGCCCTTAAGGTCATTAAAAACGCCGGTGTCCAGCCGGAATAAACAACACCCCGCCAGATCACTCTGGCGGGGTTTTATATTTCCCGATAGTTGCGCAACCAATTCGGTTGACTAGGAAACAAAATGCACATAGCTTCCTAGTCAACAAAGGAGCGCCTATGTCATCTGACCCCGCCGCACTGACAAGTCATATTGGTTTTCATCTGCGCATGGTTTCCAATCATGTTTCCCAGAGCTTTGCTGCGAAACTGATGGCGCAAAAGGTAACAGTGGCTGAATGGGTGATGCTGCGTGCGCTGTTCGATCAGCCCCCCCTGCCCCCCAGCCTTCTGGCCGACAGGCTGGGCCTGACCCGCGGCGCCATCAGCAAGCTTGCCGGTCGATTAATTGCCAAGGAGCTGATAGCGCGCAGCGCCAACCCGAATGATGCCCGCGCCCAGACATTGCAACTCACCTCCGAAGGCTACGCCCTTGTGCCGGTTCTGGCGTCACTGGCCGACAATAACGAAGCCGAGGCATTCGGATGCCTGAGCGATCAGGAACGCACAACGCTCGAAAGCCTTCTGAAACGTCTCATAAATACGCATCACCTGAAATCAGTCGCCATAGACTAGGATAGCCCATGACATCCCAACCGTCCGAGATAGCCAAACATTGCCTTGAGGGCGCAGAAGCAAACACCCTCTCCTTCCCTCAGATTGTCGGCATACTGAACGCGGCAGGATTCGAGGGCTATATGATCGACTTTCGACGAGCCGATGCGACCTATTACCTGCCTGACGGAGAGACTGTGGAATTACCAATCCCCCCTGTCTCGGCTCCGGTTGCGACGCAGTTTAATGCCGCCGCCATCCAAAGCGCCATATACGAGGCCCAGCAACAGACTCCGGACTATAGCTACACCGGCTTCTGCACTAAGGTCGCGGCCGCAGGTTGCGCCGGTTATATTGTTTCCATCACAGGCCGCCGTGTTGTTTATTTCGGTCGTACCGCTGAGATACACACCGAACATTTTCCTAATGCATAAAAAAGCCAGCCGGTACATCCGGCTGGCTTCATTTTCAGCGTGACGGTCAGCCTATCTCGGCTGGAAGTTACCGTAGTTCCACACGACCTTGTCGGTCAGGGTACGACCATCCTTGGTCTTGGTGGTGGCAACGACTTCGTTGACACCACGTACCAGTTCGATGTCCCAGACAGCAGCATGATCATCGACTTTCTTCGTCTCAAGCACCTTGCCGTTATGGGTCAGGCTGATCTCGCCCTGATTGGAATAGACCTTCACCTTGGGCCATTTGTTGCGCTTATGCACATCGCGGCGTGAGGTGATGTAGAGCATCGGTTCTTCCGACCAATTGGCCTGATACCAGTAATAGGCATCTTTGCGGATCTTGCGGTCTTCGGTGATGATGCCCTTGTCGTTGATGCCCGGACGGTCGCCTTCGTTACGCTTGAAGGACGGGAAGTCATAGGCCACCCAGATGAAGTTCGACCACAGATAGGGCTTGTCCCTCAGGATACGCCAATAGGCTTCGTGATAGGCGGTCTGATACTGCTCAGGATGCCAGAAGCCGTTGAAATAAGGCTTTTGCGCGGGGTCTTCCTGATGCAGAACACTGGCACCGGCGCCATATTCCGACACACCTATAATCAGGTCGGGGTGGTTCTTGTGCAGTTCATCCGCCCAGGTGCCGATGTCTTCGAACTTATCCCAGTACCAGCCGAAATAGCGGTTATATGACACCGTATCCGAATGTTTGGCAATCGGATCATCATCCGACAAACAGCAGTGCGCATAGGCGGTCGGACGCAGTGGGTCGCGGGTCTTGGCTGCCGATTGCAGCGCCGCCAGAAGCTGGTTGGCCTTATCGCCTGAGGTACGCAGTTCGTTCCCCAGACCCCAGACAATTACCGACGGGTGGTTATAGTTCTGCACCACCAGTTCGGTCATTTGCTGCACAAGGTTCTCACGGAACGCATCGGAATTGTCCATGTCATCGACCAGAGGCGATTCCGTGGAAATCAGCAGACCCAGTTCGTTGGCCTTTTCATAGACGCGCTGCGGGTGCTGCACGTGCGCCAGACGCACTCCGGTTGACCCCATCTCATAGAGGATTTGCATGTCCTCATCGATTTCCGCATCCGTCACCATCGTCCCGCGATCAGGACGGGTCGGCAACTGCATATTGGCCCCGTAAACCTTGTAGGGCTTACCATTGAGGAGGAAGGTGCCGTCCTTTTCGACCGACACGGTACGGATACCGAGCGGCACCGACAGGGAGTCTTGTGTCCCCGCCGCGCGGTCATTGACCTCGGCCACGACCTTATAAAGATAAGGCGACTGACGCCCTTCCCACAGTTTCGGATTTTTGAGGTTATAGTTGAACTCAACCACATTGCCGGTACCGGCCCCAAAGCTCTGGGTCTGGGTTTGCGTGGCGACCGTCTTGCCCTCGGCATCAAGGATGCGTGTGACGACCTCAACGCTCTTTTGGGCGGCATCATCGTTTTTGACATGCACGCGGGCGCGCACATGGGCGGTACCCTTGCCGATCGACTGGGTATCAACATAAACACCCGGCCCACCGAAATCCATCAGGTCGATATGCACGTTCGGCACGGTGATCAGGTTCACTTCACGCGTCAGACCGCCGAAGATATTGAAATCCCCATTGAGCGGGGCGACGTGCGGCAGCTTGGTATTATCGACGCGTACCGCGAACGTATTGGGGCTGGCGCGCAGATAGTCGGTTACATCCAGACGAAACGCCGCATAACCGCCTTCGTGACGCCCGACCTTTTGGCCGTTGATGAACACATCCGCCGCCAGAGGCACACCGCCAAAATGCATGAAGAAGCGCTTACCTGACGGATGACCGACATCCATCTTGAAACGATACCAGGCCGGCCCGCGATAATAGGTGCCATAGGGTTCGCCGTGGCGGTTCAGGTCACCGCCCTCACCCAGCGAGTCCAGACTATAGGTGTGCGGCAAACGCACCTCCGTCCAGTCCTTGTCATCGATCACCAGCGCCTCGGCACCGGCAATATCGCCCTGTTTGAACTTCCAGCTATCCTTGAATTTAAAGGTATAGCGATCATTAGTTAGCGTCTGGTTTTGGGCCTGCGCCAGCGGGCTTGCGCCCAGCAGCATCAGTCCCGCCGCCGCAGCGCCGATGAGCTTGTACATATGTTCCTCGTCCTGCGTTAGAATTGCACAAAACGTATTACGTATGACAAGTGGGGTCAAGTTAAGAATACCCCCTCTGGCAACCAAAGGGGGTATCTTTAGGTTCGCTTAGCGGACCAGAGAGTCGCGCGTGATGTCGCTGATCTTCGTGGCACCGGTCAGGGCCATGGCGACACGCATTTCCTTTTCGATCAGCCCCAGAAGGTGCGTGACCGCCGCTTCACCGCCGGTCGCCAGCGCATATATATAGGCACGCCCCAGAAGTACGCCCTTAGCCCCAAGCGCCAGAAGACGCACAACATCAAGACCGGTACGCACACCGGAATCGGCCAGAACCGTCAGATCGTCACCGACCGCATCGGCAATATCGGGCAGAGCGCGGGCAGAAGACAGAACGCCGTCCAGCTGACGTCCACCGTGGTTGGAGACAATGATGCCGTCCGCGCCAAAGGTCACGGCGTCCTTGGCGTCCTGAGGATCAAGAATGCCCTTGATGATCATTTCGCCCTGCCAGAAGTCACGAATCCACTCAAGGTCTTTCCACGAAATCGCCGGATCGAAATTGGCCCCCAGCCAGCCGATATAGTCCTCAAGGCCGGTAGCCTTACCCAGATAGGTCGAGACATTGCCCAGATCATGCGGCGTGCCCATCAGGCCGACATCATAAGCCCATTCCGGCTTACCTACGGCCTGAAGGATACGGCGCCACGGCCCATCCTTACCGCTCATGCCCGAATGCAGATCGCGGTAACGTGCGCCTGGCACCGGCATATCAACCGTAAAGACCAGCTTGGTTGACCCCAGCGCCATGGCACGCTCAAGGGCGTCCTTCATGAAACCGCGATCTTTCAGGACATAGAGCTGGAACCAGATCGGCGCGCCGGTGGCTTCGGTCACTTCCTTGATAGAACAAACGCTGACGGTCGAAAGGATATAAGGGATGTTGGCTTTTTTGGCGGCACGGGCAGCCTGCTGCTCGCCCCGACGGCGGTACATACCGCCCAAACCCACCGGCCCAAGACCAACCGGCATGTTGATCTTTTCGCCAAACCATTCGGTCTCAAGCGACAGATCAGCAACGTTTTTCAGCACCCGCTGACGCAGAGCGATTTCCGACAGATCCGATACGTTGCGCCCCAGCGTATATTCCGCATAGGCACCGCCATCGAGATAATCGAACAGAAAGCGCGGCAGTTTGCGGCGGGCGGCTTCGCGGTAGTCGGTGGAGGCGGAAATAATCATCTCAATAAACCCCTTTGTCTAAGGCCCTATTAGGCGCTTAGTTCGCGCACGTCTATACATTTGCGCTCAGAATCAAGCCTCAGCGTCAAATCGGCGCGGGACGGCATTTCACGTAATATATGACGCGTCAGACGCTCGTAATGCTGAATGAAGCGGTTAATCTGATCATCAGACATGACACGTGCGCCTGTCCGGCCCGATGAGGCCAGCTTCGCCTTGAGGTCATGCTCCTGTTGGGTACGCCAGCCCTGCACCACCTCAAACGAAGGGGCCGCCAGCAATATCAGCCGATCAAGTTGCGCAAACAATGGCGCATAAACGGTCTTAAGCTGCGTGTTCACATAGGCCCGCCACACACCTTTGGGGTCTTCGTGGGCCTCAAGATCATTGACCGGCTGATCAAGCGCGTCATCCGTTTCAGCGACCGCTCCGACGGCCCAGCCTTCGAATAAAACCACATCCACCGGCCCGTCAATCAGGGGCCACTGCGCCTTGAGAAAGGGTGTGTCATTCGCCTTATCAAAACGCGGTAATCGTACCGATTTTCCGTTTTTTAGCGCCTGAAACACCTCACCCCCCAGTGCCACATCATGCGTTCCCGGCACGCCCCGCGTCGCCAGAAGCGGATGCACCCGATGCGCTAACATGCCCCGCGACTCAGGGGATAAATAGAGATCATCCAGCGATAGAACTGCCACCCGCAGACCACGCGCCCCCAGCCTGCGTTCCAGCCCTTCACACAGCGTGGATTTACCTGAGCCTTGTGAGCCGCACACCCCGACAAAAAGGGGGCGCGATGCCCCCTCAAGCCATTTCAGAACCGCGCTTTCGGCAAGATCAGGCGATCCGGTCAAGCAGCTCTTCTCCGGCAAAAAAGCGATCCAGATTATAGGCGGCGCGTAAGCCCATATCGGTACGCGTTTCAATCGTCGCCGACCCCAGATGCGGTAGCAGAACCGCATTTTCCAAAGGCATCAGATCGGGATGAATCTTCGGTTCCTGCTCATAGACATCAAGACCGGCCGCCGCGATAACCCCGCCTTTGAGTGCCGCCGCCAGATCGGCTTCGTTGATCACCGACCCACGCGCCGTATTAATGATAATCGCCGTTGGCTTCATGCGCTTCAGAAGGTCGGTATTGATCAGGTGCTTTGTTTCCGGCCCGCCGGGCGTATGCAAAGACAAGACATCGGCTTCGGACGCCAACTGCTCAAGTGATGACACATAGCGCGCGCCAAATTCGGCCTCGGTTTCCGCTGAGGCCTGACGTCGGCTGTAATAGGCGGTCTCAACCCCAAGCGCGGCCTTGGCCTTTTGCGCGGTCGATTGCGCGATACGGCCAAAACCCACCAGCCCCAGCGTTTTGCCTTTGAGCGACTGCCCCAGAAACTGCGTCGGTTTCCAGCCATCCCACCGGCCTGAGCGCAAGCCGCGTTCGGCCTCAGAGGCACGGCGGCTGGTCATCAACATCAGCAAAAGCGCAATTTCCGCCGTCGCCTCGGTCAAGGCCCCCGGCGTATTGGACACGGCAATCCCCGCCGCCTTGGCCGCTTCAAGGTCGATATGTTCAAAACCGGCCCCGAAATTGGCGATCATTCTGACCCGTGCATTGGGGGTGCTTAAAATTTCCGCATCCAGTTTGTCGGTCAGGGTTGGGCACAGGGCATCATAGTCCTGCATGGCCGCGATCAGATCTGCTTTCGACAGGCTAGCCCCGTCTTTCAGGGTCACATCATAGTTCGCCACAAGATAGTCATAGGCTTTTTCAGGCCAGGCACGGGTCAGCAGAATTTTCGGTTTGGTCATTATTTATCGCCGTTTGAAAATCGCCTGACGCTTTTCCTTAAAGGCGGCACGGCCTTCGTTGGCGTCATCAGTGGCGAAGCAGATGGTTTGCAGATCGCGTTCATATTCCACCGCCTTTTCATAAGGCATGGTATGGGCGGCACGCAAGTTCAGCTTGGCCGTTTCCGCCGCAATCGGCGCGCGTGAGGCAATGACCGCCGCCAGTTCTCTGGCACGTACCATCAGATTTTCACTTTCGACCACTTCCGACACCAGTCCCCATTGCAGGGCCTTTGGGGCATCAATCGGATCGCCGGTCAGGATCATCAAGGCCGCATTGGACGCCCCCAACGAATGGACAAGGCCTGCGGCCATACCGCCGCCGCCAATCCAGCCAAGCTTGATTTCCGGTGCTGCAAACTGCGCATTAGGTGAGGCCAGACGGATATCGCACGACATGGCGGTCTCAAGACCACCGCCAAACGCATAACCATTAACCGCCGCAATGGTCGGTTTCAGACACAGGCGAATGGCGTCGCAATAATCCCCGCGATTACGGAACTCCCACGGCGTCTTATAGTCATCCAGAGTCTTGATGTCCGAACCGGCGCAGAATGACCGCTCACCCGCCCCCGTGACAATCACGCAGCGGATCGTATCAGACGCATTGATCTCGGCAATGGCGGCCTCAATCGCCTTAGCCATATCCGGCGTTACCGAATTGAGTTTTTGCGGGCGATTGAGCGTCAGGGTGGCAATATGGCCATCGACCTCGTAAATCAGTTCATCGGTCATGTCTCGACTCCGGTCGGATGATAGTCTGCATACAGAGTGTTCAGATCAGTAATTACGGCCTGCGACGCCTCACCGGCATCTAACGCTGCCCTCAAGCGCGCAGACGCCGCCGTCTGAAAGGCAATGGCGTGGTTATGGCGCGGCCTAAGATAGGCCGCCTCAAGCGTATCAAGGGTGCGCTCGTAAAACCGGCCCCAACGGGCATTGACGGCTTTGTCACGCCATGCCGATCGCAAAGACGGCTGACCATCATGGGCGGGGATAAAGCCGGTCTGCGCCACCTCACTCATCAACCAGCGCAAGTGATCGAGCAACTCCGGCGTTACATCACATTTGCGCGAAATACCAATACCGGTCCCCCCAAGCGTAGACCCTATGCCGCCTGCACCCTTAGGCGCATTACCGAACCCCAGTCGGTCGGCATAGTTGACATAGCCATAAATCAGCGGACACAGGGCCACATCGTGGTGGTCACACATGTGCTGAAGGATACCAATCGGGTTTTTATCGCGCACACTCAAAGGGCTTCGCGCCACCAGTTCCCGCATCAGTTCATAGGCCGCTTCGCCCGTTTCCTGACCGATGAACCGATCACGATCAGCGGCCGGTTTTTCGCCCAAAGCCACACAGATAGATTGAAAGCTCAGGGCCGCATGCGGGCCTGCCAGAGACAAAGCCACTGGCACCCGTTTCGACAGGGCGACTACCTCGTCCCATGTTTCGGGCAAGGCACCGGTAAGGTCTTCGCGCGCAGCCATAACCTGAGTGGCGGCATCCAGCGGCAAGGCCCAATGCTTGCCTGCGTAATTATAGGAAGACAGGCTAGGGCCAACGCAGTCGGCCTCAAGACGCGCAATCTCTTCAGCAGAAAACAGATCTTCGAGCGGCACAAGGCAGTCATGCGCCACCGCCTCCCCGACATGCGGATGATCAAGCACCACCAGATCATAACGCGCACACAGGTCGGCGATCGGATGGGTTTCAAACCCTTCGAGGGGGTGCTTGTCCCACGTCAGGCGAAATCCTTGTGTCGTTTCTGACGCCGCCTTAAGCGCATTGAATCCGCGCGGGTGATCCCATGTCAGACCCGTATATTCTGTCTCAGACATGACGTCCTTCTTTCAAACGCTTGCGGATTAGTCCTGCTTGATGACACCGGCATCCAGAAGGGCCTGAATCTCGGCCTCGGACCTGCCGGCTTCGCGCAGGATTTCGCGGCTGTGTTCCCCCACCTGAGGGGCGCCGCGCTCAATTTTCGATGGGGTTTTCGAGAACTTGATGGGGAAGCCCGGCGTCTTAACGCGGCCCTCGCTGGGGTGATCATATTCAACAAAGGTGCCGTTGTGCGCCACCTGAGGATCATTGACCAGTTCCTCGTAACCATAGACCGGCCCGCACCAGATATCGACTTCGCGCATATCCTTAAGCCAGTCTGCACTTGAGCGGGTCTTTAACGCGGTCTTAACCCGCGCATAGATTTCATCGCGGTGCTTCCAGCTATCGACCTCGTCGTCCAGCCCGTCAAAGAACGGATCGGCGATCACCTTCCCCAGCTTTTGCAGATTGGCCATGGCCACCGTCACATAGCCATCGGTGGTTTCAAACACCCCGTATGGCGCACGGATATAGCAATGAGCGTGCGGTTCTGCCGAACGGGTCTGAGGCTTTTTGCCTACCGTAAAGACCGACAGTTCCTGCATCTGAATGGTGGCAATGGCATCGAGCATATTGACCTCGACCTTTTGTCCTTCGCCGGTGCGTTCACGATGGAACAGCGCTGCCAGAACCCCTTCGAACGCCGTATAGGCGGCCACCGAGTCGACCAGAAACTGACCCGCCGGTGACGGCGGCTGATCAGCGGCCCCCGACGACATCATCGCCCCTGACATGGATTGCAGCAACAAATCCTGACCGGGATAGTTCTTATAAGGCCCGTCCTCGCCGTACCCAGACATGGACACATAGATCAGACGCGGATTGATGGCGCTCAAGGTCTCGTAATCGACCCCCAGACGCGCCGCGACTCCGGGGCGATAGTTTTGCAAAAACACATCCGCCGTCTTGACCATGTCCATCAGCAGAGCCTTGCCTTCGGGCGCTTTGAGATCAACCGCCAGCGACCGCTTGTTACGGTTCAGCGACAGGAAGGACACATTGATCCGGTTGCCCCGCGCCCCACCGGCCGAGGCATGGCGCTGCCATTCGCCGGTCACCGGCTCGACCTTGACCACATCGGCCCCAAGGTCGCCAAGGCGTTGCGCCGCGAACGGCCCCGCCATGGCAATAGAACAATCAAGGACGCGAATACCGCTCAGGATAGACATGTTGGGATGACCTTAACTCATGATCCAGCCGCCGTTGACGTTCAGCGTCTGGCCGGTGATGAAGCCCGCTTCGTCAGCGGCTAAGAATGAAATGGCATAGGCAATATCGCCCGCGTGGCCGCGCCGCTTGACGGACTGCTGCGCCAGAACGTGACGGTTGTATCCTTCGGGGTCAGGATTGATGGCCTCGGCATCCGTAGGAAACGCCCCCGGCGACAAGGCATTGACCGTGATCCCGTGTGGGCCAAATTCCCGCGCCCAGGTCCGCGTCAGACCGATCAAAGCGCCCTTGGACGCCACATAGGGATAGAGATTGGGCCAGAACCCCGACAGGGTAATGGAAGTAATATTGATGATGCGGCCAAAGCCTTTGGCCTTCATGCCACCAATGGCCTCCTGAACCGCCACTATGCCGGCATCAACATTGATCCGCTGCACCATCTGGTGTTCTTCGATCGTATAGTCTTCAAACGGTTTTGACGGATAGATCGCCGCATTATTGAGCACCACATCAAACCCGCCGGTTTGCGCGTGGACGGATTTCAGATCAGCGCGAAACCCCTCAAGGTCGCTCATATCGCTTTGTAAAACCACCAGACGCTCGCCATAGGCCGCTGCCTCGGTTTGTAATTGCGCGATCTTGGCGGGGTTATTGTCCACCGCCACCACGGTTGCGCCTTTTTCCAACAGCAACAGAGTCGTCTGAAGCCCCAGACCACCGGCTGCGCCCGTATAAAGTACCGTCCTGCCCTGCATGACTATCGCCCCTCTATGGGCAAAAAGTCACCGGAGACGACGGGATAAGCCGCCTCCGGCTGAGTTGCGACGGCGCGGATCCGATTGAGGGAATCACGCACCGAAGCCGCATCGGGGAGGACGCGGAAGACCGTATCGTAACGACGCTCATCGCCGTGTTCGAGCCAGATCAGCTCCCCACGTTCCTTGGCGGCCTGCTTGCCTGTCACGTGGTTGGTTGACGGCTCAATCCCCAGCGCATAATGGCCGGAGTGGAAATTCTGCCATTCGTACATAGCCGGAAACTGCGATTTCAGGGTCTGCACCTCAAGGCCGAACCCGATCGCCTGATTGACCAGCGCCACCGACACCCGCCCCTCGGCATCGGGCTGCATTTCATGCTGCCAGACCTGTTCGTGGAAATTCAGTTTGGGCGCAGGCAGGTGACGATAGCCAGTCGCCTGTTTCTTATAGTCCTCACCCGCATGTGACGCCCAGACCACATCCTTGATGGGCGCAACATATTCCGACCCTTCGGCCAGCACCGGATGACCGACATTGATATGGTAGCAATACATATGCGGTGTGCGATAGAATCCGTGATTGACCACACGGTCATGCAGCCGGATATCGTTCGACCCCACCGCGACCTCGATGCGGCGGATCAGATGCAGGTCTTCGCCGAACACAGTCGATTGCTGTACCACGCCTTCGGCCCAGAGGATGCACTCATCCCCGTCCCAGCGCTCACCGTAGCCGGTTAATTTCGCCGGTATAGTGCCGATGCGACCATGCAGCGAGGAATCCACCGTTTTGCGCGGTCCGTAATAATAATGCTCCGCCGGATCGGCATCCATGAACAGGATATGATCCAGCCCACAGGTGACCATCAGGCCGGAAAACGACCGGAACCAGCCCAAGCCGCCTTCGCCTTCATATTCATGCAGCGAAGGATGCCGAAAGCCCGAAGGCGAATGCCAGCCTACCGAGCGGCCATTGTGCTCGCATTCAGCAATGTCCATGGCGCGGTCGATCAGCACCGTAAAGCGCAAGCCCGTGCCGGTACGAAATTCCAGCATACGGTTGCCGCGCTCAACACCGTCCCCCAGCGTCATCAGGCGCACACCCGCAAACTGCGACAGGGCACCTGTGTGTTCACTGACCTGACGGCGGGTCATCTGACGTCCGTATAACTCAACCATTGCAGGCTTACTCCGGCGTTTCCACATTTTTTATAATATGTATTATGTATTTCCTTTTACAATCATTTTGATTGATGTCAATGCATCATTTTAAATCAAAATGAGGAAATGGTGAGTTGTGGGTCATAAAGATTAGCGGGCCACAGCAGTCGTTTTTTAACCACTCGATGTAAGTCTCAGTTAAAAAGACTCTTCTGCAAACAGCTGACAGGTTTAAGGAAACACCCGTGAACGCGCCCCATGAAATCCCGCCGCAGCGTGCTACACTTGCGGATATCGCCCGTCAGGCCGGTGTCTCAACCGCAACCGTGGACCGTGTCCTCAATGATCGGGCCGGTGTGCGCAACCGCACACGGGAACTGGTTTTGGAAACCGCTCAGCGCCTTGGCTATCTTGAACCGGTCAGCGACACCCACGACTATCGCCCCGCCAGAACGCTCGACTTTGTCCTGCCAGCGGGCAACAACACCTTTATTCGCCATTTCGCCGCACATCTTCAGCACATCAGCGCCAACCGACCGGGCACTTATGTTCGCCTGCACCATATCGAAGGTTTCGACCCCGAAGCCCTGAGCCGTGCCCTCAATCGCCTTGAGGGCCATTCCGCAGCGGTTGGGGTTGTGGCGCTTGATCACCCCCTGGTGCGCGAAGCCTTACGCAGCCTCATCGCTTCGGGGACACGGGTTGTGACCCTGATGTCGGATATTTCAAACGTCGCGCATGAAGGATATATCGGCGTCGATAATCGGGCCGCCGGCCGGTTGAGCGGCTATCTTCTGGGGCGTCTGCTGCCGAAGGACGCCGCCAAGGTGGCGCTGTTTGCCGGTTCTTTGTCCTATCGCGGGCACGAAGAACGCGAAATGGGCTTCCGTCACATTCTGCGCGATGACTATCCGCATCTGTCCGTCGTCGAAATGCGCGAAGTGCGTGATGACACCGAACGGGCCTATAACGAAGCCAGAGCCATTCTGCACCAGCATCCCGACCTGTCGGGGATATACAATATCGGCGCAGGCAATCGTGGCATTGCCCGTGCCATTGAAGAAAGCGGTCGTAAGAATGAGATCATCTTTATCGGCCATGAACTGACCGAACATACGCGCCGTTTCCTGCTTAACGGGGTAATGGATGTGGTCATCGATCAGAACCCGCGCGTTGAGGCGCGTGAAGCCATTGATCGCCTGCTCCATCTGCTTCAGGACAACAAAACGGCGCCGCAAACACCTGTGCGGGTTCAGGCCATCTTCAAGGAAAATATTCCGGAATAATGCCGATCCCGACCCCGCCAATATACACGGCAGGGTCGTCAGCAATATAAATTTAGATAATGAGAATTATTCTCATTGACAGGCGCCTTCAGGCTGTGCTTTATGGCGTCAGACCGGACAGACTGACAATTCGTCACTCCCTGATGTAATTCTTCTCTGTTCGTCTTGTTGAGGCGAACCCTTCGTTCCCCTCTTGATTCCTCGGTGCACTGAGGCCTGTCTGTAGCCAGACAGGCCTCTTTTTTTCGTGCTCACCGGCCATCATGGACCGCATGTCGCCCGTCATTTTTTTGAAAGCAAAATCGTTAGCGTTGCGTCCGGAGGATCAGTAAAGATCCCGCCGGTAACGTCCGTCGTTAAGTGCGGCCTCAAGCCACTCAGCGCCCAGAATATCTTTCAGGGCCTCTTCGACCGCACGGCCCATATCCAATCCACCACAGACCATTACTGCAGTGTCATCTTGTCTAAAGGCTTGCACCTCATCGGCTTTGGCGCGCAAAACATCCTGCACATATTGTCCCTGACGATTTTCAGGGCGCGAAAAGGCCAGATCGAGGCGTGATAATTGCCCCTGCGACTGCCAGTCGGTCATTTCACGCGGCAAGGCTCCGTCCGCTTCCGGATACCGCTCACCATAGATCAGCCAACAGGCACGCCCTTTACGATTCAACTCAATCAGATGAGGCCGCAAACCCGCAAGCCCTGATCCGGCAGCAATCAGCAATACCGGCCCGTTTCCGGCTGGCGCATGAAAATTCTTGTGCGATTTCAAACGCAGGGGCACGGCCTGTCCTTCAGACAGGCTATGGGTCAGAAGCCCGGAACCGGCCCCGCGCGAACCGTCATCCTTGATGACTTCACGCACATAAAGGCGCAACGCCCCTTCTTCGGGTAAGGAGGCGATGGAATAGTCACGCCGGTGCCCGTCAGCGGTACGGATCTGCGCCAGATCCCCCGCCTGCCAGCTTTCGCTTTCTCCATCCACCATCAGCGCCAGACTCAGCTCAACCTGATACAGACCCGCCGCATCGCTTTCCGGATTCAGTCGCCTACGGGCCTTAAGTACCGTGTCGCGGAAGCCTTCGTCACCGGAGACGGACTCTCCGCCCCATTCCTTAAGATAGTTGGCCCAGAGCTTAAGCGCCGCCGGATCAAGATCATCGACCTCAAGGCACGGCTTAAGCGCCGTTGCGCCGCAACTTTTGAGCCAGTCATAGACCCGATGGCCAAAGGCGCAGAAATCTTCATATTTGCGCTCACCCAGTGCCAGCACCGCAAAGCCCTGACGCGACAGATCGGGCTTTGTGCCCAACAACCGCCCCTCAAAGGCCCGCCCGTCGTCAGGTGCATCACCGACACCCGTCGTCGAAACGACCATCAGAATACGCTTGGCCGCCTGTAAATCATCGGCACTGACCTTATCAGCCGTCAGGTAACGCACCTTCTGACCACCGGCGTTCAGGCCCTTCTCACTGTTGCGCGCCAGTTCTTCAGCCTGTCCCGTCTGTGAAGCCGATACCACCAGCACATCACAGGCTTCGGCCGCCAGCCGCTTTTCACGCCCGCCCAGCAGTGTAAACGCACTCATCAAGGCCCAAACCGCCGTGGCACCACCGGCAACCGCCAGCTTCACCGGATCATCGGTCATCAGCTCAATCATAACCAGTTCTCCAGAGCCGGACTTAACTGCTCCGACCCGTTACGCATGCGCATCAGGCAGGGCACATCCTGTGCCGTAGCAAATGCCATCGCTTTTTCAGCCCCCATGACCAGCAAGGCGGTCGCCAGAGCATCTGCCCGCCAGCAGGCCCCGTCGAACACACTGACCGACATTACGCCTGACGCCGAAGGTGACGCCGTCTGACCATCGATCGTGTGCGAAAAAATCACGCCGTCATGGACAAAGGCACGCACGCTTTCGCCTGATGTCGCCACCGCCAGATCACACAGGGCAACGACGGTTTTTTCCTTCGCCTGTTCGATATCAACCCAGAACGGCAGACCATCGTCACGCACGCCAAAGCCTTTGAGTTCACCGCCAATTTCAATAAGCGCGGCCTCAATCCCTGCAGTGGTTTTCAGAAACTGCGTCACCACATCAACGGCATAGCCCTTGGCAATACCGCACAGATCCAGACGCACCCCTTCCGGTTTGATCAGCCCCTGAGCCTTCCAGTCGATCCGCCGCCAGTCCTGACGGTTCTTCAGAACGCTAATGTCTGCGCCCAAAGGGACACCTTCGGGCACGGCCCGCGCGCCAAACCCCCAAAGCTCGACCGCCTCCAGAAGCGTCGGGTCATAGGCCCCATCCGTCAGATGCGCGATGTTCAGACCCTGCCGGATGACCTGCAACAGCATCAACGGCAAGGGCACATAGGCGCCCGCCGGTGCCTGATTAAAGCGCGTCAGATCGGAATCCGCCCGATAGGGGCTCATCTCGGCATCAATGCGTTCCAGCAGGGCGCTGATCTGCGCCCTGAGCACCTCAGACTGCGCCGCCAGTGGTTCGGCCACATAGGCCACAACCTGCCAAGTGGTTGCAAACGCCTTACCCGTAAGGCTCAGACGCACACATCCTGCCGCCGCTTTCGGCTCACGCCGCAGTTCGGGGATCAGGACACGGTTTTCACCTGTGTGTGCGCCTAACATCCCTTAAGGCATCAGGGCTTGTAGTTGAACTTGACTTCGCCCAGTTCCACGGAACCCTTGACCGACGCAGCCGCTGCCTTTTTGGCATCCCACTTGAACGGTACCTTGACGACCTCGGCCCCGCCATGTTCACGCGAAGCTTCGACGCGCAGTACATATTCACCCGAAGCCAGCCCTTTGAGCGCCTTATGGTTGGTGTCAAACTTCAGCGTGTGACGACCGGGTGCGCGCGTGGCACTCGACAGGCCATCAACCGGCATATCCAGATTGCGGCCCGACTTACGCCACCAGGCGCGCATGTCCTTGAGCCACTTGTTACCTTCCTTGTTGCGCATGGCCACATCGTACCACACGAACAGGTCGCCCTTGTGCGCGCCTGAGGCATCCTCAATCCAGCCCGCCACATAGGGCTTATGATAGGAGGCCACATTAAGACGCGGCACTTCGACCTCAAGTGTTACGGTGCCCGCTGAGGCAGCGCCTGCACCCAAGGCAGACACACCCAGCACACTTGTCCAAACCGTTGATTTAGCAAACATTTTGCGAACCTTTACGCATGAATGAATAACAGGAACAGTATAAGGGGGACAATCGTCCCAAGTCCGACCAGAGGCCATGTGATCCGCCGCCCACGGGCGTAAATCCACAAAAGCCCCAATCCGGTGATACAAAAAATCACCGAAGCAATAGCAATAACGTCAATAAACACAGACCATGCGGGGCCTGAATTACGCCCCTTATGCAGGTCATTGAGCACCGCGATTACGCCGCGATGACTGCGTTCGTAGGTGGTAAACCCCGTCTCGCGCTCAATGGCCATCCACTCATCCAGACCCGGCCCGGGCATGGACAGATAGACTTCTTCCTCGGATACCTCGACCACGGCGCGCTTCACATTGATGCCGGTATCCGCATCGATCGCCTTCGCCAGTTTGTCAGGCAGAGCGACCTTGTCCTCAGCCGTCGCCAACAGAGCAACCGTTTCCGAAGACAGGTCCTTTTCCCAGGTCGTGACCTTCGCCTCAGCCTCAATCGCCGACGCATGGTTCAACGTAAACCCTGTTACCGCGAACAGGATCATACCGACCAGACACAGCGCCGACGATATCCAGTGCCACTGGCGCAACTGATTGCGCCAGAAGGACGGACTGAGTTTGAAACCGAAAGCCATTAAGGGAGCCGACCTTTAGTAAGGCAGAACTTCAAGTGTCGCCGAATAGCTCAGACGACGCTGGGGTTGTGCCGCCGCGCCATGATCTTCATCGTCGTGATCGTGGTGTTCGGCTGCCCCGGTTTCGGGGGCTGGCGGATAAGAGGCGTTGAACCAGTAAGCGCCTGCGAACGGCAGTTCGACCGTCACGTCGCCATTGGCGTCGCTCTTGTATACCTTGTCGCCCAGTTCACCGCGATAACGCACGCCACCGGCAATGACCTTAACCGATACGCCGGCGGCAGGCTTGCCTTCGACCAGAACGCGGAACTTGCCCGCTTCACCGGCCACCAGATCCGTTACCGGCTGAAGCGGCTGAAGCTCAATACCGGTACCCAGCGGCTTCAGTTCCGAAGGTGCGCCAGCGGTGACAAAGGTTTCCACGCGGCTGACCGAATGGGTGATGGTGACGTCTTCAGCACCGGCAGGTACCAGTGTCGAGATATTGGCCACCGTGCCACGCACGCGCTTTTGTTCGCCATTTTCCTTGAAGCTGGCAAATGCGCCTTCGTTGACCAGTGCTACGCGATAGGTGCCGGCTTGCGTCACCTTAAGATCGAAAACCGAACGCAGCTTGCCGGTGTGGGCATTTTCGGCCTCAACCTTTGAACCGTCAGGCGCGGTAATAACCAGATTGGACAGGTTCAGCGGGAAGTGATCAGGATAGAACAGGCCGTTAGAGATGGCACCATCAACCGTCACATAGGTCGGGCGCTCGGCATTGGCGCTCAGGACGACCTGAGTGGCCGAAGGCACCAGCCACTGATCGTGAGCCTGTGCTACAGGAGCCGTAAGGATGAAAGTCAAGGCGGCCCCAGCGGCCAGTCGATTGATAAGCGTCATCTTTGATGTCTCCTGAATATCGGCCCATACACAGCCTGCATGACCCACCGCGGCCAATAGGTGGCCTTTGGGGTCGGATTGTCACGCCGTGCGGTAGCACCTTTGAAAATCATTCGCAAGTGCGTTACGCACACACACGCCTCAAAAAGTATCCGCAAAAATTACAGATAAGTGGTGAAATATAAGGGGTGTCACATTCTGACATCAGGTTGAGATCAGACGGGCATCGGGCGCGCGACAGGCCTAGCAGAGAAAAGGTCTGAGTATTTCTGATTTAATTTGCTCACCCATGACCAAAACGTTAGGGTTGCGCCAATTAAAATGGCGAGGATTTCATGCTCAAACCCCTTATTTCCGGCCTTGTTCTGTTAACGGCCCTGACGGGATGCACCACCGTCCCTCAGGCTGAGATCAGTCACGAAGCCCCTAAGCCCCTGTTCCGTGATCCGGTCTATGACGGTGCCGCCGATGTCGCGGTGGTCTATGATAAGGCTGAAAAGCACTGGAAAATGTTCTACACCAACCGTCGCGCCAGCCTGAAACCTGAAACCCAAGGCGATGTGTCGTGGGTACATGGCACCAAAATTGGCATTGCGACCTCAACGGACGGGCTTAACTGGACCTATGGCGGCGAAGCCAATATCCCGCAATCCTGCACCGGCGAAACCCTGTGGGCACCGGAGATCTTTACCGAAAACGGCGTGCATCACCTGTTTATCACCGTCGTCCCCGGCGTATTCAAAAACTGGAACGCGCCCCGCCGGATTGTTCACCTGAGCAGCACTGACCTGAAAAACTGGGCCTGCGAAGGTCAGGTCGATCTGGGTTCAGAGCGCGTGATTGATGCGGGGGTCTACAAGATTGGTGACACCTACCGCATGTGGTTCAAGGACGAGCGCCAGCGCAGCCCGATCTTTGCCGCCGACAGCAAGGACCTGAAAACATGGACGCGCCACGAAAAGCCGGTCGTCGAGATTGGCGCAGAAGGCCCCAAGGTCTTTGAGTATAATGGCTATTACTGGCTGATCGCCGATGCCTGGAAAGGTCTGATCGTTCTGCGTTCCAAAGATGCGCAGAATTGGGAGTTACAACCCGACCGTATTCTGGAAACACCCGGCCTTTATCCCACCGATAATTTCAAAGGTCAGCACCCCGACATCATCATCAATGACGGTAAGGCCTTCATCTATTACTTCGTGCATCAGCATGCCGCACCCGAAGTGGCAACTGATCCGAACTGGGGCCAGAGAACCGTTATTCAGCTAGGCGAACTGGTCTATAAGGACGGCTGGCTGACGATTGACCGCAATGCGCCGGTGACAACGCCCCTTAAGGCACCGCAATAGAGCGAAAGACACCGACTCAAAAGAACTGGAGTCTGAGCCGAAAAGTCGTGGCTTCGAGAACCGCAGCGGAGCGTACTTTAAGGTACGTGAGCAGCGGAAGCACAAAAGACGCGGATTTGCAGGCCTGACACCAGTTCTTTTAGCAGCAGCGAAAACCACCCTTACCGCCCCCGCCATAGCGGGCCTGCTGACGCTCACGGAAAAAGGCCTCATAGGTCATGGGCTCGGTATCGGGATGGGTCTTCCGGATATGGGCGACATAGGCCTCATAGTCCGGCACCCCGACCATAAGGCGCGCACTGTCGCACAGACATTTGCCAACCGCCGATAATCTTTGTTTCCACATCGTCATCCGCCCTACTCCGCCGCCACAATGACGGGTGCGGTTTCCTTGGCCGTAGGCTCAGGATTACGCAGCGCCTTAAGGCACGCCAGAATCCCATAGCTCAGGATGCTGACGACCACAGTAATAAAGATCACGCACAGGCTGGCATTGATCCAGTCATTGCGAATGATCTGTTCCATATCCGAAAGGGATTTAGCGGGGGCCAGTATCTCTCCCGAAGCCAGCGCCGCCGAAAAGCGGTTAGCATGGGACACAAAGCCTACCGCCGGATCGGGTGAAAACAGCTTGAGCAAGCCTGCCGTCAGCGTACAGATCACCAGCCACACTGCGGGCAAGGCGGTCACCCAGGCATATTTTTCGCGCTTCATTTTAAACAGGACAACCGTCCCCAGAATGAGCGCCACCGCCGCCAGCATCTGATTTGAGATGCCAAACAGCGGCCACAGACTGTTGATCCCGCCTAAGGGGTCGGTAACACCCTGATAGAGGAAGTAGCCCCACGCCGCGACACACAGACCCGTGGCCACCAGTGAGGGCATCAGGGCAGAAGTATCACGGAATTTCGGAATGGCTGTGCCGATCAAATCCTGCAACATGAACCGTCCTGCGCGTGTGCCTGCATCAACAGCCGTCAGGATGAACAGGGCTTCGAACAGAATGGCGAAGTGATACCAGAAGGCCATCATCGCTTTACCGCCAAACACATGCGAGAAAATCTCGGCCATGCCGACCGCCAGAGTCGGCGCACCGCCTGCGCGTGAGATGATGGTGGTTTCACCGACATCTTTTGCGGTCTGAGCGATGGTGGCCGCCTCAACCGGAAATCCCATAGCCGTTACGGCGGCTGCGGCACTTTCTGGCGTCTGACCGACAATGGCACCGGGACTGTTCATGGTGAAATAGATGCCGGGATCAATAATTGATGCCGCCACCAGCGCCATGACTGCGACGAACGATTCCATCAGCATGGCTCCATAGCCGATAAATCGCGCATCCATTTCGCTGGCGATCAGCTTGGGCGTCGTCCCCGAAGCAATCAACGAATGGAAGCCCGACACCGCGCCACAGGCAATAGTGATAAACAGGAACGGGAACAGACTGCCTGACCACACCGGCCCTGTGCCATCGACAAACTTCGTCAGGGCAGGCATCTGCATTTGCGGCGCCATGACCACGATCCCGATCGCCAGCGCCAGAATGGCCCCGATCTTCAGGAAGGTAGACAGATAATCGCGTGGCGCCAGCAACAGCCACACCGGCAAAACGGATGCCACCGCGCCATAGATAATCAGCGCCCAACAAAGCTGCTCAGCCGTCAGGGTGAACAATGGAGCCAGAACCGGCGAATAGGCAACGTTCTGACCGAACACAATCGCAGCCATCAGAAGCACGAATCCGATCACCGACACCTCGCCGATGCGTCCGGGCCGGATGAAGCGTGTATAGATCCCCATCAGAAGCGCAATCGGAATGGTCATGGCCACCGTAAAGGTGCCCCACGGACTGCCGACCAGCGCCTTGACGACAATCAGAGACAAGACCGCCAGAATGATGATCATGATCATAAAGGCCCCGAACAGGGCGATAATCCCCGGTACCGTGCCCATTTCGCTGCGGATCAGCTCCCCCAGCGATCGCCCGCCGCGCCGCATGGAGATAAACAGGATCATGAAATCCTGTACCGCACCGGCCAAAACCACGCCCGCCAGAATCCATAATATGCCGGGCAGATAGCCCATCTGCGCCGCCAGTACCGGCCCCACCAGCGGCCCCGCACCGGCTATGGCCGCGAAATGGTGACCAAACAGCACGCTTTTGGGGGTCGGCACATAGTCCAGCCCGTCGTTTTGCGTCACCGCCGGTGTTGCCCTTTGTGCATCAAGGCGCATGACATGGCGGGCAATATAGCGGCTGTAGTAACGATAGGCGACCAGATGGACAGATATCGCTGCCGCTATGATCCACAGCGCATTGACGCTTTCGCCGCGATTGATTGCTATGACGGATAAGGACAAGGCGGCAATCAGGGCAAAGATGGCCCAGATGGCGTGTTTACGGACAAAAGCCCCCATGATGATTTCCCTGATAACTGTATTATTATCGCGGCATAATGCACCGCTCAGGCACCAAAGCAATCCCGCAAGAGGTGAGACTGGACGAAAGCCATCATCTGAGCCTAAGCTTGGGCTGCAAAATCATAATGAGGAAATGCCATGTCTGTCGATCGTCGCCAACTGTTGTCATCCGGCTTGTTAGGGGCCGCATCTGTGCTGACGATCACAGGAGTAGCACAGGCTCAGACATCTCAGACACCACCGTCACCGATGGAAACTACTGAATATATAGATCTGTGGCCAAACGGCCCTTCGGGTCTGATCAACACCTCGCTTAAAGAAATTACCGAAGTTACAGGTACGCCGCCCTTTGGCCGCACATGGGGTGTGACACAACCGCGTATCGGCGTTTACCGTCCGGCCAATCCAAACGGGTCGGCGATGCTGGTTATTCCGGGCGGGGGTTATCGGATTGCGTCAGTCGATAAGGAAGGCCGCGATATTGCACGATATCTGGCGGCCCAGGGCATTACGGCCTTTGTGCTGATTTACCGTATGCCGGCTGAGGGATGGGAAAAGGCTTCCGATGTGCCTCTGATGGATGCCCAGCGCGCTATCCGTCTGATCCGCCGTAAGGCGGACGATTTTGGAATCGACGCGGAAAAAGTGGGCGTCATGGGCTTCAGTGCCGGTGGCCACCTGTGCGCATCACTGGCAACTCGATTTGCGGCTAATGTCTATGCACCGGTTGATGAGGCCGATGCCTTAAGCGCTCGCCCCTTCCTCAGTGCGCCGATCTATCCGGTCGTCACCATGATCCCCGGCATTACCCATAAGGGGTCACATGATAATCTGATCGGCGCAGATGCTGACGAAGCCACGACACGTCTTTATTCGACAGAACAGCATGTGACGGCAGACACCCCGCCGACCTTCATTGTCCATAGCGAAGACGATGCCACGGTTCCGGTCGAAAATGCCCTGTTGTTGCGTGCGGCCCTGAAAAAAACGGGTGTGGCGGTTGAAACGCACCTCTATCCCTACGGAGGCCATGGCTACGGAATGACCAATCCGGATCTGAACTGGGGGCCGCTATTTCTGACCTTTGCCCGCCGACAAAAATTGTTCGCAGGCTGAATCAGGCCCTCTGCTTAAGGGCAAAGTACAGTTCCGATCCTTTTTTACCATTTAGTGTACGATTGTATCAGAATTTTAAGTGGATAGTTACATTCTTAAATTACCGCTGTTGGTAACAGAATTCACTTTGTCTCGTGAGTAAAAATGGACTCCGTAAAAACTGCGCCGACCAAACTGGATGAGTTGATCCGTTTCGATCAGCTCGTCGCGGTCAGACACAGTGTACAGATATCCATTCCTATCAACATCATACTCAGTCTGATTGTAACGGCGGTGACCGCCTATTACAGCTCGCTTGAGGCGGGCCTTCTGTGGTTTGTCGCAGCCTCGACGGCCAATCTGGTGCGCACCTGCATCTGTCGCGCCCCCCTGCCCGGTGCCCTGCCGGACTCACAATCAAAAAGCCTGCTGGCACCTTTCAGCCGGATGAGCGTTGACCGTCACTTTCAGCTGGCGACCATTGCGGCCTTTGTTTCCGGCTGTGTCTGGGCGCTGATGCCTGCCCTCTGTGCCGGTTACACCACCCCGCAGGCGAACTTCTATCTGGTGGTTATTTGCGGCATTACCGCCGGTGCGGTGACGCACGGTAATGCCTATGCCTATATCCCCATCAGCTTCCTGATCCCGCCACTGATGTCCATGGCCGCCAGCCTAAGCTTCGTTTCCGGCAGCTTTGACCGCTACTTCCTGACCGCAGCTACATTGCTGTATATTTTTGCGCTCGTGCGCTCCTCGTTGCAAAGTCAGGCCATGTTCCGTGAGGGCAGTCGCGGTAAAAACAAGGCCACAGCGCTGGCGGCTTCTTTGCGAACGGCCCATATCAGTGCCACGGAAGTGGCTGAAGAAATGCGCCACCGCGCCATTCACGACACCCTTACCGGCCTTTTGAACCGCAGCGGTTTTGTGAATGCCGTTGATGTAAAAACCAACAGCCGGTCTAAATCAGCGCCTAAGCCTCTGTGCCTGATGATCCTTGATCTGGATGGCTTTAAGTCGGTGAACGATGTGTTCGGCCATCGCGCCGGTGATGAGGTGCTGATCGAAGTCGCCCGTCGTCTGGAGCGCAGTCTCTCAAAAGATTTCACCATCGCCCGTCTGGGCGGTGATGAGTTCGCCATTATGTTCGAGACGGACACGTCACGGAACATTCCGACATTGATCGCCGATCGTATCGTTACGGAAATTTCAGCGCCCTTCACCGGTTTTGACGCCGGTCGGGTCGGGATCAGTATCGGTATTTTTGAATCCCGCAACAGCGAGGATTTCTCCGAAATGATGGTGCGTGCCGATGCCGCCCTCTATGCCGCCAAAAGCGGGGGCCGCAACCGTTACTACGCCTTTGACGATGAGTTGGATAACCGCCTGAGTATGAAGCGCGATATTGAACGCGACCTGTTGCGTGCGCTCAACGAAGGCGAACTGAGCATGTGGTATCAGCCCATCATGTGCGAAGGCGGTTGCCGGTTGAGCAATTTCGAAGCCCTTCTGCGTTGGCAGCACCCGCGTTACGGATGGGTTCCGCCCGCAGATATCGTGGAAACCGCTGCGGTTCTGGGCCTGTCTGAGCCTCTGCTGAAATTCATCATCCGCGAAGTCTGTCAGATGATCAGCCGCCTTGAGGCCGTGCAGCCGGGGAATGTCTGGGTGGCCATGAACGTTTCCCCGCGTGAAATGTCGCGCCTGCCGGTTGACACCTATATCCTTGATGCCCTGAGCGCACTGAACATCTCGCCGCAACGTCTTGAGCTTGAGGTCACCGAAGAAACGGCCATGGATATCCGCACCGTACAGGATAAGCTTAAAACGCTGTCCAACGCAGGCATCCGCATTGCTATTGACGATTTCGGGGTGGGCTATTCTTCCTTGTCCTCCTTACGCCAGCTGAGTGTTGACCGTATCAAGATCGACAACTCGTTTATTCGTAATCTTCCGGCTTCTAAGGCCGATCAGGTAATGGTTCAGGCGATTATCAATCTGGGCCATTCTTTGGGTATTGATGTCGTCGGCGAAGGCGTGGAAACTGAAGAAATCCAGACCCTGCTGCAAAATCTCGGCTGTGAGACCATGCAGGGCTATCACCTCGGACGCCCCATGCCTGAAGCGGATCTGAACCTGTGGATGAAAGAGCACCACAAGCCCACGGCTCTGAACAACAAAAGCGTCGCCTGAACGCCTTCTGCGCCCCCTCTGAAAACGGAGTAACCTAATGGCCTATACCACAAGCGTCAGAGTACGTTTCGCGCAGGTGGATGCCGCACAGATTGTGTTCTTTCCCCGTTATGTAGAATGGCTTCAGGGCGCGATCGAAGACTATATGGCCGAACATGTCGGTTGCGATGTTAACCGCCTGATGCGCGAATATAATCTGGGCATGCCTGCGGTTCACGTTGAGATCGATTATTTCGTACCGTCGCGCCTGTGGGACAATCTTGAGATCAGCCTGAGCGTCGAAAAGATCGGGCGCTCTTCCTTGCCCATCACCGCTACCTTTCACGTCGGTGAAGAAGTCCGCGCCAGATTATCGATCATTGTTGTCTGCACCAATATGCAGGAAATGAAGTCGGTGCCCTGGCCTGAGGATTTGCGGGCCAGACTGCTGACCTGATAAACGGGCAAAAAAAAAGCCGCGCATCTCGGCGCGGCTAAGTCTACAGGGAGGAAACGCCCAGGAAGGGCAACAGCGCCTAAACGCTGTACATCCTCAATTTATGTTGCGGCGCGATATAAATCAAGTCTCCATACCGCTACGCACAATCAAACCATGGTTACATTTGGTAACCGCACGTGCCTGCTGTGATCAAGGCACTGCGGGTACCACGATCAGCGACAGCTTCTTACCGTCCGTCAGCATGCCCGACTGAATCAGCACGCGCTTATTGTCCGCGCTGAAACTGGGGTGTGCATGGTCAGGACGCATCAGGTGCCCCGTGGTCAGCAGCCGATGCTCACGCGTTTCGCGATCAATCAGGAAAACATTGCCGTCAAAATCGTCACCGGCCACATACTTACCGTCGTAAGTGACGCCATTGTGCCAATAGCTGCGCCCCTTAGAGGTAAAGGGCACCTGCCCCAGATTATCGATGATACCGGTGCGCAGATTGATCACCAGAATACCGGTCGGACGCTTTGACAGCTTTTCGGTGTGTCCCATGAGGTTAAAGACCACATGGTCTGCATCGGCAAACTGTTCGTGCGTCACCCAGTCATCGGGGCTTTCTTCGAACACAGGCCGGTTGCCTGAGCCATCAGCATTGACGATCCACATACGTTGCGGCGCATCCCCGCCGGTTTCCCAGCAGTACATGATTTCACCGGACTTAAGCGGATTGGCCTGCACATGGCCCATACGGAAATCCGTGCGCACGACTTCGTGGGTCGCCCCCGTTTCCAGATTCATTGCCAGAATCCCGCCCGGTACCTGTGGCACAGGTTGCCCCTGCGGGCGCGGCGGTGCCTTGATCTGATCAAAGCCGAAATAGGCAGACTTTTCGTCGGCATCAAGGCTGAAACCCCCGGCCATAATAAACCCGACGGGCAAGGTGCCGACGGTTTTTTCATAACCTTCGCGACGGATGGTTCCGGCCGCTGAATCTGCCAAAAGCGCGGCCAGATCAATGACCTGCACCTTTTGCGGCTTATCGGCCCCTTCGTTGCGTACATAATAGATCTGCTGGCTAAGGCGCGCGACATTGATCGAGCCGGTATAGACACCCGTGCCATGCGTCAGTTGAATGATATCGCCGGTGATTTCATTGACGGCGAAAATCTGCGGCGTGTTATCGCCTGAGCGTTCACCCGACCGGAAGATAATGTGCACCCCGTCCTGCGCCCATTGCGGATGGGTCTGGTAAATACGGGAGTCATTGAACTTGCCCGAAGTCAGCACCGTCAGAGGCAATCCCGTCACCCGATCTGTAATGATCTGCTTTTCAGGCGCAAAACGCTTGCCAACCTCCGCCGCAGCGGGACTGGCGATCATCAGACACAGGGCTATTGCTGTTAAACTACGCATAATTTCCTCTCTGGGCCTTTTCCGATCAGGTTGATACCGGTTGATCCGAAAAGGCGGCATAACAAAAATTTAGAGATGGATTTCACTTCAATCTGAACGAAATCCGCTTTAGTTGGGGGTCGCAATCAGGCTGAAAGTGGCGGGCTTGAGGCCATCACCTTCGACCTTAATATTGATAGTGCCTTTGGTGTCCGTAGCGCGCACCATAACCAGCGCCCGCCCCTGCCAGGCCTGTCGCTCCGGTGATGAAAAGACCGTTGAATCCGTAGGGCTGCCATTATCAAAGGCCGCCAGCTCACCTGCACCGGACACCGTAACCTTAAGGCGTTGCGCCGCATCAGGAACACGCACACCTCTGGCATCGGTGACTTCAACACGCACAAAACCGATATGATCAAAGCCCGGTGACAGACTGGCCTGCTCGGCGATCAGCCTGACCTGTGATGCCGCACCGGCAGTTCTCAGTTCATCCTCGGCAACGATTTTACCCGCCGCGTCATAACCGACGACGCGAATAGTGCCTGCGGCAAAGGGCACGTCATATTTGATGGCACTGTCGTCCGCATTTCTGGGTTTCCTGCCCAGTGATTTTCCGTTGAGGAAAAGCTCAACCACAGGCGTATTGGCTACGATTTCGACCTTTTCCGTATGTGCGCCGGTATTATCCGGCGTCCAGTCATTCAGCACACCGGGGCCTTTGGGTTGTGGCATGGCCACGCCTACCATGGTCGGCAATTCAGACGTATCAATGACCTCTGTGATCCGGCGGCCGATCTTCACCACCGGTTTTTCTGACCACCACGACGCCCGCTCCCAGCCAATCGGTTTGACTACATCGGTGCGATCCACCAGCCCCGAAGGATTGGAAATAAACGGCCAGCCTGCACGATCAGCCTCCCCCAGATAGTCCGCGCCGGTCCACAGGAACATACCCGCATAGGCCGGATTGTCACGCACCGGAAGCCAGTTTGAGCGGTTCTTGCCATTCTCGGTGCCGATGATCTTGCGGGTCGGCTTATCGGCATGGGCCTTGGTCAGCTCGTTCTCACGATAGTTCTGGCCCACAACATCCAGAAGATCGGCCAGCCCATTTTCATAATCCCCCGTCGTATTTGGACGGAACAGGGCCATGGTCACAGGACGGGACGGGTCTTCGGCATGGAAGATATTCTGCAGTCGGGTAACGATAGACTTGGCGACAACGGGATAGGGCGTGTCATGAATTTCATTGCCGATAGACCAGATAGCTACCGACGCATGATTGCGGTCACGTTTGACGAAGTCGCGCGCATCAATTGACGACCAGTCGGTGAAAAACAGGTGATAGTCGTGCGGGTTCTTGGCCACCGTCCACATATCAAAGGCTTCGTTCATGACGATGATGCCCAGACGGTCACAAAGATCAAGAAACTCAGGTGAAAACGGGTGGTGCGCCGTACGGATGGCATTCACCCCCAGCGCCTGTAAGCCCCGCAAACGTCGTTCATAGAAGGACAGAGGCACCGCCATACCAAAAGCCCCGCCGTCCGCATGAATAGCCGTGCCTTTCAGCTTGATATTCTTGCCATTAAGCCAGAAACCGGTCGCGGCCTCAAAACGCATATCGCGCACACCGAAGGTAACGCTGTCATTATCAAGCAATGTGCCGTCTTCGGCCAGAATCCGCAGTTCTGCCCGATGCAATGCCGGATCTTTGATATCCCAGCGACGGGGATTCGTAATAACCGCATCAGCATGCAGCTTGGTCACCCGACCGGCAGGCAAGCTGACGGCCTGCCCTTTGTGCGTACCCAGAACCTTGCCGTCGGGGCCGATGAGCGTGACTTCGATATAGCCCGTGCGGTCGGTTTTGGACTGGTTACGGATGGCGCTTTCGACCTTTACCGTGGCACGATTTTCGCTGATCTCAGGCGTGGTGACAAAGCTGCCCCAGGTATCCACATGTACCTCACCCGACGTAATCAGACGCACATGCCGGTAGATACCTCCGCCTGCATACCAGCGAGACGCCGGTTGCGCCGACGTATCCGCCCGTACCGACAAGACATTGTTGCCTGCCCAGTTAAGATGGTCGGTAATCTCATATCTGAAGCTGGAATACCCGTTCGGACGATGGCCCACATGTATGCCATTAATCCAGACACCGGATCGATCCATGATGCCGTCAAATTCAACAAAGAAGCGTTTGCCCCGATCAGCGGGATCAGGGGTGAAATCCTTGCGATACCAGACCACACCGGTCGGCAACCAGCCGCCGGAACCGGTCGACGGCGCATATTGATCAAACGGCCCGGCAATCGCCCAGTCATGAGGAAGATTTACTTTCTGCCAGTCTGCGGCGGCTCCGGCGCGCGTTTCAGCCCCTTCTATGTCACCCTTGGCAAAGGTCCAGTTGTCATCAAAGGACTGAATAGTCGTCTGGGCCTGAGCGCCGGACGTGATGAAAAATATGGCCGTAGTGGCCAGTACATAGTTCCTGAACATTTAGACCCCGTTTTATTATGACATCTCTGAGGGGATGCCGGTTCTGGCTGCCGAGTTATCACTGATCTACGCGATCAGATTCGACTTATATTGATCTGATTTGGTCACGTCTTGTCACTTATACGCGAGGGCGGCCTAAATCCGTTGTGCCCTTTTTTGAGTACAGCTCTTGTCTTTTGCATTGGTTGACTGCATAGAAGCAAACATATGAACATATTTTCATATGTTTGCTTCTGATAAGGCCAGACCATGCACGATCATCATCCTGCTCACACAGATTGTTCCGGACATGATCATGGTCATCACGATCATAAAGGGGATAAAGGGCATCATGGTCACGAGGGGCATGACCATTCTGGCCACAGCCATGCACCTGCTGTTAATTCTACCAATGAACGCGTGGTTCTTACCGGCTTTGTGCTGACCTTCGGCTTCATGATTGCCGAGGTTATTGGCGGAGTGCTTTCCGGTTCACTGGCTCTGATTGCCGACGCTGGTCATATGCTGACCGACGCGGCCGCACTGGCACTGGCCTGGGCAGGGTTTCGCTTCGGTCGCAAAGCTTCGAATGCCCGAAAAACCTTTGGTTATATGCGTTTTGAAGTGCTGGCCGGCTTTGTGAATGCCCTTACCCTTCTGGGGCTTGTGGTATGGATTGCGTGGGAAGCGGTGACGCGTCTTTTGAACCCGCAACCTATCCTCAGCGGTCCGATGCTGGTGGTGGCCACACTCGGTCTGGCGGTAAATATACTGGTGTTTTACATCCTCAGCCGTGGCGACAAGGAACACGTCAATATCAAGGGCGCTTTGTTGCATGTTCTGGGTGATCTGCTTGGCTCGGTTGCAGCCATTGCCGCAGCGCTGATTATCTATGCCACAGGCTGGACACCGATTGACCCGATATTGTCCGTGCTTTTGTCGGCCCTGATTTTACGTAGCGGCTGGGCGCTTTTGAAAAACTCGCTTCATATCCTTATGGAGGGCACGCCTGTTCATATCGATATTGCGCAGATGCAGACCGAATTACCTAAGGCCGTTGAAGGTCTTATCAGCATCAGCCATGTCCATGTCTGGTCGATCACTTCGGGTAAGGTCGCGGCGACGCTTGAGGCCCGTATCGATCCCGAACACAGCCCCGCGAAGGTCCTGACGGCTATCAAACGTACCCTGGCCGAGGTGTATAAGATTGATCACACGACGGTTGAAATTAACTGGGACGACAGCCCTGACTGCCCCTTAAGTCCGCAGGGGCATGGACATTGACCGCCCTCCCCGACGTCCAGATCTTACGCATAGCGGAAACCTACAAGCTTCTGGGCGATCCTACGCGTCTGCGTATTCTGGTTGCCTGCCTCAAAGGCCCCATAGCCGTGGGCGACATAGCCACCCAGACCGGCGCCAGTCCCTCACTGGTCAGCCATAATCTCAGGCTTCTGCGTGCGGCGCGTCTGGTGCGTAGTGAACGCCGTACCCGTCAGGTGTTTTACGAAACCGCGGATGACCATATTCGCCACATGCTCACAGACATTATTGAGCATACTGACGAAGCTCACGACTGATCCTGAGGCCACAGTCGAGACAGAATCTGCGTCATTTTTACGCTACGTCATTTTCTTCGTAACAATGTAATCAGACATTAACCCCTAGATAGGCAAATTACTTTGCATAATGCCCGTCTGCTCAGGCAGGCAGGATAAGCCTAGGCAGAAGATATCTGCCACTTAAGGGTCAGGCAGAATGCTTAAGTCTCTTTCCGTTGCCCACAAACGGAACTTTATGTCGGTGTCGACAGACAACCCTGATTTGCTTAAGGCCCAGTATCAGGCCTTATCGCATCAGATTCCGTTGATGTACCTGACCTTACTGGTGAACACATGGGCTTTGGTGAGCTCATTCCTTGGCCATGCGCCCATCTTCCTGACTTTGATTTGCCCTTTGCTGGCCAGTATTATGGCTGTCACACGCATGGTCGGCTGGTGGCGCTCGCGTAAAAAAGACATCTCAGCCGAGGATGCCGCGCGAGCGATGACGCGGACAAACCGTCTGGCCTGGCTTATTGCGATTGCCTTCACCAGTTGGTCGCTGTCGCTTTATCCTTACGGCACACCCTATCAGCAGGGTCATCTGGCCTTCTACATGGCCATCAGCGTCATTGGCTGTATTTTTTGCCTCCTGCACCTGAAACCGGCAGCGTTTACGGTGGCTGGCGTGGTCAATCTGGTCTTTGTGGTCTTCTTCAGCCTGTCGGCTAACCCGATTTTTATCGCCATTGCCGTCAATGTGGCGCTGGTGACGGGGGTCATGCTGGTGATCCTCACCATCAATTACCGTGATTTCACACGCATGATCGAAGCCAAGGCCCGATCCGAGGCCCTGAGTAACGAAAACCTGCATCTGGCTAATCTCGACAGCCTGACCAACCTGCCTAATCGCCGGAAGTTTTTTAGCGTTCTGCATACCGCTATCACTGAGGCTGGCGAAAATGGTGGTTCAATTGCCGCAGGTATTATCGATCTGGATGGCTTTAAAACCATCAACGACCTGCATGGGCACGCAACCGGCGACAAGCTTCTTGTAGCCCTGTCCAAGCGCCTCCAGACCCTGCAAAGCGACACCGTACTGGTGGCGCGACTGGGTGGAGATGAGTTCGCCTTGATCCTGAAGGATTATGGGACTGAGGCTGATATTATTAGCTTTGGCCAAAAGGTCTGCGAACTTCTGCATCTGCCGGTCTTTTTGCCCGAAGCCACTGTACGTACCGGTGGCTCGGTCGGTTTTGCGACCTTCCCCGCAATGGCCACCACCGCAGAAGACTTGTTCGATCGGGCTGATTACGCGCTTTATCGCAGTAAACAGAGCCAGCGCGGGCAGGTTCAGCTTTTCAGCGCCGACCATGAAGCTGCCATCTGTCGTGATGCGCGCATTGAACAGGCTCTGACTCTGGCCGACCTTGACGCAGAACTGAGCATTGTTTTCCAACCCATTGTAAATATTCGTAGTCATACGCCCATCGCCCTCGAAGCCCTTGCCCGTTGGGATAGCCCACTTGTGGGTAATATTTCACCGGATCAGTTTGTACCCGTCGCCGAGCGGGCAGGCATGATCGGGCTTATGACACGGCATCTGCTTGAAAAGGCGCTTAGTCACGCCGTCAGCTGGCCAGATGATATAAGGCTCTCCTTTAACCTTTCCGCGCATGATCTGTCGTGCGCCGAAGGGGTATTACGCCTGATTACCATCATTGAGACATCAGGCTTTGATCCAAAACGCCTCGATCTTGAAATCACTGAAACCGCCGTGATGCTTGATTTCAACGAAGCTCTGAACTCAATCAATATGCTGAAAACACTTGGCTGCGGTATTTCGTTAGATGATTTTGGCACCGGCTTCGCTTCGCTAAGCCAGATTCATGCCCTGCCCCTGAACCGCATCAAGATTGATCGCAGCTTTGTTACAAACATAGACCGGACGCCAGCCAGCTTTAAGATCGTCAAATCTTTGCTGGCACTCTGTGCGGATATGGAGCTGGGCTGTGTTACCGAAGGCGTGGAAACTCAGGCCGAAGCCGCGACGTTACAACAACTGGGTTGCCGGTATGCTCAGGGCTATTTCTATAGCCCGCCCCTTTCCGCTGAGGATATCCCGGACTATCTTGCGCTGACCAAGGCTAATTATCCGGCTCTTTCAGCCTGACCTAACCGTCGGAGTTTAATTTGAAATATATCGCTTCTATCGCAGCCTTTGCGCTGGCGACTACTATTGGCTTTCCCGCTCTGTCACAGCAGGCCCTAAGCCCGCGGTTCAATGCAGACCCTTCGCCACATGTCTTTGATGGACGTGTCTATCTCTATGCAACGGATGATGCCTCAAACTCAGGCACCTATTGGGATTCGACAAGCTGGCGGCTCTATGCCTCTGACGACATGAAAACATGGACTGACGAAGGCGCTTTCCTGTCCGTCAGCGTGTTTGGTTGGGCCAAGCCCGATGCCAAGGCCTGGGCACCGGGTGCTGTGTCACGCAACGGTCAGTATTACTTCTATGCCCCAGTGGGCGGTGACAAGATCGGCGTCGCAGTGTCCGATAAGCCTGAAGGCCCCTTTCGGGATGCCCGCAACAGCCCGTTGGTAGACAAGGCTGTTGACGCAAATGCCGGTGATGAGCCTATCGATCCGCATATCTTCATCGATACGGATGGTCAGGCCTATATGACCTTTGGCACGCGTGTTCCGAAGATTGTGCGTCTCAAGGCCGATATGGTTACGCTTGATGGGCCTATTGAAAATCTGGTGATCGAAGGCTTCCCTGCGGGCGATACAAAAAAAACTTATGGTGAGGCCCCCTTCATACATAAGCGTGGGGACACCTATTACTTCACCTTCTCGACCGGCTGGCCGGGTCAGATCGTATATGCGACCTCAGAGCGTGCTGAAGGGCCTTATAGCTATCAGGGGGTAGTGCTTGATTATCTGAAGATTTCCACGAACCATCAGGCTATTCTTGAGCATGAGGGCCGCAGCTGGTTATTCTATCATGACAATCTGTTGCCGGGGGGTGGTTCGCATCGTCGCTCGATTACATTTCAGGAATTAATTTACGAACCGGACGGCAGCATCAGACAGGTAAGACTGCCCTCAGCCGAATAGGTAAACAGAATGTATTTTACAGGTCTCAGGCGTAAGTGTCTGAGACCTTTTTCTTTTTCCAATTCATATAATATCTGAAAAGAGGTTAGAGGGGTTAAAGACTCTTTAGAGAAGTTAAGAGTCTTGGGAGCCACTTATTTCTCTGATGATTCAGTGAATTATCGCAATCTCTTGTTCCCGATAGATCAGGTTTTTGTTCCTGATAGATCAGTGGACTGTTCCTGATAGATCAGTGGATTGTCCCCGATGTGTCAAAAACCGTTCCTGATATGTCGAAGCTTGCTGATTGGGCCTCTAAATTTGAATCAATTTTCAGGGCCACATTGCGAAAAAGGTTCAAACCGATTCTGTCTGAGTCAAGTTATTAACATAACGGGAATCAGGACAACGGCGATGTTGTCACTTCGGGAACGCCTGAGCGATTTTGAGTAACAGATCTTAGCGGAGCTGGAAACGGTTCTTGTCGTGATAGCGTTTTACAAAGCCAATGAAGGCACTTTGATAACGATCCGGTGAACGTTCGGGATCTTCACTGATCCAGCTACGGAAGTCCTGATGAAGGGCATGGAAGTCCCAGCCACGATAGTTCTGACGCAGATAGGTCAGGGTGTCTTCGGTGATATAGTTGCGTGGCTCATTGTTTGAAGCAGAAGCTGCTTTCACCGATTTTGGTGCGCTTGTCTGGGCCGGTATGGCTGAGTCTGACTGAGGCACTACCGACTGTTTTACTTCGGAACGCACTGCATTTGACGCGGTATTTTGCTTACGCATCCGCAACAGTGGCTCACGTGAATTGGCGGCATCAACCAGTTCAAGCTCATATCCGGGCAGGTCGTTACGCTTAACAATGGCGCTGATTTCAAACTTGAACCGGCGATACTGACCTTCGGCACCGGACTTTTCAAACAAGGTTGGCATAGCGATGGCAAAGCCCTCGTCCCCTGCCCCACCCGCATGTTTACGGGCGACCTTATATAACCAGCGCTCACGGCCGCCAGTAATATCGAAATAGGCGCGGTCAATGGACAATACGCCACCGTTCATCAGAACGCCTTCGTAAAACCAGCTGGACAAGGAAATGCTCAAACCGCGCGAGCGTTCGGTTTTGGAGTCAATCAGCTGGCTCCAGTTATCAAGCCAGGAAAAGGTGGCCTCACGACGCTGTTCAGCGCGGATATTGGTTTTGATGGTGGTGGACTGTAGCCGATCAAGAGCCGCCCCAAGCAGTTCATAAGAGCGACCGGAAATAGGCCTGCCGATTGAACGCAGCAGGTCATAGGGCATGATCTTCAGGGTGCGGGGAATATCATTGATGCGACGTTGCTTCATGTCATTGAGAACGCTGGCGCAATAGATAAGTATGTCGGCATCCCAGATGGTGGCCATGCCATAATCAGGGTTTGACGACACATGCACCCATACCTTTCCGTCGGGAGAGGTGTAATCAATAGGCTTAAGGCGCTTGGATTTCGACAGGCTGAAGAAGGGGCGTTCCATAACTTCGCGTTGATCGCGCAGATTTAGGTCGGCCATATAGGGAAGGAACAGGTCTATCTGTTCTGGCTTTTCCGGAATGTCCATGTGTTTCCCCTGCCCTGCTCGGATATGGTCATTATGTTGCCCGCTGGTTTGCGAGCCGAGCGGGTTTGGGTTTGTCGTGTTTCCCCGGGGAAACGATATGTGGGTTAGATATGCGGTTCTTTATGTAAAGGCAAATGGTCAGAAATCACGCATAACCGCCCACAAAATCAAAGGCCTGTTTCCCCGGGGAAACAGGCCCATTGCATTGGTCAGGCCTGTAAGCCTTTGCCCTTGGACTCAAGTGTTCTGAGTGCCGATTTCAGCATCTCAATCAGTTCGGCCTCAGTGGCTCCTGATCCTGCATGAAGGCGAACGGATACGCCATTACGATTTGCAGACAGTATGCTTAAGGCCGTGCGTCCATAGGCTGTTTCATAGCTTATGGTTTCATCGTCTTTGGCTTGGGTGTCTGCGGCATGGATCAGGCGCTTGACGACCTCAGCGGAGGGGAGGGCGCCAGACCCTGATTGCAGTGTCTGAAGACGATTGGCCGCGTCTTTCATCTGACGAAGCTGAGCGGCTGAATCCGGCTCACTCAGACTTTGGATTTTCTGAGCCAGCGGATAACAGGTCTTAAGCTGAATATCTGCCGGACTGGCGAAGGCGTCGACAGCCCATTGCGGCAGGGCGGCAACGCTTAGCATTTTCGACAGCCAGCCTTTTGACAGGCGTAACCGTTCAGCCATACGGGACTGTTTGCCGTTATAATGCTCATCAAGTGCCTGCAGATAGGTGCGCGCCCGTTCAAAGTCCGAGACATCTTTACGTGCGCGGTTTTCAATATCCGACAGGCGGAAAGCGGCTTCGTCATCCAGTGAATGCACCTGCGCCAGGAACATCATCTCCGGATAGTTGTTGGCCCTCAGCCATGAGATGGCCCAGTGGCGACGTGAGCCGGCAATGACTTCATACTCATAGGTTGGGTCATTGGTCACGCGCCGGACGATGGCGGCAACCTTTTGTCCGCCTTCCGCCAGAATGGCATCGATAAGGTCGCGGCAATTGTCTTCGTTCAATGTGCCTTGATGACGCGGGTTACCTTGCCAGATACGGACACGCGCAGGATCCAGCAATAGCTGGGTTACCTGTTTGACTTCACCGGTCGCCACACGTGCGAGAGCCGATTCACGCGCCAGCAATGTCATGGTCGACTTGGGATTGGGCGTGCGAGGGGCTTCAGCGGGGGGAGGGGCGGAGGGTGCTGATGTGGCGGTTTGTGCCGGAGGTGTAACCTGCGGTGCTGGCGTCGGGTCGTTTGACAGCAAGGACGACAGATAATCAGCCTGACGTTTGGACATGTTTTAGGCCTTTCTGTTCAGTTACACCGCTACGGCATCAAGACGTGTGGCTTCGTTACGGCCCCAACGCTGGCGAATAAGTTGTTCGATTTGCGACATGGCGTCATCAATGTTTGAACGGCAGCGTTTATGAGTCTTGGGTGTGCCGATTGGCTTTTCCAGTTCATAGACGGTCATCATACGCAAAGCCGCGTGGCTGATCTCAGCCGATTCAAGGATAGGCACAGGCAAAAGGGCAGGGCCAAAGGTCTGCTCCATAATGCGCTGGATCATCGAATGACTGGGGTCATTGGCGTTGAACTTGGAGCAGATCAGGCGGCAGAAATCATATTCAACCTTAATGCCGGCTTCCTGCAATTGTTCGATCACCTGTCCCATCATCGACAGGAATTGTACCGTCGAACAAAAATCCGGCGTCGTCGCGGCAAGCGGCACCAGAAGCGCATTGGCGGCCTGCATAACGGTGAGCGAAATCGTGCCAAGGGCGGGGGGCGGATCCAGCAGAATGATATCGTAATCCTGCGCCAGATCATTAAGGCCCTGTTTCAGCTTACGGAAACGGGAAGCCAGAGTGCCGCCGCCAGAAGAACCCGCGGCTGCCAGTTCATATTCGACATCGAACATCTGAAGGTTCGACGGGATCAGATCAACATTCGGCCAGATGGTCGATTTGATAGCATAGCGCAAATCGTCCTGCGTCGGCTCAATCGACAGATAGGGATATAAGGTTTCTTCGCGGCGAATATCAAAGTGCGGATTAAAGCCGAAAAGGGTTGTTGTGGTTGCCTGACTATCGCAATCGACCACAAGAACACGGTATCCTTGCACCGCAAGATAATGTGCCAGATGGGTGGTGACTGTGGATTTGCCGACGCCACCTTTAAAGTTCTGTACGGTGATAATGGCGGGCGGGTCTTCGGGGGCGCGGCGTGGTGAAGCGCCCAAAACCTGACGCATGTTCAGAAGGGCAGGGATGTCATAGCCCAGTCTGCGTCCGCTTTCGCTTTCTGGCGGCGGGGGCAAGCGGCCATCCTGTTCAGCCATGCGGATACGATTGGTGGAGCAGCCAAGCAGTTCTGCGGCTTCGGCGATACCCAGACGCACATTTAACTGTTTAATGGCGCCCGGCAGAAAAGCTGTTTTTCTGAGCCGCTCGACCATTTGCTCACCGGCTGCGGCCAGATGACCAATTCGGTCAGCTTCACTGGGAACGGCTTCACCTAAGGCAACGCCTGATAACTGATTTGCATTCATTTTAACCACCCGACACCAGATTGAATGAATATTGTATGGCCAATGCCATAAAATGTTCAATGGGCCGATAGGGTTAATTTAACATTAAATGCACGAATCATGCCTTTACGGGCCATATTCTGTGATGATTGCACCAAAAACCTCACGTTTGTACCGCTTAGGCGGCGCATAAAGCGCGAAATCCGTGAGAATGGCCTCAGGCGCACAACTGATTCGCTGATATCGTTGAGGTAAAACTGCCGCGTTTTATAGACGGCAGGTTGTCTTCCGGACGTCAAATATAATGCCTGTCTGCTCGCGCATGAATTTAGAATTCAATCGAACGCGTGCTGTGAATTTAATTCGCAAAATTTACGGTGTGTGGCGATAGGTGCAATTTTATGGGGAGCTGTATATCCATGTCCAGTCACATAAGGTGCATTGTGAGAAAACAAATATAATTATTTGATTCATAATCATATTTGAAAATCGTATTGACCCGTTCCCTGAATGAAGGAACCGGATACCGGATGCCAATGGAGACATAAATACCATAGGTTCAGGCAGCATTTATAACGGCGCTATAAACGTGTTGCGAATGAATATCATTGGTGATAATGGCCGTGGCGCATCGTAAAGATGTTCCATCAGGGCCAAGGCCAATGAACTTTCACAGTACAACAGAAGATATAACCCACGGCGCTCAGTCCGAAGGTACCGTATCGCTTATCGAGCAGCGGTTATCCGGTAAGACGGCGGGTCGTAAAACGAACGGTGCGGCCATTGCGATTGGCATATCGCTGGCGATACACGGCGCACTGGCGGTATATCTTGTGACAACGCGTTATATTATTCCGGCACCCGAAGTGCAGGAAACCGAAGCTATACTGGTGAGCATGGGGCCAATGGTGACGCCTCAGCCGGATGAAAAACCGCAGCCGCCACGTCCACCGGTCGAATCCAAGCCGATTATTCAGCCCCGTCCGACACCGACACCGCTTATTCAGCAGGTGCCGCCCTTGCCTTTACCGCCGATCAAGCCGGATGAAGGCCCGCCCGCACCTCCGGTGCAGGGGCCGGTTGCCGTAAGTCTGTCGGCGCGCGCGCCTGCGGCAGTTGCTGGGCCGCAAAACGATTTTGTCGGGGTCGATGTCGATATGGCCCTGACCAATAACCCGCCTCCGGCCTATCCGCCTCAGGCGAAGGCGCGGCATGAGCAGGGGACCGTGATCCTCAGGCTTCAGGTTCGCGGAGACGGATCCGTAGGTGACATTCAGGTGCGCACTTCAAGCGGTTCTATGCGGCTGGATCAGGCCGCAACAGATGCTGTGCGCCGCTGGAAATTCAAACCGGCCACTCAGGGTGGCCGTCCGGTAGATTCATGGGCGGTTGTGCCTATTACTTTCGGCTTCAAAAAAGCCGGTGACCGCCGGCGTCCTGACAGGGGCAGGCCAGGCGGCGCAGATGACCGTGATGAACGTCACGAACATAACAAAGAGCATATCCAAGGAGAGACTATATGAAAGTGATGAAGGGGCTGTTGTCGTCAGCGGCAACACTGGCACTGCTTATCAGTGCGCCTGTGGCTATGGCACACAGCCAGTGGCTGTTGCCGTCGACCACTCAGGTGGCGGTTTCGTCTAATCCGCAACGTCCGGCCTATGTGTCGGTGGATGCGGCTTCGTCGAACGGTCTGTTCTATGCCGACCACAATGCCATGCGCCTGACGAACCTGAAAATTACCGGTCCTGACGGTGCAGCGGTTGAGCCGGAAAACGCCAATACCGCACGGTATCGTTCGACGTTTGACGTTAAGCTGGAAAAGCCGGGCACCTATCGCATTGCTTCGGCCAGCCGCAGCGTATCGGCGACCTATAAGCTCGCTGGCGAAGACAAGACCTTCCGCGGGACGGAAGAAACCCTTGCGGGGGGGATTCCGGCAGAAGCGACGGATGTGAAGATCAGCCGCAGCTTCGGTCGGGTGGAAACCTTTGTGGTTGCCGGTGCACCTTCGGAACTGACGCCGGTGGGCGAAGGTCTGGAACTGTTTCCGCTTCAGCCAGTGACGGATCTGGTGATTGGCGAAAAGGCGCGTTTCCGTGTGCTGTTCAATGGTCAGCCTGTGCCAAATCTCAAGGTGAAGGTTGTTCCTGGCGGCGTACGTTATCGCGGTGAGCTGGGGGATGAAATCCTGACGGCTGACGCCAACGGAGAGGTAAGCGTGGACTGGAAACTGGCGGGGCCTTACTGGCTCAACGCCTCCTATCCGCCACGTCCCGAAGAAGATGACGATGATGATCACGGGCCTCAGCAGCCTAGACCAGCCGCAGGTGCGGCAGGTGCGCCTGCAGCGGCAGCTTCGACGGCTCCGGCAGCACCGCAAAGACGTGAAGCGGCTCCGCTCAGAGCGTCCTATTCGGGCACGTTCGAGGTTCTGCCTTACTGATAATTGTTAATTGAGACCCCTGCCGGTGTCATGGCACCGGCAGGAACTTCAGGGCCGGATAATCAGGTTGTGGGACCTGATTATCCGGCCTTTTGTTTTTGAAAATCCGAACGCCAGAAGGGCATAGAGGGGATGAACAAACTTGTGATGCTTTTGCGACACAGTCGCAACATAACTTAAAGAACGTGGCTATTTTTAGGAATCGCCCGCTTGCATTCCCCGATAACTGCGATATTGCACCTGACAATTATTCGCAGAACACGATGCGATAATTCACCCGGAAACGGGTTCTCACAGGCAGCCTGTCGGAATGGATTTCAGACAGGTTCATTACAGAAAAGATAAGCACATGATTCGCAATCGCAAACATGCTTCCCATCCCTATCTGACGGCCGCGCTGATGGCAGCCGCCGCCGTTCCGGCTCTGGCGGGAGCGGCTGCAGCGCAGGATAAGGCGCTTCAGGGTGTTACGGTTACTGCAGAAGAAGACACCTATAAGGCTGATGTTGTGTCGTCGCCGAAACAAACACAGGCTCTGGTAAACACGCCGCAAACCATTCAGGTGATCCGTAAGGAAGTGATTCAGGAGCAGCAGGCGACTACCCTGATGGAAGCTCTGCGCAATACACCGGGCATCACCATGCAACTGGGTGAGCAGGGCAACTCGACGGCGGGTGACGCCTTCCAGATGCGCGGTTTTGACACCTCAACGGCACTGCTGGTTGATGGTATGCGCGACAAGAGCATTGCGACGCGCGACACCTTCAACATTGAACAGATCGAAGTGGTAAAAGGCCCCGGTGGTGCGGATTCGGGCCGTGGTTCGACTTCGGGCTATATCAACGTATCGACAAAGCAGGCATCGCTTGATGATGCGGCTTCGGCTTCGGTGGGTGCCTATTCCCAGGGTGGCGCGCGCGCAACCGTGGATGTGAACCGCGCTATCGGTGAGACCAGCGCTCTGCGCCTTAACCTGATGACGCAGGACATCGACACGGCAGGCCGTGATCTGGTCAACCGTTCTGGTTACGGTGCGGCTGTGGCCTATGGTATCGGCCTTGAGACGAATACGCGTTTCCATCTGTCGGGTCAGTATCTGAACTTTGATAACACCCCTGATGGCGGCATCCCAACGGTCGGCATGGATGGCTATCACAGCACCAACAGCGATGCGACGATCAGCAATGCGCTGAACGGCGCGCCCGCAGTACGTCGTGAAAACTTCTACGGCGCACGCAGCGATTTCGAAAAGCAGGAACAGGGTTCGGTAACGGCCAAGTTCGAACATGATTTCGCCGCCGGCATCTATTTCACAAACCTGGCACGCTGGTCTAACTCTTCGCTGGAACGCGTTCAGACGGGTGTCAGCAATCCGGTTCCTACGGTTGCCACGGCCTCTAATCCGGCATCATGGACGAATTCGCGCAGCCGTCAGCGCGTGAATAACAAAACCACCTCTTTCAATAATATCTCGAACTTCACGACCAACTTCAACACTGGCGTTATCGCGCACGATCTGGCCTTCGGTTTTGAATATTCCGATGAAAAGCACAGCTCAGGTACTTTCTCGACCGTTGGGACAACCACAGCGGCCAATACCTATAAGCCTAATCCCGATGACACCATGGCCAGCCTTGTTCTGGCGAGCTGGAGCGAAAACCGCACAAAAACCGCATCGATCTATGCGCTGGATACGCTGAAGTTTGGCGAAAAGTGGCTTTTGACACTTGGTCTGCGTTCGGACAGCTATCGCCTGACGGTTCGTGGGTTTAACTTCACGGGCCAAACGAGCGAGGCAAAGGCCTCCAAGTCTATCTTCGCTTATAAGGCCGGTCTGGTCTATAAGCCGGTCGAGAACGGCAGCCTTTATGTGTCCTATGCAACGACGCAGACGCCTCCGGGCCACACCGGAACTCTCAGCACCAGCGGAACCAATATCAACAACCCGAATGTTGACCCGACCGAAACCGAAAATCTGGAAGTCGGTGCCAAGTGGGACTTCTTTGAAGGTCGCCTCGGCCTGAGCGGTGCCTGGTACAAAACCAACCACACCAACTGGGTGGTCGGTGATACCGATGGTGACGGCATTAACGAAAACTACGGTGATCGTGAAATCAAGGGCTTCGAGTTTGGTCTGGTGGGTAAGATCACTGACAAGTGGAGCATCACAGCCGGTATCCAGACTATGGAAGACGAAAACATTGAAGGTGGTTCGGTTGGTGCAACCAGCCGCTGGTCACCTGAACTGTCGGGCTCTTTCTGGTCAACCTATCAGCTGTCTGACAAGCTGAAGGTCGGCGGCGGTGCACGCTACATGGGCGAGCAAATCCGTCAAACGACTGTAGGGGCTGATTTCGCCACCACCATCATGCCGGTAATCCCGGAATACTGGGTTGTGGACGGCTATGCGGCTTATGGCCTGACGGAAAAGGCCTCGCTGCAGCTGAACCTCTACAATATCTTTGATGAAGACTATGTCGCCACACTGAATAACAACGGTGCCCGCGCTACGCTTGGCGCGCCACGTACGGCGGCTCTGACGCTGAACTACCGCTTCTGATACGGGTAAGGGGCTGCGGCACTATGGCTGTGACTCAGTCCCTTGCAAGTTCTTGCGGATTGTTATCATGATCAACTGGCTCCGACCCCTTTGTCGGGGCCAGTTTTTTTAAGGCATAGCGGCAATGCTTCTGCACATCCCCGAAGTCCTCAGTCAGACAGAACTGGCTGATATTCGCGCTGAGTTGTTTCAGTCTGACTGGGCGGATGGTGCCCTGACGGCCGGAGATCAGGCGAAGCGGGTTAAAAAAAATCGTCAGTTACCGGCGGACGCGCCACAGGCGCGACGTCTGGGTGAGCGGATTGAGCAGGCCTTGCGTCGGCATCCCCTGTTTATGTCAGCGGCCTTGCCAAGAGTGATTATTACACCGCGCTTTAATGCCTATGAGGGCGGTGGCCATTACGGCAATCATGTGGATACGGCGATACATCATGACCCCTTCAAAGGGCTGATGGGGCGCACGGATGTATCAACGACGGTGTTTCTCAATGAACCTGAGGATTACGACGGGGGCGAACTGATTGTTGAAGATACCTATGGTGCGCATGAGGTGAAGCTGGCGGCGGGAGATGCCATTCTTTATCCGTCCACATCACTGCATCGCGTGGAGCCGGTGACGCGGGGGGTGCGTCTGGCGTCGTTTTTGTGGACGCAAAGTCTGGTGAAGGATGATGCCCGCAGACGGATGTTGTTTGAACTGGATATGACGATCATGCGCCTGCGGGGGCAACTGGGGGATTGCGAAGAGACCGTCAGCCTGACATCCCATTACCATAATCTGTTGCGGCAATGGGCCGAGGCATGAGCATACCCCCATATCTGACAGCGATTCCGCGCGATATTGTGTCGGTAGGCGACTATGCCGCCTATGCGCGCGAGCGTTTATCGCCGATGGCGTGGGACTATCTCGATTCCGGCGCCGGAGACGAAATAACCCTGAATGAAAACAAGGCGGCGTTTCAGCGCATTCGCCTCAAAGGGCGGGTCTTGGGTGAGGTGGCTGGTGGCCACACGCGGCTTGAACTGTTCGGTCAGACCTATGCCCATCCGGTTTTTTTAGCGCCTCTGGCCTATCAGAAACTGTTTCACCCTGACGGGGAGATGGCCACGGCTTTGGCGGCGCAGGTCACTGAAACGGCGATGATCCTGTCAACGCTTTCGACTACGCCATTGGAAGATGTGGCGCGAACTCACCCTGACGCGGCTTGGTTTCAGCTTTATCTGCAGTCCGATCGCGGCGTGTCGTTAGACCTGATCCGTCGGGCAGAAGCGGCAGGTTATAAGGCGCTGGTGGTCACGGTGGATGCGGCCATGGGCGGTATTCGCAGCCGCGAACAAAGGGCCGGATTTCATTTGCCGGAACCGCTTCGGCCTGTGCATTTACCCGCGGCAAAAGCGTTTCCACCTCTGAAACCCGGACAGAGTGTGGTGTTTGACGGACTGATGGCTCAGGCACCGACATGGGCGGATATTGACTGGGTGGTATCACAAACACGCCTGCCCGTTGTTCTCAAAGGGATACTGGCCCCCGAAGATGCCTTGCGTGCAATTAAGGCCGGAGCGGCGGGGATTATTGTGTCCAATCACGGCGGACGGGTGATCGATACCCTGCCGGCGACGATTGAAGCCTTGCCGGATATTGTGGCCGCCGTTGGCGGACAGGTGCCGGTACTGCTTGATGGCGGGATACGGCGTGGCACGGATGTCTTTAAGGCACTGGCCTATGGGGCCAGTGCCGTTCTGATCGGCAGGCCCTATGTGCAGGCACTTTCGGCGGCGGGCGCACTGGGGGTGGCACATGCGGTGCGCACCCTGCGCGAAGAGCTTGAGATTGTTATGGCCCTGTCGGGTTGTGCAACCCTTAAGGCCATAGGCCGCGAACATCTGTTCTAAACGGTGCGGGTTACCTTGTTCAGATGCGGCGGTGCATCGGGATCAAGGCCGCGTGCCAGAGACAGGGCATTGGCAAAGCGGTAGAAACTCTGGATGCGCAGGATCGGCTCAAGGGCAGGTTCCGCCGTCAGTGCAGGCAGGACGTGGCCTGTCAAACCCTCAGGTGTTCGGGTATCGGCCAGCCAGACATCGGCCTTGCGTCCGGCAAATTCCGTGGCGGCTTCGCGCACACCGTCACCCGCCGTATCCGAAGTTGCCAGTGCCAGTATCGGGAAGCCTTCGCGCACAATAGCCATCGGGCCATGACGCACCTCGGCGGACGAAAAGGCTTCGGCGTGCAGGGCGCAGGTTTCCTTAAGCTTGAGTGCCGCTTCCTGCGCGACACCGAAACTGTAGCCACGGCCAATGATAAACAGATTGGTGGCGGCTTCAAAGGTCGCCAGAGCCGGACTCCAGTCAGCCTCGAAGGCGGATTTCAACTGGGCAGGCAGGGCCGTCAGGCCGTCTTTCAGGCCCTGATTGTCGCTCCATTCGGCCACGATCGCGGCATAGGCCGCCAGCGACACAATATAGGACTTGGTGGCGGCGACCGATTTTTCTGGCCCCGCACTCAAAGGCAGAACCGTGTCTGCCAGGCCGACCAGAGGCGCACTTTCGTCATTCACCAGTACCACAACATAGGCTCCGGCGGCCTTGTAGGCCTCAACGGTCGTCAGAAGATCAGGGCTGCGGCCCGATTGGGAGACTGCAATGAGCAGGGCATTGGCGGCAACGGGTTTGGCACCATACACCGAAGATACCGACAGGGCTGCGGATGCAACCGGTACACCGATCAGGGTCTCAATCAGATATTTGCCATAGGTCGAGGCGTGATCGGACGACCCGCGTGCACAGGTGATGACGACCTGAGGCGGGTTGGCCTTAAGGTGCGCTGCCAGTGTTTTCAGGGCGTCGTGATTGCGTTCAAGGAACCGCGCGACAGCTTCGCCGCCTTCGCGGGCCTCGGAGAACATCAGGGTCTCGGTCATGTCAATCGTATCCGTAATCACAGTCATTTATCTTTCTCAGGTGGTAGACGCCAAAGGTTTTGGCAATCGCGACAGGTCGCCCAGCACTTGCGTCAGTCGCAATACGGCTGTGTGGCTGGTGTCGCGGGCATCGGGGGTAATGAAACCCATACTGACATCCGCCTTATCAATGACGGGCAGGGGTTCGGAGCAGGAGGCGTGCAGCCAGTTTACGCCGGTAGTTTCCACGATCTGACCGGCATTATCAGCGGTGATGCCGCCACCGGGCATGATCTCAATGCGCGCCGCAGCCTGTGCGCTCAGGGCTTTGAGCGTTTCGAGGCCCTGAATGGCTTTGGGGGCGCGGCCCGAAGCCAGTATGGTATCAAACCCAAGGCTAACAGCCACTTCCATCGCCGCCAGAGGATCCGGCGTCAGGTCAATGGCGCGGTGCAGGGCAATCTCAAGACCTTGCGCGTGATTGGCCAGCCGCCGCAACAGCTCTTCATCAAGCTCTCCGGTCATGCGGTTGGCCCCGATGACAATGCCCGCAAGGCCCGCCTCACGCACCGCATCTATGTCGCGGCGCATCACATCATATTCGGTCGGCGTATAGATAAACCCGCCGATACGCGGGCGGATCATGGCCCTGACTGGCGTGGAGGTTTCCGCCGCCAGACGCATCAGGCCGGGCGAGGGGGTAAGTCCGCCGACACTTAGGGCGGCACAAAGCTCAATGCGATGTGCGCCACCGGCAATGGCGGCTTTGAAACCAGACGGGCTATCGACGGCCACTTCGAGACGCAGGCTCATGACAGGACCTCCGCTTGCGGGGTGGTTACGGCCCCCAGTCCGTTATTGCCCCCAGCCGCCAGTTGTAAGGCGCCGTCCACCGCGTCATTCAACGGCTGTGAAAGGCTGGCGCGCGCCCAGGGCGACAACCACGGCATTAATGGAACGGCCATGCCCCCCATCAGGCAAATTTCAGGCGCACCCAGATCATTCAGGCGGCGGATATATTTACCAAGTGCCTGTGCGGCATCCTGAACAAGGGTGACCGCCAGTTCGTCGCCCTTGGCGGCATAGGCCATGATGATCGGTGCCAGTGCGCCATAATGGGCGGGTTTGGCGCTGGTCGCAAAGGACACAACCTTTGAAGGATGTCCCCCAAGATGGTCGATAATGGCGTGGGTGAAGGCGCTGTGCGGGCCAATGCCGTCATGTCCGTGCAGGGCGATGCGCACGGCTTCGCGGCCCATGACCGCTGCGGAGCCGTCATCATTGACCTCGAAACCCCAGCCGCCGATGCAATGGGCGGTTTGCTGCACCCACGCATAACCGGCGCTGCCGGTGCCGGTAATCAGTATCGCGCCATCCTTGCCGCCAAAGGCTCCCAGACAGGCCGCATGGCCATCGGATGCCGCATTGGCAAAAGCGAAAGACGGTCCGGCCTGTAAGGTGCGTTGCGCGTCTTCGGCGGTGGTAATGCCCGCCAGCCCCAGACCCAGCGCCGTTTCAGGGAAAACATCACGCCCCAGGCCGGCTTCAGCCAAAGACTGATCTATGGCCTCAAGCATATGGCCCCAGATCGTAGTCAGGCCCAGACGTATATTGGCTGCGCCGCTCTTGCCCTGACCCAGCACGCGTCCGGCACGGTCACGCAGGCGTGCGCGGCACCCTGTGCCGCCACCATCAATGCCAATAAAATAGGTCGCGGGCGTGCCGAACACGGATCGTCTCCCTTTTTATAAGTCCAATTATTATATTTGGTATTGCTCAATATTTCAGAAATTACAAGAAAAGTTTTTAGCGCATGGCATTGCCAGCCATAAACCATCGGCGCAATGGCTGTAAAAATACAATCTATACAATGACATAATCAATTTTTCACGATGGTTTTTTTATTACTGAGGCGCGAATTTTCAAAAGGCTTTATTGGTAATTGAATGGGGCGGGAATTTGCGGCTTGACTCGTTGAATGGTTATATATAGGTATTGTTTGTTCGCGGCCCGCTGTGCAGTTTGCGGTCTGTTTGACGTGTACCTTATCCGAATGTGTTCGGATGGCTCTGTTTATTCCTGGAGACGGACGCGCTTCCCTCGCGCGGCACTCCTGCACCTATGGCGGCGGTTCTCATTATCTGAGGGCCGCCTTTTTTTCGTTTCAGACACCTGTGCGCCCTTGGGGTATGTGTCAGCAAAATGTGTGGCCTGAGCATCACAAATCAGGCGCTGTTACACCTCGGCATACCGCCTGCACAAATCTGTCATATTAGTTTCGGCTTAGTGTCACACAGCCTCCCTATAAGCCCGACACAACAGGGTTACGTGCGGGGGCAACAGTCAGCTTTCCAGCGATCCTGATTCAAAGCAAAACGTTGGAGATTGAAGGTATGCTGACGAAATCAACGAAAGTGCGTATGGGACTGATGGGCTTCGCGGCAGCTGTGGCGCTGGCGGGCTGTTTTGGTGCCGACAAGGTAGCGTCTCCCGGTGAAGGTGGTTTCATTGGCGGCGGCGGGTCAAGCTCGGGTTCGTCCGGCTCTTCGGATTCGTCGGGCGCGGCTGCGGATTGTCCGACCGGCCTGAGCAATGTCGGTGTTATCGCGGGCCTGCGTAACTGTCAGCTGCCAAACCAGATCAATGGTAATCTGGTCCTCAAGAAACTTCCGGGCGTTATCTATTCGCTTTCGGGTCGCGTTTCGGTGGGTGTAGACATGGGTCCGAACCCCGACAGCGTTCTGCCGGGCGGTTCCAAGGCTATCCTGACCATCGAGCCAGGTGTAAAGATCTTCGGTTCGAGCGGCAGCGACTTCATGATCGTTCAGCGCGGCTCGCAAATTTTCGCTGAAGGTACGGCGACCAGCCCGATCATCTTCACCTCCAAGCAAAGCGTCGAAGGTACGACCAATGTTGACTCGATCGGCCAATGGGGCGGTCTGGTTCTGGCTGGCCGTGCGCCAACCAACGTATGTCCAGCTGGTGTAAACCCGCCGAACATTGCCTGTGCCGAAGGTCAGGTTGAAGGTGCCAACGCCGTTTACGGTGGCAACACGCCGACCGACAACTCAGGCATCCTGAAATATGTACGCGTTCAGCATTCGGGCTTCGAAGTACAGCCTGACAAAGAACTGAACGGCATCACCTTCGCTGGCGTAGGTACCGGTACGGTGGCTGAATATATTCAGGTTCACAACTCTTCGGATGACGGCATCGAAATGTTCGGTGGTACGGTCAATCTGAAATACATCGTTCTGACCGGCAACGACGACGACAGCTTCGACACCGACAACGGCTGGGGCGGTTATGGTAACGGCGACGAAGGTGGTTACGTCCAGTTCATGATCCTGCGTCAGCGCGAAAACGGCGGTGACCGCATGTTCGAAATGTCGAGCGCCGGTAACAAGGCCCTGCTGTCGCATCCGAAAATCGCTAACGCGACCCTGATCAGCCGTTCGAACAAGTCGAACGAAGGTCTGGAACTGAACTCTGACACCAAGCTCGATCTCTATAACTCGGTGATCGTGGTTCAGAGCCCATCGGCCGCCGCCTGTATCCGTGTTGTCGGCACCGGCACCGCGCCGACCTTTAACGGCGTGCGTCTGTCTTGCGGCACCAAGCCATTCTCGACCTCGTCTTCGGGTATTGGCGCGACCGCCATTAAGGCCAAGTTTGATGCCGGCACCAACAACGCCTCAGAGGCAGTCTCTACGCTTTCGGGCTTCACCAACGGTTCGAACGAAAATGGCGTGACCCGCGTCGCCCTGCCGGGCACGTTCTTCCAGAATGTTGACTATATCGGCGCCGTGAAGAACGCCGATGACAACTGGTGGAAGGGCTGGACCTGCGATCTCGACGGGACGGCCTGTTAAGCGCGCTTAGTCTGTAAGGCGGCGTGGCGATTTCCTGAAACCTTTTCAGGAGAACGTCCGCCGCTTTCGGCGCTTTTCCTCCGACCAGCATAAGGTTTATTCTCATGAAAACGAAACTCTCGTCGCTGGGCAGCCTTCTGCTGGCGACTACGGCCCTGACGGCCGCCCTGCCTGCCTTTGCCAATGAAACCGCGGCTACGGCCGAAGCGGTTGCGGCTGAACAGACCGAAGACGTTACCGAAGTGGTTGTGCGTGGCCGCAATGTGCCGAACACCATGCGCCGTACCGCCGAAGTCACTTCGATCCTGACCAACGAAGACCTGAAACGTACCGGCGACGATTCCGCTGCGGCGGCGCTGACGCGCGTTACGGGCCTCAGCCTTGTTGAAGGCCGCTTTATCTATGTGCGTGGTCTGGGGGAGCGCTATTCTTCGGCACTGCTGAACGGGTCGCCACTGCCGTCACCGGAACCGCTGCAACGCGTTGTGCCGCTTGACCTGTTCCCGGCCTCGATCCTGCAACGCGTGTCGGTGCAAAAGACTCACTCAGCCGATTACTGGGGTGAATTTGGTGGCGGCGTAGTTGACCTGCGCACCATTACCACGCCACGCGATCCCTTCCTGTCGATCGGGATCAGCACCAGCGGTAATTCGGAAACCACCTTTAAGGACGGTTTCACCCACTATGGTTCTGACACCGATCCGATCGGTTTTGATGACGGCACCCGCAGCCTGCCTTCGGAACTGCGCAATGCCCTGAAAACCGGCAAGCGCATTTCCTCGGGTAACTTCACCGATGCCGAGCTGCAAAAAATTGGTCAGAGCCTGACCAATGCGCCGCTGAACCTCATTCAGCAAAGCGACGCCATTCCTGCCAATTTCAGCTTCAACCTGTCGGGTGGTCGCGGATTTGACATTGGCGGTGGTGAGCTGGGCCTGATCGGCCTGATCGATTTCTCCAATGGCTGGAAGTCACGTACCGGCACGCAGCAGACCGGTGAAATCGACGCGCAGAACGCCTTGCACGTCTATGATGACTATCAGTATGCGACGACGGAAAACAATGTCAGCCTGAACGGCCTTCTGGGTCTGGGCTATGTTTACGGCGGCCACAACATCCAGTGGACGAACCTGTTTATCCGTAACACCACCAAGCGCACCCAGATCCGCGAAGGCTACAGCGGCGGGGCCGGTGAAGAGCGTCGTCGTGACCAGACCGGCTGGTATGCCCGTCAGCTGGCGACGACCCAACTGACCGGTACGCATCAGCTTAACGACCTGTGGAAGCTGAACTGGCGCGCATCCTATGCCCGCACCACACGTGATGTGCCTTACGAAAAGACCATCACCTACGCTCAGGATCGCGAAGGCCTGTGGTACCACGACGCCTCGCGCGTACGTAACCGTACCGACTTCTCGAACCTGACCGACGAAGTGACCAGCGGTGGCTTCACCCTGACGCGCGATGTCGATTTCGGTAATGGCCGCACGGGCAACATCAGCGGTGGTTATGACCGTCTGGAAAACACCCGCGCTGCCCAGAGCCGTCAATTCAGCTATCTCGGCTCTCTGCCGCTTCAGGCTCAATATACACGCATTGACTTCCTGCTGGCCGATTTCAACATCGGGCCGGATCGTCTGGTGCTGACCGAAGTCACGGGTTCTGACGGGGCCGCCGCCTATGAAGGCAGCCTGAAAATTGATGCCGCCTTTATTAAGGCTGACGTCGAGGTCATCCCGCTGGTGCGTCTGGCGGCAGGTCTGCGCTTTGAAAAGGCCACTCAGGAAATCGAAGTCCTGTCGCTGTTTGCAACGGACCCGACACCGGATGTCATCGACCCGTTCGAAGAAGAATATGTTCTGCCTTCGGCGACCGTGACATGGAACTTCCGCGACAATATGCAGTTGCGCGGTGGCGTTTCCAAAACCATTGGCCGTCCGCAGTTCCGTGAACTGGCGCCGCAGCAATATCTTGATCCGGATCAGGATCGTCTGTTTGCCGGTAACCCGTACCTGAAAGACACCGAAATCACCAATTTCGATGTCCGTTATGAGTGGTACTACGATGCCGGTGAGCATTTCACCGCCGGTTTCTTCTACAAGAAGCTGGATAAGCCGGTTGAAGCCACCATCCTTGATACCGGTTCGGGCGAAGGCCAGCAGTCCTATATCAACGCGCCTGAGGCCTCGCTCTATGGTCTTGAGTTCGACTATAAAGGCCTGTTTGACTCACCTGTGACGGGCGCGTTCTTTGACTCCAAGCGCTGGCTGGTTGCGGCCAACTATACCTGGACGGACTCAGAGGTTTCGGCTTCGGCGGGTGATGTGGTCTATACCGCCGCTAACAAGGGTCTGCCGACACCGGCTCTGAACTATATCATTGATGGTTCACGCCTTCAGGGTCAGTCCGATCATGTGGCTAACCTGCAGTTTGGCTGGCAGGACGCGGAGGCCAGCTCGACGGCTACGCTTCTGCTGACCTATGTGTCCGAGCGTATCTCGGCGCGCGGCAAGCCGGGCTATCCTGACTATATGCAAAAGCCGGGTGTAATGCTGGACTTTGTGTACCGTAAGGGCTTTGACGCCTTTGGTCGTGACCTGAACTTCGGCTTTGAGGTGCGTAACCTGCTCGATACCGACTACGAGGAATATCAGGATCGTAACGGCAAGGTGAACATCAATAATTACAAACTCGGTCAGAGCGTTTCGCTCAGTCTGTCGACCGATTTCTAATAGGGTTTCATTCTCCAAGTCCCTCTTATCCCCGCTGGCAACAGCGGGGATTTTTTTATGCCTGCGGCCATATGGTAGGAACCAAAAAAGTACCAATCTATGTCAAATTTGACATTTTTGGCTTGATTTTTTTATCGATTGCCCCGCAAATGTGCCCCAGCCGAAGAAAAGGGAGAGACATAATGACGCCTTACGCCCCCCGGTCTGTTCAGCGCAGACACCTGAAAAGCCTGACTCTGACAGGGATTGCCACGATTTTCATGATGGCCTCAGGCGCACAGGCAGCATCACAGGCAGACCTTGATCTGCTGGGGGCTAAGACTGGTTATGTCCACACCATTATCGATAACCGCAATACCAAATGCGCAGACGACGGCCGGTGTTTCCTCGGGGAAATAACCCTGACCCTGCCCGAAGGCTTTTCCGGTGAGGGTGACTGGTCGTTTTATATTTCCCATGTCTCACCCATTGTTGAGGTGACGAGCGACCAGTTTGACTGGCACTGGATCAATGGCGATCTCAACCGTTTTACGGTTAAGGCGGGCGCGAAGCTTGAGGGCGGGAAAACCTACACGCTGAAACTCCTCAGCCGTGGTAACTATTATTCGCGCTATTATCCGATGCCGAACGTCTATGTGGCGGCGGATGGCCTTGAGGCGCGTGTCATCGAAGCGACCCGTGCGGCCATTGATCCAGAAACCGGCATTGAATATCTGCCGTTTGTGGCGCCCATGACCGATGAGGCGAAACTGGCAACCTCGGATGCCGATGATAAGATCGTCTGGCTGACACCGGAACGTGCCTATGATCAGATCACGGCGCGGTCGGTTGATATCGCGCCATCCGAATTTGTCATTATCCCGCAACCGGCCCAGATTACCCGCCTCAGCGGTAAAGCCATCATTCTGACGGCAGGGGTTAAGCTGAGCCTGAGCGGCATCGAACAGTCTGAACTCCAGACCGCCCTTGATTATTTAAGCCGTTCCGGTGTGAGCGGGTTTGCCGCAGGCCCCGTCCTGTCGGTGCGTGTGGATGCCAAATCCGGTGCCGCCGAAAGCTATAGCGTCAAAGCCTCAGGCAATCGCATTGATATTGTGGCCGCCGATGCGGCAGGCGCGTCCCATGCCCTGCGTTCGCTCGGTCAGCAGATCGCTCATGAAAACGGCAGTCTGAAGCCTTTGGAAATCAAAGACGCCCCGCGTCTCGGTTTCCGAGGCCTGCATATTGATGTGGCGCGAAACTTCCATTCCAAAGAATTTCTTCTGAAAACCATCGACCAGATGGCGGTCTATAAGCTTAACCGGCTGCATCTGCATCTGGGCGAAGATGAGGGCTGGCGTCTTGAGATCAAATCCCTGCCGGAATTGACCGAGGTCGGGGCCAAGCGTTGCCACGACCCGAAGGAAGATACCTGCCTGTTGCCGCAACTGGGGGCTGGCCCCGAAGGGACGGGCGTGGTCAACGGTTTCCTGACACAGGAAGACTATATCGAACTGGTGCGCTATGCCGATGCGCGCCACATTCAGGTCTTGCCGTCATTTGATATGCCGGGCCACAGCCGCGCGGCGGTTCAGTCGATGGAGGCGCGTTACCGCCGCCTTATGGCTGAAGGTAAGCCGGAAGAGGCGAATCTCTATCGCCTTGTCGAGCCTGAAGACACCACCCAGTACAAGAGCATCCAGACCTATACCGACAATACGCTGAATGTCTGTATTCCGGCGACCTATCGTTTCCTTGATAAGGTTCTGGATGAGGTCGTGGCCATGCACGAAACGGCGGGTCAGCCCCTGACGCGTTACCATATCGGCGCGGATGAAACCGCAGGCGCGTGGGTGGAGTCACCGGCCTGTAAGGCCTTGATGGCGGAAACCGGCCTTGAGCCAAAGCAACTGGGGGGCCTGTTTATCGAGAAGGTGTCTCAGGGTCTGGCGGCGCGTAATATAGTGGCGGCGGGCTGGAGCGATGGCATGGGCCATACCGATGCCGCCAAGATGCCTAAAAACGTCCAATCCAATATCTGGGGCATGTTGCACACCGGCGCGATCGGTGAAGCCCATACACAGGGCAATCATGGCTGGGAGATTGTGATCTCTGCGCCGGACGTGGCCTATTTCGACAACCCCTATGCGCCGGACCCCGATGAACGCGGCTATGACTGGTCTTCACGCGTCACAGACACCTATAAGGTGTTCAGCTATCAGCCGGAAAACCTGCCGGCCAACGCCTATCTGATCCATAATATCAAGGGGCAGTTCCTGCCGCTTGAGGACAAGACTCCGCGTGAGGCCGACCGCCGCATAACCGGTTTTCAGGCACAACTCTGGTCGGAAACCATCCGCACCGATGACGCGACCGAATATATGCTGTTCCCGCGTTTGCTGGCGCTTTCCGAACGCGCCTGGCACACAGGCGCATGGGAAATACCTTATCAGGCAGGTACCACCTATGATCCGGCGGACAATCGCCTTGATCGCGCGGCACAGCTAAAGGACTGGCAGGGCTTTAAGGTTCGCGCCGCCGCGCATCACCGTTTGCTTGATCGCGATGGTATTGCTTATCGTCTGGCACCGGTCGGCGCGAAAATCGAGAACGGTAAACTGCTGGCGGTAACTGAGTTCCCCGGCCTGAGTATCGAATACCGCACGCAAGGCGGCGCATGGCAGGCCTACACCGGCCCAGTCAACGTCACGGGCAAGGTCGAAATTCGCGCCCGCACACCCGATGGCAAACGCGCCGGACGTTCCGTCGTCATCGGGCAATAGGGCGCAGATACCGCCTCCTGCACGAACGACAGGAGGCGGCTTAAGACCAGAATTATATATGTTTGGGAGATATCGATGTCAGCTTACAGATTGGCAACGCTGTTGTTTGCCGCGACTATTGTACCGGTGTCCGCCTGCGGGGGCGGCAGTTCAGGCGGAAGCGGCGGGGGCACGATCACACCGCCACCGTCATCCTCCTCCTCCTCCTCCTCCTCATCTTCTTCGGCTTCATCCTCTGCGTCGTCCTCGTCTTCCGCGTCCTCATCGACATCGGTCACCCACAGCGATCAGGTGCCTGCGGGCTATGATCTGGTGTGGTCAGATGAGTTTAATGCGACCGGTTTGCCTGACGAGACGAACTGGCTTTACGATACCGAAGCCAACCGCACCGGCTGGTATAATAACGAAAAGCAGTATTACGCCGTGCGCCGTGCGGAAAATTCCAAAACAGAGGACGGGCTGTTAAAAATCACCGCCTATAAAGAGACGATCACGGCTGCGGATCATGGCGGTCAGGCCTATACCTCCGCCCGACTGATTACGCGTGGCAAACGTGAGTTCACCTACGGTTTTTACGAAATTCGCGCCAAAATGCCGTGCGGGGTTGGAACATGGCCTGCCATATGGATGCTGGGGACGACGGCCAACTGGCCTGATGGCGGGGAAATCGACATCATGGAACATGTCGGCCAGACACCTGAGAAGGTGTTCGGCACTATCCATAACCGTTCGACCTATGGCACCTGGGGTGTGGGTGCCGAAAAGGCCTTACCGGACGCCTGTAATCAGTTCCATAATTTCCAGATCGAATGGACAGATGCGAAGATCGATTTCTTCATCGATGGCGTGAAATATCACACCTACACTAATGCCGGTACGGGCAACGCCCAGTGGCCCTTTGATAAGCCGATGTATCTACTGCTCAACATGGCCATCGGGGGCGATATGGCGGGGCCGGTGGATGACAGTATTTTTCCGCGCACCTTCGAAATCGACTATGTGCGGGTATATCAGAAACCGTAAACTGTGCTTATGATGGAGGCTCTGATTGTGATGAGCCTCCATGAACCCTGTCTATTCTGCGCTTGGTACGACGATTTTTACAACCATGTCCGGTCTGGCGACCGAGCTGGGGGCGGTGAATCTGGGGCAGGGCTTCCCTGAAACCGATGGTTTCCCCGAAGTGCGCCAAGAAGCCGCCCGCGCCCTGACCGAAGCATCGAACCAGTATCCGCCGATGAAGGGCTTGCCGGTTTTGCTGGGGGCCGTGGCGGATTATTATCAACGCCGTCAGGGCCTTAGGCTTGATCCGGCGCAGAATGTACTGATCACCTCCGGTGCCACCGAAGCCATAGCGGCGTCGGTATTGTCGCTGATCTCAGAGGGCGATGAGGTCATTGTCTTTGAGCCGATGTATGACGCCTATAAGCCGCTGATCGAACGGGCCGGAGGGGTCTGCGTATCGGTGCGCCTCAGTCCGCCGGACTGGCGCTTTGATGAGGCCATGCTGACGGCGGCGTTTACCCCGCGCACAAAGGCGGTGATGATCACCACACCGAACAATCCGACGACGCGCATGCTGTCGCGCGCAGACTGGGATTTGCTGGCACGCTTTGTCAGGGCCCACGACGCCTATGTGATTTCAGACGAGGTGTGGGAGGAAACCGTCTTTGATGGCCGCGAACATATCAGTGTACTGAATGTTTTGCCCGATCACGGTATCAAGATCGGTTCGGCAGGCAAGATTTTTGCCCTGACCGGCTGGAAGGTTGGCTTTGTCTGTGCTTCCGCGCCATTGATAACCCAGATTGCCAAGGCGCACCAGTTCCTGACCTTTACTACGCCACCGGCGCTTCAGGCCGGTGTGGCCTATGGTCTGGGACTGCCCGAAAGCCGGTTCATTGAGGCCCGAAATGTCCTTCAGGCCTCGCGCGATTTCCTGCGATCGGGTTTGCAAAGCGCAGGCTTTGAGACCTTAACGGCGGATGGCACCTATTTTCTCAATATCGACCTTAAGGCCTCAGGCATAAGCGTCAGCGCCAGCGAATTTGCCCTTAGGGCCGTACGCGAAGCCGGTGTGGCAACGATCCCTATGGATGCGTTTTGCAGCGAAGATGGGCCGGAACTGGCGGTGGTGCGGCTGTGCTTTTCCAAATCGGAGGTGACTCTGGGGCGCGGATTAGAGGCGCTGGAGCGCGCGCGGCGCCTTTTTTAGCATAACGCCTGCATGACGATGGTATGACATGTGACTTCCTGACAGCCTTGTCTTAGGTTAAGGGTATGGACTTTGTCCACGATTCGCGGGACGATTGTTTTTTCTACTGAGGTTACGTGTTTTGACAACTGCTTCTGCTCAGGCCCTGAGACAACCCCGCCGTCGCCCACGTCTGGCGGTGGCTGTGGTCGAAGATCTTGTGACGGCCATTGTCACCGAAGTCTATCCGGTGGGCTCGGCCCTGCCGCCTGAAAATGTCCTTTGTGACATGTATGAGGTTAGCCGGACGGTAGTGCGCGAAGCGACAACAGCCCTGACGGAAAAGGGTCTGGTGGTCAGCCAGCAGGGACGGGGCACGATCATTCAGGATGATACGCACTGGAATCTACTTGATCCTATGGTGCTTGGGGCCTTGTTCCAGCGCGAAGACGGACTGAGCTATCTTGATAATCTGGTCGAAATCCGTACCGCGCTTGAGGCGTCAATGGCCGCCAAGGCGGCGCGCAACCTGACGCCTGCGGATGCCGCGGCCCTGACGGGGCAGATGAAGAAGCTTGAGGGCCTGATTGAAACGCCCGCGGCCTATGTGCATGAGGATGTGGTCTTTCACGACATCATCATGGATATGTCCGGTGACCGCCTCTCAAAGGCTATTATCGGCTCGATTCAGGGTAAGGCGCTGAAAAACATCACCTATTCCGGCAAACTTAATGTCGAGCACATTAAGATAACGCACGAAGCGCACGAACAAATCTCGGATGCTATCCTGCGCAAGGACCCTGAGGGCGCGGCGCGCGCCATGCGCGATCATATTCAGGGATCATGGGCCAAACGTCGCCCAAACCGGATCGGTAAATAAAAAAAGCCTCCCCGCCGAAACGGGGAGGCTTTTTTTCACGGGCGGGCCATCAGTCCACTTTCTACCGCTGCTCTGCTGGCTGTATCGATATAGTTCATGATCGTCAGAGATGACGGCGACTGATCGGCAAAGGCAGGGGTTTCAAGCGCGGCACGCGCCAGATCACGTACTTTCAGATTCAGTTGCGGATTGCTGCCGGTGGCCTTATTGACCTGTGTCATCCAGCGGACGGCCAGATCCATAGCCTCGGCAGAGTCCGGTGCGGTATTGGACAGTATCAGATTTCTGGCCTCAAGATTCAGGCTGTCCCATGTGGTATCGGGCTTATCCATACCGGCAAAGCCGTTGGACTCAAGCGTGTTACGGTCTTCGGGCGTCAGATATTGGGCGACAAGCGTTTCGTAGGTGGTTTTCAGGCTATCGGTATGGGTCATGACGGTGTTCCTTGTCAGGTCAATGAGATCGTCCGACGAGAGTTGACCGGTTTCAACAAGCTGCGTACGTGCCGCCCTCACCAGTTCCAGCGCCCGTTCAACCGATTGCCGCTGCTGTAGCAGCAAGGCTTCGTGCAGGGCGAGGAACTCAGCCAGATCCGCCGTGCGGCCTGACATCAGTTCGCCGATACGTCCCAGCGACAGGCCAAAGCTTTTGAGGGCGATGACCTGTTGCAGTCTGGCGATCTGAAGCGGCCCATAGACCCGCCAGTCGGCAGTAGTGCGCTCAGGGATGACAAGACCTCTGGCCTCATAGAGACGTAAGGCCTTGGGGCTGACGCCAAAGCGGCTGGCGGTTTCGGACAGGCTGAGAAAGCGGTGGGGTTTGTTGATCATAGGGTCTGTCTCCGGACACCGCATCTGTCAGGCCTGCCCTTGGGGCATGCGCAAGGCTGTTTTTCCTCATTTTGCGCAAAATCTGACATGTTTGCAGACATAGAAAAACCCCTCCCTGCGCAAACAGGAAGGGGCTTTGTATTGTCTCATCCCCGTTGTGACGGAGATAACAGGGGCTATGACCACTAGAAGGTGGTGCGGCCGCCCGAAGTATCAAAGGTCGAAGCCGTGGTGAACGAGCATTCTTCCGACACCATGAAGGTGACCATCGAAGCAGACTCTTCAACGAAGCCCAGACGGCCCATCGGGATTTTCGAGCGCATATAGTCAACTTGTGACTGCGGCAATTGCGCCAGAATCGGCGACTCAAAGGTGGCCGGTGTCAGGGCGTTGACGATCACGCCCTTGCCTGCCAGTTCCTTGCCCAGCGACTTGGTGAAGCCGATGACGCCTGCCTTGGAGGCCGAATAGGCCGAGGCGTTCGGGTTGCCTTCCTTACCGGCGACCGAAGCAATGTTGGCGATACGGCCATAGCCGTTTTCCAGCATGTAGGGCACAACTTCACGGTTGCAGTAGAACAGACCGTTGAGGTTGATGTCGATCACGCGCTGCCAGCTGTCGAGCGGGAATTCCCATACCGGAACCGTGGCGCCGGTGATGCCGGCCGAACAGACCAGAACGTCGATCTTGCCAAGGATTTCCTTGGACTGAGCGGCAGCGGCCTTAACGGCTTCGGGGTTCGAGATGTCGAGAGCGACCGTGCCCGAAGCGCCGGTTTCAGCCTGAGCGGCCTCAAGAGCGGCGGCATTCAGATCCCACAGAACGACCTTGCCGCCCTCGGCGACGATGCGTTTCGCGGTTTCCTTGCCCAGACCCGACGCGCCGCCGGTGATGATGGCGCAGCGGTTTTCAAAACGATTTGCATAAGTCATTAGTCAATGATCTCCAGACCTTCGAGCGAGAACGGCACAACCGTCTGGCGCTGTTCACCCAGTTTCGATACGCCAAGATGAATCTTGTCGCCTTCCTGCAGATAGATGGCTTCCGGCTTCTTGCCTTCGCCCACGCCCGGAGGCGTGCCGGTGATGACCAGATCGCCCGGTTGCAGGGTCACGAAGCGCGACACATAGGCCAGTGCTTCGGCGACGGGGAAGATTTGCGTCTTGGTGTTACCGGTTTGCATGCGCACACCGTTGACATCAAGGAACATGTCGAGGTCTTGCGGATCGCCGATTTCATCAGCCGTCAGAACCCAAGGGCCGGTTGGGCAGAAGGTATCGCAGCCCTTACCCTTAACCCACTGCGTGCCGCGCTCTTTCTGGAAAGCGCGCTCTGAAACGTCGTTGACCAACACATAGCCAGCAACATGATCCAGCGCGTCCTTTTGATCGACATAACGCATGGTCTTGCCGATGATGACGCCCAGTTCAACTTCCCAGTCGAGCTTGGTGGCATCCAGCGGCTTGATGACATCGTCATTAGCACCACACAGCGAGGTGATCGCCTTGGTGAAATAGATAGGCTCAGGCGGAACCGGCAGGTTCGATTCAGCGGCATGGTCAGCATAGTTCAGACCAATGGCGATGATCTTGCCAATGTTGCTGATCGGCACGCCAAAACGCTGCTCACCTTCAACCAGCGGCAGGGTAGCCGGATTGATGTCCTTGAGGGTCTTCAGCTTGGAGAGACGCACTTCTTCGGTGGTGATGTCAGACACCACACCCGACAGATCGCGGATCTGGCCTTCGGAGTCGACCAGACCTGGTTTTTCCTGACCCTTCGGGCCGTAACGGACGATTTTTACCATAAGGGATTTCCTTTGGGGAGTGCCCCGCCAGACACCGGTCGGCAGGGCATTAACAGATTAGTGTTCGTAAGGACGATACAGATCAACGTCAGGGTTCAGCTCAACGCCGAAGCCCGGCTTGTCGAGGGCAGAAACCTTCATGCGACCCTTTTCAGGTACCGGCTCACCCAGAAGCTGCGGGTGGAACATCGGGGCCACGTGATCGGCCTTAGGGGCCATCATCAGGAACTCGGCGAAGGGCGAGTTATGACGGGTGATGACGAAGTGGTAGCTATAGACCGAAGAGCCGTGCGGAACGACCAGCGCGCCGTGCGCGTCAGCCAGAGCCGAGATCTTCAGCATTTCGGTGATACCACCACACCAGCCCACGTCCGGCTGGATGATGTCGCAGCAGCCCATTTCCAGCAGCATCTTGAAGCCCCAACGGGTTGATTCGTGCTCGCCGGTGGTGACCAGCATACCCTTAGGGACGTTGCGGCGCAGTTGCTGATAACCCCAGTAGTCGTCAGGGTTGATGGCTTCTTCGATCCACTTCAGGCCATATTCGTGGCACTTGATGGCTAGCTTGGTGGCATAGTTGACGTCCAGCGCCATCCAGCAGTCATACATCAGCCAGAAGTCGTCGCCGACCTTGGAACGCATGTCGGCAATAAGCTCAACGTTCTTCTTCAGGCCTTCTTCGCCTTCGATCGGGCCGTGATACAGAGGCATCTTGCCGCCGATGAAGCCCATTTCCTTGGCCAGATCAGGACGTGCGCCGGTGGCGTAGAACTGAAGCTCGTCACGCACGGCACCGCCGAGCATCGAATAGACAGGCTCCTGACGTAGGCGACCCAGCAGGTCCCAAAGCGCAAGGTCAACGCCGGAGATGGCGTTTACGACAATGCCCTTACGGCCATAATATTGCGAACCGAAATACATCTGATCCCAGATCTTTTCGTATTCGGACGGGCAGCGGCCTTCGAGGAAGCGGGCAAAGTGCTTTTCGACCATATAGGCCGCAGGCTCACCACCGGTGGTGACGGCGAAACCGACCGTACCGTCTTCGGCTTCGATCTGAACGACCAGCGTACCGAGCACGTTGATACCAAAGCTCTGGCGGCTCTGGCGGTATTCAGGATAACGACCCATCGATGTGGCGATGTGGTTGTCGATCCAGTGGCCTTCGCCCTGATCGTGATAGTCTGCACCTGCGCCGCGCATTACATAGGCGCGTACCTGTTTGATTTTAGGAAATTTTGCCATAATCTCACATCTTGAAATAGAGCGGTTGGGCCGCTGTTGTCTCCTCAAAGGGCTTTGTTCACCGATTCAGAACCGGTTGAACTTGTCCCAATATTTAGATATGCGTCTTATATAATGATGAAAACAGCGTCAATTGGGAATCCCGAAGCGCACGCAAATGTGCGCGACTGAGGCACTCAGTACACAGGGTTATAAGGTAATTACGGTGAAAGACAGACCAGAGAGTATAAAATCCGAAGACAGCAAACCGCAGGATTCCAAAACTCTGGCTGGCACTCAGACGCTTGTGCGCGGACTGGATGTGATCTCGGCGGTATCGGACGGGCATGTGACGGTGCAGGCCATTTCCGAAAGTCTGAATTTAACCCGATCTACGGCCCATCGGCTGGCCTCTACTCTGGTCGATCAGCGGTTTCTGAATTTTACGCCGCGGGTGGGGTATTCACTGGGGCCAAAGCTTCTGGAACTGGGGCATCAGGCCTCACGCCAGATGAGCCTGACACGCACAGCGCATGATTATCTGGTCAATCTGGCCCATGCCACCAGTGATACGGTGCATCTGGGGATACGCGACGGTGACCACGCGCTCTATCTCGATAAGGTGCCCGGTGGGCGGCGGGTCGAGATTTCTTCACGTGTCGGGGATCGTCACCCGCTGCGTTCAACGGGTCTGGGCAAGGCACTTTTGCTGGACGAAAGTCCGTCCGAATGGGCGGCGGTCTATGATGCCGAATCCGTCAGCCATCCCGGCTACATGGTCGGGCGCGCAGATTGGCTGGGGCGGATGGATACCTATGCGGCCGGAGGATACAGCTTCGACCTTGAAGAAAACGAAGACCGTATTCGCTGCGTTGCGGCACCGGTTCGGGACATGGGTAACCGCATCATCGGGGCCTTGAGCCTGTCGAGCGCCGCGCAATATATGGACGATGACCGTATGCAGGCCCTGATCCCTGAGGTTATTGCGACGGCGCGCGCCATTTCATCGGAATTTGGCTGGACGGAGAAGTGGCTGGAAGACTAGACCCTATCGCCCCCCTTACGGATGACGAAGGGACCAGTCTGCATAGGCATCAAGGGCGCGTTGCGGCGCGCGGCTGTACCAGGCATAGCCCTTGCGGCCACTGATTTCGACATCGGCAATGTCATCATAGATGGCTTTTGAGCGTGCACCGAAAATCGGTTTCAGGGTTTTGAGATCAAGATAGCGGCCCCAGATAGGCTCGGCCCCCGGTTTGCTGATGAAGCGGCGCGCGTCAATTTCCTCAACATAGGTAAAGTCCATGTCAGGGATAGCCAGAGATTTCAGCATGGCCACACCGGTACGAATAGCGTTTTTCAGTTCCGGCGACGGATCGGGACGCTTCATCAGATAGACCAGCAATGAACCGCTGTCGGTTGAGCTTAGGGCCGGCATTTCATAATTACGTGCCGAGCAGGGCGTCAGGGTCAGGGCATCATACTGTGGCGCCCACAGCGTAGGCTTGCCGTCAATTATGACCTGTGTTTTCAGAAAGACCTCTACGCCCTTTTGTTCCGCCGCCAGTAAGCGTGCGCGCATTTCCGACGGCACAAAGGCGAAGTCACCTTCGGCGCGACCGGCTTCGCCAACCAGCGAAGTGGCCGAGATCATGGCATTATCATTCAGGGTCAGAGCGTCATGATAGCCGCCCTCAAGCGGCCAGACCTGAGGCCAGCCACCATTAGGGAACTGTGCATTCAGGAAGTAGTTCAACGCCTTAAGGGCGCTGGCTTTGGCGGCTTCGTCACCGGTGGTCTTGACAACGCGCGCCAAAAAGCGGGTTTCGTGAATGGTTGCGCCATTGTCGGTGGTGCCGACATAGTGCCAGCGCGGGTCGGGGGGATTGTCAAAATCATCGACGGGCGGTTGGCGGTTTTCGTCGATCACATAAAGCTGCCCGCGTTCACGCGGCGGGGCATTGCGGGGCTGGTTTTTACCCCAGCCACCGGCCGGAGTCTGAAAGCTGATAATATTGGCGGTGATAAGTTTCGCTTCGTCAGAGCCATACCACTCATCGGGTTTATCAAGCGGCATGGTGTTGACACCGTTACCGTCTTTGGGCGGGGCAGGGTAGGCGCTCAGGCCCACACGTTCTGCCCGAAGAGCGGCCTTATCGGCGGCCATATAGGTCTGTGAACGCTTCAGATAGGCCAGCCAGCCTTCGCGTTCAGAGGCGGGCAACTGATTGATGCGCTCAATGCTGAGGGGCGGAAACGGCGTATTGACACCAATCTGTGCCGCCAGAGCACTGACCGGGGCAACAAAGGGCAGCAGCCCTAAACTGGCGAGCAGGGTACGACGAAGCATGGCATTTCCTCTTATTCTTTATACTTATGCTACCGGTAGCACTGAGAGTGCGGCTTGAAAACCCGCGCATAAAAATAGTTTTATTCATAAATAAAAACGGTTGTGCGCCTGTGGCGGTTGATAAAAATGAAGAGCATTTCAGCGTAAAGCGCACAAAAAAAACGGGAGGCCCAAGGGACTCCCGTTCGGTTGTCGTAACGACTGTTTTTTTTAGCGTGGGCCGCCGGTGAAGCCGCCTGGGCCACCGGGCCCGCGCATACGCTGGCCACCCATATCGTCCGTATTGGTCGGTGCCGTACGGGCGAAAGGATTGATTGAGAAGCCGATATAGAAGGTACGGCCACCCCAGTTGCTGTAAGAGGTCTGGTTGAGGGTCTCGGTTTGGATCACGCGCTTGCGCTCCCCGGAATCCAGCAGATCCTGCACCCGAATATTGACAGAGAACTTGTTCGAGAAACGGTGGCTGTAGCTGAGGTCGGCGGTATAGACCGGCTCGTTATAACCCTGACCGGTCAGTTGTTTGCCCTGCGCGTTGATCATCAGCTGAACGCGATCCGCAGACGTCAGACGGTAATCAAAACGCGCGCGCCCGTTGACCGAGGTGGCATCGGATTTGACATCCACGCCGTTGCGACGGGTGTTCAACTCATCATAGCTGAGCGTGCCGCGCAGATCGACATTCAGCTTGTCTGTGATCTTGCCGTTCAGAGCGATTTCAATACCGCCGGACTGGCCTTCACCGCCGTTTTCACGCGTCGTCAGCAGAACCGTGTTGTCGATATAGTAGCTGCGTTCGATAAAGGTGTCTTCATCCTTGCGGTAGAAACCGCGCAGGGTGAAGGTCTTGCCGTCCTTGTTGTATTCGTAGCCACCTTCGAAGGAGTGGGTGGTTTGCGGCTTGAGATCCGGATTACCCGACGAAGCGTTTTCTTCGTTATAGTAGATGATAAACGGATTCAGCTGGTTGGCACCCGGACGGCGGATACGGTTCGAATAGGAGAAACGCAGCTTGCTGTTCTGAGTCAGGTAATAGCTCAGGTGCAGGCTGGGGTGCAGCTTGGTATAGCTGTTGGTGCGGTGCAGGTTCGAGGTAACCTGATTGATGGTGACCTCGGTATGCTCGACCCGCAGACCGCCCAGAACCGTCCATTTTGAACCGATCGGCACCTGATAGGTGACATAGGCTTCGGTTTCATCCTGATCGAGAATGAACTTGTTGCTGCGGATGGTGTTCAGTGTGCGCGTGCCACTGAGCAGATCGACATCATAATAGGCGTTGTCATAGGTACTTTTGCCGACATCAAGCTCACCACCCACAGCCAGTTCACCGTCACCGATGCGGCGCTTGTAATCTACGCTGATATTGATGGCTTCACTGTCGTCGAAACGATCCTGGAAGGTACGGTTATCCGGACGGTTGCCAAGCTCGTAGAGCTGGGTCGTCATGGAATTTTCAGTGTTTTCAGACTTAGACAGGCGAACATCGGTTTTGAAGGTTTCGCCGTCCTGATCGCCCTTATGGTTGAAGTTAAAACGGAAGGAGCCGTTCTGACGATCACCTGAGGAGACGCGTTCACTGGTAAAGACGTTGGACGGATTACCGGACGCATCATAGTCAGTGCTTTCGTTCATCGAACGGTTTTCGCGGTCCATGGTGTTGAACTGCGCCTGAACCCCGATTGAGTCATTATCATTGACGTTGATGTCCCAACCGGCAGAGATACCGGAATTGGTCATCTGGTTCTTGCCGGTGCTGCGGCTTTCGCCGCGCGTCGTTACATCGGTATTCGGGTTATAGCGTTCGCGTACCGTATTGCTTTCGCTTTCACGGTTCATCTCACGATAGTTCAGACCGCCCGAAACGGTTGAACGGCCGCTGTTGTAAGCCGCAGACAGGCTGGCGTTGCGGCTGTCGTCCGAACCGGCACCCAGATTGATGCCCAGAGTCTTGCCGGGACGACGGTTGCGCTTCATCACTAGATTGATGATGCCCGAACCGCCTTCTGCACCAAATTCGGCTGAGGGGTTTGTGATGACTTCTATGGTATCAATATCGTCGGCTGACATTGACTGAAGCGTCGCGGCGCGCATTTCGCCCTGTGTCATAACCGAAGGCTTACCGTCGATCAGAACCTGAACGCCTTCCTTGCCGCGTAGCGTAATATTGCCTTCGGGGTCAACATTGACGCCCGGAGCCTTGTTCAGGGCATCGGCAGCGCTTGAGATCGGGGTGTCCGGATCGTCCTTGGGGTCATAGACTTCGCGGTCGATACGGTTGCGCGGACGCTGACCGGCGACGGTGACGTTTGTGACCTCTTCGACGTCGTCAGCATTTGACGGTGTTGCCGTCTGGGGCTGTTGTTCCGGTTGGGCGGCGGTCTGGGCCGGTGTCGCCTGAGTAGCCGATTGGGTGGCCGGAGCGACGGGCGTTGTGGCCGGTGCTGCCTGCGCCGCCTGAGGCTGTGCAGTTTGGGCCTGAGCAGTTTGAGCCAGGGCTGCCGGCGCGGCAAAGGCCATCAGCGCACTCACGCCGACAGAGCAGGCCAGATAACGGGCAGAGTGGCGACGGTTCGGCGTAAATGTCATGGTTGGCACAGGTATCTTCTTTTTCAACGAATAAGGTCTATGCGAGGGTTTACGCGCAAAAGCATGTCTTCCGTCGCAGCTTATGTCGGATAAACTGTTTTGTCCGACATGTGGCCGCAAGTGTGTGGTTTTTGCTACGAAATATTACGTTGCCGTCACAATGTTATCCGAATTGGACGCAATTCATTCAGGCTCGGTTCATGTCTCGGGCTTGCTGTCCAACCCTACCGGAGTGTCGGTCGAGATGGCGTCAGTCGTCAGGGCGTCTGAGTCTGAAAAATTGCCAAGGCGCTCGATATGAATGTTGATGTTTCCCGCATCGCTATTGCCGCCAAATTCCATACAAAAGGCACTGTCGGCGGCATCCCGACCCGCCGCGATACGTATGAACCCGTCAAGGTGCGCCTGACGCGTGGCGTCGAATAACCACCAGTGGCCATCAAGCCAGACCTCGAAAGCCGCATGAAAATCAGCCGGCTTCAGGCCATAGGCATAGCCGCTGACAAAGCGTGCCGGAATATCCAGCGCCCGACAGAAGGCAATCCCCAGATGCGCAAAGTCACGGCAGACACCGGCCCGCTGCAACAGCGTATCGGTTGCGGTTGTATGGGCATCCGATACACCGCGTCTGTAGGTGATATGCGCATAGATCCAGTTACATATGGCGGTGACGCGACTGTAACCGGCATAGAGATGCCCAAATTCGTGGCGGGCATAATCGGAAAGCTGATCCGAGGGCACATAACGTGACGGCAACAGATAAGCCATGATTTCCGGCGGCAAACTCTGTACCGGCGTTTCACACAGACGCATGGGATCGCCCCGATAGGGATCAAGCGTGACCTCGGCCTGATACTCAAGCGTCAGGGGGCCGGCATCTGCCTGAAGGCGAATATAGCGGTTGCCAACATCAGGCAGGCTATAGGTTTTCAGAGGTGTTTCAGGTGTTAGTCGCAGGGTTTCGATCAGATCGGCATGGCGCTGCAGGTGGGCTATCTGGACATTGAAAATGAAGACAGCCGGTTGCGGCAGGTGATAACTCAGCTGACAGCCCAGTCTGTATCGCGTAGGCATGACGCAACCGCCTCTGATGGATTGCAGTGACCTTTCATTGGTCACTAAGGACTGAAAAGAATCCATATGTTTCCGAAGGCTGTCATTTCCCTGAGGCGACTGCTATGCGTAACGGGACGGGATTCCAGACAATGCGGAGATTAAGGCGTGGAGTGGGACAGGCTGTTGAATACAACGCGGCTGAAGGCGCCGGACTATCAGGAACGGCCCGGACGTCCGATGTACATGCAGGACATGGACCGCATTACCTTTTCCGCGCCGTTTCGCCGGTTGGCGAACAAAACACAGGTGCATCCGCTGTATGACAATGATCACATTCACCATCGCCTGATCCACAGCATCGAAGTCTCCAGTGTCGGGCGCTCACTGGGTATCGAAGTCGGGCAATGGCTGTGTGACGAGGGACGCATTACTGAAGCGCAGCGTGACAAGATCGCAGGTATTATTCAGGCCGCCTGTCTGGCGCATGATATTGGCAATCCGCCCTTTGGCCATTCCGGTGAGGCGGCTATTGGGAACTGGTTCGCCGAGCAGTTCGCGCAGCCTGCGGGCATACTGAAGGCGCTTGATCCGGCCTATCATCAGGAATTTAAAGCGTTTGAAGGCAATGCACAGGGATTTCGTATTGTGGCGCGTACGGAAATGTATGCCAATGACGGGGGCATGCGCCTGAGCCTTGGGGTGTTGGGGGCGTTCACCAAATATCCGGCGACGGCAAATGTCTGTCAGGCCAGACCGGCTGCCTATTGCGGGCTGAAGAAATATGGCCTGTTTGACAATGATGCCGACCTGTTTGCGCAGGCGGCAGAGGCCCTTGGGTTACCGGCGGAAAATTCAGTCAAGGGCCGGTGGTGGCGTCGGCACCCGCTGGTGTTCCTGATGGAGGCGGCGGACGATATTTGCTATAATATCATGGACATGGAAGACGCCTTTGTCAGCGGCGATGTCAGTTTTGCGCAGGCCAGCGAGTCATTGGCGTCCCTGTTTGCCCGCCGTAACAAGGCCACGAGCCAGAGATCGCAATTCTCCGAAATTTCTGTTTTGCGGGCTCAGGCCATAACCGGTGCGATTAACGCCTGTGTCGAGGCCTTTAAGCAGCATTACGACGCGCTTATGGACGGCAGTTTTTCTCAGTCCCTGATCGAAGTGTCGGATAAGGCCGCCGAATTTGCGGCCATAAAAGACATTGCCCGTGACCGGATTTTCAATGCACCACGCAAGACGGAACTTGAGGTTTTCGGGCGCAATGTCATCTATCGCGTGATGAACGGACTGATGCCGGTTCTTGATGATCTGGCGCAGGCGGGCTGGGATCCGGCGCGTTTGTCACCCTATCATCAGCAGCTTGTCAGAGCCTGTCACCTTGATCTGGCGGATGCGACCAATCCCTATGACGCCGTGCATGCGCTGACTGATTTCGTGTCGGGCATGACGGATCGCTATGCCGTGAAGGTGGCGGATATGCTGGGTGGGCGATAAAAAAATCTCCCGAAGATGCCTTCGGGAGATTTGATGTTTTACCAGTTCCAGAGCGTACCGTCGGTCAGTCGGGCGATAGGCAATTGCTTCGGCTCATAGGGGTATTTCGCCGCAAGCTTCTCGTCGATATCGACGCCGTGACCGGGCGTGTCGCCGACCTTCAGATAACCGTCAGCGAAGCTGTAATCGTGCGGGAAGACCT